>NZ_JBTMWX010000009.1:0-68860 GCF_054489245.1 Homoserinimonas sp. A520 | reverse complement strand
ATGTCCTGTCACGAACCTGTCAGCGATGTCCCGTCACTTCACAGCGCATTAACCCGCCTCGGGGTCAACAAACCGGCTCGCGGTTGGTGCGGAGGCTACAGCGCGCCCTCGTCGCCGGCCTCCGCCGTGGCGTCGCCGGCCGGCCGCGGGTGCCGCGGCACCGCCGGCTCGCGCAGCAGGAACGCCAGCGCGAACGCCACGACCGTGAGTCCGGCGAGGATCGCGTACGTGAGGCGCAGGTCCGTGGCATCCGCGATCCAGCCGAGAAGCGGGCTGAATAGTCCGCCGACCGTCACCGCCATGCCCACTGTCACGCCGCTCGCGATGCCGATGCGGTTCGGCAGGTAGTCCTGCCCGAGGATGACGAACACGGCGAACGGCATGAAGATCGTGACGCCGCAAATGGCGACGAAGATCAGCGCGACCACCCAATCCTGCGCGAGGGCGAGGCCGACCATCGCCGGAATGGCGAGTGCGAATCCCAGGCGGATGCTGACCAGTCGCCCCAGCCGGTCGGCCGTCCAGCCGCCGATAACGGTTCCCACCGCGCCGGCGAACAGGAACACCGTCAGCGCCACACCACCAACCACCTCGGAGGTGCCGAAGTCGTTGATGAAGTACAGGGCGACGAACGAGATCGTGCCGAAGAATACGATCGAGCGGACCACGACGACCGCCGTCAACTTCAGGAAGGCCGGCCAGTCATCCGTCCCTGGCGGATGCGCGGGGCGCTTTTGCGAGCCCTTCTTGCCATCGAGAACGGTGCGCAGCCGGATGACCAGCAGCGTCGCCATGAGGGCGGCCGGGATGACGAGCAGCACGCTGCCGCTGAGTCCGGTAATCAGCAGGAGCGGGGTGGCCACCAGCGACCCGAGGGCGAACCCGACGTTGCCTCCCAGCGCGAACACGCTCATCGCCCGGTTGCTGTTGCCTGAGGCCTGCCTGGCAGCCCTGGCCGCCTCCGGGTGGAACGCGGCGATTCCCACCCCGGACAATGCGATCACCAGCCAGGTCATCCAGTACTCGACAGTGAAGGCGACCAGGCCGACGCCGATCGCCGCGGTGAGCATCCCGGCGGGGATCAGCCAGCGGCGCGGCCGCCGGTCGCCCCACCAGCCGAACGCAGGCTGCACCACCGACGACAGCACGTTCGCAGCGAGCACCAGGCCAGCGACCGCCGCATAACTGTAGTGCCGCTCGGCCACCAGGAACGGGAGCAGGGCAGGAACGACCCCCTGATAGAAGTCGTCGAAGACGTGGGCGGATGCCAGCAGGGCGACACCGCGGCGGTTCACCCGCCGTGCACTCATAGAGTCACTTCGCAGCAGAGCTCACGAGTTCGACGCCGGCGTGACCGAGCTCGATCAGCGCGGCATCGCTCGACTCCGGGGCTACCCCGGCCACCAGGTCGGTGAGCACGCGAACGCGCCGGCCATGCTCGACGGCGTTCAGCGCGGATGCCCGCACGCAGTAGTCGGTGGCAATACCGACGACATCGATGTCGAGCACGCCGAGCTCATCCAGCTTGTCGGCCACCGTCGCACCATCCTCCGTAGTGCCCTCGAAGATGGAGTACGCCGGAACCCCCTGGCCCTTCTTCACGTGCACACCGACCGGCTGGGTGTCGAGTGCCGGGTGGTACTCGGCACCCGGTGTCTCAGCCACGCAGTGAACCGGCCAGGTCGTCACGAAGTCTGGCGGAGCATCCGTCGCGAAGTGTCCGCCGTTGTCGCCATTGGCGTTGTGCCAGTCGCGGGAGGCGAAAACGTGGTCGTAGCGGTCGGGGAACGTGTGCAGGAGCTCACTGATGCCGGCGGCCACCGCAGCACCACCGGTTACCCCAAGGGCCCCGCCCTCGGTGAAGTCGTTCTGCACGTCAATGATGAACAGGGCGCGAGTCATGGCCTAATTCTACTTTCTTGCGCCAAGACGTGTCAGGCATCGGCCGCGTAGACCAGCCCAATCTGGCGCCGCACCTCGTCGAGCGTCTCCATAATGCTGATGGATTCAGCCGGTGGCAGGATGCTCCCGCTGATCTCCCCGGCGGCAACCAGGCGTTCCAGCTCCCAGGCCTGGTACTGCATGCCGCGGCTGGCTTCGCTCGGTTCGATCCGCTCCACGACAGTGCCGCTGCGATCGAACACGGTGATCGCGGTCGGCGTGTACCAGACCGCGTCGAACTGGATGCGACCGGCCGTGCCGATGATCATCGCCGTGTTGGGACCCGGGGTGTCGAGCGCCGTGTGCAGCACCGCCTGCCGGCCACCCTCGAAGCCGAGGATGATCGACGTCTGCCGGTCGACACCGGTGGCAGACAGCTCGGCGATCGCAGCAACCTGGGTGGGCACCCCGAAGAGTTCGTGGGCGAAGGAGACCGGGTAGATCCCCAGGTCGAGCAACGCTCCCCCGGCGAGGGTGAGGCTGTTGATCCGGTTCTCCGGGTCGGTGGACAGCAACTGATTGTGGTCGGCGATGAGGGCACGCGGCTCGCCGATCGCCCCATCCGCGAGCAGCTGACGCACCCGTTCCGACTGCGGGAGGAACCGCGTCCACATGGCTTCGAGCACCACCAGGCCGCGGTCGGCAGCGAGGGCGACCACCTCCCTGGCTTCTGCGGCGTTCACCGTGAACGGCTTCTCCAGCAGCACGTGCTTTTCTGCTTCCAGCGCGAGCTTCGCGCCCGGCGCGTGGAAGGGGTGCGGCGTCGACACGTAGACGACGTCAACCTCGGGATCGGCGACCAGCGCCTCGTAGCTCGCGTGAGCGGTCGGGATTCCGAATTCTGCAGCGAACGCGTCAGCGGACGCCTTCGAGCGCGATCCGACGGCCGTCACCGTGAACCCGTTGTCAACCAGGTCCCGAGTCTGCAGGTGGGCGATGCCACCAGTGCCGAGAATCCCCCAGCGAAGTGCCGACGACATCCGTTCCCCTCTGAAGCGTCCCGCACGGGAGGCTTCCTCTAGGAATGGTATCTAGCCGATGAGGAGCTAGCAGCCACCCCAGCGGGCCGCGGCGCGGCTGAAGCTGTATGCCTCGTTCGGCACGCCGCCGTGGGTCATCGCGAAATAGATGCAGACCCCGGAGGTGGCACCGGCGTAGGACGGCTTGTACAGGGAGTTGCGGTGTGACGTCGAGTTCCACCACTTGCTGGCCGCACTCGCGCCACTGTCGCCCGAGCCGCCGGCCAGGTTGCCGTCGCAGCCGACGCTGGGCACTCCGTCGCTGCGGGAAGAGCCGATGTGGCCCCACGCGCTGGACGGGTCGGTGCTCGGATCTTCGGCCATCCAAATAAGGCGGGCCTCAAGGCAGGAGTCGTAGCGGATGTTCGACATCGGCACCGGCTGCAGGCAGTTGGCCACGCGGATGGCGTTGTACTGGCTGGCGAACGAGGCCAGGTCGCCTGAGGTGGTTCCGGTGATCATCCCGCCACCGGCAGAGACACCGGGCGCTCCAGCGGTCGAGCCGCCGATGTTGCCGGGACAGGTGAACCCGGCAGCCTCAGCAGCAGCGCGTCGTGCGGCGGTACCGCTCGCCCGGTCGCTCTTGTTGAGGACCGGCTTCGGGATGGGCTTGGGAACCGGCTTCTGGGCCAGGTGCTCGGAGTCGGTGGCCAGCATGGCCTCGCGCTCCGCAGCGGTCTGTGGTGTCTCGCTGGCACCGGTCTCGAGTGTTGTGGTCGCAATCTGTGCCGCTGCGCTGGCATCCGTGGCGAACATCGGGCCGGCAACCTGTGCCGCATAGGCCGGGGTTTCCTCGACCAGGGACGGACCGCTGCCGCCGACAAAGGGGAGGACGAGGGTGATCACCGCTGTGAAAAGCGCGACGAGTAGCGCTGAACGCTTCATCTGATCCCCCGTAAAAGAAACTCGTTATGTACCCCGAAAACGATGTTAGGTCAAGAATAGGTACCCCGACCGGGCACATCAAGCAATCTCGGGGCACTGGACCCCGATTGCCACCTGTATTGGGGGTGTTTCGCAGGCAATTCCCAGAAATCTCGGGGGGACAGAACGATCGTTTTGTCCCCCGAAATCCCGTTTGTACCCTTTACCTGACAGTGCGCGCGCGGGCGCGACGAAGTCGCCTAGAGCTCGATGGGCGGGGCCGGCTCCGTCTCTGCTACCTCAGGATGGCGCGCGAGATTGAAGACGGCGGCGACCAATCCGCCCCACACAGTAGCCATGGCGATGATCATCATGACGAGGGCTGTCGGTGTCATGAGCGTTCTCCACTCTTCGTCGGAGCGACCACGCGCACGGTGTTGGTCTCCGGATCCGGATCGTAGTGCTCCTCAGTGAGGAACTCGTCGTACTCTGGGTCATCCCTGGCGCGCGAGCGCCCGCTCCACGGCAGGAGCGAGAGAAGGAGCGCAAGGACGACGAGGGCGACCACCATGCCCCAGCCGAAAACGGCGAGGAACCACGTCGGGTAACCGCCGTACGGGTCGGAAATCTTCGCGATGAGTTCGCTGACGAACAGGTAGCCGAGCACGACCGGCGCCAGCCCCGCGATGAGCACCTTCCACACCAGGCTGATGCGGAAGCTCGAGCGTTCGTTCAGGTGCGCCTGCAGCGTCGGCAGTTTACCCAGCAGCCAAGCGACCACGATGACCGCGACAAACGCCACTGCCATGATGCCGAACGCGTTGACGAAGGCGTCCGTCGTGTCGAGCACCGCCAGTGCCGTGGTAGTCGAGAACAACGCCATCGACACGATGGCCAGCGGGATGGACACGGTGAGGGTCGTGCGGATACGTGTCCAGCCGAGCTTGTCTTGCAGCGCGGCAACGATCACCTCGAGGATCGAAATGAGCGATGTGACGCCGGCGAAGACCAGCGCGCCGAAGAACAGAACCCCGATGATCGTGCCACCCGTCGCCTGCGAGACGATGGTCGGGAAGGCGATGAACGCAAGGCCGATACCGGATGTCGCGACTCCCGCCACATCCGTTCCCTGCGCCTGCGCCATGAAACCGAGCGCCGCGAAGACGCCGATACCTGCGAGGATCTCGAACCCGGAGTTCGCGAAGGCGACGACCAGGCCGGAGCCGGTGAGGTCGGTCTTGCGTTTGAGGTACGAGGCGTAGGTCACCATGATGCCGAACGCGACCGACAGCGAGAAGAAGATGTGCCCGTAGGCGGATGCCCACACGCCGGGGTTGGCGAGGGCCTCCCAGTCGGGGGTGAAGAAGGCGCCCAACCCCTCCATCGCCCCGGGCAGGAACAGCGACTGCACCACGAGGATGGCGAACATCACCGTCAGCAGCGGCATCAGCACCAAGTTCGCGCGGCCGATCCCGCGCCTGACTCCGAGAGCCATGATCACGATGACCACGAGCCAAACGACCAGCAGTGGGATGCCCACCTGTGGGACGAACGTCGTCGATAACCCCCCGTCTGCGACATCCCCCATCTGCAGGAAGTCGGTGAAGAAGAAGTCCTCCTCGTTGCCCTTGCCCCAGGTGAGCTGTGCCGAGAACCATGTGTACATTGCGGCCCACGCGATGATGACGGCGTAGTACGCCGCGATGGCGACGCAGATGAGCACCTGCCACCACCCGAGCGGCTCGGCCGCCCGGTGCATCCGTCGGAACGCGAGCGGTGCCGACCCGCGAAAACGGTGCCCGATCGCATAGTCGAAGAAGAGCAACGGGATGCCGGCAGTCAACAGGGCACACAGGTACGGAATGAGGAAGGCGCCGCCGCCGCCCTCATACGCCACGTATGGAAAGCGCCAGATGTTGCCGAGGCCGACTGCGGAGCCGATGGCCGAGAGGATGAACACGTTCCGAGAGCCGAAAGCCTCACGCTTGCGAGTCTGTGTCGTTGCGGTCGCCATGCCGCGACACTACCCCCACATGACAGAAGCCGGGAGGGAACGGAGGTCCCGCCGTGACAGCACACTAGGGTTTGAGAATAACGGTGGAGCCGCCTGTCAGAATCGAACTGACGACCTTCTCATTACGAGTGCGTCTGACCCGGACAAGGGGTGCATTTCACTGATTGCATGCGTTGCACCCACTGCCGATTGCGGCACTAAGTGCACGCGTTTCGGTTCTGCGGGGACGGCACGGGGACGACGGCAAACTGACCTCGGATGCAACCAAGGCAGGCGCCGTCGAGCGGCTGCTGTTTGCTAATTTGATCGAGATCGGAATGCGGATCTCTGCCCTTGCCGGAAAACGAAGAGCACGCGGTCGATCTCGTTATCGATGTCCATCCACGATGTCCCCGGTCGTGGCCACAGCGATGTGCCTTGGGAAGCGAAGGTTGCCCACGCTGACTAGTACTACTAGCACCAAGACCCAGCGCCCCAGGAGCATCACTAGTTCAGTTGGGACGGTCATCTCCACTGTCCAGGTCATCAGTCGAAGAAAATCCACGACTGAGGCATAGCTCATCCCGATGAGGGCGACTGCGACGACGAACCTCACGACATGACCACTGACGGTGGATCGACGGGACAGTCCTGCGGCAATCACAACGACGGCCACCACTCCGCAGAGGACGGCCCAGACGGCGAAGACAGCAGAGACGGTGGCTTCTCCGAGAGCTTTGTGCGCCAACCACTCCTGGTAGACGGCGCCGTTCGCGTTTCCGCCGAAGACCAACGGGGTGCGCCCGGCCCAGGCGACGATCGAATCCACCACGCACACAGTCGCGATGAGGAGCAGGGCCGCACCGGCGAGGGCTGAGAAGATAATGCGGCGATGACGAGGGAGCAGCGCCGACGGCCGTTTGAGTGAACGAAATTCGGTGCGCAACAGCACGACGGCCATCGAGATCACTGCGATCGCCACTAAGTAGCTCACCGTGCCACGACTCAGGAGCATGTCGCCGTCGATGTAGAAGTAACTGTCGATCTGAGTCTGCGCGACGTGCGAGTATCCCGCGAGAGCAAGGAGCCAGACCGCGCCTCGGATTCGCGCTGAGACTCCGAGGGTGACCGTGACCAACGCCACGGCGAAGATGGGGCCGAGCACCGCGAAGGCGTCGAGCAGCGACGACATCGTGAATATGACGAAGTTGACGCCCGGATTTGGGTTCCAGATCGCGGCAGTCACGATGTCGGCGTATCGCGTGAGCGCGAGGAGCGCCGCGCCGAGGGCCACTCCAGCAGCAAGTCGGGCCCGACTGCGAACCTTCGCATCAGGCATCCGGCTCAGCGACGGCAGCGGCCGCTCCAGGGTCACGGCGAAGGCCAGTGAACCGATCGCGACATCGGATGCCCGAACTCCGGCCTCGGACGCGTCCCGAAGCTCCCCGAGCCACTGCTCCCGGTAGCGATCGCGGGCGGCACGCGGGAGCAGCGAAGCCGCAAGCCCCACGACCAGCTGGCTCATGCTTTTCATGCTGTCGCCACCGACGCGGACGAAGGCCGCAGGCTGGCGTTCATCGATTTGCGGGCGAAGCCCTCAATGGCCTGGGCGGCCGCCGTAACGCCGCCCTCAGTTAGCTCGTAGTACCGCCGGCGTGGCCCCGAGCGGGCATCATCCGTCTCCCAACTCGAAGTCACCCAGCCGGAGGACTCCAGCCGTTCGAGGATCGGATAGACGCTGCCAGCCGGCCTGCCGCTCAGCTTGATCACTTGCAGGCCCCAGCACGCGACGTCCGACTCGCTGAGAACCTTCAGAACATCAATGGTGGCTGGCGTGACTCGCGACAATGGTTCCATGGGTCAAATCTAGCTATATCGAGATAGCTGGTCTGCCCCCACTAGGAGGGGCTGAATGGCGGCAGGCTAAGGGGTGACAGAGCGGGTCCCCCACCTGCTTGACCGCGACGTCCCTCACGAGGATCGGCTTGCGGAACGTCGGCCGATTGTGGTGAGCACCTCCTCAGGCGCGTTCTCGGCTTGCCCGCTCAGTGAGCAACCCCAAGGACCGGCCCCGGTGCTCGGAATACGAATCTGGCGAACCCCGCTTTGGCGACGAAGGTGGGGAGTGGAGGCAAGCCTCGATCCTAGTAATGGTGGGGTTTCTCCTGGAGCCGCCTGTCAGAATCGAACTGACGACCTTCTCATTACGAGTGAGATGCTCTACCAACTGAGCTAAGGCGGCGGCTGGCGGCTTTCGCCGATGGCACAGCAAGAAAGCTTACCGGATGATCTGGCGTCAGCAGAGCGGGTCGGTCTCGGGAACCTGCCCGTCGATGAAGTACCCGTCGACGGCATCGTTCACGCAGGCGTTCGACTTGTTGTAGGCGGTGTGCCCTTCCCCGTTGTAGGTCACAAGGTAGCCGTTCTCCAGCTGGCCGGCGAGAGCCTGCGCCCACTTGTACGGCGTCGCCGGGTCATTGGTGGTACCGACCACGACGATCGGCGCAGAACCGGATGCCGCAATCGGCACCCGCAGGCGCGTCGCCTCGAACGGCCACTCGCTGCACGACGTTCCACCGTACGACATCTGCGGCCCGAGCACCGGGGCAAGCCTGGCAAGCTCGGCCGCCTCCGCGTGCAGGGTTTCCCGCGTGCTGGTCGAGACGTAGTCCAGGCAGTTGACGGCGATGAACGCCTCCGTCGAGTTGTCGGCGAACGTGCCGTCGTCGTTCCGGCCGTAGTACGAGTCGGCCAGCTGGAACGCGAAATCGGCCCGGCCCGCCATCACCTCGTTGAACAGGTCGGTGAGGTACGACCAGGTCGTCGAACTGTAGAGCGGCAGGATCAGCGCGTTGAACATGGCGCCGCTACCCAGCTGGCGGCCGTCCGCAGCCCGCAACGGACTGGCATCCAGGCTCTCGAACAGGGCGCGGATGTCCAGCATCGCCTGATCGACCGACCCACGGAATGGGCACGCAGTACCGGTCATGCAGTCGGCCAGGTAGGCACGCAGCGCGCTCTCGAAACCTTGGGCCTGAGTCGCCGTGACCTCGAAGTCCGTCGTCGCCGGGTCCACAGCGCCGTCCAGCACCAGCCTGCCGGTGTTCTCCGGGTAGAGGTCGGCGTAGGTCGCACCGAGCAGCGTCCCATACGAGTAGCCGAGGTAGTTGAGGTCGGTGTCACCGAGGATCGCCCGCAAGAGGTCGAGGTCGTGGGCAGCGCTCACCGTGTCAACGAAACCGAGAAGCTCGCCGGTGTGCTCCAGGCACGCTTCACCGAACTCGGCGGAGGACTGCTCGATGTCGTCGATCCAGGCCTCGGAACCCACCTCCTCCGGCGACAACTCGTAGAGGAACGCGGTCAGCTCATCCGGTTCGTCGTAGCAGTCAACCGGGGATGACCTGTTCACCCCGCGAGGGTCGAAGCCGACAATGTCGTAACGGGACTGCAGCCTCGCCGACACGGCGAAGTCCAGGCTGTCGCGCACGAATTCGAAACCGGATGCTCCCGGCCCACCCGGGTTGATCAGCAGCGAGCCGAGCCGGTCCCCGGTGGCCACACTGCGGATCAGGGCGAGCTCGATGCTGTCGCGGGAAGGATCGCTCCAATCGAGCGGGACATCCGCTGTCGCACACTGGAAGCCGTCCTCGCAGGCTGACCACTTCAGCACCTGGTCGTAGAACGGCTGCAGCTCTGCCGACACTTTCTCCCCGGTCGGGGTCGACGTCATCGGCTTCGACTGGCCGAGCCAGGGCACGCATCCGCTCAGCACGACGGCGACGGCGAGAACTGCGGCGACGACCCCGGAACGACGCAGCGCCACTAAGCGGCGCCCCTTCTGGTAGCCGAGATGAGGGTTGCCTCCAGCGACAGCACTGGGGACACATTGCCCTCGATTCGCCGGCGTGCCGTAACGATGGCGTCCATGGTGGCCAGCGTCTGCGTGGCCGAAGAATGTGCGGCAGCGTCACGGAGCTTGGGGAGGATGGCCAGGTTGACCGGCTCGATGTCAGCACCCAGCTGGATGAGCAGGATGTCGCGGTAGAGCGACAGCAGGTCGACCATGATCCGGTCGATGCCGTCCCGCAGGCTGCGGGTGGCCCGGCGCTTCTGGTCCTCTTCGAGGTCTTTCAGCTGCCCGCGCAGCCTGGGCGGAATCGTTCCACCCGGCTCGACGCCGAGCGATCGCAGGGCGCTCTCGCGTTCCTGGGCGTCCAGCTCGGCGGTAATCGCCTTGCCGTCCTCCCCCGCCAGCTCGAGCAGCGTCGCCGCCGCCATCACGGCATCCGATACCGTGCGGATGCCCAGCGCGGTTTCCAGCGTCTGGTGCCTCCTGCGGCGGGCGTCATCGTTGGTGGCCAGTCTGCGCGCCATGCCGATGTGGCTCTGCGCCTCACGTGCCGCCCTGGTCGCCGTCTCAAGATCGACGCCGTCGCGCGCCACGATCAACTCCGCGACATCAGCGATCGACGGAACACGCAGGCGAACGGTGCGCACCCGGGAGCGGATGGTCGGCAGCAGGTCGGCCTCGCTCGGCGCGCACAGGATCCACACTGTGCGCGGAGGCGGCTCCTCCAACGCCTTCAGCAGCACATTCGAGGTGCGCTCCACCATGCGGTCGGCGTCTTCGACGATCATCACGCGGTAGCGGCTGACGGACGGCGAGAACTGCGAGCTGGCGACGATTCGCTTGACGTCTTCCATCTTGATGATGACGCCTTCTGTACTGAGCACCGCGAGATCCGGATGCGTGCGAGCGGCCACCTGACGCCGGGTCGCCTCGTCGCCGTCCGGTGTTCCCGGACTGAGTAGCGCTGTCGCGAACGCATAGGCGAGGTTGGAGCGGCCGGAGCCGGGAGGGCCGGTGATCAGCCAGGAGTGGGTCATCGCCGATTCCCCGACCGGTGCACCGATGGCCGTCGACTCGGCCGCGGCACGGAAGACCGAGATCGCCTCGGCCTGGCCGGTCAGTTCATCCCACACAGACATGCTGTAAGCCTAAAGGTCACCTGCGACCCGTCCGCACCGCTCTCCACAGTCGCGAAAGTGCCCGTTCCGGAGAATAGTGCCCGGCGGAACGGACACTATTCTCCGGAACGGGCACTTCAGGCGACGAGTCGCTGCAGGGGCATCAGGAGAGGAGGGGCTCCACTCGAGCGCGGATTGCCGCCGCGATCGACTCCATGCTGTCGGTGGCGTTCAGCACGAGGAACCGTTCCGGCTCGGCGGCAGCCAGTTCGAGGTAGCCGGCGCGCACGCGGGCGTGGAAGTCTGCCTCCTCAGCCTCGAGGCGATCGTATTTGGTGCGGCGTTGCATCCGGTCGCGGCCAGCCGACTCGTCCAGGTCGAGCAGGATGGTCAGCGCCGGCATGAATCCTTCGGTGGCCCACAGCGACAGGTCACGGATTTCGGTACCGTCGAGCACCCGCCCGGCACCCTGGTAGGCGACGGATGAGTCGAGGTAGCGATCCTGGATCACCACCTCACCCCGCTCGATCGCCGGCCTCACCTTGGTCGCGATATGGTGCGCGCGGTCTGCCGCATAGATGAGGGCTTCGGCGCGCGGTGCGATGTCGCCGCGGCGGTGCAGCACGATCTCTCGCAACTCCAGGCCGAGCTCGGTGCCGCCCGGCTCCCGGGTGTGCATGACGGTGTGACCGGATGCCTGCAGCCAGTCGGCGAGGAAACGCGCCTGAGTGGTCTTACCTGACCCGTCGCCGCCCTCGAAGGTGATGAAGAGGCCGGTCACGGCTACTCCGAGTCCCCTTCGATGGATTTCGGGATGCCCGTCTTCTTTGCCGGTGCTTTCTTTGCAGGTGCCTTCCTCGCCGCCGGCTTCTTGGCGGGCGCCTTCTTCTTCGCTGGTGCCTTCTTCTTGGCCGCGGGCTTCTTAGCCGGACCCTTCGCTCGCTTGTCCGCCAGCAGTTGCACGGCCCGCTCGAAGTCGATCTCTTCGATGGTTTCCCCGCGCGGGATGGTGGCGTTGGTCACGCCATCCGTCACATAGGCGCCGAAGCGGCCGTCCTTGATCCTGATCGGCTTGCCGCTCTCCGGGTCGGCATCGAATTCCTTAAGGGCGCTGGAGGCTTTGCGGGCGCCATACTTCGGCTGGGCGAACAGCTCCACCGCACCGGCCAGGTCGATGTCGAAGATATGGTCTTCCTCGGTCAGAGACCGGGTGTCGCTGCCCTTCTTGAGGTACGGACCGTAGCGGCCGTTCTGCGCGGTGATCTCCTCGCCGGTCTCCGGGTCGGCTCCGACCACGCGCGGGAGGTCGAGCAACCTGAGCGCCGTGTCGAGGTCGATGGTGGCCAGGTCCATCGACTTGAAGATGGATGCCGTGCGCGGCTTGGGCGCCGTCGACTTCTTGGTGGCCGCCTTCTTCTTCGGCTTCTCGATGAGTTCGCCGGTGGCCGGGTCGACTTCGGACCCGTCGACGAGCTCAGGGACCGGAGCTGCTTCGGCTTCGGGCTCAGGATCGAGCTCGGTCACGTAGGGGCCGAAGCGGCCGTCCTTGGCGACAATGTTCTTGCCGTTGGCCGGGTTGACGCCGACGATGCGGTCGTCGACCACGGGTGCGTCGATCAGTTCCTGTGCCTTCTGGGCGGTCAGCTCGTCCGGTGCCAGGTCTTGCGGCAGGTTGACGCGCCGTGGCGTCGCATCCGCCGCCGCGTCCGCATCCGCCACCTCAAGGTATGGCCCATACTTGCCGATGCGCAGGGTGATGTCGTCGGTGATCGCAATGGAGTTGATCTGCTTCGCGTCGATCTCGCCCAGGTTGTCGATCACGGTGCGCAGACCCCGGTGGGTGTCGTTGCCGAAGTAGAAGCCGTTCAGCCACTCCACCCGGTTCTGCCTGCCGCCGGCGATGTGGTCGAGGTCATCCTCCATCGCCGCCGTGAAGGCGTATTCGACCAGGTCGCCGAAGTACTGCTCAAGCAGGCGGATGACCGAGAACGCGACCCAGTTGGGTACCAGCGCCTGACCGCGCGGCGTCACATACCCGCGGTCGATGATGGTGGAGATGATCGCCGCGTACGTCGACGGGCGCCCGATGCCGAGCTCTTCCAGCGTCTTGACCAGGCTCGCCTCGGTGTAGCGCGGCGGCGGGCTGGTCTCGTGCCCCTTCGCCTCCACCTCGACGGCCGTGAGCGACTGGCCCTCGGTCAGCGGCGGAAGCTTGGCCTCCTTCGCGTCATCCTTGTTGCGCTCTTCGTCCGTGCCCTCCTCGTACGCCTGCAGGAAGCCGCGGAAGGTGATGACGGTTCCGGTCGCCACGAAGTCGGCGATCGTGCCGGACGCCACCGTTGCGGTGATGCCAACGGATGCTGTTGAGCCCTTGGCGTCGGCCATCTGGGAGGCGACGGTGCGCTTCCAGATCAACTCGTACAGCTTGAAGTCGTTGCCGCGGAGCACGCTCTGCAGCTCCGACGGGGTGCGGAAGGTGTCACCGGATGGGCGGATCGCCTCGTGCGCCTCCTGCGCGTTCTTGCTCTTGCTGGCGTAGACGCGGGGCTTGTCCGGCACGTTCTCCGGGCCGTAGAGGGCGGCAGCCTGCGCGCGAGCCGCGTTGATCGCCTGCTGTGACAGGTTCAGCGAGTCGGTTCGCATGTAGGTGATGTAGCCGTTTTCGTACAATCCCTGGGCGACGCTCATGGTCTGGCGAGCAGAGAAGCGCAGCTTGCGCGCCGCCTCCTGCTGAAGGGTCGACGTACTGAACGGTGCGGCCGGGCGCCGGGTGTACGGCTTCGCCTCGACCGACGAGACCACGATGGTGGTGCTCTGCTCACGCAGGGCCGCCGCGAGCGTCTGGGCGGACTGCTCATCGAGAGCACGGGCATCCGACTTCAGCGCGCCCTTGTCGTCGAAGTCCCGTCCGGAGGCGATGCGCTTGCCGTCGATCTTGCTGAGGCGGGCGTCGAAGTTGGTGCTCGTCTCGTGGGGAGCGAGCGTCGCCGTCAGGTCCCAGTAGCTGGCGGTGACGAAGGCGAGCCGCTCGCGTTCGCGGTCGACGATGAGGCGAGTCGCTGCCGATTGCACCCGACCGGCGGACAGCCCAGGGCCGACCTTGCGCCACAGCACCGGTGAAACCTCGAAACCGTAGAGGCGGTCCAGGATGCGACGGGTCTCTTGTGCGTCGACCAGCGCGGTGTCAAGATCGCGCGGGCTTTCCTGCGCCCGCTGGATCGCCTCCTGCGTGATCTCGTGGAACACCATCCGCTTGACCGGGACCTTCGGCTTCAGCACCTCGAGCAGGTGCCAGGCGATGGCCTCCCCCTCGCGGTCCTCATCAGTTGCGAGGTAGAGCTCGTCGGCATCCTTGAGCGCGCGCTTCAGGTCGGCGACCGTCTTCTTCTTCTGGTCGGACACCACGTAGTAGGGCTGGAAATCGTTCTCGACGTCGATGGAGAACTTTCCCAGCGACCCCTTCTTCAGCTCGGGCGGCAGGTTCTTCGGCTCGATGAGGTCACGGATGTGGCCGACCGAGGCGAGTACCTCGTACCCGTCACCCAGGTACTGGGCGATTGTCTTCGCCTTGGCCGGCGACTCGACAATGACCAGCTTCTTCGTGCCTGACACCGGACTCCTTGAGAATTACGTTGATTGGGGGTTGCCCTCGAAACCATACACACTCAAACCGCATGCACTGTTAATCGAGTTTGCGCAAGCTCCCAGAGTCAGGGCCCTTCGACTGCCGGGCCGGCCGTCGCAGTTGCCCCGACGGTGAAGCCGAGCACGACCGCTTCCACGCGCACGGTCACCACCAATCCGTCCGGCTGGCAGGCCGAGAGAACCGTGCCGTTCGCCTCGGCGATTCGCGCGGCGGCGACGCAGGGAACGCCGGGCGCGAGGCCGATGGCGACGTCTGCTGCGGCGAGCGCCGCGGCATCCGCTGCCCCACTGGCGACCCCTTTGACCGCCAGCACTGAATAGAGGGGTACCGACAGCGCGCTCAGTCCGAGCACGGCGGCGAGAATCGCGACGACGAGAATCGAACCGGCGCCGGACTCATCCCGGAGCGAGCGCATCAGCGGGTCTCGGCCAGGGCGCAGGCGGATGCCGTCAGCGTCACCGCCGAGGCGAGACCGGGAAGCGCTGCAGGCAGCGCAACAGTCACGCAGACCAGGCCGTTCCGGTCGCTGCGGTTGACGGATGCCCGCGGGACCAAGTGCCGCGCCCTCGCGTCGACCGTGCTCGCCGGTTCACCACGGGAGGCCGCGCGCGCGGCGGTCGATGCGGCGTCCTGCAGGCGGAGTTGCTGGTTCGCGAGCTGCCCACCGGCCAGGCAGAACGCGAGCACCAGGATCACCGCCGGCATCGCCGTCGCGAACTCGGCGGTGACCGCTCCCCGCTCACCGCGCAGTCGGCAGCGCCTACCCGGCGAACGTGAGCGCACGCTGGATCAGGTCGGTGAGCACGGCCCGCACCTCGTCGCTGCGCATGATGACGACGAGCAGCCCGGCGAAGCCGACAGCAGCCATGATCACGATGGCGTACTCCGCCGTCGCGGCGCCCCTCTCGCCTGCTGCGCGCATCCGCTCGGTGATGACGGCCTGGAGTCCTCTTAATGCTCGTCGCACGATGTGTCTTCCTGTTGTGGTGTGCCGGTCGCGATCGCAGCCGGTCCCACTCAGTCTTGGCGGCGCCGGATGCTGCCTGGCCGGCGCAGCGCGCATCGGTGGAGTCGGTCAGAAACCTGCGACTGTGGACGAGATGACGGCGATCAGCAGCGGTGCCACGCCCAGCAGCATGAAGGCCGGGAGGATGCACAGGCCGAGCGGCAGCATCAGGGTCACCGACAGCGTTGCCGCTCGACGCGCACCATCGCTGCGGGCACGGCGGCGGGCTTCCTCTGCCTCCGATCTCAGCAGCGCCGCCGCCGGCACTCCTGCCCGACGGGAGAGCTGCAGCACGCTGTCGATGGCAGCCTGGTCGTGCCCGATGGGGATCGAACTGCCCTGGCATGCGCTGGTGGCCGCCTGGATCGCCCGATCGGTTGACGCCCCGCCGCTGACGGCGATCGCGACCAGGTCGAGGGCGAGTCCGGGGCTCTGAACGGTCGGTGCGGCGGAGCGCACCAACCGCCGATTCCAGAACCGGGCGATGAGCATGAGGCCGGCGCCGAGCATCAGGCACACCAGCCCGGCTGGAGTGCCGAACAGCGTGCCGAGCGTGTCGAATCCGAGGGCGAGCCCGAACAACACCCCGACCACGGGGAGGGCCATCACCATCCGGGCGGTCGCGACCGGTGCTGCCAGGGCGACCTGCACCTCCCGGTCGGTTTCCGCGAGGTCCCTCAATGAGCCGGCCAGTTCCGCCAGGGTCGGCGCCAGCGGTGCACCGGCTTCGGATGCCACCCGCCAGGCGGCAGCCAGGCCTCGCCAGCCGGCCGACTCCGGCAGGTCGCCCACCGCCGCCAGGATCGCCTCATCCGCCGCGCCGTGGGACCGGATCCGGCGAACCACCTCGTTCAGTCGCAACCAGTCGGACTCACCGTTCTCCGGCAGCAGGTAACCCCAGGCGGAGGGCGGCGGAACACCGGCGGCGAGCAGCACGGCCAGGCGCTGCACCAGCGAGGCAACATTCTCCTGCTCCACCGACGCGTCGGCCCTCCTCCGGTTCATGGCTGGTCATCGAGCGGATGCCCCGGCTCGGCTGGGCGCACCTGGAGGCGGCCGTTCGCGTCCAGCTCGAACGAGCCGACCTCCACCAGGCGCCGAACGCCGTGGTCGCGCCGCAGGTGCAGCACGGCGTCGATCGCGCTGACGGTCTGGCGGGCCACCGCGGTCGGGCTCATCTCGGCGAGCGCGCCCAGCGCTTCGAGGCGCGCGGGAACATCCGCCAGCGAGTTGGCGTGCAGCGTTCCCGCGCCACCATCGTGGCCGGTGTTCAGCGCCGCCAGCAGCTCCCTGATCTCGGCGCCCCGGCACTCCCCCAGCACCAGGCGGTCCGGGCGCATCCGCAACGCCTCGCGAACCAAACGCTGCAAGCCGACCTCGCCAGCACCTTCGAGGTTTGCCTGGCGCGCTTCGAGGGAGACGAACTGCGGATGCGCGACGCGCAGTTCGGCCACGTCTTCGATGGCCATGATCCGATCCGTGCTGGGTGCGCTCGACAGGATGGCGGAGAGCAGGGTGGTCTTGCCGCTGCCGCCCGCACCACTGATCAGCACGTTGGCCCGGCGCTCGACCAGCCGGGAAACCGTGTCCAACGGGACCACTTCGAAGAACTGTGCGGCATCGAGGTCGCCGAGGGAGAGGTGCCCGACCCTGGGCAGTCGGATGGAGAGAAGGGTGCCCCGCGGGGAAATCGGCGGCAGCACCGCATGCACCCGGATGCCGTCGTGCAGCCGCACATCGACGCAGGGACTGGTTTCGTCGATGTGACGGCCGCCCTGGGCGATCAGCCGCACCGCGAGCTCCCGGAGGTGGCGCTCGTCAAGCTCGGGAAAGTGCTCGGATTCCAGCCCGCCACCACGGTCGAACCAGACCTCGTCGTGGCCGTTCACGAAGACATCCGTCACCAGCGGGTCGGCCACCAGCCGACCTAGCGGCCCGAACTCGCTGAGAGTTTCCCCCGAGCGTCCCAGCCGTACCCCGGAATCGCTGCTTGTACCCCATTCTGATGCCTCGGAGCCAGGTGGACGGGCAACGAACCGAGGCTGGTCCGTGGCAGATGGTGGCTGCTGTTGCCAGTGTGACTGGACTGACGGATGAGGTGGGTTGGGGGAATAATCGGACACCCAACGGAGGCTATGGGCGCCCCGCTCGACAACGCCGTGGTCGTCGCGGTGACGTCAGGAACCCTGCGTTCAACAGGCTGGGGAGGGTGAGAGTCACGAAGCGGTCCGGCATCGAGCGAGGAAGCGCGCGTTAAAGAAAGAGGGGCGGCGCCTGTTGGGGGGAACCGGCGCCGCCACAGTAGCGCCGGATTGGGGGGAATCACGTGGCGCCACCAACCGAATTCTCATTCGGTTCGCTAAGTGTACCCCAGCAGGCCGCGGACGCAATAGGAAAGAAAGCACAATCCGATAGTCTCGAAAACGGCTGGCGGCAGTCATGTACGACACCCTGTTGCAAAGGAGCTTCACGAACGATGAACACCATTGACAGTCTTCAGCACGAGAGCAGGAGGTTCCCGCCGAGCCCCGAGTTCGCCGCCACTGCGGAAGCCACGGAGCAGCTGTACGCGAAGGCGACCGCCAACCCCCAGGAGTTCTGGGCCGAGCAAGCCCGCGAACTGCTCCACTGGCACAAGGACTTCACCCAGGCCCTCGACTGGACCCAGGCACCGTTCGCCAGATGGTTCGCCGATGGTGAGCTGAATGTGGCGTACAACTGCCTCGACCGGCATGTCATCGCCGGACACGGCGACCGGGTGGCCTTCCACTGGGAGGGCGAGAACGGCGACACGCGCACCCTCACCTACGCCGACCTCACCGCGGAGGTGAAACGCGCCGCGAACGTGTTGCTGGCCCTCGGCATCCGCTCGGGCGATCGTGTCGCCATCTACCTGCCGATGATTCCCGAAGCCGTCGTCGCCATGCTCGCGGTCGCGCGTATCGGCGCAGTGCACTCGGTCATCTTCGGCGGGTTCAGTGCGGACAGCATCAGCTCGCGAGTGCACGACGCCAGCGCCAAGCTGATCATCACCGCTGACGGCGGCTGGAGGAAGGGCAGGATCTCCGCCCTCAAGCCGACCGTCGATGCCGCCCTCGAGAAGGAGGGCACCGACTCCGTCGAGAACGTGCTGGTGGTCAAGCGCGGGGGCAACGACATCGATTGGGTGGAGGGCCGCGACCTGTGGTGGCACGAGCAAATGGAGGCGGCGGATGCCGAGCACGAGGCTGAGGCGTTCCCCGCCGAGCATCCGCTCTACATCCTCTACACCTCCGGCACCACCGGGCGTCCGAAGGGAATCCTGCACACCAGTGGCGGATACCTCACCCAGTGCGCGTTCACGCACAAGCAGGTGTTCAACCTCGACGCCGAGAACGACGTGTTCTGGTGCACGGCCGACGTCGGCTGGGTGACCGGCCACAGCTACGTCGTGTACGGACCGCTGGCGAACGGTGCGACCCAGGTGCTCTACGAGGGAACACCGGATGCTCCGCACCCTGGTCGCTGGTGGGAACTGATCGAGAAGTACAAGGTGAGCATCTTCTACACGGCGCCCACCGCCATCCGCTCGTTCATGAAGGTGGGGCGCCAGGTTCCGGACGGCTTCGACCTCACCAGCATCAGGGTGCTGGGTTCGGTCGGTGAGCCCATCAACCCGGAGGCCTGGGTCTGGTACCGCGACGTGATCGGCGCCGGCAAGGCCCCGATCGTCGACACCTGGTGGCAGACCGAGACCGGCGCGATAATGGTGTCCGCTCTGCCCGGTGTCACGACCCTGAAGCCGGGGTCTGCCCAGGAACCGATCCCCGGCATTTCAATCGACGTGCTCAGCGAGAGCGGCGAACATGTCGGCAACGGCAACGGCGGCCTGCTGGTGGTCACCGAGCCGTGGCCGTCGATGCTGCGCGGCATCTGGGGCGACCCGGAGCGCTTCATCGAAACCTATTGGGAGAAGTTCGACGTTCCGGGAACCACGAACCGGCGGATGTACTTCGCCGGCGATGGTGCGCGGCTCGACGAAGACGGCGACATCTGGCTGCTCGGGCGGGTCGACGATGTGATGAACGTGTCCGGCCACCGGCTGTCGACCGCAGAGATCGAGTCTGCGCTGGTCTCGCATCCGATCGTCGCCGAGGCGGCCGTGGTGGGGGCAGCGGATGAGACCACCGGGCAGGCCGTTGTGGCGTTCGTGATCCTGCGGTCAGACCAGGAGGATGCGCAGACGCCCGACGAGGCGAACGGCATCCTGCGGGCCCACGTGGCCGAGCAGATCGGCGCCATCGCCCGCCCGCGGCACGTCTATGTGGTGACGGAGTTGCCGAAGACCCGCTCGGGCAAGATCATGCGCCGGCTGTTGCGCGATGTCGCCGAGGGGCGAACGGTCGGAGACACCACCACGCTGGCCGACACCTCGGTGATGCAGCTCATCACCGACAAGCTGACCGGCGGGGTGCGCAAGGAGTAGCGAAGGGCGTTACGCGAACTCGAGGATCAGCTCCACCTCGACCGCGGTGTCCAGCGGCAGGGAGGCGACGCCGACAGCACTTCGGGCGTGGGCGCCAATGTCGCCGAACACCTCCCCGAGGAACTCTGACGCCCCGTTGACCACGGCCGGCTGGCCGGTGAATGACGGGTCGGATGCGACGAAACCGACAACCTTCACCACGCGGGTGACCCGGTCGAGGGAGCCGATGGCCGACGCTGCGGCGGCGAGCGCGTTGAGCGCGCACGTGCGGGCGAGCCCCTTCGCGGTCTCCGCAGAGACCATTCCATCACCGTCACCGACCTTGCCGGTTACGGCCATAGCGCCGTCCACCATGGGCAGCTGACCGGAGGTGTACACCAGGTTCCCCGTGATCACGGCGGGTACGTAGGCGGCAACCGGCTTCGTCACCTGCGGAAGAGGCATCCCGAGTTCGATAAGGCGTTCTTCGATCGTGGACATCAGGAATCCTCCGTAATTTGGCGTTTCAAGTAAGCCACCAGCCCGCCTTCCGGACCGGTGACGACCTGCACCAGCTCCCACCCCTCGGCACCCCAGTTGTTGAGGATTGCAGAAGTGTTGTGAACGATGAGCGGTGTGGTCAGATATTCCCAGTGTGGCATCACGGCATCCATTCAGCTTGATCAGGGTTTCGACCCATTACCCTAGAGTCTATGTCTGCCCAAAAAACGTCGCCTTCCGGCGCCCTCGGCGCCCTGGCCGGCCTCCTCGGTTTGAGTGTTCTCGCCGGAGTCCTGGTCACCGCGATGGTCACTCCCGCGATCGCCGTCACCGGTCTGACCGCCCAGAGCTCCGTCGGCATCTTCAATAGCCTCCCCGACTACCTCACCCTGGACGAACAGGCCCAGAAGAACACCATCTACGGCGTCAACAACGCCGGTGAACCGGTCCAGATCGCTGAGGCCTACCACCAGAACCGTGAGGTGATCGGCTGGGAGGACATCAACGAGAACGTCAAGATGGCCGTCCTGGCCGCGGAGGACCGCAAGTTCTACGAGCACGGCGGGGTGAACCTTTCGTCGACCATCCGCGCCGCGCTGAGCAACGTTGTGGCGAGCGACATCGAGAGTGGTGCGTCCACCCTCACCATGCAGCTGGTCAAGAACATCCTCATCATGAGGTCCCTGGAGGAGCCGACCGAGGCCGCGCGTGCCGAGGCACGGGATAAGGCCGAAGAGCAGACCATCGACCGCAAGCTGCGGGAGATGAAGATGGCCATCGGCCTGGAGAAGCGCTACTCCAAGAACGACATCATGCTCGGCTACCTCAACATCGCCGGGTTTGGCAGCAACACCTACGGCATCCAGGCCGCTGCCAACGAATTCTTCTCGGTTGACGCCAAGGACCTGACTCTTCCGCAGGCTGCCAGCCTGATCGCCATCGTGCAGACGCCGACCTACCACAGCCTGAACAACCCCGAGAACTATGAGGCCAACCAGGACCGTCGCGATGACATCCTGACGCGGATGCTCAACTGGGACTTCATCGATCAGGCCACCTTCGATGAGGCGATCGCGACACCACTCGAGGTTGTTCCCAGCCCGCCACGCGGCGGATGCCTGTACGCCACCATCGGCACCTACTTCTGCGACTATGTGGAGCACCTGGTGCCCGAGCTGACGTCGCTGGGCTCTACCGCAGAAGAACGCAAGGCGAACTACAAGACCGGTGGGTACCAGATCTACACCACCCTGAACGTCGACCAGCAGGCGAATGCCGAAGCCCAGCTGCTGGCCCAGGCCCCGGCCGGTGAAACGCGATTCAACCTGGGTGCTGCAGCATCCGCTGTGCAGCCGGGTACCGGTCGCATCCTGGCGATGGCCCAGAACAAGGTCTTCGACCCGACCCCGGACGAGAACCCGGCGACCACGACGGTCAACTACAACACGGACAAGCCCTACGGCGGATCGTCCGGATTCCAGGTGGGGTCGACGTACAAGATCTTCACCCTCGCCGAGTGGCTGAAGCAGAACCACGGCCTGAACGAGACCGTCGACGCTCGCGTCAAGACCTATAACCAGGCGACGTTCACCGCCCCGTGCGCGCCATCCGTCGGCAACTGGAAGCCAGGCAACTTCGGTGGCCAGGGCGGCGGCGCCTCCACGTCCGTGATGGCTGCCACCCGCGCATCCATCAACAGCGCGTTCGTCGCCATGGCGCACAAGCTTGACCTCTGCGCCATCCGGGACACCGCACTGTCGATGGGTGTCCACCGCGCGGACGGCAACGAGCTCGCGGCCAACCCCGCGGCCATCCTGGGCACCAACGAGATCGCTCCTCTCTCGCTGGCTGCGGCGTTTGCAACAGTGGCCGGTGGCGGCGTGTACTGCAAGCCGATCGCCGTTGACCGCATCGTCTCAGCCGATGGGGAAGAGCTGCCGGGCCAGACCTCCGATTGCACCCAGGCGCTCACGCCTGAGGTCGCCAGCGGTGTCGCCTACGCCCTGCGCGGTGTGATGACCGGTGGCGGCACCGGCGCGCGGGCCAACCCGAGCGACAACGTCAAGGTCATCGGCAAGACCGGAACGACCAACGATGCCGTCCACACCTGGATGGCCGGCGCGTCCACCAACATAGCCCTCGCTGTGTGGGTCGGCAATGTGGTTGGAAAGCAGGACCTCGCCCGCATCCAGGTCGGTAGCTCGAGAGCCAACGACCTCCGCTACTCGCTGTTCAGGGCGATCATGGGCGGCCTCAACGGCGTCTACGGCGGCGGCGACTTCCCAGCGCCTCCGTCGGAGCTCCTCAGCGGGCAGCTGTCGACCGTGCCGGATGTCACCGGGCAGAGCGAGGCGCAGGTCATCGCCCTCCTTGAGGGTCTCGGCTTCACGCCGCAGAACGGTGGCACCGGGCCGTCTTCGATCGCTGCCGGGAGGGTGGCGAGCAGCAGCCCCGGGGCCGGCGCCCGGATTTCCCAGGGCTCCGTCGTCACCTATTACCTCAGCGACGGTTCGCTGACCCAGACAATGCCGGATGTCGTCGGCCAGAAGCAGGCGGATGCGGAGGCGACGGTTGCCTCCCAGACGTCCGGCGCCATCAGCTTCGCCTACGTCAAGACGGAGGATCCGCTTCAGCTGTGCCGGGTTGCTTCCAGCAACCCAGCGGCTGGAACCGCGATGACTGGGACCCAGCCGGTCACCCTGACCGTGTACAGCGACAAAGAGGGTGACGAGCCGGCACCCGGGCTCTGCACTTGACCAGGCCATCGGCCGCGAGCGTAGCGACAGCTGCCGTCGCGGCCGTTGGACTGGGCACGCTCGCGTGGGGAACGCTCGTGGAGCGGAACCGGTTCACGGTGCGCCGGGAGGTTGTTCCCATCCTGGAGCCGGGTGCACGCCCGATCAGGGTACTGCACGTCACCGACCTGCACATGGCCCCGTGGCAGCGGCGTAAGCAGGACTGGGTGAGGAGCCTTCGGGCGCTCGAACCGGACCTGATCGTGAACACGGGAGACAATCTCGGGCACGTCGACGGGATCGACGGCGTCGAGTATGCGCTGGAACCGTTCCGCGGCATCCCCGGTGTCTACGTCAACGGATCGAACGACTATCACGGTCCATCGCCGAAGAACCCGCTCGCGTACTTCTCCGGTGCGTCCGGTCGCCGTGCAGACCCGAGTCGCCTCGACACTCCTCGACTGGAGGCTTTCTTCGACTCGCTCGGCTGGCATGACCTGAACAACGCGGCCGTCACGATGGAGGCGGCAGGGTCGCCGCTCGAGTTCTTCGGTGTCGACGACCCACACATCGGCCGTGACCGGCTGGACAGCCTCCCGGGCCTCCTGGACGAGTTGCGCGAGAACTCGGAGGACGAGGCTGCGGGGCCCGGGCGGGAAATCACCAGCATCGGCGTGACACACGCCCCGTATCGACGCGTGCTCAATTCTTTCGTCACCCATGGTGCGGAGCTCATCGTCGCCGGTCACACGCACGGCGGTCAGGTCTGCGTTCCCGGGTATGGCGCACTGGTCACCAATTGCGATCTTCCCCGCAGCCAGGCGAGCGGCCTGAGCCTGTGGAAGCATGCGATGCGTGCGGCCTACCTGAATGTGTCTGCGGGGCTCGGGACATCCATCTACGCTCCGGTCCGTTTCGCCTGCAAGCCGGAGGCTGTGCTGCTGACATTAACGGGCGACGATATCGGCTATTCTTGATAAGGCTTCGCTGACGGATGTCGGCGTAACCAACCGGGGTATGGCGCAGCTTGGTAGCGCGCTTCGTTCGGGACGAAGAGGTCGCAGGTTCAAATCCTGTTACCCCGACAAATGAGAGAGGGCCGCCCCCCAGGGCGGCCCTCTCTCATTTGTCGGGGTGTAAAAGAGGTGTACCTGCGAGCAGGTGGGCCCACGCGCCCGGTTCCGGCGCGCCGCGAAGCGGTGTGACGGCCGTGGCGTGGGGACAAATCCCCCAACGGCAGCGGTTGCGAAGCAATCGCGTTACTTCTTCAAGTTGTCCGACTACGCCGAGGTGTGGAACCGCAACTGCGCAGCAGTCAGGCCTTCGCTTGCGATCAGTTCGACGGCATCCGCGGCATCCGTCAGCAGGTTCGGCAACGCACTGCGCTCGGCCGAACTGAAGTCGCGCAGCACGTAGTCTGCGGCAGGCTGGCGTCCGGGCGGGCGGCCGATGCCGACGCGCACCCTGATGAAGTCGCCGGTTCCCAGAGCTGAGGCAATGTCTCGCACCCCGTTGTGGCCGCCGTGCCCGCCACCCTGCTTCAGCTTGACGCTGTCGAACGGAATGTCCAGTTCGTCGTGCACCACGATCAGGCGGCTGGGGTCGACCTTGTAGAACCGCACCAGTGCGGCCACGGGGCCGCCGGACAGGTTCATGTAACTGTTCGGCTTGGCCAGCACCAGGCGCGGACCGGTGAGGCCGGTGCGGCCCTCGGCGACCATCGCGTTGGTCTTCTGGCTTCGAAAGGTGGAGCCGGCCCGATCAGCCAGCTCCGCCAGCACCATGTGGCCGACGTTGTGCCGATTGCTCGCGTAGTCGGGCCCGGGGTTACCGAGCCCGACTACCAGCCACTGATTGGTGTCCAGCGGAGCTGACTTCCTGAATAGGCCGATGGCTCTGGACTACTCTGCTGACTCTTCTGCTGCAGCCTCTTCGCCGGCCGGCGCGCCCTCGGCAACCTCGGCGGTCTCGGTCGGCTCTTCAACAACGATCGGAACCACAACGGAGACGATCAGCGTCTCGCCGTCAGCGATCAGCGTGACGTTCTCCGGCAGCTCGAGCTGGTTCGCGTAGACGTGCGAGACGGCCTCGAGGCCCTCAACACTGGCCTCGAGGCGCTCAGGGATCGCGATGGCAGGAGCCTCGACCAGGAGCGTGTGGGCTTCCTGCTCGAGCGCGGTGCCAGGCGCGGCTTCACCGACGACATGCACGGGAACCTCGACCTGCACCTTTTCGCCCTTGCGGATGACGACGAGGTCGATGTGCTCGATGATCTGGCGTACCGGATCCTTCTGGACGTCCTTCACCAGTGCGAGCTGCGACTTGCCTGCGATATCGAGGTCGATCATGGCGTTCGCCTTGCGCAGCAGGAGCATGACGGCGTGGCCGGGCAGGGTCAGGTGCTGCGGCTCGGTGCCGTGGCCATAGAGCACGGCGGGAATCTTGCCGAGCGCGCGCAGCTTGCGGGCCGCACCCTTGCCGAAGGATTCGCGCACCTCAGCGGCGATGTGGTTGCCCGGGTCTACCTTCTGGGCGGCGCGGATGGAAGCGTCGAAGCGCTCTTTGTCGGTCTGTGCGGACATGATATTTCTCCTTGTCGGGCGCTCGGCCCGGTTATATGTTTTCAACTCGAACGCCCGGCAGGTCAACTGATCTGCAGCGTGAGGAAAGACCGAAGCCCAACTCACCGCGTCGATTACGGATGCCCGCGCTTTGCAGCACAGCCATCCCTCGCCGAAGTTCAGTGAGTCAGTCTACAGGAGTCTGGGATACCCGGCCTGCGCCTCCGTCACCAGTCGTGGACGGTGCCGTCCGCAAGCCTGTTGTAGGGCAGGTACGCGGTCTCGTACGGGTACTTGCCGGCCTCGTCCTGGTTGAGTTCGACGCCGATGCCGGGCGCCTCGCCGGGGTGGAGCATTCCGTCGGTCCAGGTGTAGGACTGCTCGAACACGGCATCCGTCTTCGGCCCGTGCTTCATGTACTCCTGGATGCCGAAGTTGTGGATCGCCAGGCCCAGGTGCATGGCGGCTGCCATCCCGACCGGGGAGATATCGGTCGGCCCGTGCATCCCGGACTTGATCTGGTACTGCGCCGCATACTCCAGCACCTTCTTCAGGTGACTGATCCCTCCGGTGTGGGTCACCGCACTCCTCACGTAGTCGATGAGCTGTTCGCGGATGATCTGCTGGTAGTCCCACACCGTGTTGAAGATCTCCCCGATCGCCAACGGCGTGGTGGTGTGCTGGCGCACCAGGCGCAGTGCTTCCGGGTTCTCCGCCGGGGTGCAATCCTCCAACCAGAACAAGTCATACGGCTCCAGCGACTTGCCCAGCTGGGCCGCCTGGATCGGCGTCATCCGGTGATGCCCGTCGTGCAGCAATGGCAGCTCCGGACCGAACTCGCTGCGCACCGCCTCGAACACCGTCGGCACATGCCGCAGATACGACCGGGTGTCCCAGTCCTCCTCCGCCGGGAACGCCCCCCGCTGCGCCGGCTCGTGGTCGTACCGCACACCCTCATTGGCTTCGAAAGTGGCGTTGGAGGCGATCCCGTAGATCGACTTCAGGCCCGGCACGCCGGTCTGGATCCGGATGGCCTTATACCCCTGCTCCTGATGCGACCGCACACTGTCGAACAACTCATCCAGCGACTTACCGGATGCGTGGCCGTAGGCCAGCAAACCGGTGCGGCTTGCCCCGCCCAGCAGTTGATACAGCGGCATCCCGGCCGCCTTCGCCTTGATATCCCACAACGCAACATCCACTGCGGCGATCGCCGCCATGGTGACCGGGCCCCGCCGCCAATACGCACTGCGATACAGGAATTGCCAGGTGTCCTCAATATTGTGCGCGTCCCGGCCGACCAGCAGCGGCGCGACGTGGTCCCTCAGATAAGACACCACGGCCAACTCGCGACCGTTCAGGGTGCCATCCCCCAAGCCCGTCAGCCCATCATCCGTCGTCAACTTCAACGTCACGAAGTTGCGATCCGGGCTGGTGACAATGACTTCAGCCTTGGTGATGATCACTTGGTGCCTTTCGTTTGCATGAGAGCGAGTACTACCACTCGGCGAACGCACCGTCGGCGTGCCGCCACAATGGCGTGCGCCAGGCGGTGCCGCGCGCATCCGCTGCCCGCACTGCTGCCTCATCGATCTCAATACCGAGGCCCGGCGCGGTCAGCAATTCGAAGTTTCCGTTCACGAACTTCAACGGCTCGGTGTCGACCACATAGTCGAGCACTTCCGCGCCCTGGTTGTAATGGATGCCGATGCTCTGCTCCTGGATGAGGTAGTTCGGCGTTGAGAACCCCACCTGCAGGCAGGCGGCGAGCGCGATCGGCCCCAGCGGGCAATGCGGGGCGAGTTGCACGTCGAACGTCTCGGCGAGGGCGGCGATGCGGCGCACCTCGGAGATTCCACCGGCATGGGAGAGGTCGGGCTGGGCGATCGCGATGCCGCCCTGCAGTACCGGCAGGAACTCCTGACGGCTGTACAGCCGCTCCCCCGTCGCCACCGGGATGGTGGTGGAGCGGGCGAAGTCGCCGATCAGGTGCGAGTTCTCGGGGGCCACCGGCTCCTCGAGGAAGAAGGGGTGAAACTGCTCGAGGAGCGGCGCAATGCGACGCGAACTCGCCAGCGTGAACCGGCCGTGGAAGTCGACGGCCACATCTCGGTCAGGGCCGAGCACCTCTCGGGCGACGGCGACCCGCTGCACGACGTCGTCCAGTTCCCGCACACTGCCGTTCCGGCTCATCCGGCCGCTCGCGTTCATCTTGACCGCCGTCAGGCCGACCTCGAGCTGGGCTGCGATGTGGTCGCCCACCTCGGACGGATCATCACCACCGACCCAGCCATAGGCGCGGATGCGATCGCGCACCGCGCCACCGAGCAACCGGTGCACCGGAACCCCGAGTGTCTTGCCGGCAATGTCCCAGAGCGCCTGGTCGACTCCGGAGACGGCACTGGCCAGCACCGGACCGCCGCGGTAGAACCCAGCCTTGGTGAGCACCTGCCAGGTGTCTTCGATTCGCGACGGATCGGAGCCGATCAGGTATTCGGCGAACTGGGTGACGGCCGCCCGAACGGAGTCGGTGTGACCCTCCAGCGATGCCTCGCCCCAGCCGACGACGCCGTCACTGGTTTCGATTCGGACGAACAGCCAGCGCGGGGCGACGGAGAACGTCTCAACCTTGGCGATGCTCACTGCATTAGTTGTCACTGGGTCGGCCCTCCGGCCGCCTGGTGGGCCTGCACAGCTTCGACGATTTCGTCGATCAACTCGTCCGGGGTGCGCCGGATGTCTACGGCGATGCCGGCCTCATCCGCCTGCAACGGCTCGAGCGTGTCGTATTGGGACTGCAGCAGCACCGGGGGCATGTACTCGTGCTGGCGCGCACTGATCCGTTCGGCCACCAGCGACATGGGGCCTTCCGGGTCGACGACGAACAGGTTCGGAACAAACTCGCGGATGAGGTCGCGGTAGTCGCGCTTGAGCGCGGAACAGACGACGACGATGCCGGTGTCCGCGCCGGCCTGCAGCACTTTGCCCACTTCCTGCAACCAGGGCAGGCGCTCAGCGTCGGTCAGTGCCGTGCCGGCGGCCATCCTGGCGATGTTCTCCTCCGAGTGCAGCCGGTCGCCGTCGACGAAGCCAACCCCGAGGCGCTCGGCAAGCATCGTGCCGATGGTGGATTTTCCCGCCCCCTGCACGCCCATCACCATGATCGGCGGTATTCCACTCACGCTCAGCCCTTCGTTGCACCGGCGGTGAGGCCCGACACGATGTATTTCTGGGTGAAGAGCGCGATCACCATTATCGGCAGCGTGATGACGACGGCGGCCGCCATCAGCCCGCCCCAGTCGATGCTGGCGTAGGCGACGAAGTCGAAGATCGCGACTGGAAGCGTCTTGGTGCGCGAGCCGGAGAGCACCAGCGCGAACATGAAGTTGTTCCAGGAGAAGATGAACGACAGGATGGCCGCGGTCGCGACACCGGGGATCGACAGTGGCAGCGCGATCCGCAGGAATGCCCCGATCGGTGTCAGCCCGTCGACCTGCGCCTGCTCCTCGAGCTCAACCGGCAACGAGTCGAAGAACGACATCATGATGTAGACGAACAGCGGCAACAGGATGAACATGTGCGAGAGGATCAGCACCTCGTAGCCGCCGACCAGCCGCAGGTTGGAGAACACGAAGTACCACGGCACCAGCAGGCTGACACCGGGGATGATGCGCGCCATGAGCACCAGCGCGGCCGATTTCTTCATCACGAACCGGCTCATCGAGTAGGCGGCCGGCACACCCAGCACCATCGACAGGAAGGTCGAGCAGAGCCCGATCCAGAAACTGTTGAAGATGTACTGCAGATAGCTGGCGCGACCGAACACGGTCTCGTAGTTGTCGAGCGTCGGGGTGAAGACGAAGGCGGATGCCGGGTTGTAGATGTCGACGTTCGTCTTCAGCGATGACAGCACCATCCAGACGAGCGGTGCGATGAAGGTCAGCACGATGAGGATTAGCATCGTCACCCGGAAGGCGCTGTAGGTGCGGACACCCCTCGGCTTGCGGCGCTTCGCGCTCGGCACCGGGAGCGTCAGGTCTTTGGCGGTCACGGTGCTCATGAGTTGCCCTTCTTCCTGCGCGCTGTCAGAGCCCAGATGCAGCCGATGATCATCATGAAGAAGATGATCAGCACAGCGGATGACATGCCGTAGTCGTTGTAGTCGAAGCTGAGTCCGTAGGCGTAGACGTTGAGCGTCTCGACCTCGTGGAACGAGCCACCGCCCTTGCCCTTGGTGGCGTACAGGATGTCGAATGTCTTGAGTGCGTCGATGCCGCGCAGCAGGATGGCGGTGATGAACACCGGCATGATCAGCGGGAAGGTGACGTACCAGAAGCGCTGCCAGGAGTTCGCCCCGTCAACGCGAGCTGCTTCATCCGGTTCGTCGGAGAGCGAGGTCAGCCCGGCGAGGAGGATCAGCACCACCATCGGGGTCCACTGCCAGATGTCGACGAACATCAGGGTGGTCAGGGCGGTGTCCTGTCCGGACAACCACGGCTGGTCGGGGATCCCGACCCAGTTCAGCAGCTGGTTGGCGAACCCGATGTTGGGGTCGAGGATGAGGCTCCACATCATTCCCACGGCGACCGGGGTGGCCACCAGAGGGAGCAGGATGGCGACACGCACCCACTTCTCACCGCGGAACGGACGCCAGAGCAGCAAGGCGATGCACATGCCGAGGGCCATCTCGAAGAAGAGCGCCCCACCTGTGAAGTAGACGGTGCGCCAGACCGACGGCCAGAAGCGGTCGAAGTCGGTCAGTACCTCGGCGTAGTTCTCGAGGCCGATGAAGTCGGACTCCGCACGGACTGAGCCGGAGGCATCCGTCAAACTCAGGTAGACCGTCCAGCCCACCGGAAAGGCGATGAGCAACGCAGTGAAGATCATGGCCGGAGCGGAGAGAACCCATTTCCGGTGCTTGTTCGCCCACTGGGAGAAGTTCTCCAGGGGGCCGGTCTTTCGGTTAGCGACAACGCTCACCAGTCACCTCTTTCCCGCCGTGCCGCAGGGCGGCGAATCACAACGTGGTTGATTCGAAAGTACGCGCGGTGTGGCGGGCCGTCCAATAATGGGACGGCCCGCCATCCGTGTTACTTCTCGTCGTCCAGGAATGCCTGGAACTTGGCCTGCGCCTCTTCGATGGCTGCATCGACATCGCCACCGGTGATGGAGACGACGATCGGCATGCCGACGATCTCGCGAGCCTCGGCTACCGAGATGACCAGCGGACGGTCGTAACCGACACCGCCTTCGGTGCTGCCCTTGATGGCCTCAACCAGGTCAGCCGGGTAGTCAGCCGTTGCGGACGGGTCTTCCCAGACGGAGATACGCGAACCGGGAACGCCGGCCTGCTGGATCTCGAGCATCTTGTCCTGGCTGGTGGCCCACTCGATGAACTTCCAGGCGTTCTCGGTGTTCTCCGTCTCAGCGGCGATACCGAGTGCCCATGACGGCACGTTGTACGGGTGCGAACCTTCCTCGCCGGCCGGGAACTGCGCGAAGCCGACAGTGTCGGAGATCGTGGAGCTCGCCGGGTCGGTCGCGTTCTTGTAGAGGCTGTCAGCTTCCGTGTAGAACGCGGCGTTGCCCTGCGTGAAGATCGCCATCGCCTCTGGCCAGCTCATGTCGGTCGACACGTTGGCTGGGCCGTAGTTGCGGATGAGCGAACCGTACAGTTCGTACGCCTCGGCAGCAGCATCCGAGTCGATCACGGCGTTGCCGTCGTCATCGATCCAGTCGCCGCCCGAGCTGTAGAGGAAGCTGCTGAACTGCGTGACAGCGGCAGACACGCCGGTGCGGGCTACGAAGCCTGCAATGTCGGGGTTCTGCTCCTTGATCTTCTTGGCCGCCGCCTCGAGCTCCTCGAGAGTGGTCGGCACCTCAAGCCCTGCCGCCTCCAGCAGGTCTGTGCGGTAGTAGAGAACCTCACGCTCGGTGATGATCGGAACACCGACGACTGCACCGTCGACCGTGGTTGAACCCACGGGCCCTGGCTGGAAGTCGTCCCAGTTCCAGTCGCCGTTCTCGGAGACATTGTCGGAGATGTCAGCCAGCCAGCCGTTGTTGGCGAAGAGCTTCCCCTCCTGCAGCGGGCGGTACATCATGACGTCGATCTCGTCGGTGCCGGCGTTCAGCTTCACGTTGTACTGGTCCGAGAGCTGGTCTTCGCCGAGCTGAGTCAGGTTGACCGTGATGCCGGTCTCCTCCTCGAACTCGGGAATGGCTTCCTTGACGATGTCGGTCCAGACGTGGTTGGCGAGGGTGACGTTGAGGGTGTCTGAGCCACCCTCTTCAGGTGCGCTACAGGACGCCAAGGTTCCCACGGCCATGAGGGCTGCTGTGGTGATTCCGGCGAAGCGCAGGACGGTGCGGCGTTTCACGTTGACTCCATTCCTGAGCCAGCGCATTTATACGCGGGCTCCACAGACGCATCTTTACATCTGCCTTAGTGAGAGAGCGTAGCCTCACTAATCTGACTTATACAAGTCTGAACACCGAATGGATATGATTTCACCGTGGATGAAGAAGCCAATGAAGCCAGCCCCGCCCTGCGGCACGGATTTGTCGCGGGCAGAACCCACGAAACACCCGGGTTGCACAACCAGATCCTCGACGAACTGGGGCAGGCGATCTGCGAGGGGCGGATGCCCGCCGGCATGACCTTCACCACCGAAGAGCTCGAAAACCGCTACCAGGTGTCGCGCTCGGTCATCCGGGAAAGCCTGCGGGCACTCGAGGCGATGGGGATGGTGACCTCCAAACGCCGGGTCGGCAATCGCATCCTGCCGATGAGCGAATGGAATGTCTACGACCTCAGCGTCATCCGTTGGCGACTGGCCGGGCACGGTCGCATCTCCCAGCTGCGCTCCCTCACCCAGCTGCGCACCGCCATCGAACCGGAGGCTGCGAAACTCGCAGCGAGCCGCGGCGCCCTCTCGCAGGCGAGCGACCTGATGGGACTCGCCGGGCGCCTGTGGGCCGCCGGGCGGAGTGGCGACGAGGAGGGCTTCCTGGAACTCGACATCGAGTTCCACGCGCTCATCATGGAGATGAGCGGCAACGAGATGTTCTCCCGCCTGAACAACCTGGTGTCCGAGGTGCTCATCGGTCGTACCCATTACGGCCTGATGCCCAAGTTCCCCCACGATGAGGCGTTGCAGCTCCACGTCGACGTCGCCAACGCCGTGCAGAGCGGCAATGCGGATGCCGCCGGTGCCGCGATGCTCCGCATCATGGACCGCACCATGACGGAGATGGGCGAGATCTGGGAGCACGGCGTGAGCGAGCCGATCGCCCAGGTCGGTGAGCCGACCGGCACCGAAGGCTGAGCAGTCATCGAGATTGACGAACCGCTAGCGTTAACACCGACCCCCGATCGCGAGCAGAAGGAGCTTCACGTGTCTGAGAACAGCCAGCAACAGGCCAACATCGGCGTTATCGGACTTGCAGTCATGGGCTCCAACCTCGCGCGCAACCTGGCCAGCCGTGAAGGCAACACGGTCGCGGTGTACAACCGCAGCTATGAGAAGACCGAGGTGCTGATCTCCGAGCATCCGGAAGCCAGCTTCGTGCCGGCGTCCTCGTACGAGGAATTCGCGGCATCCCTGTCGACCCCCCGGACGGCCATCATCATGGTGAAGGCGGGGAAGCCGACGGATGCCGTCATCGACGCCCTGACCGCCGTGTTCGAGCCGGGCGACATCATCGTCGACGGCGGGAACGCCCTGTTCACCGACACGATCCGTCGCGAGAAGGCGGTGCGCGAGACCGGGATCAACTTCGTCGGCGCGGGCATCTCCGGTGGAGAGGAGGGCGCACTGCTCGGCCCGTCGATCATGCCGGGCGGCTCCGCCGAGGCCTGGAAGACACTCGGACCCATCCTTCGTTCCATCGCCGCGGTTGCCGAGGGCGAGCCGTGCGTGACACACGTCGGAACCGACGGTGCCGGCCACTTCGTGAAGATGATCCACAACGGCATCGAGTACGCCGACATGCAGCTCATCGCGGAGGCCTATGACCTCATCCGTCGCGGCACCGGCAAGTCGCCAGCGGAGATCGCTGACGTGTTCGCCGAATGGAACAAGGGCGAGCTTGAGAGCTACCTGATCGAGATCACCGCAGAGGTGCTTCGCCAGGTCGACGCGAAGACCGGCAAGCCGCTGGTCGACGTGATCCTCGACCAGGCCGGCGCCAAGGGCACCGGTGCCTGGACGGTGAAGAGCGCGCTCGACCTGGGCGTTCCGGTGTCGGGCATCGCCGAAGCGGTCTTCGCCCGCTCACTGTCATCGAAGCCGGCACAGCGGGCAGCCGCGGCCGGCCTGCCCGGACCGGCCGAGTCGTGGACGGCTGACGACGCCGACGCATTTGTCGAGGACGTGCGGCAGGCGCTGTACGCCTCCAAGATCATCGCCTACTCGCAGGGCTTCGACGAGATCGTCGCCGGCGCTGAGGAGTATGGCTGGAACATCGAGAAGGGCGAGATCGCGAAGATCTGGCGTGCCGGCTGCATCATCCGCGCGCGCTTCCTGAACCGGATCACAGAGGCTTATGCGGAAGACCCGGGCCTGGTCGCGCTGGTGACCGCGCCGTTCTTCACCGAGGTGGTGGCCGGGGCGCAGGCCTCCTGGCGGCGCGTCGTGGTCGCGGCGGCCCAGGCAGGCATCCCCTCCCCCGCCTTCTCCTCGTCGCTGGCGTACTACGACGGACTGCGGGCCGACCGCCTGCCCGCCGCGCTCGTGCAGGGCCAGCGCGACTTCTTCGGAGCGCACACCTACAAGCGGGTCGATGCTGAAGGCACCTTCCATACGCTCTGGTCCGGCGACCGCAGCGAGGTCGAAGCGGTCGACACCCACTAGTGCTCTCTCGGGCCAGCACCACTGCCGTCCGTCGGTATTGACCGCTAAGGGTCCCTAACAGTATTCTGGCAGATACTTAGGGTCCCTAAACAAAGGCGTCGACTATGGGCTTCATGGATCATCTGACACCGGGCACAAGCATCAGCATCGGATCACTGGTCGGCGACGAAGAGTGGACGATCGGTGCCCGCTCATTCGAGGTCCGCGATCCCGGTCGGCTCAGCGACGTAGTCGGCACCGTCACGACCGCCACCACCGCGGATGTCGACCGCGTCGTCGCCATCGCGCGCCGCGCACAGGAGTCGTGGCAGCACCAGACGGTCCAGGACCGCGCCGCACTGCTGCTGCGCGCGACGAGCGAACTCGAAGGGGACAACGAGGACCTAGCGGTCCTCCTCACCCGCGAGAACGGATCGGTTCTGCCGATTTCTCGCCGAGAAATCCTGATGGCGGCGAACGTGCTGCGCGCTGCTGCGGCATCGGGAATCGAGCTGCTCGGCGATGGAGACTTCTTCACCGACGCTGCCAGCTGGGTGCGGGTGCGGCGCCGGGCGTTCGGGGTCGTCGGATGCATCGTCCCGTGGAACGCGCCGGTGATCCTGACCGCGCAGAAGATCGGCCATGCCCTCATCGCGGGCAACGCGGTCATCGTGAAGCCCTCCCCCAACGCGCCACTGGCGGTATCGCTCATCCTCAGGCGGCTGGCGAGCATCTTCCCTCCCGGAGTCATCAACGTAGTCCACGGTGACGGAGAGGTGGGTGCCGCCCTGGTAGCCCACCCTGACGTCCGTAAAATCTCGTTCACCGGAGGCGGGGCGACGGCAAAGCACATCATGCGCTCGGCGGCCGATTCCCTCACCAAGATTCACTTCGAACTGGGCGGCAACGACCCAGCCATGGTCCTCGACGACGCCGACCTCACATATGCCGCCGACCGGATCGCCTCCCAGGCCTTCCGGCGCGCAGGCCAGGTGTGCTTCGCTATCAAACGCGTGTACGCCCCACGGGCGCTGGCCGGCGAACTCGGCGAGGCGATTCTGGACCGGGTGGGACGCATCACTATTGGCCATGGGCTCGACCCGGAGGCAACGATGGGCCCGGTCAACAACCTCCAGCAATTCGAGAAACTCCGCGGGATCCACGAACGACTGACCGTTGCGGGCGCCAGGATCACCACCACCGGTCGCTGCCTCGATCCCGGGGAGTGGAAGAATGGTCATTACCTGCGCCCGGCGATCGTGCTGGACGCCGACCCCACCGACCCGATCGTCACCGAAGAACAGTTCGGGCCCATCCTTCCCATCGTGGCCTATGACACCGAGGACGAGGCGGTCGGCATGGCGAACGGCACAGAGTACGGGCTCGGATCGTCGGTCTGGTCCTCGGATCCCGAACGGGCGGTGGCTTTCGCATCACGCATTCAAGCCGGCATGACCTTCATCAACGAGCACGGATTATCCGCCCTAGGCCAGAAGCACGTGCCGTTCGGCGGGATCAAGCAGAGCGGCATCGGCTGGGAGAACTCCCCGTCGGGACTGGCCGAATACCTAGAGTTCCACAGCATCACCTCCCATGGGGTCGAGGCCGCGCAGTGAGCCGGTCCGGCGGAGGCACAACCTCCGATGCCCTGATCGCCTCTCTCGCCCAGGCCGGCGTCTCGATCATCTTCGCCAACCTCGGAAGCGACCATCCCGGAATCATCGAGGCGCTCGCCGAGGCCAGGTCCCGCGGCGAGGAGGTCCCCGCGGTCGTCATCTGCCCACACGAGACCACGGCGATGAGCGCCGCACACGGCTACGCGCTGGCCACCGGGGAGCCCCAGGCGGTATTCGTGCACACCGACGTCGGCACGGCAAACCTCGGAGGCAGCGTGCACAACGCGGCTCGCTCCCGAGTGCCCGTTTTCGTCTTCGCAGGGTTGACTCCATACTCGCTTGAAGGCGAACTGCCGGGAACCCGAAACAGCTACGTCAACCACCTCCAGGACGTCCACGACCAACATGCGCTGGTTCGCCCGTACGTCAAATGGAGCTACGACATCCGCACCGGCACCAACGTCAGGCAGCTCGTGTTCAGGGCGCTGCAAATCGCGAACAGCGCCCCGCGCGGACCGGTGTACCTGACGGGCGCCCGTGAGGTTCTCGCGCAGCAGGTGCAGACCAGGGAGCTCGCATCCGGGCGCTGGCAGCCGATCGCCCCCATCCCGTCTCCCGCTGACCTCGCCAGGGAACTCGTTGAGACCATCGCCGCAGCCAGCTTCCCTTTGGTGGTCACTTCGCACCTGGGCCGGAACCCGAGTGCGGTGGGCAAGCTCGCCACGGTAGCGGAGGCGCTGGGTGTCGGCGTCGTGGAGACCACGCCGTCCGTCGTGAACTTCCCGGCGACGCATCCGCTCCACCTCGGGTACACCGTCGACGACCTTATCGCCCGGGCGGATGTCATCCTCGCCATCGACACGGACAGTCCCTGGATCATCTCGCGGTGTGCCCCAGCCGACGGCGCACGCGTGTTCTACATCGACTCCGACCCGCTGAAAGAAGACCTGCCGCTGTGGTACATGGAGTCCGACCGCTTCGTCCGCGCCGACAGCGGCGCAGTGCTGGACCAGCTGATCCAGCTGCTGCCGTCAGCCGAGCTCAGCGGCACCACTGGGCGTACCGAGCGCTTCGCCGCAATCCACCGCGAGCAGCGCGACGCCTGGGAGACAGAGCGGGCGTCGGCCGCCACCTCGCTCAGCACCGAAGCGGTGTGCACGGTTCTGGGCCACCTGATCGACGACGACACCATAGTGTTGAACGAGGCCATAACGAATTCGGGGATCATCGCACGCTGTCTGCCCAGGGTGATGGCAGGGACGATGTTCGCCAACGCCGGAACCTCGCTCGGCTGGAGCGGAGGCGCGGCAGTGGGCATCAAGCTGGCGCTGCCCGACCGCACCGTCGTCAGTCTCGTGGGGGATGGAACCTATTTCCTCACCGTGCCGTCATCGGCCTACTGGGTGGCGCAGCGCTACTCTGCCCCCGTTCTCACAATTGTGCTCGACAACGGTGGCTGGAATGCCACAAAACAGAATCTGATCCGGCAGCATCCCGGTGGGGCCGCCGACAGCGGTGACCAATACTGGGTGAATCTCGCGCAGTCCGCCGATTTGCCCGGAATCGCGCAGGCGTCCGGCGGCGCGTACGCTGCCACGGTGAGCACGCTCCCAGCACTCGAGCCAACGCTCACCGCGGCCCTCGCACGGGTTCGGGCAGGACAGGCTGCCGTCGTGAGCATCCGCCTGCCTACGATCTCAGACCAGCCGCATGAGGAGGCGGCACGCGTGAGCGCTGAGGTGTCCCGCGGGTCATAAGAAACCGCTCCGGACCCGAGGGCCCGGAGCGAAGCAGGCTAGTTCCCCTGCGCCCAGCCGGGACGCGATGCCACCATGTTGATCAGTCCCCCCATGGCCAGCATGTCAAGCAGGAATGGGTCAGCTGGTGTCGCGTGGCGGACCTCGCCGGTCGTCAGGTTTGAGAACACGCCACCCGCAATGTCGATGACGAGTCGGTCGCCGTCGCTGACCAGATCGGTGATTCCCGCGAATTCGAACGGGGGCAGGCCGACCTCGAAGCAGTTGCGATAGAAGGTGCGGGCAAAGGTGTCCGCCGCAACGCAGCCGATCCCCGTGGCCTTCAGCGCCTTGGTGGCGATGGCACGACCAGATGACTGGCCGAAGTGTTTGCCCGCCACCACGATGTCCCCCGGTTGGACCTCGACCGGAAAGGCCGGGTTGAGGTCCTCGAGAACGTGCCTGACGATCTCCTCCATCGGGTCGAAGACGTATTGCGTCTTCACCAGCCGATCGGTCGGAATATTGTCGCCGAACTTCCAGCAGCGACCCTCGAACCGGGTCTGTCCCTCGGTCGATTTCGCGTTCACGATGCATTCCCTTTCGCCGCGGAGATTAAGGTGCGCGGATCAGCGATGCGGCCGTCCACGGCAGCCGCTGCCACCGTCAGCGCCGATGCCAGATACATCGATGACTTCGGACTGCCATTGCGGCCGGGGAAGTTCCTGGCGTGGGTCGAGATCATCGCCTCGCCTGCCGCCATCGCCCCCATGTTCGACGCCTGGTTGGAGCCGGTGCTGGCCGGGAACCAGGTCGCCCCAGCCTCGTGCAGCTCCGCTACCAGGCCGGCGCGAAGTGCCTCACTGAAGACTTCGCGGCTGGACGGAACGATGTTGAACAGCACGTCCGGGTGGACGCGACGCCCCCGCAACACCTCAGCGGCCATGAGGATGTCCTCCATCCGGCCGCCTCCGTGACCGCCGAGTTCTGCCCACTGGATCGGAGTGCCGACGACCGAATCGATCGGCTTCGTGTTGCCGACGGTTGGCGGACACGCCACCTGCGGATCCAGCCGAGACAGGTCGAACTCGCGGACGGAGACCGCCTCGCCGGCGTCGCTGAGCTCGATCAAGTCCAGATCGCCACCCGGCAGCGTCTTGACGAAGGCCCGGGTAGTGTCGTCTGGCTCCACGAAACCGCATTTGGCGCCGAGATCGACGCACAGCAATGGGAAGAGCCATCGATCCCAGAACGACAGACCCTTGATGTATGGCCCACTGAACTCGAGGGCCTTGTAGATCAGAGACCCCTCGCCCAGCTGGTTGACCAGCCACAATGCGACATCCCGTGCCGTCGTGCCGGCCGGGGGCACACCATTCAGCACGATGCGCACCGTCTCCGGCACCTTGAACCACGCCTTGCCATACGGCAGCACGGTCCCGGCGTGGGAGTCGTTGCCGAGCGCCACGGCGAGCGCCCCCACAGACCCGTGCACCGGGGTGTGGCTGTCCGATCCGACGACGATCATGCCCGGTCGGATCATCCCGCGGCGCATCGCCACGTGATGAATGTTCCCACTTCCGCAGTCGAACAGGCTGATGCCATGCTTGCGTGCCCAGGTCCGATTGTGCTGGAGCACTTCGGCCTGGTGTTCCGTGGGGGGGGAGAAGTGGTGGTCGAATACCAGCACGACCCGCTTGGGGTCCGGGATGGGCAGACCGACCTTCTCCTCATACACCTTCGAGGTGAGGTAACCGCTCAAGTCGTGCATGATGAGCCGGTCGACCTTCGCGACGACGACCTCTCCGGGCTCGACCCTCTCCTTGCCACTCGCTCGCGCCAGAATCTTCTCCACCAGGTTCATTCCCGACCTCCGACGCTCACACTGACTCTTCCAACGGACACTCTCATTGCAGGACCAGACCGGGATTGGTGATTACACCACGGATAGCCGAAACGGCCGCCGTTGCCGGGCTGCTGAGGTAAATGCTCGACTCGTAGCTGCCCATTCGCCCCCGGAAGTTGCGGTTGGCCGTGGACAGGGTGACCTCGCCATCCGCCATCGCACCACCGTTGCCGGCGCACGCGCCACAGCCGGGGTTGGTGATCATCGCGCCCGCCTCGATGAGCGTCGTGATGATGCCATCCGCCGCCGCCTTGGCCATCACCTTGGCCGAAGCCGGAGTGACGACGAGACGCACCCCCTTCGCGACCTTGTTGCCGGCGAGGTACTTGGCCGCGATCGCGAGGTCGTCATACTTGGCGTTCGCACACGAACCGATGAACACCTGGTCGAGCTTCATTCCCGCGACCTCGTCGACCGACACCACATTGTCGACCGTGTGGGGTACCGCGATCTGCGGCGAGAGAGCGCGCCCATCGACGGTGACCACCTGTCGGTACTGCGCATCGGCATCCGGCAACAGCGGGTTGATACTGCCGAGGTCGACGCCAGCAGCCGCGAGATACCTCTCGGTTTCCCCGTCGGTGGGCACGTAGGCGTTCTTCGCGCCCATCTCCATCGCCAGGTTGCACAGGGTCATCCGTTCCGAGACCGTCAAATGCTGGACGTACGAGCCGTGGAATTCCACCGAACAGTAGGTCGCGCCATCCGCGGTGAGGTCGCCGATCAGCTTGAGCATCACGTCCTTCGGATAGGTGCCAGCCGGCAGGGGTCCCTCGATCACGATCTTGATCGACTCCGGGACTCGGAGCCATAGCTTCCCGGTCACCCAGGCGGCCGTGATCTCGCTGAACCCCACGCCCGTGCCAAAGGCTCCGAGCGCGCCGTAGATGGTCGAGTGGGAGTCGGTGCCGATGATCAACTCGCCGGGACGGACGAGGCCGTTCTCCATGAGCACGATATGAGCGATGCCGGCATTCACGTCGAAGAAGTTCTTGATGCCCATCTTGTCGGCGAATCCTCTCGACAACTGATGGTCGGCAGCCGTCTTCGCGGTCTGCGCGGGCGAAACGTGGTCCATGACCATCGCGATCCGGTCGGGATCGAACAGCTTCTCGACTCCCATCCGCTCGAGCGTCCTGATACACCGCCAACTGGCGGTATGGCTCATGTACAGATCAGGGTAGGCATCCACGATCTGGCCGGGAACCAGGTCTTTCTCTCCCGAGGCGCGCTCCAACGCCTTGACTGCGAACGTCTTGCTCATCGACCTGTCTCCTTTGCAATGCCGGCCATCAGCTGCGGGATCAGCCCACCGGCCTCGAGAATGTCCCGAAGCATCGCTGGATACGGGGTGAATGGGAACTCCTGGTCCCCCACGCTCACGATTCCCGCGTGGTAGTCGACCCAGACTTCCTGCCCCTCGACAATGGCATCCACCGCGGCGGGGCACTCCACCGCCACGAGGCCGGTGTTTATGGCGTTGCGGAAGAACACCCTGGAGTACGAGCGAGCAACGACGGCCGTCACCCCTGCCCCGATGAGGCAGGTCGAGGCTTGTTCCCTGGCGCTTCCGCAGCCGAAGTTGTTGCCGCCGACAACGACACGGCTTGCGAAGAGACGCTGCTGCACTTCCTCACCGAGGGGTTCGAAGGCGTGCTTTCCCAGCTCGACCGGGTCGATGCTCACAAGGTAGCGGCCGGGGATGATGACATCGGTGTTGACGTTGTCTCCGAACACTATGCACTGTCCGCCGAGGCGTGGCGTGGCTATCATGTCGTTCCTTTCATTCGTCGCTGCGCCGGCCGTCACGGGGTGGTGTCTTCCAGGAACCAGTCGGTCGGAATGACGTGGCCGAGGTCGAGCTTCTCGGCCAGTTCGAGAACCCGCGAGCCCACTGCGGCGAACTGGATACCCATGCCGGTGTTGTTCGCGAAGACCGTGATCTCGTCCGGGCTCTGGCGGACGGGAGCCGGATCGATGAGCACGTCGCCGAGCTCCCGGATCTGCTCCCAGGTCATCCTGCCGCACTCGACCGGCCCCAGAATGTCGAATTGCTTGTCGTGGTGAACCTGCTCACGGGAGAAGACGACGATGTGGTCGGCTCTGTCGAATGTCGTGTCGTCGAGTTCACGCCGCGTCGCCGTCCCGTCCGGGGACGTGATGCTCGTCACGTGCGTGCCCGGTTCCAGCCAGGCACCGTCGAAGCACGGATCCATTGTTGCGGTTGCCGTCGTGACGATCTGGCAGCCGACCACCGCATCCTGCGGCTGGTTCACCGCGATAACCTTGCGGCCGCTGCGCGTACTCCATTCCTTGGCGAAGTTCTCCCGGTTGGCGACGGTTGGGCTGTAGACGCGGATCTCCTCGATGCCGGGGCGCACAAGCAGCAGGTGCTCGAGGTGCGCGGCGGCCTGCCAGCCTGAACCAAACATCCCCGCCACGCGCGCGTCGGGGTTGCTGAGCTCTCGGATTCCCAGTGCCGAGGTCGCGCCGACGCGCATCTTCTGAATGAAGCTGTCGTGGATGATCGCGAGGGGCTCGAGCGTGGTGAGGCTGAACAGGGTCACCAGGCCGACATAGCGGTTCCCGGGCGCTGCCGGGATCAGGCGCCGCCGCTGCTCGCCGGTCGCGAGCGTCTCGACGCCGACGATGTCCGAGGTGATGCGGGTTCCCCACACGCCACTGGAGATGTTGCCGCCTTCCTGCGACTTGAAGCGGAACCGGAATCCCGGGTACCTGTCGTCTTCGATCGGGAAGTAGGTGTGGTTCCTCGGACGATTCGCACCCTTGCCTTCGGCCAGTTCGCTGTAGGCGACTTCCAGGACGCTCAGGGTTTCCTCCGCCGTGAGCACCTGTTCAACGTCGGCGTTCGATAGGACTCTCATGTTCTGTTAACTCCTCTGTATGGATTGGTCATGGCGCTGTTCTATTGGACGAAACAGTGAGGAGTTCCGCACCGTCTGGGGTGACGAGGATCGTTTCGGCGACGACCGTGCGGTCGCTACCGGAGTGCAGCACTTCCAGCGAGAGCACCACCGCTTCGCCTGGCTCGGGTGGCCGATGATGATGCCCTGCCGAGAGCAGCTCGCCGCTCGTGGCCATATCGGCCTGATTGACGCACCGAAGTTGCCAGATGGCATCGTCGGGAAGACCGACGAGCTCGCGCTTCGCCGCCGCGACGAGACTGTCCCAGGCCACGCCTGGGCGCACCAACCGAATGGCGGCTGCGAGGGCCGCCGGCAGGATCCTCAGCAACGGTGCCTGCACCTCGCCCGCCACCAGCCGGCTCGTGTGCGGCCAGCCGTGCCGGTACTCCCCGGTCACCTGTAACGACAGGATTCCGTCGACGGTCAGGTCGGTCTGGATCGCCACGTCGGTGAAACCGCCGCCACGGATGTCCCGCTCGAGGGCAGCGATGCGTTCGGTCGTCGACAGGCCGGGCGCCGAGGCCGTGTCCACTGCTCGGCTGAGGATCGACGCGCCCGTCCTCAGGAGTGCGGTCTCGGCCGGAGAGGGAAAGGCCCTTTGATCGCGCACGAGGGATCCGAGCATCCGCAGCTCCCACCCGGGGATGGCTTCCCGGATTTCGTCGACGATCGAGGCCGGCCACAGATCGGCGTCGACCAGTCCGAGAGTTCCCGTCGTGCCCTCGGCAACCAGTCCGGCCGCCAGGGACCCGAAGGTCTTTCCGCTGCGCAGGTCGGTCATGGTCGAGGTCAGGCGCATCCAGCTGTGAACCCGTTGTGAGAGCTTCGTCAGCAGGAGCGGCTGGCCCTGCGCCGGGACCGCTACAACGCCCTCGTTCCAGTAGATGCAGAGGTTGGTGAGGTACCCGATGTCATCGGAACGGAACACGTCACCATAGACCAGCACGAAATCGAGCCCGTCCTCGGCCATGACAGACTGAACCGCCTCGATGCGCCCGTCCCATTCGGCGTCCGCGATTTCGGATCTGTCCCGCACTACGAGTCCGCGCTTCACGATGGAATCCCTTCGTCGGTGGAGAAGAGCTTTCGCTCGGTGTCGATCAGTACCTCATACCCGGTAGCCGTTACGACGACGGGGTCACCGAGTACGTGGTAACCGGCCAGCGGCGTATACGTGTTCGGGTGGATGATGAAGACCGCGCCCTCTGGCAGCACAGTGTGGTTGCCCTCGATGATGGGGCTCTCGTCAAGGTGCAGGCCGTGGCCATGGCCGCGCACTCGCGTCCAGGTGCTCGAGCAATACTCGCCATACCCATGCCTGCGGAACACGTCATTCTCCGCCATCGCAACCTCGTGGGCGGTCACACCGGGCTTGACCACCGACATGCCCGCTTCGACCGCCTCGTTGAAGAGGTCGAACGACCGTCGCTGCCCGTCGCTGGGGGTCCCGACGACGGCCGACCGACAGATCTGAAGCCAGTATCCGTCCATCCGCGGCGTCAACTCGGTGCGGACCATGTCGCCGAGCTCCAAGCGTCGCTTGCTCGGCGGGGTCATGCCCAGCACCTCGTCACCACCCGAGGCGATCAGCATGAAATTGTCCTCCGCACCGAGTTTCTTCAACTCACTCTCCACATGCGCGATGATGTGGTACTCCGAAAGCCCTGGCTCCAGCACCTCCACGAACTTCTTCCAGCCCGCGGCACAAACCTCGCCACTGCGGCGCATGCGTGCAAGCTCCCACGGGCTCTTCACCATGCGGGCAGCATCCATGAGGCCGGTGGCTGAGACGAATTCGGTAGCGGGCAGAGCCGCACGCAATGCGGCCTGGAACGCGAATGGCAAGAGCTCGAGATGCGCAATACCCACACGCTTCGGTTTGGCCTCGCGCAGCCGATCAGTGAGCGGCGCAATGTCGGACAGCGCAAGGTAATGCGCATCCTCTATCCATCCAGCCGCCTCGATCACGGCGATGTCCGCGTGCCGCGTAGAATACGCGCTGGGCCGGCCGTCCGCCGCCAGCAGCGCGAATGACGCGCTTCCCAGGACCTCCGCGTCGCTGAGGTATCTGACGTTCTCGCGTCTCCAGCCGGGTCCGTAGGCCAGGAGCGCGTCGAGATCCTGCTCGGCCATCGCGGCGCGCAGCTTCCGGTGGCGTAGCGCCCGTTCCGGTACCGCGGCGTCATGCAGCAGTGCGGCGGGCCGGACCAGTGTTGATGGGTAGCTGGTCACGAAGCCTCCTCCTCCATGCGCATGAAGTCACGCGTCACGTTCTTCTCGATCTCGAACAGAGCGTCGTCCTCCGGCGCCCGCGGGTGCGGCACGTCCAGCGGCAGGTCGAGGAACATCTGGGCAGGGCGGGCGCTGATGACCAGCATCCGGGTGGACAGGAAGACGGCCTCGCGGATGTTGTGGGTGACGAAGAGAACGGTGCGCCCGGTCGCCGCCCAGATCCTGACGAATTCCTGACGCAGCTTGCGGGCGGAGATCTCGTCCAGAGCGGAGAACGGCTCGTCTGCCAGGAGCAAATCGGGTTCGATCGCCAACCCGCGGGCCAGCGACACCCGCTGTTGCATCCCGCCGGAGAGTTGCAATGGGTAATAGTCCATGAACTCACCCAGGCCGACGAGCTTCAGGTATTTCTCCACCCGTTCCGCGGCCTCCTCCTTGGGGATGCCCAACTCGTTCAGCGGGATCCGGACGTTGTCACGGACGGTTCGCCAGTTCAGGAGGCGAGGCTGCTGGAAGACCACCCCGATGCGAACCTGGGATCGCGTCTTGACCCCCACCTCCTTACCGTTCACGATGACGCGACCCGAGGTTGCGCTGTCGAGTCCGTTGATGATGTTGAGGAGGGTGGACTTGCCGCACCCGGACGGACCGAGAATCGACAGCAGCGCTCCTTCTTCGACGCTGACGTCGAGACCGGAGATCACTTTGAGCGGTCGCTCTCCCGGACGCGGGAATTCCTTGTGGAGATTCTCGATGATGAGGTATGGGCTCGACATGTTAGGCACCTTCCTGGCTGTGCGTGCGTGGACGCCACTTGGTCAGCCGCTTCTCCACCGGCTTGAGAATGAAGTTTTCGATGAGCAGGAGCGTGATGGTGAACAACAGAGTCCAGGCCAGCACCTGTGTCATGTTGAAGTTGCCGAACCACCAATTCAGCATGTAGCCGACGCCACTAGACAGGCCGATCAGCTCCACGACAGTCACGATCTTCCATGAGATCGCCAGGGCGTACCGGAATGCTGCCAACACGTATGGGACAAGCTGGGGCACGATCAGCTTGGTCATGATCGACTGCTTCGAGAAGTGGAACGCCTTTCCCATGTGCACGAGGTCGTGGTCGATCGCCTTGGTTCCCTGCCAGATGTTGATCGCGATCGCCGGTGTGGCCGCCACTCCGACTGCGAGGATTGCGGCGGTGTCGTTGAGACCGAACCAGAGAATGAACAGGATGCCGAAGACGACAGCCGGGATCGAGAATCCGACCAGGATCCAGTTGACGAAAAGGTCCTCTCCGAGGTCACTGAGCCCCATGATGAGGCCGATGATGACGCCGGCCACCATGGCGATCGTCATTCCACCGAGCACTCGCACCATGGTGATGTAGAGCTGGTAATAGGTGTCGCCCTCCAGCAGGTTCTCGAAGAGTGCTGTCCCGACCGGCACCGGTCCGGGCAGAACCTGCACGCTGAGGAACATGGAACCCACCTGCCACAGGACGATCACCGCGAGCAGGGAGGCCGATCGCCGAAGCGGTCGCTTGAGGGATCGACGGCGTCCGAGGTCCAGGGGAGGCTCGAGCCCCGCGGCGACGTCCGGGGCCAATTGATTTTCTACTCGAAGCGTTGACAACTCTGCACCAGCTCTCTTTCTGTGAATTCTGTGTGGAGGTGGGGGTGAGTCCGCCCGTCGGGACGGACCCACCCCGTGGCTCGTGTCCGACTTCTAGCTAGTGGCCACGTAGTCGAGGCTGAACAAGCCCTCGGGCGACTCGGACACGAAGTCATCCGCTCCGAGGATCGGAATGAGCGACTCGATCAGCTTGTGCATACCGTCGACCTGCTTCTGGTCCCACGAAGTGCGGAAGTTCTGGCCGAGCAATTCCTGCAGCGCCTGGGGCGCATCCGGGTCCGTCAACTTGAGCGACTCGGCGTACCTGGTCCAGGCCTCGTCATCGCTCTGGACATATTCCACGCCATCACGCATCGCATTGGAGAATGCGACGAGTTCGCTGCAGTGGTCAGCGGCGTAGGTCTCCGTCGAGGCGAGCGCGAGATGCACGGGGATAGTGCCCGTCGCCTCGATGTACTCGGTTGACAGGTCGCCGATCTTCTTGTACTTGCCGGAGAGCTGGGTCACGACCGTCGCCGTGGAGCCGGTAAGCACAGCGTCGAGCTCACCCTGGTCCATCAGGCCGAGCACTGCAGCATCTGGCGCGACGGTCAGCGATGCAGCGGCGTCTTCCAGCTTGGAAATGCCGAACGACTCATTGGCGATCGCCGACAGCACAGCGAAAGTTGCGCTGTTGTTGGCCGAGAACGATCCGAGCCGCTTCCCCTCCAGGTCGCCGATGTTCTTGATATCGGAGTCCTTCGGAACGAATACACCATTGGACGGGCTCGCCAACGCCCCGAACAGGAAGACGTCCGAGCCTTGCGACCGGGCGACGGCCATGCTGGTGGTGCCCCCAAAACCGATGTCGACCGATCTCTGGGTGACCGCGGTGGCCGAGGCCGGTGGATTCAGAAAGCTCTTGATGTCCAGATCCAGGTTGTACTTCTTGTCCAGGCCCTGGTCCTTGATCGCTGCAGTGACGAGGTCCTGGGCTCCAGGGTTCACCCCGAGAGTGACCGTGGTCATCTCGGTGAGGGGTCCGCATGCTGCCGCTCCCGGGTCGGCGATCGGTTCAGGTTCCGGAGTAGAGCAGGACGTGATGGCCAGTGCGATGACGCAGGCAACGGTGACGGCGGCAGCTTTCTTTACTCGCATTCCAGTCTCTTTTCTTCTTGGTTGAACCAGCGCACGTTGTTGGGCGCTGGTGAATCAGGGCTTGGCGCCCAGGTGCTCGGTGAAGTATGCCGTCGCGGCCTCGTAGACGATCCGCAGCGAGTCAGTCAGTTCGGCGCGCTTGTCTTCGGACAGGCCGAGCGTCAGAGTCTCGATGACCTCCCGCAACGCCACGTCTCCGGCTGCGGCTGCAACAGCGCCCGCCTCGGTGACGCTCAAGACGATTGCGCGGCGATCCACCTCGCTCGGCCGCGTCTCCATGAGCCCGCGACGGGCGAGGCCGTCGACTGTCTCCGACACGGTCGGAAGGGTGAGGTTGGCCCTGACGGCCAGCTGGCCCAGCGACGTGTATCCACCCATGACACGCGTCAACGTGCGGTACTGCCGGAAGGTGAGCGGGGTCGCGAGATTACCCAGGACGATGGTGTTCAAGCGACGCAGGCGCGCCGCGACAGTGACCAACAGCTCTTCGTCTCGATCGAGGGCCGTCGCCCGGTCCATTGCCATCGACTCGGCTTTCACAGGCTCATGCACAACGATTTACGCCTTTGTTTGTTAGGGACCCTAAGTACTTCTGGATCGACCATACAGTTAGGGACCCTTAGCAGTCAACACCTCGGGTCGACTTATCCGGATTGACCGGAAGCGCGACGAATCGACAGCGGGGACCAGGGTCTGCGGTTGAAGGCCTGAGGCGGTGGTTAGACGTAGCCTTCTCGGCGTAGCAGAGCCTGAGTTCCGCCAGCCGCGATCGTCTCCAGCAGCAGGTCGGGCATCGCCGCGCCAGTGGCCGTGGCACCGGTCGTACGGTTGACGAATGTGCCGTGCTCGATGTTGACGGCCACCTGGTCGCCTTCGGTGACGAGGCTGAGCACCCCGGGGCATTCGAGCACCGGCACCGCATAGCTCACGCAGTTGCGGAAGAAGATCTCGCCAACGGACTCCGCAACGATCGCGGCAATGCCGAGCCGGCCGATATACAGGGGTGCCGGACGGCTCGACCCAGAGCCGAACGCCCTCCCAACGACCAGAATGTCGCCGGGACTCACGAGCCCCGCCCAGCCCGGGCGGATCGTCGCGAGCACCAGTGCCCCCTGCTCGTCCGGCGGCAATTCGAACCCGGCACGCGGCATGATCGCATCCGTGTTCACGTATTCGTCTGGGATCACCCAGGCTTTACCGGAACGGGTCCAGGCGTCGGTGGGTTGTCTCACCTGCGGTCCCCCAGCGCCATCAGGTACGGCATGGGATCGGCGATGTGGCCTTCGACGGCCGATGCCGCCACGGTCGCCGATGACCCCATGTAGATCTCGGCATCCGGGCTGCCCATTCGCCCCCTGAAGTTTCGCGTGCTGGAGGTGATACAGACCTCGCCGGCCGCGAGCACCCCCATGTGTCCGCCGGCGCACGCCCCGCACGTGGAGTTCGTCACCAGCGCACCGGCGACGATGAGGGTCTCGATGTAGCCGAGTCGAAGCGCCTCGAGATAGATCGCCTGGGATCCCGGCGTCACGATGAACCGGACCCCGTCCGCGACGCGCCGCCCGCGAACGATTTCGGCGGCTACTCGGAGGTCGGACAGCTTTCCGTTGGCGCAGGATCCGATGAACGCCTGGTCGACCTTCACCCGGTCCTTGCCGATTGAGGTTGCCGAGCGCACATTCCTATTCATCGAATTCGGCATCGCTATCCGGGGCGCGAGCTCGCTCAGGTCAACGACATAGACGGCGGCGTACTCGGCGTCTGGGTCACTCTCCACCGCCACAAAGGGCGCGTTCGTCACCGAGGCGATATGCTCCCGCACCAAGCGATCGGCGGGCATCATGACGAAGTTGGCGTTGAGCTCCGTGCACATCGTCGACAGCGTCGCCCGGTCATCCAGGGGCATCGATTCCAGGCCCGGCCCCTCGAACTCTATGTCGTGCCCCTCCTGACTGCCGTAGCGCTCGGCGATGTAGAGGAAGACATCCTTGCCATAGACACCGAATGGAAGCGAGCCATCCAGACGGAACTTCACGGTCGGTGAGACCTTGTACCAGGTCTTCCCGGTGCACACAAGCTGGAAGATGTCGGCCAATCCGAGCCCCCGCGCGGCGCAGTTCAACACCCCTGCTGCACTGGTATGAGAATCGTTGGACGCGACCAGTTGTCCGGGTAACGCGAGGCACTCCTCGAAAATCAACTGGTGCTCGATACCGCCTCTGCCGACATCGGCGATGCGTCGGAAGCCGAGCCGTTCCGCGTGCTCGCGCGCACGGCGGTGGGCGTTCGCCACCCTGATGGTGGGAGCCGGGACCGCGTGATCCATGAGGACGGCAACCCTTTCGGGGTATGCCACCTTTTTCAAATCGTCTGGCATGCAATCGGGCGTCTCACTGAAGACGGTATCGGCCATCACGATCAAGTCGACGTCGGTGACCACGATTTGCCCCGGCCTCACCTCGGCGAGACCGCTCCGGGCGGCCAGCACCTTGTGCGCCATGGTCATACCCACGATGGCCCCCCCAGATTCTCGCCCATCCCGAACATGTGCTCCTACCTCTCCTGGTTCTGCTCGCACGCCCTTGGCGATTACCAGTGCATCAGTCGTTCGTTGTGAGCTTTTCGGCGAGGTACACGGTCGCGGCCTTGTAGATGACCTCCAGTGAGTCCGCCAGCGCCGCGCGCCTTTCATCCGAGAGGTCGCGGGTCAGGGTCCCGATCACCTCGCGCAACGCCTTGTCTCCCGCTGCTGCGGCCGAAGCGCCGGCCCGGGTGGTGTACAAGACTCTCGCCCGGTGATCGGACTCGCTTTGCCGTGTTTCGATGAGGCCACGGCGAACCAGCCCGTTGACGGTTTCAGACACCGAAGGAAGCGTCACTCCGGCCTGATCGCGGAGTTCACCGAGAGAAGTGCACCCGCCGGCGATTCGACCGAGCGTGCGGTACTGCCTGAAGGTGAGTGGAACATCCAATTGGCCCAGTACGATCATGTCCAGGCGGCGGAGCCGGGCCGCGACGACGACGAGCAGCTCCTGGTCTCGTTCGAGTGACGTCGTTCCGTGAGGGAGCACCGACTCGATGGCTTCTGCATTGATGGCCACAGTCAGCGACTCCGTTCGTTAGGGACCCTAAGCACTCCTAGTAAGACACTACTGTCAGCACAACCGGGTCGTCAACCGCTCCCATCAGTCAAGGCTGGCGATCGATTCTGCAGCTTCCTCGGGAGGTCCCAGAACCTGATTGCCTTGATGTTTTGGAGCCAGATCGCGAGAACTTGTTCGATGGATGAACCGCGGAACGCCTCCAGTGGTGGCGCTGCCACGCCAGCACCTCATCGGAGATCGTCGGACCCCACGGCACCTTGTCCCACGTCGAGTCGGGAAGCCCGATGACGGCAACACCAGTCACGAGGTCGAAGCCCTACTGAACCCTGCTTCGCGCGGGTGATCGCCGGGTGGAGCTGAATGGTGCCCGAACGATCTGCGGGAGAGCGTGCACTTTGGAAGAAGGGTGTCAGACTATATCGGTGAGCGACGAGCACCCCGAACTGAGCGGCTACGAACCGTACGAAGAGAGACCGATCCGCAGCGCACGCAAGACCTGGATGCTGCGACTGGTGGTGCTGCTCGCGGTGCTGGCCCTCGTACTGCCGGGCGTCTTCACTACAGTCTCGGTCGGCACCAGCAACGCCTGGCAGGCCTGCACCTACCGCTCGGCGATGGTGGACGCCTCGCTGAGGGCGACACCACGTTTCGAGCTACTCGGCCCTGGTGGGCTCGGCTGGGAGTGCTACGCGCTCGACCGGACCGGGACAGAACACCACATCGACTCGATGGGGCTCATCCCGGTGGCGCCCCGGGTAATGGGGATAGAGCCGAAGCAGGTCTAAGCGGCACCGTCGAACATGCTCGTGACTGAACCGTCGGTGAAGACCTGGTGGATGGCTCCGGCGATCAGCGGGGCGATCGGCAGGATCGTCAGCGTCGGGAAACGCTTCTCCTCGGGGATCGGCAGAGTATCGGTGACCACGACCTCGTCGATGAAGTCGCTGTTCAGCACCGTGGACGCCGGGTCGGAGAACACCGCGTGGGTCGCGGCAACGACCACGTTGGTTGCGCCGGCCTTCTTGAGCGCCTCGGCCGCCTTGGCGATGGTGCGACCGGTGTCGATCATGTCGTCCACCAGCAGGCAGGTGCGCCCCTTCACCTCACCGACGATCTCGTGCACCGAGACCTGGTTGGCCACCTTCGGGTCGCGACGCTTGTGGATGATCGCCAACGGCGCCCCCATCCGGTCGCTCCACATGTCAGCCACCCGCACCCGGCCCATGTCGGGCGAGACGATGGTCAGCGTGTTGGAGTCGAGCTTCTCCTGGAAGTACTTCAGCAGCACCGGCATGGCGAACAGGTGGTCGACCGGGCCGTCGAAGAAACCCTGGATCTGGGCAGCATGCAGGTCGACGCTCATGATGCGGTCGGCACCCGCAGCCTTGAACAGGTCGGCGACCAGTCTGGCCGAGATCGGCTCGCGGCCGCGACCCTTCTTGTCCTGCCTGGCGTAGGGGTAGAACGGCGCAACTACGGTGATGCGCTTGGCGGATGCGCGCTTCAGCGCGTCCACCATGATGAGCTGCTCCATGAGCCACTCGTTGATCGGCGTGGTGTGCGACTGCAGCACGAATGCGTCACAGCCGCGCACGCTCTCGTCGTAACGCGCATAGATCTCGCCATTTGCGAAAGTGCGCGCATCCGTCGTCACGATCTCGGTCTCCAGCGCCGCCGCAACGTCTGCGGCAAGTTGGGGGTGCGCACGGCCGGTGACCAACACAAGGCGCTTCTGTCCGTTGACGGTGATTTCGGACAAGAAGTGCTCGCTCTCTGCCGGCGCCCAGTGGCTGGGACTTGCGGGGGCTAGGACGCGCTCGAATCGCCGTCGGATGCCGCAGCAGCTTTCGCCGCCTCAGTGCCCGCACGGTTGGCCTCGACCCACCCTGCCATATTGCGTTGCGGAGCCACGTTGATTGCGAGCGACCCGGCTGGCACGTCCTTGCGGACGACCGTACCGGCGCCCGTATAGGCTCCGTCCCCAATCCTAACCGGCGCGACGAAGACGTTGTGCGCGCCCGTCCTGGCGTGCGACCCGACCATGGTCTTGTGCTTGTTCACGCCGTCGTAGTTCGCGGTGATCGTGCCGGCGCCGACGTTCGAGTGCTCGCCAACCTCGGTGTCGCCGACGTAGCTGAGGTGCGGAACTTTGCTGCCGACACCGATACGCGCGTTCTTGGTCTCGACGAATGTGCCGATCTTCCCGTCGGCCCCGAGGTAGGTTCCGGCGCGCAGATAGGCGAACGGGCCGACGGATGCGCCGGCACCGATCACAGCGAGCGTCGCGTCGGTGCGCTTGACGGTGGCATCCTCACCGATCTCGCAATCGACGAGAGTGGTGTCGGGGCCGATGGTCGCACCGCGGGCGATCACGGTTGCCCCCTTGATCTGGGTGCCCGGAAGCAGTTCGACGTCTTCGGCGAGCTGCGCCTTCAGGTCGATCCAGGTGCTGGCCGGGTCGTGGATGGTCACCCCGGCAAGTTGCCAGCCACGCACGATGCGGGCATTCAGCTCGCGGGCGGCAGCACCCAGCTGCACCCGGTCGTTGATGCCGGCGACCAGCCAGTGGTCGGAGACGGGAACCGCCTCGATACGGCCACCGGTTGCCCGGATGTTGGCTGCAGCATCCGTCAAGTACATCTCGCGCTGGGCATTGTCGGTGCCAATCCCGGACAGGGCCGAACGCAGGCTTCTCGGCTCGAAAACGTAGACGCCGGCGTTGACCTCCACGACCCGCAGCTGGTCGCTGGTGGCGTCCTTGTGCTCCACGATGCCCTCGAAGTGGCCGTCAGCCGAGCGGATGATGCGGCCAAAACCAGACGGATTGTCCAGTTTGGCGCTGAGAATGGTCAGCGAATTGTTCTCGTGCCGGTGGGCTGAGACCAGCGCCCGGAGGGTGGCCGCATCCAGCAGCGGGACATCCGCGCTGAGCACCACGACCGGTCCGTCGAAGTCGTCCGGGAGGCCACTCAACGCGACCTCGACTGCACGGCCGGTGCCGGGAATCTCGTCCTGGTCGATGATGATCGCGTGTGGCGACTGCTCGGCAACGGCCGCAGCGACCGCATCCCGCTCATGGCGGACGACCACCAGAATGTGCGCCGCCCCCAGCTCCTCCGCCGTGGCCAGCACGTGACCGACCAGGGGAACGCCGGCAATCGAATGGAGCACCTTCGCCTTCGCCGACTTCATGCGGGTGCCCTGCCCAGCGGCCAGGATGACGACGGCGAGACCTGACGCTGACATGGGGACTCCTTGTGGGATCTGTGGGTGTGCGCCGGGGACTACCTGGCCTCGTGTCAGGGCCAAGAACGCGCTCCGCGCACGGAGCAATGAAATACGCTCCCGCGTTTTTCATTGCTCCGCCCCCAGGACTCGAACCTGGACCTGACAGTTCCAAAGACTGCAGTGCTGCCATTACACCAAGGCGGAATGCACCATCATGAAAACGGCGCCGTCCAATTCTGCCAGACGCGCCGGGTTGCCCGCGCACAGCGTCAAGAACGAAGGAGATCCGGGCACCGCGCGCTCGATGACGCTGAATCGCGTCTTCGGGCCCGCAACTCCTTCATTTTCGGTTAGGCACGATAATGGGGGGATGCCCGCACACGACGAAGTCGACCGCATCGTCGAGGCGTGGGAGCGGGAGCGACCGGACCTCGACTTCGAGCCGCTGCAGGTGCTGAGCCGCGTCGGCCGGCTCGCCCGCCACCTGGACCGCGCCCGACGCAGCGCGTTCGCGGCATCCGACCTCGAATCGTGGGAGTTCGACGTGCTATCGGCGCTGCGCCGCGCCGGAGCGCCCTACCAGCTGAGCCCGAAGTCCCTGCTGCAACAGACGCTGGTGTCATCCGGCACCATGACGAACCGGATCGACCGACTGGTGACCCGCCGCCTCGTAGAGCGGCGAACCGACCCGCGCGACGGCCGCGGGGTGCTGGTGATGATGACCACGGAAGGACAGGAGCGGGTCGACGGGTCGATCAGCCAGCTGCTCACCGCCGAGGCGGAGCTGCTGGAACGGCTCTCCCCCGCCGACCGCACCCGGCTGGCCGGGCTGCTGCGCAAGCTCAGCCTCGACTTCGACTGACTCCGAGTCTCGACAAGCTCGACCCGCTTAAGCGGATTGAGCTCGTCGAAATCCCCTGAGCTTGCCGAAGGGGCAACCGCCCGCACCTGCTTCAGCGGCGCAGGGCCTTCCGCGCAAGCGTGTTGCCCAGCCACTGCACGAGCTGCACCAGCACGATGATGATCAGCACCGCAGCCCAGGTGACGGTCGGGTTGAACAGGCGGTAGCCGTACTGGATCGCGAAGTTGCCGAGGCCACCGCCGCCGACATAGCCGGCCACCGCCGACATGTCGACGAGCGCAACGAAGATGAAGGTGTAGCCGAGGATGAGCGGGCCGAGCGCCTCCGGGATGAGCAGCGTGAAGATGATCCTCAACGGCCCAGCGCCCACCGACCGCGCCGCCTCGATCACGCCAGGCTGCACCGTGAGCAGGTTCTGCTCGACGATGCGGCTGATGCCGAACGCCGCGGCCAGCGACAGGGTGAAGATGATGGCGGTGTTGCCGATTCCCGTTCCCACCACAGCACGAGCCAGCGGCTGCGCGGCGGCGAGGAAGATGATGAACGGGATCGGCCGGAAGATGTTCACCAACACGTTCAGCACGGTGAAGACCGCCGTGTTGGCGAGGAAGCTGCCCCGCCGGGTCGTGTACAGGCCGAGCCCGAGGATGAGTCCGCCGACGCCGCCGAAGAAGAGGGAGACGCCGACGATCCACAGCGTCTCGTAGGTCGACTGCCAGAGCAGTGGAAGCAAGTCGATGAGGTCGTCCATCAGGCCACCTCCACCACGGTGACGAGGTCGCGTACGCGAACCAGGGCGGCCTCTATTGAGCCCGGGTCCCCTGTAAGACTCAGGGTTAGGTGACCGAACGTCCGCCCCTGGATGTCATTGATGCCGCCGTAGATCAGCTCGAACCCAACGCCGCCCGAGGCCAGCTCGAGGAACACCGACGATTGGGACACGTCCCTGTCGCTGAACGAGAGGGTGACGATGCGCCCCGGATGCCGCAGTCGCAGGGCGGCCAGTTCGGCAGGCTCCGGCACCGCCTGCACCACGGTGGAGACGAACATCTTCGTAGCATCCGCCTGGGGGTTGGAGAACACGTCGAACACCTCGCCGCGCTCGATGATGCGACCGGAATCCATCACGGCGACCTTGTGCGCGATCGAGCGGATGACCTCCATCTCGTGCGTGATGACGACGATGGTCACGCCGAACTCCTCGTTGACCCGCTTCAGTAGTTCGAGCACTTCGCGAGTGGTCTCCGGGTCGAGTGCGCTGGTTGCCTCATCCGCCAGCAGGATGCTCGGGCTGGTGGCCAGCGCCCGCGCGATGCCGACCCGTTGCTTCTGCCCGCCGGACAGCTGGTCAGGGTAGCTGTGCGCCTTATCGGCCAGCCCGACGAAGTGCAGCAGCTCGGAGATGCGCTTCTGGTGCTGGTCCTTGGGCACGCCGGCGACGGTCAGCGGGTACGCCACATTGCCCCACACCGTGCGGGAGGTGAACAGGTTGAACTGCTGGAACACCATCCCGATGCCCAGGCGGATGCGGCGGAGTTCCCGCTCCTTGAGGGTGCTGAGCTCCTCGCCGGCGACCACGATGCTGCCGCTGGTCGTGCGCTCGAGCGCGTTGATCAGCCGCACCAGCGTCGACTTCCCGGCACCGGAGTAGCCGATGATCCCGTAGATGTCGCCCTTCTCGATCTCGAGGCTGACGTTGTCGAGGGCGACGAGCGGCGCCTCTCCCCTGGCGCGGGGCGGGAAGGTCTTGGAGACTTCGCTCAATTGGATGACTGGCATTCGTGGTGCTTTCTCCATGGCAGAAGGGCGCGGAGTTCTTCCGCGCCCTCCCGGTGTCTTTCTCAGCCCTGAGCGCGGATGTCCGCCTGAACCTTCTCGAGGGATCCGACCAGGTCAGCGACCGGCGTCTGCAGCAGCACTCCCGTTCCACCGGAGACCTCGAGCACACCATCCTGAACCACCTTGGTGGTCTGGTAGATCTCGACCAGCTTCTGGAACAGCGCGTTGTCCGCGTCACCGGCCTGCGCCGCGAAGATGTTGACGTACGGCAGGGCGTTCGGGTCGGCGGGGTCGTCGGTGGCGATGGCGTCGGAGAAGCTGAGTCCGGCATCCGCAACGAAGTCGTTGTTGATGATGGCAGCGGCAACGTCGGGCAGCGAAGTCGGTGCCAGGGCGGCCTCGAGCGCGGTGACGGTGACCTTCGACTTGGCAGCGTCGATATCGTCAAGCGTTGCGAAGATCGACCCGCCACCCTTGAGCTCGATGAGTCCCGCGGACTGAAGAACGAGGAGCGAACGCGCCAGGTTGCTGGCGTCATTCGGCACGGCGACGGTGGAGCCGGCTGGGATGTCCTCGACAGAGTCGTACTGGGTCGAGTACAGCGCAAGCGGGTAGGTTGCGGTCGACCCGATCGGGGTGAGATCTTCGCCCGATGCCTCGTTGTACTGGGCCAGGTAGACGATGTGCTGGAACTGGTTCAGGTCGATCTCGCCCTCGGTGAGCGCCGGGTTGGGCAGTTCGTAGCTGGCGAAGTCGACCAGTTCGACGCTGATTCCCTCGGCCGCGGCGGCTTCCACGTAGTCTGACCAGTAGGCGTCGGATGCCCCGACGACACCGATCTTCACCGGGTCTGCTGCTGAGCCCTTGCCCTCGGTGATCGCGTTGCCGACGGCATCCGTCGGCGCAGCGTTCGAGCTGTTGGTGGCGATGACGATGCCGACGACGATGGCGATCACAATGACGAGCGCCGCGGCGATGATGGCGTAAAGCCTGCCGCGGGACTTCGGCGCGGCGATGAGTTCTGGCTGGTCAGACATGGTGGAGCCTTTCGAAACGGATGCTGGGGGAAGTTGTCTATCCAGCTTCAGCGAGCACGCCGCCAGTTCGAAATTGCGTGACATTGTGTGACGTCACGCGGCGTAACCTGCGGTCCGCGCCACCCCGCACGGTCTTGCCGGCGCCGCCTTTCTAGCAACGTTGCTAGAGGGTTCCCCTGGGTGCTACCCATAGCTGCTGTTGACCCGTCACCGCAGCGATGTGTTCAAAATCAGAGTCGTAGTGCAGGATGATCGCTCCATAGTGTTCGGCGACTGCGGCGGTCAGCACGTCCACAATTCCGGCGGCACGATGTTGCCCACGGACCGCCATCCTGAGTTGGACCTGTCTCGCATACTCGGCAATCGGCTCGGTGATCGGCAGGTTCCGATACAGGGTCCGGCGGTTCTCTGCGATGGTTCGAACATCGTCTGCGGTTCGACCGGAGTATCCCGCTTCCAAGTCGACTGTGACGCAGGTTGCGGCGACTCCTTCCGCAATGAGACCGGCGATGACAGTCCTCACTGAGGGCACGCCAACTCTGGCGAATGCCGACGTGTCGATGAGATACAGCGCTCCTGTGGCTGCAGCAGGACTCATCGACGCGCTGCGGACATCACTTCGGCATCACCGATGTCAGCTCCAATGCCGTAACTGTGCGGGTCATCGAGCAGCGCCGACACCCGAGCATGACGTGTCGCGGCAAACGTGAGCGCGGCGTTCACGGTGTCCTTCTTGGTTGCCGTTCCCAGTTCTCGGGCGGCCGCCATCAGGGCTTCATCGTCAACGTCGATCATGGTCTTCATATATCCAATTATATGCCTGCAGCAACACTTTTGGGATCAGATCGAATCCGTGGGTACGGCGAACGCCCACTCCGGCAGCATGCCGTTGCTCAGCATGGTGTCGAGCAACTCCGCCATCCCGTAGTTCGGATCAATCGCCCGCGCCTCGTCGATGTAGCGACCGGCCCGACTTCCGCGACCGAGAGCCCAATTCAGCCAGGCGAGCATGCAGAGCGGAGAGAGCCGCTCCGCGTCCTCAGCCCGTGACACAACCGTCAGGAGCAGCTGAATTCCGCGTTCAATTCGTTCAGGATCAGGTCTCGGCCCTCTTCCGAACATAAGGTTCGGGGATGTCACCACGTCGGCCATGCTGAGGTCGCGCCCACCACGGTTCCAGCGCTCCGCTTCGTCCATCATGACGTCACCAATGGCCAGGCTCGATGCCCACTGGAGCATGGTCGTGTCTCGCATCGGAGGGCCCTGGAGCACGAAGAGGAGGAGCGCATCGTTGTCTCTGATGGCCGACTCATCCCAATCGAGGGCTTTCTCTACGAACCCTGTCAGATCCCCCAGCGCGTCCAATTCGGCTGGAAGGCTATCGAGGTCGCCCTTCCTCTCGATCACGGCGAGTCGCCGATAACGCGCGAGCGCGTTGCTCACCCGCTTCTTGTCGGCCGCCGGGGCGTCGGGGACACGCGCCGGGGTATCGGCATCGTCGGGCAGCGCCTCCGGCGGGAGGTTCGCGACGACGGGAGAGTTGGCAATGTCGCTGAGCGGATGCCCGCCGTCGGGGGTGTCAGCGTCACAGTAGGACCCCCACCCATCGCTCGCCTGGCACAACGACTCGCGCAGTCCGAACCCGGAGAACCGAAGTCGACGACCCAGCACATCCGCAAAATCGCTGTGGGGCATCCCGCCCGTTCCAATGGCCTCGTCCGTGAAGATTGCCACGACTACGCTGTCGACGCCCGAGATCTTGCACAGGGTGCCCACCGCATTAGTCGCGATGCGTTTGAGTACGGCTTCAGTTGTCGAACTCGGCAAGTTGAAGCGGATTGCGCCACAGGTGCGTTTGCCCCGGAAGGCTAGCAACACGAAGCTTCGCTGAGGAGTGAACCCTATGAGCGATGGCATCATCGCGAGCAGATCAGCGGGGCCCTGTGCTTTAACTATCACCGACATGAACATCAGTATTGAGGGCTCTTGACCTGTCAGATCCAGGAAGTCGCAAAGCTGTGGAGAACTGCCCCGGTTACCGTGTTGCGCAGGATATGCACGTTCTCGCATAGGGTCTCGCCTCAAGGCGAGCAGACGCGATCGGCTTGCCGCAGGTCTCGCAGACGCCGTAGGTTCCGGCATCCAGTCGCTCCAGAGCCGCGCCGATGTCGCGGAGGCGCTGCGTGGACTGGGCGAGCAGGGCATCCGTCTGTGACCGTTCGAACGCCAGCGTCGAGCCTTCCGGGTCGTGCTCGTCGTCGTTGTTGGAATCCTGGCGGGCGGCAACCAGGGCGCTGATGTCCGCGCCGAGGGTCGACATGAGCTGCACGGTCTCGTTCTGCTCGGCGATCAGCAGTGCGCGGAACTTGTCGGTGTTCATTTGCCGAGTGCCTCGGTCAGCTCCAGCCACCGCAGTTCGAGTTCTTCCATCGAGGTCTCCAGCGACGAAATCTCGGTAGAGAGGGCGCCCAGGCCGGTGTAGTCGTTCTGGTCGTGCGCAGCCATCCGGTCGTGGATCTCCGAGATTTTTCCGGTGACCTTCTCCAGCTTGCGGCTGACCGAGGCCAGCTCCTTCTCGGCGTTGCGCAGCTCAGCGCCGGCCAGCCTGGAGGTGCCAGGCGTCTTCGCCGTGTTGCTGCCCGCCGGAACCCCGCCGGTCGTCGTCGCACCGGAGCGGATCTTCAGGTACTGGTCGACCCCGCCGGGGAGGTGCCGCATCCGCCCGTCCAGGATGCCGTACTGGTTGTCGGTCACTCGCTCGAGCAGGTACCTGTCGTGACTGACGACGATGAGGGTGCCCGGCCAGGAGTCGAGCAGGTCTTCGATGGCGGCCAGGATGTCGGTGTCCAGGTCGTTGGTGGGCTCGTCCAGGATGAGCACGTTCGGTTCGCCGAGCAGGATGAGGAGCAGCTGCAGCCGGCGACGCTGGCCGCCACTCAGCTCTTTGACGCGGGTGCTCAGCTGGGCACTCATGAAGCCCATGCGCTCGAGCAGCTGGCCGGGGGTCAGCTCCTTGCCGCCGGTGACGTAGGAGCTCTTCTGGCGGGCGATGACATCCATCACCCTGTCCTCCTGGATGTCGGCGAGCTCGTCCAGCTGCTGGCTCAGGATGGCGACCTTCACGGTCTTGCCGCGCTTCACCCGGCCCGTGGTCGGTTGCAGCGTGCCCGCGATCAGCGACAGCAGTGTCGACTTTCCCGCTCCGTTGACGCCGAGAATTCCGGTGCGCTCGCCCGGTGCGATGCGCCACTCGATGTCCTTCAACACTTCGCGGTCGCCAAAGCTGACGCCGACATCGAGCAGGTCGACGACATCCTTACCCAGCCGTGAGGTGGCCAGCTGGCTCAGCGCAACAGTGTCGCGCGGCGGCGGCTCGTTCGCGATCAGCTCGTACGCGGCATCCATCCGGAACTTCGGCTTCGCGGTACGTGCGGGTGCTCCCCGGCGCAGCCAGGCCAGCTCCTTCTTCATCAGGTTCTGGCGCTTCGCCTCGGTGACGGATGACATCCGGTCGCGTTCCACCCGCTGCAGGATGTAGGCGGCATAGCCGCCCTCGAACGGCTCGATGAGCTGATCGTGCACCTCCCAGGTGTCGGTGCAGACCTCGTCGAGGAACCACCGGTCGTGGGTGACCACCACCAGCCCGCCCTGGGTGGCCGGCCAGCGCTTCTTCAGGTGCCCGGCGAGCCAGGCGATGCCCTCCACGTCGAGGTGGTTGGTCGGCTCATCGAGGAAGATGACGTCCCAGTCGCCGACCAGCAATTTGGCCAGGCCGACGCGACGGCGTTGGCCACCGGAGAGCTGGCCGAGGGTGGCATCCCACGGAATGTCGACCAGGAGGCCGTCGATGACGTCGCGGATGCGGGCATCCGAAGCCCACTCGTACTCTTCGCGGTCGCCCACGATGCAGTGACTGACGACCAGGGTGTCGTCGAGCTCGTCGCCCTGGTCGAGCATGCCGATAGTGACCCCGCCGCGCCGCGTGACGCGTCCGGAATCCGGTTCTATGCGCCCGGCGAGCAGGCGCAGCAAAGTCGACTTGCCGTCGCCGTTGCGGCCGACGACGCCGATCCGTTCACCCTCGTTGATGCCGATGGTGACTTTGTCGAAGATGACGCGGGTCGGGTATTCGAGGTGCAGGGACTCGGCCCCGAGAAGATGTGCCACTGGACTGACTGTAGCCGGTCAGCCTGTGACTTGAATCCTCACGCGTGCTGGGGCCCGGGCCGCATCGCGTGGGCCATCCACCACCAGGAGAGCCAGCCGATCACCGCAGAGATCGCGAGGTTCAGCACGAACGACACGATGGCGAGGATGATGGTGATCGTGACGCCGCTCTCGAACGAGTTGTATGCATCCGGTGCGATGACTCCCACAAATTGCAGCGGAAGCCAGGCAATCCACGACACGAGCCAGCTCGCGGCAATCGCGACGCCCGCACCGGCCCACGTGACACCCCACGGCGACGGGTGATGTGCCCTCGCCAGCATGCCTCGGCTGATGAACAGGAACCATACCCACAGGCCGATGCCGACGAGGCCGGCGATGACCAGTGGGATGATCCAGGCACCCGGGTTGATGCTCTCGATGAACTCCTGCAAGCGGAAGTAGTCGGCGTCGGCACCGTTACCTGATGCCCCGACCACTCCGAGCATCCAGGCGAAGAAACCGGCAAAGAGTCCGATGCCGGCGGCCGTGGAGAACAGCCCCCAGCCGATCGACATCACGGTGAAACTGACCGCACCGGCGACGGATGCCGATTTCTTCAGTTCCGGGGACAGCGGCGGCTTCTTTGCGACCGCCTGGTACGACTGTTGAGGGACGGGCGGTGGAGCGTACGGGTTCGACTCACTCATGCCACCTAGCCTACGGAGTCACTGCCCGTGCCGGGAAGCGCTCCCTGCTTCCGACGAGAATGCGAAAAGTCACCGAAAATCGCGGCGTTGGGCGACTTATCGCCTTCTCGCACGCACGGGTGGCGACGAGACGACGTTTCCCGCCCATCCGTGGGCACTCAAGTGGGAAGCGATGAGGGCGATCGTGTGCTCCCGCCGTTCGAAGATGTGTCGCGGCGTGAGTTGGATGACCGTCCAGCCGGCCTCCTCGATGCGCTGCCTGCGGTCGATGTCGTTGAGAAAACGGACGCGGTCGGTGCGATGCCCGTCCCCGTCGTACTCCAGCACGAGCTTGAACTCGGCGAAGACCAGATCGGACTCAGCCACCCAGCGCCCGGCATCGTTGCGCACGATTCCATTGACAACCGGCTCAGGGAAACCTGCGTCGATCACCAGCATGCGTGCGAGGGACTCCATCCGGGACTGAGCTCCAATGCTGGCGCGGCCTGCCGCCTCGCGCAGACGCCTTCCGCCGCGCTGTCGCCCCCACATTTTCGCCGCGTGCGCGAGCTCCCCGAGTGAGGTGAGCGGCCGGTCCCCGCCGACCATATAGTCGGCCACTGCCACGAGGTCGTCCCGATCCAGAACTCCAGCCAGTTCGCACCAGGTCTGCAGGGCGGACCCGACCGGATAGCCGTTCCGACTCATGACGCGCTCCCGGCCCCGCTGGACCGAGTGCCCGACAACACCCACCGTCCGAGGAACGCTGCTCGGCGCCATCGCGGTGACGTGGAGACGAAGGTCTGCCTCGACGGAGAGCGGCACGGGCATCCCGTGAATGAGCGCCGCCGTCGCATGGCTGAAGAAGTGGTCTGGCCGCAGCCGTGGACGGTACGCCAGACACAAGCCGAGAACTCTGGTTTCGTCCAGGCGTTTCGAGCGGATGCCATGAAACGGCCGCGCGAGGTCGGAGCCGAAAAGGCGGTGCTTGCCGAGCCCGAGCTCCCTGGCTCGGGCAACCGTGAAGCCCGAGGCGTTCAAGGCGGGGTGAAGGGGAACCTTGCGCGGCATCCGCCCATGGTGCCCGATGGCGAGCATTCGTCGCCGAAGTTGTCCACCGTGCCATGCTCCCCAACGCATGAGAAGGTAAAACGTCACCTAAGAATCGGTTTTTCGGTGACTTTTCGCCTTTTCGCGGAATGGGTTGAGAGCGGCGAATACTCAATGATTCACGAGAAGACGAAAAGTCACCCAACGAGCGAGTTTTCGGCGACTTTTTGCCTTTTCACCTGAAGTGGGCGAGGGAAGGGACCCGGAGAACCGGAGAATGGAAGCACGTGACGAGGAGACACGCTAATAGCGTGGGTCATAAGGCGGGCTACTCGGCGACCAGCCGTGCGCCGTGCACGGGGCCGGTCGCGCGCACCACGGTCAGCCGCGCGGCGCTCAGTGCGATCTGCAGTTCCAGCGCATTGTCGAGGTCGGCGGCAAGGAACGCGACCGTGGGGCCCGATCCCGAGATGATGCCGGCGAGCGCCCCGTTCGCCTCGCCCAACTCGATGATGCGGGACAGGCCCTGCTCGAGGTGCAGCGCCGGGGCCTGCAGGTCGTTGTGCAGCACTTCGGCCAGCATCAGCGGGTCGCCGGCCCGCAACGCCTGAAGCACGTTGGCGTCGACGTGCGGTTGCGCCTGCACCGGGAAGATGTCCTGGGCGTGGCGGTCGCGGTGACGATCGAGTTCGTCGTAGACCTCGGGGGTGCTGAGGCCGTAGTCGGCGAGCGCCAAAACCCACTGGAACGTCCCCTTGGCCAACGCGGGGCTCAACTGGTCGCCGTTCCCGGTACCGATCGCCGTGCCACCGGTGAACGCGAACGGAACGTCCGCACCGAGCTGGGAGGCGAGGTCGAGCAGTTCTTCCCGGGTCAGCCCGGTTCCCCACAACGCGTCGCAGGCGAGGAGGGTGGCCGCGGCATCCGCTGACCCCCCACCCATGCCGCCCGCAATCGGGACGTGTTTCTCGATCTCGAGCCGCACGCCGCGCCGGTATCCGGTCTTGCGTGCGAGCAGGCCGGCCGCCTTCAGCGCCAGGTTGGAGCCATCCGTCACCAACTCGGAGCAGTCGATCGGACCGCTGAAGCTGACCGAAAAATCGTTGGCGTGGCTGGCCCAGACATCTTCGTAGAGCGAGACAGCCTGGTACGCGGTGGCGACATCGTGGTAGCCGTCTTCGAGCAGGGCGCCGACCTTCAGGTACACGTTGATTTTGCCCGGTGCCCGTGCGTGCACCACCTTCGATGCAGCCCCGGTGGTCATGCGTTAAACCTAGTCGACTGATCTGTCCACTCTGGACGCGAGTGCGTCGAGAACCGCGGCCAGCTCCGCTTTCGCCTCGCCCAGGCGCTCCGCGTGCGCAAGCTTCGAGTGGGTGAGCACGATGCGGGACTTGCCTCCGCCGCCAGGGCTGACCGTCGCCAGGGCCGTCGTGCCGTCGGCGAGTTTCCAGCGGGCGGTCGGATGCTTCGCGTCACGGCTCACACTGACCGGCTCGCTGCCGGCCGCGGCACCGTAGGCGTCGATTGCCAGCTCCAGCGCGTCGGACTGGGGCCGCTCCACCGTCTTGCTGGCGCTCGTCGAAAAGGTGCCGTCTGGCTGCTGCCCGGGGACCCGCATCCCTTTCGCCTGCTCGTAGCCGACGGTCACGCCTTGCGCCCACCAGCCATCAACGCCGTGGGTCTCGCGCAGCCAGGTGGCGATCTGCGTGTGCGTCCAGGTGCTCGCGTTCTGCTCGTCGAGGAGTTCGTGCCACTGGTCCCGCAACCGACCGGTCGCCGCCAGCAGCCTTTCGGCTGAGATGTTCTGCTCGGATACGCCTGCCATGCCTGACAGGCTACCCGGCACTAGATCGCCCGGGCGATACTCAAGAAGTCGTGCACCGTGAGCTGCTCACCGCGTTGGGTCGGCGGGATGCCCGCCTTTTCGAGGGTGGCGGATGCCTGGGCCGAACTCCCGAAGGATTCCGCCAGCGCCTGTCGCAGCATCTTGCGCCGCTGGCCGAAGGCGGCATCCACCAGCCGGAAGGTCGCCAGTCGCTCCTCTTCGGTGCCGATCGGCTCATCGCGCACGCGGAACCCGACCAGGATCGAGTCGACGTTCGGCACCGGCCAGAAGACCTGACGGCTCACCATGCCCGACGTCTTCCAGTGCCCGTACCAGGCCGCCTTGACGCTCGGGCTGCCGTACACCTTCGACCCCGGGTCGGCGGCGATGCGCTGCCCGACCTCGGCCTGCACCATCACCAGGCCGGAGCTGATTCCGCGAAAATGCTCGAGGAAATGCAGCAGTACCGGCACCGAAACGTTGTACGGCAGGTTGGCGACCAGGGTGGTCGGGTTGCCTGGCAACTCGGTGATGGTCATGGCGTCGTGCGTGATCACGGTGAGGTCAGCATCCGGTTGCAACTGGGCGACGGTGAGCGGAAGCTGGGCCGCCAACCGCACGTCAATTTCGACGGCGATGACGGATGCGCCCACCTCGGTCAGCCCCAGGGTGAGCGACCCGAGTCCAGGCCCGACCTCGACAACGGTCTCCCCCGGCTGCACTCGGGCTACCTTGACGATGCGGCGCACGGTGTTCGCGTCGAGAAGGAAGTTCTGGCCCAGCTTCTTGGTCGGCTGGATGCCGAGCAGGTCGGCGAGGTCCCTGATCTCGGCCGGTCCCAACAGTGTCTGCATCACGCGAGCTCGTGCGGTTCGATGGCCGGGTCGAACGGCGAAGCGGCGTCCTGGGTGACCGGCTCGGCGTCCCAGTTGCCGTAGACCAGTTCGGTGTTCGACGAGATCTGGGCGGCCAGCATGGACGCTTCGGTGCCCAGGTGGTCGGCCATGAAGCGGAGGGTGTGCGGGATCAGGTAGGAGGAGTTCGGTCGCCCACGGAAGGGCATGGGCGTTAGGTAGGGCGCATCCGTCTCGATCAGGATCTGGCTGCGCGGGACTACCTCAAGCGCACTACGGAGATTAGTGGCGTTCTTGAAGGTCACCGTCCCGGCGAAGGACAGGTACCAGCCGTTGTCCGCGCAGAGCCTCGCCATCTCGGCGTCGCCGGAGAAGCAGTGGAAAACGGTGCGCTCGGGTGCACCCACCCGGCGCAGGGTGGCGATCACCTCGGCGTGGGCGTCCCGGTCGTGGATCTGCAGGGCGAGGTCGTGCTTCCTGGCAATCTCGATGTGCGCTTCGAACGAGCGGAACTGCGCGGCGCGGCCATCCTCCCCGGTTCGGAAGAAGTCGAGGCCGGTCTCACCGACGGCGCGCACGCGGGGAAGTCCAGCCAGCACGTTGATCTCCGCCAGGGCCGCATCAAGCTCGTCTCCTAGCCTCGGCGCCTCGTTCGGGTGGATGGCGACCGCGGCGAGGATCCGCGGCTCCCTGGCGGCGACCTCCGCCGACCAGCGGGAGGATTCGAGGTCCGTTCCCACCTGCACGACACCGCGCACGCCCACGCTGCTCGCGCTGTCCAGTTGGTCGCGGTAGTCAGGGGCGTCGTCGCCGAGCACCATCTCGAGGTGGGTGTGGTTGTCGTAGACCGGCACCACCAGCGGTTCTGGCAGCGGGGGGTAACTCAAACCGCTGCCTCCACCTGCTCGATGCGGGGGAACAACGCTGTGAGGGTGCCCACCTTGGTGCCGGGGTCCAATTGGCCCCAGGTGCCGGCATCCGGGATGAGTTGGGCCTGCACCTCTGACTCCTGCCCAAGCGCTTCCCACAGCTTCGCGGTCGCATCGGGAATGAACGGTGACAACAACACGGCGAGGGCGCGCAACCCGTCAGCCGCTGTATAGAGAACCGTTCCGAGGCGCTCGCGCGTGTCGTCGTTCTTGGCCAGCACCCACGGTTCCTGGATGGTGATGTAACCGTTCAGCTCATCGACGATCGTCCAGATGGCAGCATGAGCGTCGTGAATCGCCAGCTTCTGCATCGCAGCGTCTGCGCCCGTGACAGCATCCGCCACCGTCCTCTGGATGCCGAGGTCGGCCTCGGTGTAGTCGCCGGGCGCTGGCAGCACGCCGTCGTAGTAGCGGTTCACCATGGCGATGACGCGGGAGGCCAAGTTGCCGAAACCGTTCGCCAACTCCGCCTGGTAGCGGGCAGCCAGGTCTTCCCAGCTGAACGAACCGTCCTGGCCGAAGTGGATGGCGCTCATGAAGTAGTAGCGGAACGCATCCACGCCGAACGTGTCGGTGATGTCGGATGGGGCGATACCGGTCAGCTTCGACTTGGACATCTTCTCGCCGCCGACCAGCAGCCAGCCGTGACCGAAAACCTTGGTCGGAATGGGCAGTCCCGCCGCCATCAGCATGGCCGGCCAGATCACGGCGTGGAAACGGGCGATGTCCTTGCCGACCAGCTGGGTGGCCGGCCAGCGGCGGTCGAACTGCTCCTGGTCGACGCCGTAGCCGATCGCGGTCACGTAGTTGAGCAGCGCCTCGAACCAGACGTAGACGACATGCTTGTCGTCCCAGGGGATCTGGATGCCCCAGTCGAAACTGGAGCGGCTGATCGAGAGGTCGCGGAGCCCCTGCTTGACGAACTGGATGACCTCGTGGCGCACGCTGTCCGGCTGCACGAAGTCGGGGTTCGACTCGTAGAGGTCGAGCAGCGGCTGCTCGAAGTCGCTCATCCGGAAGAAGTAGTTGGTCTCCTTGAGCACTTCAACCGGCTTGGAGTGGATGGCGCACACCTGCTGGCCCTCGAACTCGCCGGTTCCCGGGATCAGGTCGCCCGGCTGCTTGTACTCCTCGCAGCCGACACAGTAGTGGCCCTCGAACTCGCCCTGGTAGATGAACCCGTCGTCGTAGAGCTTCTGCAGGAACAGCTTCACGCCGGTCTCGTGCCGCTCATCGGTCGTGCGGATGAAGTCGTCGTTGGCGATGTTGATCGTCTCGAGCAGCGGCTTCCACGCGGTGTCGACGAGGCGGTCGGCCCACTCCTTCGGGTTCACCCCGTTCGCGACGGCGGTGCGCAGGATCTTCTGGCCGTGTTCATCCGTTCCGGTCAGAAGCCAGGTGTCGTCGCCGCTCTGACGGTGCCAGCGCGCGAGCACGTCGGCCGCAACCTCGGTGTACGCGTGGCCGATGTGGGGCACGTCGTTGACATAGAAGATGGGCGTCGCAATGTAGAAGGAGTCACCGGCGGCCATGGTGTCCATCCTAAACGGCGCCCGGATGCGGTTACGCGCCTCCAACCGCGAGCCGGTTTGTTGACCACGCAGCGGCTCGAGCGGGTGTGAAGTGACGGGACATCGCTGACAGGTTCGTGACAGGACA
>NZ_JBTMWX010000008.1:0-137018 GCF_054489245.1 Homoserinimonas sp. A520 | reverse complement strand
AATCTGTGGAGAACAAATCCACCGACAACTGGGGAGGAGAAGAGCCGGCGAGGGCTGGCCCGGGCGGACTTGCTTACAGTGCTGCGAAATTCGCGTGCTAATCGGACAACGGCCCGTCAGTTTTTCTGCAGCTCCTCGGCGAGCATCACGATGATGCCGCTGGGGCCGCGGACGTAGGTGAGCTTGTAAACGTCCCGATAGGTCGCCACTCCGCGAAGCGGGTAGCATCCGTGCCTCGCGGCTATCTCAAGGGCTGTGTCGATGTCGTCGACCGAGAAGGCGACGCGGTGCATGCCAATCTCGTTGGGACGAGTGGGCTCCGACTCGATCGCCTCGGGGTGGATGTACTCGAAGAGCTCAATACGGCCATGACCGTCTGGCGTCTGGAGCATCGCAATGTTTGCGCGGTTGCCGTCAAGGCCGACCGCCGTGTCGGTCCATTCGCCACTGACCGTGTCGCGGCCGACGACAGTCAGACCGAGGTCGGTGAAAAAGGAGATCGTTGCGTCCAGGTCGCGAACGGCGATGCCGACGTTCTCGAGCTTGATTGTCATACCCTGCATGCTACGAGCCCAGCCGGCTACATGCACCGCCCCCGGGCAGCTGAAAGCACACGCGCTAAGCCGGGCGGGAGTACTCGTCTTTTCGGATGACCCTGATCGGGCTGGTCATCGGAGGACGTTCGCGCAGGCGCTCAAGTGCTGGCAACAACTCGGCAAGCCACGCCTGGTAGCCCTCGGCGTTCAGGTGCAACTGGTCGTCCGAGTATTGCGGGTTGATGCTGCCATCTTCCAGGGCCAGCGCCGGCCACAGGTCGAGGTACTGGGCGCGCACGGTCGCGCTGAACTGGCGCAGGTGGATGTTGGCGTCCTTGATGCTGCGGGCGAACTCGCGTCCGCGCGGCAGGATCGAGTGCACCAGCACACGTGACTCAGGCAGCGCGCGACGCAACTCGATGAGCATCGACTCGATGTTGCGCACCAGGTGCTCAACCGTTTGCCTGGTGCCCAGGTCGTTGGTGCCGATCAGGAGCAGCACCTCATCCGGCCGGGTCTCGATAACGGAATCGAGCCTCGCCAGGGCGTCATCAGTGGTATCTCCGCTGACACCGAAGTTGTGAACCGTGTTGCCACCGATCCAGTCGGCCCAGTCGCCCTCGCGAACCAGAGAATCGCCCACAAAGGCAATTGTGTGCGCTTCTGCGGAGTCTGTCGTTGCCATGTCGGCACCTCCCGGATCGCACTGTCGTCGCTCCATCATGTGCGGTGTGGCTGGGAAACGCCAGTGTACCCAGGTCGAACGTTACGTTCCCGGTGCCGTTGCGGCCAGCCAGGAGTCGAGGGCGCTCGGCTGGTCGGTGATGATCCCGTCAACGCCGAGGGCGAGCGCTGACCGCCAGCTCTGCTTCTGGTTGAGCGTGTACAACAGGATGCCGAATCCGTCCTGATGGATGCGGTCGACCACCGTGGCATCTGCCTCCACCGACGGCGGCGAGGTCACCACGCCGATGGCACCGAACTCCCGGATGAGCGCGACAGGGTCCGCGGGCAGGTCGCGGATGATGATCATGCGCAGCAGGTCGGGAACCACCTCCTGCAGCCTGGTCAGCGTGTCGGTGTTGAAGCTGGCCACCACAACCCGGCGCGCCAGGCCGTGGGACTCGACGAGGGCGCTGACCGCGATCAGGGCCTCTTCGGTCCAGTCTCCCTTGAGCTCGAGCATCGCCTTCTTGTTCGACTCGGCCAGTAACCCGAGGAACGATTCCAGGGTCGGAATCTGCAGGCCGGCGAACACCTTCGCAAACCAGGACCCGGCATCCAGCTGCTGCAGTTCCGCCAGAGTCAACTCGGACACCCGCCCGCTCCCGTTGGTGGTGCGGTCAACCGTGGCGTCGTGGATCAGCACCGGCACGCCATCGGAGCTCAGGCGGATGTCGGTCTCCACGTAGACCATGGTGCCGTCCAGCGCGCTCTGGAGCGCTGGGATGGTGTTCTCCGGCGCGGCGGATCGGTCGCCGCGATGCCCTGCGATCAGCGCGGAGTCGCCCGGCTCACGCAGCGTCCCGAACATGCTGGTCGCATGGCTCTTGTTGGCGGACGGCCCGAGAACGAGCACAAGCACGAAGGAGAGCGTGAGCGCCGAGGCCACTATCAGCCTGAGCATCGGGCCGGTCATCGGGGTACCGGACACCGGGTGGAACGCTGTCGCCATTGACATCGATCTTCCGTGGGTCGCTAGGGCCCGCGGATGCGGGTGAAGCCACTCTAGTGGAAGCCGTTACCTTTTCGTTACCTAACTCCTTGCCCCCGAAAGAGGGTCAGCGACTCAGCGAGCGTGGCTGAACCGGAACCATCCTGAAACGGCGATGATGAGGGCGCCGACAAGGCCGGCTCCGAGCGACAGCTTGGTGGCGATGGATCCGGATGCTGCTGCCGCCGAGTCGCCCTGGGCACGTTCGGCGTGGCGCTCGGCCCGCTTTTCTGCACGCTTGTCGTCAGCAGCGGATGCTTCGCCATCAGTTTCCGACAGGAACGCCGAGACCTCTGCCGGCGCCTTTGCACTTCGCTGTGGCACGGCCGCCGCGTCGGATGCCTCCGGAGCGGCGGGAGCCGGCTGGGCGGCGTCAGCGGCGGGCACCGGTGCGGGGGCGGGGGCAGCTGCCTGTGGTGGTGGCGCCGCCGCCGGCGCCGGAGCCGGGACGCTCGCACCGTACTTGGCGAACACCTGAACGGACCACGTCGTTCCCCCGGACGAGATATGGGCGATGCCGATGTCGGTGAAATCGCCCATGATGTTGGCGCGGTGACCCGCCGAGTTCATCCACCCCTGGTGCACTGCCGAGCCGCTGGGGTAACCCTGGGCCACGTTCTCAGCGGCCTTGCTCCACCCTCCCGGAATCTGGCTGGAGTAACTGGGGTTGTGGCTCATCGTCCCGTTTGCCGCCATCTGGTTGGCCCAATTGGCTGCTACCTGGCTGAGAGACGCGTTGAGGGTGAGCGGGCCGAGCCCGCCCGCCGCGCGGCTCTGGTTCGCCAGTGAGTGAACGGTTCCCTCATCGAAAGCCGCGGCCGCCGTCGGCGTGCCGAGTGCGCCGAACAGCCCCAGCGCGAGAGCGCCGACCAGCACCAGCAGTCCACGCAGGCTCCGACGGGCGACGGCAGGTTCGTGGGCAGGGGCAGCGGCAAGGCGTTCAGGCATCGGAACAGAGTAGCCACCGACCCTGAGACCGGTTCTCAGGATTTGCTTAGCGCTCGTTGCCCTGCTTGTAGTTACCGGTCGCCTTCGCCAGCAGCAATTGCTCACCGGCCTCATCGGCCTTGGCGAGCGACTTCAGGAGGGCGGCCGCCCGCTTTCCTCCGAGGGTCACCACCACCCGCCCGCCTCGCGAGATCATCAGCTCCCCGGCCTTGGTCTCGCGATAGTCGAACGGGTCAGACTCCAGCCGGCCGCGGGCATCCGTCTCACCTCGTTTGCGGGCCATCTGCTCAGATCAGCGCCTTAGTGTGCCAGACAGTCTTCGTCTCGGTGAAGAAGGTCACCCGCTGCACGGAAGGCGCAGGAACGCCGGGCTCCGGCGGCAACACCCGCTTGAGCGTGTCGGCCGCGGCAATCTGAAGGTCGACCCAGTCCGTGTCCCCCGCGCCCGCCAGGTCGATCGCGTTCACGTCAGCGTGGCCGGCCAGCCAGGGGGCAAGCTCCGCCGCCGAGCCGGTGAGCACGTTGACCACCCCGCCCGGAACGTCGCTCGTCGCCATGACCTCACTGAGGCTGATGGCGCTGAGCGGCGACTTCTCGCTGGCGACGACGACCACCGTGTTCCCGCTGACCAGGGCGGGCGCGACGACGCTGACGAATCCGAGCAGCGACGACTCCTGGGGGGCGATGATCGCGACCACACCGGTCGGCTCGGGCGTTGAGATGTTGAAGTACGGGCCGCTGACCGGGTTGCCGTTGCCGGCCACCTGCACGTACTTGTCGGCCCAGCCGGCGTACCAGACCCACACGTCGATGGCGGCGTCGACCTGCTGGCCGGCATCATCCGCTGAAACGCCCTCAGACTGCATGATCTCGTCGACGAATTGGGCACGGCGCCCTTCGAGCAGTTCCGCGATGCGGTAGAGCACCTGCCCGCGGTTGTAGCCGGTCGTTCCAGACCAGCCGGCGACCGCCGACCGTGCAGCACGCACCGCATCCCGGGCATCCTTGCGCGACGCCTTCGCGACGTTCGCGAGGAAGGTTCCGGATGCCGACACCAGGTCGTACACGCGGCCGGACTCACTGCGCGGGAACTTGCCACCGATGTAGAGCTTGTACGTCTTGGGGACGGCGAGGCGGGTCATTTCTTGGCTCCCTTTGCCGGCTTCTTGGAGGGTTTCTTGGTTTCGATACGCTCGCTGCGCTCGCTACTCAACCCACGGGTTTCTGAGAGCGTGGCGGATTGAAGGTAGGCGGCCAAGCCGTGGCGTCCGCCCTCGCGGCCGTAGCCGGACTCCTTGTACCCGCCGAACGGGCTGGCCGGGTCGAACCGGTTGAAGGTGTTCGCCCAGACAACGCCCGCGCGCAACTGGTCGGCGACGGCGAGGATCTTGCTCCCCTTGTCGCTCCAGATCCCGGCGGAAAGCCCGTAGGGCGTGTTGTTCGCCTTGGCGATCGCCTCGGCCGGGGTGCGGAAGGTCAGCACAGAAAGCACCGGACCGAAAACCTCTTCCCGGGCGATGCGGTGGCTGGTCGACACGTTGGTGAAGATGGTCGGCGCGAACCAGAAACCCTTGTCTGGGATCACGCAGTCGGCCGTCCAGCGGTCAGCCCCCTCCTGCTCGCCGACATTGCTGAGCTCGCGGATGCGCTCCAGCTGCTCCTTCGAGTTGATGGCCCCGATGTCGGTGTTCTTGTCGAGCGGGTCGCCCAAGCGCAGGGTGGACAGCCGCTGCTTCAGCCGGTCGATGACCTCGTCGTGCACGTTCTCCTGCACGAGGAGGCGCGAACCGGCACAGCAGACGTGACCCTGGTTGAAGAAGATCCCGTTGACGATCCCCTCGATGGCCTGGTCCATCGGCGCATCGTCGAAGACGATGTTGGCCGCCTTGCCGCCGAGCTCCAGGGTGATCTTCTTGCCGGTTCCCGCGGTCGACTTGGCGATGGCCCGTCCAACCGCGGTCGAGCCGGTGAAGGCGACCTTGTTGACGTCGGGGTGGTTGACCAGCGCAGCTCCCGTGTCGCCGGCGCCCGTGATGATGTTGACGACGCCATCCGGAAGGCCGGCCTGCTGCAGGATCTCGGCGAAGATCAGCGCGCTGAGCGGGGTGGTCTCGGCGGGCTTGAGCACCACGGTGTTCCCGGCGGCGAGCGCCGGAGCGATCTTCCAGGCCAGCATCAGCAGCGGGAAGTTCCACGGGATGACCTGCGCCGCCACCCCGAGTGCCCGGGGGTTTGCACCAAGGCCGGCGTAGTCGAGCTTGTCAGCCCAGCCGGCGTAGTAGAAGAACCAGGCCGCGACCAGGGGCACGTCGACGTCCCTGCTCTCCTTGATCGGCTTGCCATTGTCCAGGCTCTCGGCGACGGCAAGTTCGCGGGCGCGCTCCTGCACCAGGCGGGCGATCCGGAACAGGTACTTTCCGCGGTCCGCTCCGCTGAGGCGGGACCACACTGTGTCATAGGCGCGGCGGGCCGTGGCGACCGCGAGGTCGACGTCTGCGGAGTTCGCGTTCGCGACCTCGGCGATCAGCGATTCGTCCGCCGGCGAGATCGTCTGGAACGGTGTGCCGTTGCCGTCGACGAACTCCCCGCCGATGAAGAGCCCGTAGCTCTTCTTCAGGTTCAGGATCGCCTTCGACTCTGGGGCCGGGGCGTATTCGAGGAAACTCATGGGGTGCTCCTTAGGGCGCTTCGACCCTTCGACAAGCTCAGGGGAACCAAGCATAAAATGATTGTTAGTCGATGGTGACGTAGTCGGGGCCGGAGTAGCGGCCGGTGGTCAGTTTCTGGCGCTGCAGCAGCACGTCGTTGAGGAGACTGGAGGCCCCGAACCGGAAGAGGTGCGGCTGCAGCCACTCCTCGCCCACCGTCTCGGCGACCGTCACCAGGTACTTGATGGCGTCCTTGGAGGTGCGGATGCCGCCGGCCGGCTTCACGCCGATCTTCTCGCCAGTGAGGCGGTGCCAATCGTTCACGACCTGCAGCATGAGGAGGGTGACCGGAAGGGTTGCGGCAGGTGACACTTTTCCGGTTGAGGTCTTGATGAAATCGCCTCCGGCGAGGATCGACAGCCAGGACGCGCGGCGCACGTTGTCGTAGGTGTTCAGCTCACCCGTCTCCAGGATCACCTTGAGGTGGGCGAAGCTGCCATCGGCGCGACGGCAGGCATCTTTGACGGCAACGATCTGGTCGAAGACGAGTCCATAGCGCCCGGACAGGAACGCACCCCGGTCGATGACCATGTCGATCTCGTCCGCACCGTTCGCGACAGCATCCCTGGTGTCGGCGAGTTTCACCGACAGGGAGGCGCGACCGCTGGGGAATGCCGTGGCGACCGCGGCGATGTTGATGCCGCCCCCTGGCTGGTCGAGGCCCTTCAGCGTTCCGAGCGCTTCGGCCGCAACCGGGACCATGTCGCCGTACACGCACACTGCTGCGGGCCGCGGGCAACTCGGGTCACTGGCATCCGGTGTGATCGCCTTGGCGACCAGTGAGCGCACCTTGCCCGGCGTATCCGCACCCTCGAGCGTTGTGAGGTCGATCAGCGAGATGATCTTGTCGAGCGCCCAGGCCTTCGAGGTCGTCTTGATCGAGCGCGTGCCGAGTCCGGCGGCGCGGGCCTCCAGCCCGACCGCGTCGACTCCGGTGAGTCCGTCCAGGTGCAGCTTGAGACTCTTCTCGGTGAGGTCGGAGCCGATCAACTGGATCGCTCGCTCGGCCGGGGCGAGGGCGATGGCCTGTTCTACAGTCATTTCGTGCCTTCCACTGGTGACCGCGTCTCAAGTAATGAGTGGGCGGTCGCTTCGTCTGTCACGATCACGGTGCACAGTCCGGTCGAAACGACAGCCCTGGCCACGGGGTGTTTCGCCTCCCCTGCCACTACGAAGATCGCGGTCTGTGCTGCTCGCAGCTGGTCGTGTCCCAAGCCAACGGTACGCTCATTGAGCTCGGCGTCAACGGTGTCTCCAGCGGCGTCGATGAACCGCCCGACAACGTCGCCGACGGCTCCCTGGTTGCGGAGTTCGGCGACCTCGTCGGCGGTCAGGTAGCCGCTGTCGACGAGCACCGAATCCTCGGTCGCGACGCCGGCGCTGTACAGGTAGGCGGATGCCGTGGCGGCCATGCTGAGCACGCCGGCAACCGTGCGGTCGGCTTCGATCGCACGCTTCGTCTCCAGGCGCTCGAGGATGGCGGGGCTTGGCAGGATGACCGCCTGGCCGGCGGCCTTGTTCGCAATGGTCATCGCCGTGTCGGCCGCGGTGCCGGCCTGCCGGTTGACGCTGACCCCACCGTTGATCTGCACGACGGTGACGCCCTGCGACCACCCGCGGGGAAGCCTCTCGGCCAGCTCCCCAAGAGTGCGTCCCCACGAGACGCCGAGGGTGCGCGGCACCGGACGCAGTGCGGTGAGGTAGTCGGCGGCGGCCCGCGCGACATTCGCGTTCAGGTCTTCGGCGTCCGGGGCGGGGATGACCACAGCATCCTTCAGCCCGAACCGGGCGCAGAGCTCACGCTCCAGGCCGAGCCTGCGGGCGCTGGGGTGAACGATGTCGATGCGGACGATGCCGGACTGCCTGGCCTGGGTGAGCAGGCGCCCGACCTTCCAGCGGGTGATTCCGAGGAGGGCGCCGATCTCATCCTGAGTCTTGTTGTCGTCGTAGTAGAGCTCGGCAGCTCGCACCATGAGCAATTCGTTGTCGTCGGACATGCGTCTCCCCTCCGCCATCCCATGCTCGCATCCGCGGAAGACAAGTGCAACATCCGTTGGCATCGGTGCTCAGATGAGCAGATGCTCAGCTCAAGCCGAGGTACGCCTCGATCACCCGCTCGTCATTCAGCAAGTCGCCGGCAACCCCCGAGTGCGTGATCTCCCCCGACTCGAGCACGTAGCCGACATCCGCTGCGGCGAGCGCCCTGCGCGCGTTCTGCTCGACCAGGACGACCGTCGTTCCGCCTTCGCGGATCTCAGCGATCACGGAGAACACCTCGTCGACGATCTTCGGCGCGAGCCCCATCGACGGTTCATCCAGCAGCAGCACTTCCGGCTCGGCGATCAGCGCCCTGGCAATAGCGAGCATCTGCTGCTCCCCACCGGACAGCGCGCCAGCCTGCAGTTTCCGGCGCTCGTGGAGCACCGGAAACCTCTCGTACACCTTGTCGATGTTCGCGCCGAGCGTGCCAGAGCGGTGCCAGCCGCCGAGACTCAGGTTCTCGGCAACCGTCAGGGTGCCGAGGATCTCCCGTCCCTCAGGCACCTGCACCAGCCCGGCCTTCACCAGGCGGTGGGCCGGCCACTTGGTCACGTCCTCGCCCTTGTAGCGGATGGTGCCGCGTCGCGGCCGCAGCAGGCCGGATACCGCGCCCAGAATGGAGGTCTTTCCTGCGCCATTGGCTCCGACGAGTGCGACGAGCGACCCGGGTGCGACCGCGAAGGTCACGTCGCGAACCGCTTCCACCCTTCCGTAGCTGACGTGCAGCGACTCGACGCTGAGAATCGGTTCAGTCATCGGCCGGCCTCCGGGTTGGCGTCGTGCCCTTCGATGGCGGCCTCGGCAAGACCCTCGACGAGTTCGGCGGAGCTGTCGTCGCCGGTGGCCGCCGAGCCGAGGTAGGCCTCCAGCACCGCCGGGTCGCGGGCGATCTCGGCCGGCTTGCCCTCGGCGATCACCTCACCGAAGTTGAGCACCATGATCCGGTCGCAGGTGGAGAGCATCATGCGCACGTTGTGCTCGATCACGAGCACTGTGACCCCATCGGCGGCGAGGGAGCGAATCAGCGCCGACAGCCGATCGGCCTCCACATGGTTCATTCCGGCGGCAGGCTCATCGAGCACCAGCAACGAAGGGTGCGAGGCGAGCGCTCGCGCAATCTCCAGCCTGCGCTGGTCGCCGTAGGAGAGGTCTCCGGCAGGGGTTGCCGCCTTCTCCCCGAGGCCGACCCTGATCAATTGGGCTGATGCCATCGCCACCGCCCGACGTTCGGCCCGCCGCGCAGACGGGAGGAAGAACATCCGCCTCAGCAGCGTGTCTTCGGTGATCCGGAATCCGCCGACCAGCACATTCTCCAACGCCGACAGCCGGTTGAACAGCTTGATCTGCTGGAAGGTGCGCGCCACTCCCCTGTTCGCCAGCTTGTGGGCCCTGGTCCGAACCGTGAGGGGGGTCCCAAGGACGCGCCCGCTTCCGGTGGTCGCCGGCGTCAGCCCGGTGACCATGTTGACCAGGGTGGTCTTGCCTGCGCCATTCGGTCCGATCAGGCCGAGCACCTCCCCGGCCGCTATCGTCAGGTCGATCTGGCGAACCGCGTGCACACCGCCATACGACTTCCCGAGTCCCTGGAGGTTCACCAGTTCCGTGCCAGGTGCCGGCAGGGCGGGCAGCTCAGGCAACTCGGCCGGGTCGTCGATCAGCCGAGCGGATTTTCGCCGCGGGATGAGGCCGGAGAGGCCGCCCGGAAGGAACAGGATGACGACCAGCAGCAGCACCCCGGCGATCGTGGGGCGAATCCAGCCGGCATCGATTCCGAGTGTGCGCTGGAGTTCCGGGAGCACCGAGAGGAATACCGAGCCGAGGATCGGCCCGAGGAACATGGTCATCCCACCGACGACGGCCGTCACCAGGCCGTCGACAGCCGCGACGAAGGAGAACTCGTTGGGGTCGGCGAACCGGGAGAAGTAGGCCAGCATCACGCCGTAGAGGCCGGAGATGGCTCCGGCGATGACGAAGGATGTCATGCGATACCGCGCGACATCGATTCCCATCGTGCTGGCGGCGAGTTCGTCCTCACGAATCGCGTCCAGGGCCCGGCCCGTTCTCGAGCCCGCGAACCGCCAGAACCAGAATGCGACGACGACCAGTGCACCAATGGCGATCCACGGCCCGACCAGTTTCGGAAAGCTCAGGCCCTGTGCGCCGTTGGTCCAGGTCTGGTTGATCAGGAAGATCCGGACCATCTCGGCGAAGGCCAGCGTGGCGATCGCGAGGAAGACACCACGCAGCCGGATGACCGGCAGGCCGAGGATGAATGCTGCGATCATCCCCACGAGCATCCCGAACACGATGGCGACCACCAACGGTGGGATGACGCCGAACAGCGGGTCCTCCGGAACCACGAGCGATGAGGTGAAGGCCGCGAGGGATGCGAGGCCGAGTTGCGCCAGGCTCAGCTGGCCTGCCAGCAGCACGGCATAGAAGCTGTAGGCGAGGATCGCCGTCAGTGCGACCAGGGTGATCAGTGCCGAGTATTCGCCCATGCTCAGACCTCCCTCGCCTTTTTTGCGCCGAACAGGCCTTGCGGGCGAAGGATGAGGATGAGGAAGAGCAGGCCGAACGCCACCATGTCCCGCCACGAGCTTCCCACGGTGTTCACCGCATATACCTCGGCGAGACCGAGCAGGAGTCCCCCGACCAGCGCGCCGGGAAGGGACCCCATGCCGCCGACGATGATCACGGCGAGGGCCTTCAGCTCGACGGCATGGCCGACACCCAGGCTGGCGGCGTTCACATTGAGGGCGAACAGCACGCCGGCGACCGCTCCGAGCGCAGACGAGATGGCGAAGGTGGTGCTGCTGATCCGCCCGACGTTGAGCCCGAGAACCGCTGCGGCATGCGGGTTCTCGGCGATGGTGCGCATTCCGCGTCCCAGTTTCGTGCGGGCGACCAGCCAGGTCAGCACCACCATCAGCCCGATGCTGATGACCAGGATGATCAGCTGGAGCAGCGAAATCGTGGCTCCCAGGAATTCGATGCGGGTGGTGGGGAACGCATCCGGTGGGAACCGCCTGGTGTCCGGTCCGTAGAACGCCAGCAGCACCGAGAGGATGATCGCGCCGAATGCGATCGACGAGATCAGGCCCGCGAAGTGGGCGTCGTGTCGACCGCCGAGCGGTCGGAAGGCAATGCGCTCGATCAGGATGCCGAGCACCGCCCCGAGGATCAGCACCAGCGGGATTGCCAGCCAGATGGAGATGCCGAATCGGCTGACCACCTCGATGCCGACCAGGGCTCCAGCGGAGAACACGGCGGCGTGCGCGAGGTTCAGCCGGTCCAGGATGCCGAACACCAGCGTGAACCCGATCGCGAACAGCGCGTAGATCGAACCGAGGAAGATCCCGTCCATGAAGATTTGCACAGTAAGTCCTTGACTCGGGGTCGTGCGNAACACGGCGGCGTGCGCGAGGTTCAGCCGGTCCAGGATGCCGAACACCAGCGTGAACCCGATCGCGAACAGCGCGTAGATCGAACCGAGGAAGATCCCGTCCATGAAGATTTGCACAGTAAGTCCTTGACTCGGGGTCGTGCGCCGCCTTTCGGCGGCGCACGAGATCAGTTGGCAGTCTGCTGCGGCCGTTATTACTTCAGAATGGCGAACTTCCCGTCTTCGACGACCTGGACGAGAGCCTCGTGGACCGCGTCGCGGTTCTCGTTCAGGCTCACATCTCCCAGGACGGTGGGTACGTCGGTCACATCGCCGAAGTTCTCCTTGATGTCCTCGCGCTCGCCAGAGCATCCGGCTCGAACCGCGTAATCGATGATCTGCATTCCTGCATACGCCTGAGCCGAGAACTGATCGGGAGCTGCGTCATAGGCTGCGGTGTAGTCCTCGATGAACGCGATGTTCTGGTCGTTGTCCGAAGCCGAGTTCCAGGCGGCACCGACGATGACGCCTTCGGCGGCGTCACCTGCGCCGGAGATCAACGCAGGTGAGTTGAACCCGTTGCCTCCGATGATCGGCAAGTCGATACCGATGTCGCGAGCCTGGGTCACCAGCGGAACGGCTGCATCGATCAGCGCCGAAACGACGATCGCGTCAGCGTCCGAGCTCTTGACCTTGTCCAGGAGTGCGCGGAAGTCGGTGTCCGCCTTGGAGAACGTGATCGTCTCGGCGACCTCGACGCCTTCCTCATCGAGCGCCGCGGCGAACGCCTGGTAGCCGGATTCGGTGAAGGCATCGTCATTGCTGTACATGACAACCACCTTCTCAATGCCGAGACTCGACACGGCGGCCTTCACCGTCTGCGGGATGACGGCGTCCTCGGTGAGCGAGTCGCGGAAGATGTAATCACCGATCTCGGTGATCCCCGCTGCCGTGTTGGAGACACCGAGTACCGGAGTCTGGGCATCCTGCGCGACGGGGTCGGTCTGCTTCGCCGTGTTGGACAGCGTCGGTCCGATGATGATGCTCGCACCGTCGTTGATGAAGCCTTCGAACACCTGGATGGCCTGCTTGGGGTCGGTCTCGTCGTCCTCGACGGTGAGCGCGTAGGTGACGCCGCCGACTTCGTTCAGGTTCTCGACCGCGAGTTCCAGCGCGTTCTTCTGACTGGCACCGTATTGTGCTGCCGGGCCGGTGAGGCTGAAGGCGGCCGCGACGGGGATCTCGGCGGAAATCGTGCAATCCGCACCGGAGCCCGTACCGGTCAGCCCTTCGCCGTCCGGGGAATCGCCGCCGCCAGGTGAGGCGCAGGCCGCGAGCGTGAGGAGCAATGCCGATCCGCACGCGGTGGCAACAAGCAGTTTTCTGTTCATGTGATTCTCTCCCTGGGCTGGTGCGTGATCATTCGAATGTACTCCGGCCAGCCCCGCCCGCGCGCCCACGCCGTGAGGTATTTGCCGTCGGACGCAACTACGCTTGCCTCATGTCCGTTGCCCTCGCCGTCGATCTGGGCGGCACGAAAGTCGAAGCGGCACTGGTCGACAGCGACGGAAAACTGCTGCCGGCAAGCCGCTTTCGCGCGGCGACCGGCCCGGCCGCGACGTCTGAAGAATTGGTGGCCGCCGTCACCGGCGCGGTCACGCGAGCCCTGGAATCGCTGCCGATCGGCGCTTCGCTGGCCGGCGTGGGCATCGGAGCCGCGGGGCCGGTCGTCGAGGACGCCGGCCTGGTCTCCCCGCTGAACCTTCCCGCCTGGCGCAATTATCCGCTGCGGCAGCTCGTGACATCCGTCGTGCCGGGTGTTCCGGCAACGCTGCGCCTGGATGGCCTGTGCATCACGCTGGCAGAGCATTGGGTCGGTGTGGCGCGCGGCTACAACAACGTCATGGGAATGGTGGTGTCGACCGGCATCGGTGGCGGGCTGATCCTGCACGGCAACACGGTTTCCGGCCCCACCGGGAACGCCGGCCACATCGGTCATGTGGAGGTCGCCGGCTTCGACGACCCGTGCGCCTGCGGTGGTACAGGCTGCCTGGAGGCGATCGCATCAGGACCCCGGACCGTCGCCTGGGCGGGGGCGCAGGGCTGGACGGGCACCACTGGCGAAGAGCTCTCGGCCGGCTACCACTCCGGCGACCCGATCGCCAGGCGAGCGGTCGAGCGCTCCGGAATGGCCATCGGCCAGGCGATCGCATCCGCAACCTCCCTGGTGGACCTCGAACTCGTTGCGATCGGCGGCGGGTTCTCACAGGTGACGCCGGACCTGTTCGACTACATTCGCGCCGGCATCGCCCGGCGTCGGTTCGCGTTCGTCACCAAAGTGCTGGTGGTGCCGTCAGCGCTGTCCGCGGATGGGCCCCTCATCGGAGCTGCCGCCCTTGTGCACCGGGCTGACATCATCGCCTGAGCCGATCATGAGACTCGGGAGCGAAGCGAGTCGTCGGTCGTCGCGCTAGGCGTGGCTCTCCTGGTTGTGGAGGAGTGCACGCAGAAGCTCTTCCAGCTGCTCACGCTGCGCACCTGTCAAAGCGCCGAGCAGGCGCTCTTCATTGGCGACATGGTCTTGCAGGGCGGCATCGATAATTTCTTTCCCGCTCGGTGTGAGCGCAACGCGAATGGCGCGACGGCTGTGCGGGTCCGTCTCTCGGGTGACGAACCCCTTGGCGACGAGCCGGTCAAGCCTGTTCGTGATCGCGCCCGAGGTCACCATGGAGCTGATCGTGAGCTCACCCGCGGTAAGACCGTGCCCTTCGATGTCAACGCGTCGCAGCGTCGCGAGGATGTCGAACTCTCCTGGTTGCAGACCGTGTTGAGAGAACACCGTTTGTAGCTCGCGTTCGAAGAGAAGCGTGAGACGGGAGAGCCGGCCGAGCACACCCATCGGGCTGACATCCACGTCTGGCCGCGCCTTCGCCCACTGACCGATGATGCGGTCAACACTGTCTTCCATGGAACCTCTCAACCTTGAACTGTTTGACGCTCGCCAGCATATCACCTACATTCTTTAATGTTGAATAGTTTGATGTTAAGGAGTTGCAATGAGCAGGCTGCGAACAATATTGCTGACGGCGATCGTGCCAGCAGTGTGGGGAACGACGTACATCGTGACGACGGAATTGCTACCACCAGGGCATCCACTGTTCGCGTCGCTGGTGCGAGCGCTGCCCGCGGGACTGATCGCAATCGCACTGACCCGCGTGCTGCCTACAGGCGCGTGGTGGTGGAAGGCCGCCGTGCTCGGCGTACTGAACATCGGAGCATTCTTCCCGATGCTCTTCGTCGCCGCGTACCACCTGCCCGGTGGTGTTGCCGCGACCCTGGGAGCGGCGCAACCACTTGTCGTCGCCATCCTCGTCGTCGTCATCCTGCACGAGCGGTTATCCGCATGGCGGTTGGTCTGGGGTGGCGTTGGGGTCATCGGTGTCGCCCTGGTGGTGCTGCGTTCGACCGCGACGCTCGATTCGGTTGGCATCAGCGCCGGACTGCTGAGCGCAGTATCGATGGCGTTTGGTGTCACGCTTACCAAGAGATGGGGTCGACCCGCCGGGATCCCGGCGATGGGTTTCGCCGGATGGCAGCTCACCGCCGGCGGCCTGTTCCTTCTGCCCATCACGCTGATCGTCGAGGGCACTCCCACGAACATCGACGCCACAGCCCTGGCCGGCTATGCCTGGCTCGGGCTCATCGGCGGGCTCGTCGCCTACACCCTCTGGTTCAGCGGCATCGGCCGCCTCCCGGTTGCATCGGTCGCCGTGCTCGGGCTGCTGTCACCGCTGGTAGCTGCAGCGTTGGGCGCGCTCCTGCTCGGCCAGAACCTCGGCGCCGTGCAATTGCTCGGCTTCGCGCTGGCATTGACCGCGATTGCCGCCGGCCAGATCACCCCGAGTCTGAAACAGGGAAAGACCACCGATCTCAGCATGGCCATCGATTCTGACGCGACTGAGCCGGCGATGGCCGCCACAATGACACGGAGCGCATCATGAGGATCGCTGTTATCGGGGCAACCGGAATGGCTGGCTCTCGCATTGCTGCCGAAGCAGCCCGTCGAGGACACAGCGTCACAGGAATTTCTCGTTCAGTCAACGACGCACGAACTCCGCCGAGTCTGACCTCATTTCCTGCCGATGCGACCAACTCGGACGCCATGCACCGCATCGCGGCCGGGCACGACGCCATCGTGCTGGCTACCCGGCCGGCGCCCGAGGCAGACGACGATGTCAGGCTTCCCGTGACCACTGTTCTCGACGCAGCCCTGCACTTCGGGCGTCGGGTCATCGTGATTGGCGGTGCTGGCCCGCTTAGGAGCCCCGACCGCCCAGATCGACTGGTGATAGACGATCAGCGCTTCGTCCCCAGCCAGTGGCGCAGCATTGCGCAGGCCAGCGTCGACCAGTTTGCCGCCTGTGTGGGACATCAGGCGAACTGGACCTATCTGAGTCCTCCCGCACACTTCGCACCTGGCACGCGCACAGGAACCTACCGAAGCGGAGGAAACCGACTCCTCGTCGGTGCGGACGGCGCCTCGCGGATATCCGCCGAAGACCTGGCCGTCGCGACCGTGGACGAACTCGAGGGTCCCCGACGGGCTCAGCGGCATTTCACCGTGGCGTACTAGGCCTGATGCGTTCCGGGGCCGGCATGGATCAGGGCCGGATCGGCTTCTGCGCGATCCTGGCCAGTTCGTCCTCGATGAACTTCGGCCGCCGCAGCGCGATCGCCGGGCCGATGCAGGCAGCGGTGACGACCAGCACCATCAGCATGGGCAGCGTCCATCCTCCGCTGAAGTCGTGCAGTACACCGACCAGCAGCGGGATGGCTGCGGCGATTGCATAGCCGAAACCCTGAACGAACCCACTGAGCGCCACCGAGCCCTGATGAGTGCGGGAGCGGAGATTGATCAGGACCAGCGAGACCGGGAAGATCAGGTTTCCGGTGCCGACGAACACTGCCCACAGGATCGGTGCGGCCGCCGGGGCCAGCAACAGCCCCAGGTATCCCAGGATGAAGAACAGCAGCCCGAAGAGCACCATCCAGCTGACGTTCCTCATTCTCGCGGCGAGAATCGGCACGATCAGCGCCGTCGGAACGCCCACCAGGGTGAAGATCGCCAGGATGCCACCCGCTTCGAACGCGTTGACTCCGGCGGTATCCACCAGAAGTTCGGGGAACCAGGCCGCAGCCGTATAGAAGTGGACGGAGGAGATCGCGAAGACAACAGCCAGCATCCAGGCCATCCTGGAATGCCAGATACGGCCGAGGACCGACGTGTCGACTGCCGCCAACTCTGGTGCGACATCTGCATTCGCCGCAATCCGGCGATGCTGCGCCAGGACCACAACCCAGGGAAGGAAGCTCAGCAGGGCCAGCACCGACCACATGCCGATGGATACCTGCCAGCCCACGGCATCCGCCACCGGCACTGCCAGGGCTGCCGGGAGTGCGGCGCTGATCGCCAGCAGCAGGGCGTACAGGCCGGTGAGGAGCCCGATCCGGTCGGGGAAGTAGCGCTTGACCAGCGGAGGAAGCAACACGTTGCCGATACCGGCCGCGCCGAGAGAGACGATGGTTCCGATGAAGAACACCGGGTAGGAGCCCGAGAAGGCCCGGATCAGGTGGCCGATGACCATCGCGACGATGGACAGGGCAACCAGCTGCTCCAGTCCGATCTTCTTCGCCGCCGCCGCACCGAAGAATGCGGACAGGGAGAACGCCACCGCGGGCACCGCTGCGATCAGGCCGATGCGGACGCCGTCCAGCGGGATATCCGCCTGGATGTGCCCGATGATCGGCGAGAACGCGACCGCAGCAGTGCGGAGGTTGATGGCCAGCAGCATCACGCCGATGAAGGCCATCGCTCGACCCGCCCACAGTGGGAGTGTGGGCGTTTCAGGCATTGTCCCAGCCTAGCTGCGTGACGACGTTCAGTTGATGCCGAGCGCGGCCCTGGTTTGCCGCACGTCATTGCCAAGCTGTTCGATCAAGCCGTCGACGGAGTCGAACTTCACCATGCCGCGCAGGTGATCGGCGAACGCCACCTCCACAGTCTTGCCGTAGAGGTCGAAATCCTCATCGAGAACGTAGGCCTCCACCTGCCTGGCAGGGACACCCTCGAAAGTCGGATTGTTGCCGACGGAGATCGCGGCGGCGTAAGTCTGCGAGTCGACCGTCAACCAGCCTGCGTAGACACCGTCGGCGGGGATCATGCCCTCCGGCCCCGGCTTGAGGTTCGCGGTGGGGAACCCGAGCTCCCTCCCCCTCTTCTCTCCCGGAACAACGACGGATCGAATGGTGGGTGCGTAACCCAGAATCTCACCAGCCTCGCGAACTTTGCCTGCGGCGAGCGCTTCACGCACCCAGCTCGAGGATGCCCGGCGACCCGGCACGGTCACCACGTCGTCAACCAAACGCACCTCGAAATCGTTGTCGGCCCCGGATGCCATCAGCGTCTCCAGGTTTCCGCTGCCTCGCACGCCGTATCGGAAGTCGCTTCCCACCAGCACGAGTCGCGTGTTCAACGCCTCGACCAGTACCTTCGAGACGAAGTCTTCCGGCGAGCTCTGGCTGAACGCACGGTCGAACGGGATCACCAGTGTTGCTTCCACCCCTGCTTCCTCCAGCTTCTCCAGCTTCTGCTGCGGGCTGAGGAGGCTTTCCGGGCAACGCTCCGGATCGAGCACGGCGAGCGGATGCCGGTCGAAGGTGATCGCGGTGGCCGTCAGGTTCTGCTCGCGCGCGAGCATCCGCAATTCGTCGATGACGGCCCGGTGGCCGGTGTGGACGCCGTCGAACTTCCCGATGGTGACGGCGCTCGGCCCGAAACCGGCCGGGACCTCGGCCACTGACGTGAACACCTGCATGGCCGGGCTCACCGCTGAGCCGCGGACCGGCCGGTGGTGACGGGGTGCGTCGCCGATGGCCTGCGGGAGTACAGCCAGATCAGGCCGAGAACGGGAATGACCAGGGGGACAAAGAGGTACCCGCGACCGAAGAAGGACCAGACGGATGCGTGGGCGAACAACTCGGGGTGGGTGATGCTGAGAGTACCGACCACCAGGACTCCGGCCAGCTCGAAGCAGATGGTGATCCAGGCGACCAGGTACCAGGCGCGACCCGGCGCGATCAGGGCAACGGTGGCGACGATGTAGACCACCGCGGAGAGGGCCGACAGCGAATAGGCGACCGGTGCCTCCTCGAAGCGCTCCACGATCTGCACGAAGGAGCGCGCTGTCGCCCCGAGGGCCAGAATGCCGTACACGGCGATCAGCAGGCGGCCGATGCCGACCGCGCGTGAAGAAGTGTTTGTAGCCATCCGCTTAAGACTATGGGTTACGGCGAGGCGCTAAGCCAACGCGAAAAGCCAGATCTCGTTCATCCGGTACACCATGATGGCGACGGCGAGGCAGGCGACACCGAGGATCACCGTGCTCCACCGGTTGCGCTCCATCAACGCCCAGACCCCAGCCAATGGGAGCAACAGGATGGCCGACACCAGGTACAGGTAGAACTCGAGCACGCTGCCGGTCGGATTGTTGCCGAACGCCGGCGCCGCCAGCGAGACGACCAGTTGCACCACCAGCAGCACCTCGACAAGCAGTGCTGCACCCATCGTCAGATCCTGCGGTGCACGTCCCAGCAGCCCGAGCACAGCACAGATCAGTCCAGCCACGACAGCTATTCCCACCTGGGCATATGTGAACCACTCGATCATCCGGGCTCTGCTCTTTCCACTGCTTCTGTTGTGCGCCGAGGGCCTAATGCCCGCGATCGACCGGGAAGTTCACGAGCACTCTGGCCTGGTGGCCGATCGGCTCGATCAATCCAACCAGACGACCGTCAGGAGCTATCGCAGCGACAGGCCCCGAATAGCCAGCTGTCGCCTTCGCGGCCAGAGCCGGAGTATCGATCCTTTTCCCATGCTCCAGGTCTATCGCCTGCTGCGCGTCCAGCGCATGGCTGGGGAACAGGGTGGTTGCAACGGAGGCCGGCGACAGCAGTTCGGCGACCGGCAGGTCTTCGACGCTGGTTGCCTGCTCGAGACCGAAAGGGCCCACCCGCGTGCGCCTGAGCGCGGTGAGGTGCCCGCCGACACCGAGCGCACGACCGAGGTCACGGGCCAGTGCCCGGATGTAGGTTCCGGAGGAGCACTCAACGCGCACCGAGACATCCCAGTACTGCCGCGGGCCGGATGCTGTGTGCTCTGCGACGAGCTCGTTCCCGATGATCTCGAAGGCGGAGACCGTGACGGTGCGGGGCGCGAGCTGGACGACTTCGCCATCCCTGGCGCGGGCATAGGCTCGCTTGCCGTCGACCTTGATGGCACTCACGCTGCTCGGGATCTGCTGGATCACCCCGGTCAGCGCGCTGATGGCAAGTTCCAGGTCCAGCGGGATGAGGGCGTCCACCGCTTCAGGATCAGCGATCTCGGTGAACTCGCCTTCGGCATCATCCGTGTCGGTCGCTGCCCCCAGGCGGATGGTGGCCAGGTACTCCTTGTCGAGCCCGACCAGGTAGGTGAGCAACCTGGTCGAACTGTTCACGCCGAGCACCAGGAGGCCGGTAGCCATCGGGTCGAGGGTTCCGGCATGCCCGACCTTGCGGGTGCCGATGGCGCGCCTGGTACGGGCGACCACGTCGTGGCTGGTCACGCCCTGCGGCTTGTCGACCAGCAGAATGCCGCTGCGGGAACCATCGAAGCCAGTCACGCTAAGACGGTACCCCACCGCGGCACGCCCGGCTCGCCCGCGGTTCAGCGGCTACGCGGCGAGAAAGGCGAGAACTCGCTCGAGGACCAGGGCTGTGGCATCCGGATCGTAGGACGGCAGCGAAGAATCCAGGAACAGGTGTTGCTCTCCCGGATACAGGAACAGCTCGGCTTCGGTCGCTTCTCGAACCAGTTCACGCGCGGCTTCCAGGTCTCCTTCGGTGGCAAAGAACGGATCTGCATCCTTACCGTGCACCTGCACCCGAACGCCGGGCGGCCAGGTTTCGCTGAATTCGGACACCGGGAGACAAGCGCTGAAGAACAGGGCACCAGCGGCACCGGCCCGCGTCTGGGCCAACTGCTGGGCGGGCATGACGCCGAGCGAGAATCCGGCGTAGACAATGTGCTGCGGCAGCTCTTCGGCTGCGGCCAGGCCACGCTGGGTGACCACGCCGAAACCGGTGTCGCGCGCGAAACCGAGCCCCTCATCCAGGGTGTCGAAGGTGTGCCCGCCGTACAGGTCTGGAACATGCACCGTGTGACCAGCGGCACGCAACTCCTCGGCGAACACCTGGATGCCGCTCGTCAGCCCGTGGGCGTGGTGGAACAGCAAAACTTCAGCCATCATTCCTCCATCAATCCATAACTCTCAAACGTTTGATCATGTTAGTGTGAGCGCCGCACGCGGTGACGGCCAGAGCTGACGCGATGCTGAAGCGGACCACCGCAGCCCGGCACCCCCGCCAGCCACCTCTAGGCTTGCCGGTATGGACGTAGCTGTGATCGGTGCCGGCGCTATCGGCGGAACGATCGCCGCCCTCCTCGATCGGTCGGGCCACAGCGTGGAGATCACGGCCAGGGGTAAGCACCTGCATGCCATCCGCACCCGCGGGCTCCGGCTCAGCGGAGCCTGGGGCGAGCACACCGCGAAGCCGGCCGCCGGCGAGACGCTGCGGACCAGACCAGGCCTTGCGGTGCTGTCGACCAAGGCGATGGACGCCCCCGCAGCGGCAACCGCCAACCACGCGATGCTTGCCGGCGTCCCAGTCGTGGTGGTGCAGAACGGCCTTGGCGGCCTCGAGTCCGTCACCACGACGTTGACGGAGTCCCCGATCATCGGCGCCTTGAGCCTGATCGCCGCATCGTTGACCGCCCCCGGCGAGATCGAGGTGACGACTGCCGCATCGACCTGGCTGGGAATGCTGGATACCGGGGTCGACGACGAGCCTGCCAGGTTCGCCGCCGACATCCTGAACCAGGCCATTCCCTGCGAGGTGGTAACGAACTTCGAGGGAGCCCGCTGGACGAAGCTGATCATCAACCAGGTGAACGCGCTGCCAGCCGTCACCGGGCTCAGCGTGCAGGACGTGATAAATCATGCGGGCCTCCGCCGCCTGATGACCGAGAGCATGCGTGAGGCGGTGGGCATCGCCCTCGCGCGCGGCGTGCACTTCGAGGAGGTCAACCGGGTCAGCCACGATTCCCTGCTGCGGCTGGTCAGGGCGGATGCGGCTGAAGCGGAGTTCCTGACCCTTCAATTGCGCGACTACCTGGGGGACGTACCGAATCCCGGTTCGACGCTGCAGAGCATCCGTCGCAGCCAGCCGAGCGAGATCGACTACCTCAACGGGGCGGTGGTGCAGGCGGCGGCCGAGCGGGGCCTTGATGCGCCGGTGAACGCTCGACTGACCGAGTTGGTGCACGAAGTAGAGGCCACCGGCAGGCACCTGACCCCCGAGGAGACACTCACCCGATTCTGAGTCTCAGCAGGAGCCTGATGTCAGTAGGAGCCTGACCTCAGCAGGAATCAGCGAAGATTCGACGCGGATGCTCTGGATCGCTGTTGTCGTAGATGGCCGTCGCACGCGCGCTGGGGGTCTCCGCAGCGAGGTAGACGGCGTCGAACTCGTCTTCCGTTGACGGGTCTTCCAGCCAGATCGAGTAATTCCAGATGCCGGACAGTTCCGGCCGGTTCAGGAAGACGCCGCTGACGATGAGCACAGCGTCGAGGCCCGCGCTCTTCCACTTCGGCTGGAACACCGGCTCGTCACGGTCGGCGTCGAACCCCTTCAACGCGAATCCCGTGCTGCCCGCAGTGCGGAACGGGTCGATGAGCACCCGCCTGAGCAGCGAATAGTCGTAGCCGTCCGTGTAGACCCCGCGCTGGCGCTCCGACCGTGGGCGTTGGAAGTCCTCGATCGACGCGTGGAACACTGCACGATCATCACCGTGCAGGGCAACCGCAAGGTCGTCACCGAATCGGTGCATCCCGCTGGCTCGTCGACCATCGACCGCGACGATCGCGCGGCCATGCCCGTAGTTGTGGAGGATCTCGGTGGCGAGCGCCTCCATGGTGTCTTTCTTCTCTGGTGCCCATCTGGCCATGAACCCAGAGTATCCCTGCGGCCGTTAGGGTGACGTGGTGAGCATCGCAGAACCGGTCATTGCCTGGTTCGGGGCGCACGGCCGTGACCTGCCGTGGCGGCGTCCCGGATTCACCGCCTGGGGAACCCTGGTGAGCGAGTTCATGCTGCAGCAGACACCGGTCGTCCGCGTCATCCCGCGGCTCGATGAGTGGCTCGCCAGGTGGCCGGCACCCTCCGATCTCGCCGCCGTTCCGGTCAGCGAGGCGCTTCGAGCCTGGGACCGGCTCGGCTACCCACGTCGGGCCCTGCACCTGCACGCCTGCGCCGTGGCCATCACCGAACAGCATGGCGGCGTCGTGCCCGAATCCGTCACCGACCTGCTCGCACTTCCCGGCGTTGGTGAATACACCGCGCGTGCCGTGGCGGCCTTCGCCTACGGTCACCGGCATCCGGTGGTCGACACCAACGTGCGGCGGGTGCTCGCCCGGGCGGTCGGCGGTCAGGCGGAGGCCGGTCCGCCGTCGACCAGGCGGGACCTGGCTGCGATGGAGTCGGTGCTCCCGGAGTCGCTGGCGGATGCCCGGCTCACGAACGCCGCCGTCATGGAGCTGGGCGCAATGGTGTGCACGGCGCGCTCGCCCCGCTGCGACGCCTGCCCGATCGCGGACCGCTGCGCCTGGCGAATGGCCGGCTATCCGGCCTATCAAGGTCGGCCGGCCGCCGTGCAGAAGAAGTTCGAGGGCTCCGACCGCCAGGTTCGCGGCCTGATCATGGCTGAGCTGCGGGCATCCGACGTGCCGGTTGACCGTGCAACGCTGGCGACGGTGTGGCCGGATGGCACCCAATTCGACCGAGCGCTGGCCGCTTTGCTTCGCGACGGCCTTGCCGTCGCCGACCCTGGCGGTTACGCCCTGCCGGAGTGAAAGACTGGAGCCATGGTCTTCGTGAAAATCTGCGGGCTGCGGCAGCCGGAACACGTCGATGCTGCGCTCGAGGCGGGGGCGGATGCGATCGGCCTGGTGCTGACGGCAAGCCCCCGTTTCATCGAAGCGGCTTCAGCCCGGGTGCTGGTGGATCGCGTCGGAACCCGCGCCATGACCGTGGGCGTCTTCCGCGGAGAGGCAGTCGATGAGGTCGAGCGGCTCGCAGCCGAGTCCGGCGTCTCCTGCATCCAGTTGCACGGCAACTACAGTCCTGAGGATGTCACCAGGCTGTCAGGCCTGGGCCTTCCGGTGATTCGTGCCGTGTCGTTCACCGAGCCCGGCGATCAGCTCGGTGCGGACATGCTGCTGGTGGATGCTCCCCGTGCCGGCTCGGGCGAGGAGTGGGACTACGCGGTGATGGTGGAGCGGGGTTTGACCGGCCGCTGGCTGCTGGCCGGTGGGCTCACTCCGGACAACGTTTCCGCGGCGATCGCGGCGGCTTCACCGTGGGGCGTCGACGTGTCGAGCGGCGTAGAGACGGCACCGGGCCAGAAGGACAGCGCCCTCATCCGCGCCTTTCTTGTCAGGGCAAAAGGCTAGCCTGCTGGCCGCGAAAGGCTAGCGCCCGGAGGCGCCTTCTTCGTCGTCGAGCTCATCATCGTCGACGTCATCGACCTCGTCGGTTCCGATGACGCGCGGCTTGACGTACGGGTCGGCGTCGCCGGCGTACTGCGCGGTGGCGGCCTGGTTCTCGGTCGCGTTGTCGCGTTCGCGGGCCTCGGCGAGCAGCGATTCGATGTGCTTGGCGTTCTCGGGGATGGCGTCCGCGATGAACTCGAGTGACGGCGTGAGGCGGGAGGTGATGTTCTTACCCACCTCGCTCCGCAGCATGCCGGTGGCCGACTTGAGGGCGGCGGCGGTGTCGCTGCGCTCCTCGTCGCTCCCGTAGACGGTGTAGAAGACGGATGCGTGCTGCAGGTCGCCGGTCACCTTCACGTCGGTGATGGTAACGAACCCCAGCCGCGGGTCCTTGAGCCCGCGCTCGAGCGTCTTGGCGACGATCACCTTGATGCGGTCGGCCATCTTGGCCGCGCGTGCTGGATCAGCCATGCTTGCTGCCCTGCCCTTCTACTTCAGTGTGCGTTCCAGTCTCGACAAGCTCGATTGGTCTCGACAAGCTCGACCCGCTTTTTCGCCGTTCCTTGCAGTCGGCGATCGAACTCCGGCTGCCGTCCTTCGTGCTGCTCAAGGCTCAGGATGCCGGTATCCGGCTAAGGAACCTCGGGGTAGGGGCCCCGCAAAGTTCCGTGCCGGATGCCGGCATCCTGAGCCAATCACGAGTTACACCCGCGGCTTCTCCTTGAGTTCGATCGTCTCGATCTCGTCCCCAACCTGGATGTCGTTGAACTTGCCGAGGCCGATACCAGCCTCGAAGTCCGTACGCACCTCGGTGACGTCGTCCTTGAAGCGGCGAAGCGACTCGATCGCCAGGTTGTCCCCCACCACGACGCCTTCGCGGATGACCCGCGCCTTGGCGTTCCTGGTGATGGTTCCGGAGCGAACGATGACACCTGCGACGTTGCCGAACTTGGAGGAGCGGAACACCTCGCGGATCTCGGCGACACCGGACTGCACTTCTTCGTACTCGGGCTTGAGCATGCCCTTGAGTGCGTTCTCGACGTCTTCCAGCGCGTTGTAGATGACCGAGTAGAACCGCACATCCACGCCTTCCCTGGCCGCGCGGTCGCGGGCCTTCGGGTCGGGGCGCACGTTGAAGCCGATGATGATGGCGTTGTCGACCGTGGCGAGGTTGATGTCGCTCTCGGTGACCGCACCCACACCGCGGTGGATGATGCGCAGCTGAACCGAGTCGTCGACATCGATCTTGAGCAGCGACTCTTCGAGGGCCTCGACGGCACCGGAGACGTCACCCTTGATGATGAGGTTGAGCGATTCGACCTTGCCGTCTTCGAGGGCCTTGGTGAAGTCCTCGAGGCTGATGCGCTTGCGGCTGCGGGCGAGCAGGGCGTTGCGCTCTGCTGCCTCACGCTTTTCGGCGATCTGGCGGGCGGTGCGGTCGTCGTCGGTGACCAGGAACGTGTCACCAGCGCGGGGCACCGAGGTCAGGCCGAGCACGGCCACCGGACGAGCCGGGGTCGCCTTCTCGACGGATTCGCCGTTCTCATCGAACATCGCACGAACGCGGCCGTGGGCCGTTCCGGCGACGATCGGGTCTCCGACTTCGAGGGTTCCCGACTGGATGAGCACGGTCGCAACCGCACCACGGCCCTTGTCGAGCTTGGCCTCGATGGCCACGCCGCGCGCATCCTTGTTGGGGTTTGCACGCAGGTCGAGTCCGGCATCCGCTGTCAGCAGTACCGCGTCGAGCAGTTCCGGGATTCCGATCTTGTTCAGCGCTGACACGTCGATGAACATGGTGTCTCCACCGTATTCTTCGGCGACGAGGCCGAATTCGGTCAGCTGCTGGCGCACCTTGGCCGGGTTGGCGTCTGGCTTGTCGATCTTGTTGACCGCGACCACGATGGGCACGTTCGCCGCCTGGGCGTGGTTCAGGGCCTCAACCGTCTGCGGCATGATGCCGTCGTCGGCTGCGACCACCAGGATGGCGATGTCGGTCACCTGCGCACCACGGGCGCGCATGGCGGTGAACGCCTCGTGACCCGGGGTGTCGATGAAGGTGATCTTGCGGTCGACGCCTTCATGCTGCGCCATCACCTGATAGGCACCGATGTGCTGGGTGATGCCGCCGGCCTCGCCTGCTCCGACCTCCGCGTTGCGGATGGCGTCGAGCAGCCTGGTCTTACCGTGGTCGACGTGACCCATGACGGTGACGACCGGCGGGCGTGCCGCCAGGTCTTCGTCGTCTTCGTCTTCGAGTTCCTGGTCGAGGTCGAGGTCGAAGCCGGCGAGCAGCTCGCGGTCCTCGTCCTCCGGGGAGACCATCTGGATCTTGAAGCCGAGCTCTTCGCCGAGGATGTCGAAGGTGGCCTCGTCGAGGGACTCCGTCGCCGTCGCCATCTGGCCGAGGTGGAACAGCACCGTGACCAGGTTGCCTGGGCTGGTGTCGATCTTGTCGGCGAAGTCGGTGATCGATGCGCCACGACGCAGGCGGATGACCTGCTTGCCGTCACCGCGGGGAACGCTCACGCCTCCCAGCGATGGGGCCTCGCGCAGCTCGAACTCTGCCCGCTTCGTACGCTTCGACTTGCGGGCCTTGCTCTTGCCGCCTCCGCGGCCGAACGCTCCAGCGGTTCCACCGCCGGGGCCACGGCCACGGCCGCCACCACCGGCTGGGCGGTTCGGGCCGAAGTTGGATCCTGGTGCACCGGCCGGTGCTCCGCCTGGGCGGAAGCCGCCACCGGCTGGGCGTGCTCCGCCTGGGGCTCCCGGACGGAAGCCACCGGCGCCTGGACGGCCTGCACCTGCGGGGCGCGGAGCCCCTGGGCGCGGGCTGCCCGGACGCGGTGCCGCCGGACGCGGGATCCCGCTCGGCGACGGCGTCGGACGGGTGTTCATGCCCTGGGCGCTCGCATACGGGTTGTTGCCCGGGCGGGGCGCGCCCGGGCGCTGCATGCCCTGCGTGCTCGCGTACGGGTTGTTGCCAGGACGCGCGGCGCCCGGGCGGGGAATGGATGATGGGGTGGTGCCGGGCGTCGGGGCGTCGCCAGGAGCATCCGCTGCCTTCTCGGCTTCCTGCGCTTGCGGCGCGGCCTCCTGGGGTGCCTCAGCCTTCGGGGCAGGCGCCGGAGCTTCAGCGGCTACCGGGGCGGCCGGTGCCGGCTTCGCCGGTGCCTTGGGGGCAGCCTTGGGCTCCTCCTTGACGGGGGCCTTGACGCCGTCTGCTTCCAGCGCAGCGCGAAGCTTGCGAGCCACTGGCGGCTCGATGCTGGACGACGGTCCCTTGACGAACTCGCCCATTTCCTTGAGTTTCTCAAGGGCCTGCTTTGATTCAATGCCGAGTTCTGCTGCGATCTCGTGCACGCGTGGTTTTGCCACTGTTCTCCTGTCTCGGGCCCACTCCGGACAGGAGTAAGCCGTTAATTACGGACGGGTCTCATTTCGAGCCGCTCATTAGTTGTCCATAGGTCAATCAGCCTGTTCTTCATGGAACTCCGGACGGAGCTCCGACTGGTGGTGCTATTGGTGGGGCGAATTGCCTGCCTGAGACGCGATGTGCAGTCTCAGCTTGCGCGTGTCGAGTGAGTCGGCGACTTTCAGCGCCCGCCCGAAGGCTCGGCGTCTGATGGAGCTGTCAACGCATTCGAGGGTGGGATGCACCCACGCACCTCGACCAGGAAGGGCTCCGGAAGCATCCGGTACCACTTCACCGTCTTGCGCCACACACCTCAATAGAGTTGAGGCGGCGGCCCGCTGTCGGCAGCCAAGGCAGGTTCTTACGGGGACCATCCTACACGCCTAGCTGGGACTAGGCCGGGTCCTCGAGGATGCTGTCCGGCTGGATGTCGATGCGCGCGCCCGTCAGCTTCGCGGCGAGGCGGGCGTTCTGGCCCTCCTTGCCGATCGCCAGGGACAGCTGGTAGTCGGGCACCAGTGCCCGAACCGCCTTCGTCGACTGGTCGATCACGAACGCCGAACTCACCTTTGCCGGGGACAGGGCGTTGGCGACGAAGGTCGCGAGGTCTTCGGAGTAGTCGACGATGTCGATCTTCTCGTTGTTCAGTTCCGCCGTCACGGCTCGAACCCGCTGGCCCAGCTCGCCGATGCACGCGCCCTTGGCGTTGATGCCCGGCTCGTTGGCGCGCACCGCGATCTTGGTGCGGTGGCCGGCCTCGCGCGCCAGGGAGATGATCTCCACCGCGCCGCTGGCGATCTCCGGAACCTCGAGGGCGAAGAGCTTGCGCACGAGTGACGGATGCGTGCGTGACACTGTGATCTGCGGGCCTTTGACCCCCTTGCTCACACCGGTCACGTAGACCCGGATGCGCGAACCGTGGGAGTACTCCTCGCCGGCGACCTGCTCTTCCGGAGGCAGGATGGCCTCCACCGAGCCGAGGTCGACGTGGATCATCCGCGGGTTCGGCCCCTGCTGGATCTGCCCCGCGACGATGTCGCCCTCGCGACCGCGGAACTCGCCGAGGACGGCGTCATCCGCTATATCGCGCAGCCGCTGGTTGATGACCTGTTTCGCCGCGAACGCCGCGATACGGCCGAAGTCGCTGGGGCTGTCCTCGGACTCGCCGACGACGTTGCCCTCCTCGTCGACCTCCGGCACGAACACCGAGACGTGACCGGTCTTGCGGTCCAGCACGACGCGGGCCTGTGGTTCTTCATCCGCGCTGTGCTTGTGGTGGTCATCAGGGGCGGTGTGCTTGAGGTAGGCCGTCAGGATGGCCTGCTCGATGATCTGCACGAGTTCCTCGAACGGAATCTCGCGCTCGCTCTCCATTAGCCGCAGCACTCTGAGGTCAATGTCCACGGAGGGCCTCCACTATTCAGGTCTGAACGCCGGGGAAGTCTTCTCCCGCAGTCGTCCTTCTACGGTACCCGAGTCGCGCTGGGCTGGCGTACCGCCCTACTGGTCGAGGGCGAGGTACGCCTCGACCAGGCCGTCGAGTGCGACCGGTGTCTTCACACCGGTGCGGCGGTCCCAGAGCTCGACCATGCCGTCGGCTGCGCCCTTGCCGACGATCACGATGATGGGCACGCCGATCAGCTCGGCATCGCCGAACTTCACGCCCGGTGACACCTTGCGGCGGTCGTCGAACAGCACGTCGGCACCACGTGCCTCCAGGTCGGCGACCAGCTTCTCGGCCGCCTCGTAGACGACTTCCTCCTTGGTCGCCGCGACAACGTGCACGTCGAACGGGCTGACGTTTCGCGGCCAGATGAGCCCGCGCTCGTCATTGTTGGTCTCGGCGATCACGGCCATCGCGCGGGTGACACCGATGCCGTACGACCCCATGGTCACGGTGACCAGCTTGCCGTTCTCATCGAGCACCTTGAGGCCCAGGGCATCCGCATATTTGCGTCCCAGCTGGAAGACGTGGCCGATCTCCATGCCTCGTGCGGTCTCCAGCGGCCCTGAACCGTCGGGCGCCGGGTCGCCTGCGCGAACATCCGACACCTCGACGACGCCGTCGCCGACGAAGTCACGCCCGACGACCAGGCCGAGCACATGCTTCTGGTCGACGTTCGCGCCGGTGATCCACCGGGTTCCGTCCACGATGCGGGGATCGAGAAGGTAGCGGATGCCGGTGGCTGACGCCGGGCGGTCATCGGACGCTCCGAGCACTGCGCCCGCCGGCGACCACGGCCCGATGTAGCCCTTCACCAGCCCGGGGTTCCTGGCGATGTCGGCCTCCGTCGCGGTCTCCACCTGCGCGGGCCCGAAGGCTGCCTCTGCGCGCTTGAGGTCGACGTCACGGTCGCCGGGGAGCCCCACGACGACGAGCTCACGCGTGCCATCGGGCGACACCAGGGTGAGCACGACGTTCTTGAGGGTGTCAGCGGCGGTCCACTCGCGATCCGGGCGCGGATGCTCGGCGTTGACCAGCGCGACCAGCGTGTCGATCGTCGGAGTGTTTGGCGAGTCGAAGACCTGCGCCTCGGGCAGCCCGTCGATCGGAAGCGCATCCGGCACCGGCGTGACGTACGCCTCAACATTGGCAGCGTACCCACCGGCGGTGCGCACGAAGGTGTCTTCGCCGACCGGGGTGGGGTGCAGGAACTCCTCGCTGCGCGAGCCACCCATGGCACCGGCATCCGCCTTCACAATGACGTACTCCAGGCCGAGGCGCTGGAAGATCCGCTCGTAGGCATCACGCTGCGCCTGGTAGCTGGCGTCCAGGCCGGCGTCGGTGTAGTCGAAGGAGTATGCGTCCTTCATCGAGAACTCACGGCCCCGAAGAAGTCCGGCGCGAGGACGAAACTCATCGCGGTACTTGTCCTGGATCTGGTAGATCGACAGCGGCAGGTCCTTGTATGAGGAGTACAAGTCCTTCACCAGCAGGGTGAACACTTCCTCGTGGGTCGGCGCGAGAAGATAGTCGGCCCCGTGGCGGTCCTGGAGGCGGAACAGCGCGTCACCGTATTCGGTCCAGCGGCCGGTCTGCTCGTAGGGCTCCCTGGGCAACATCGCCGGGAAATGGACTTCCTGTGCACCAGCAGTGGCCATCTCCTCGCGGATGACCTGCTCAACCTTGCGGCGCACCCTGAGGCCCAGCGGCAGCCAGGCGAAGATGCCCGGAGCCTGGCGGCGGATGTAGCCCGCGCGTACCAGCAGCCGGTGGCTGGTCACTTCTGCGTCAGCCGGGTCGTCACGGAGCGTGCGGACAAAGAGTTGCGAAAGGCGAGTGGTCACAACAGGTGATTCTACCGGCGCGAGGCGAGCGGCCCCGGCGCGGTGCCGCCGGTACGCTGTGGAGCATGGAGCGCACCCGCAAACACGAGGTTGACGCGATCGACCGGCGGATCATCGCCGAACTCGGCCGCGACGCCCGGCTGTCGGTGCGTGCACTCGCCGAACGGGTGCACATCTCCCGCACCGCGGTGAACACCCGGCTGAACACGCTCATCGAGCACGGCGTGATCACCGGCTTCACCGCCACCGTCGACCGGCAGGCGCTGGGCCTCGGCGTTTCAGCGATCGTCATCGTCAAGGTGGACGCCGACTGGCCGACCGTGTCCGCAGCGCTCGCCTCACTGCCCTTCGTGGAGAAGGCACAGGCGCTCAGCGGCGACATCGACATCCTGCTCACCGTGAGCGCCCCCACCCAGGAACAACTGTCCGACACCATCCTGCGTCGCATTCACAACATGCCAGGCGTTGCCTCGACCAGGTCGTACATCGTTCTGGAAGAACTGGCCGGAACCGCCCCCGAGCAGTCGACGGACAGTTGGGAGCTTTAGGCCCGGAAATCCGGACGAATGGCACACTTAGGTACAAGTAACGAGCCACTCGTGCTGACCTGATTTTCCGGGTTGGCACCAGCCGTGACGGCGACCGACTATGGGGTTATGAGCCTCAAAGTAGAGACCCCGGATGCCGTGACGCTTCCGAGCGAAGAGCCGCTTCGCCTGATCGATGATTCCGGCCATGCAGCGCCCGCCGCACAGTCCGGCGGCTTCGCACTGCCAGACCCGCAAGCGCTGATGAACCTCTACCGACGCATGGTCATCGCGCGCCGCTGGGACATTCAGGTGAGTGCCCTCACCCGCCAGGGACGCCTGGCGACCTATCCTTCGGCGCTCGGCCAGGAGGCATCCGAAATCGGTGCCGTGCTGGCCATGGAGCAGACCGACTGGCTGTTCCCCACCTACCGCGACTCCATCGCCGTGATGACGCGCGGGGTTGCTCCCGGCGAGATCCTGCAGGCGTTCCGCGGCGACTGGCACTGCGCCTTCGATCCGCACGAGCACCGCACCATGCCCCAGTCCACCCCGCTGGCGACTCAGGCCCTGCACGCGGTGGGCCTCGCCACCGCCGCCAGGCTGCGCAAGGACCCGATCGCCGCCCTGACTTTCGTCGGTGACGGCGCCACCAGTGAAGGCGACACCCACGAGGCGTTCAACTTCGCCGGCGTCTGGCAGGCTCCCGTCGTCTTCCTGGTGCAGAACAACCAGTTCGCCATCAGTGTGCCCATTTCCAAGCAGACCAGGGCTCGTGCGCTGTCCGACCGCGCGATCGGCTACGGCGTGCCGGGGTACTACGTCGACGGCAACGATGCGGCAGCCGTGTACGCCGTCGTCTCGGCGGCCATGCAGCGTGCACGCAGCGGAGGCGGCCCCAGCATCGTCGAATGCCTCACCTATCGCATCGAAGCACACACCAACTCGGATGACCCGAGCCGGTACCGGGGCAAGGAAGAGGTCGACGTCTGGAAGGGGCGCGACCCGATCGAGCGCCTCGAGAAGTACCTGCTGAGCGAAGAGATCCTCTGCCAGGAAGACCGGGACTCCATTGCAGCGGAGGGCGAGGAACTCGCATCCGCCACCCGCGACGCCATGAACGTGGAAGCGGTCGTCGACCCGATGGAACTGTTCGCCAACGTCTACGGGGCACCGCGCTCCAACCTGGCCGAGCAGCGCGCGCTGCTGGAGCAGGAACTGTCTGAGGTGGGCGCTGAATGACTACCCAGGCAACCGCATCCGTCACCATGACCGCCGCGCTGAACACCGCGTTGCGCGATGCCATGGCCGAGGACGAGAGCGTCGTCGTCTTCGGTGAGGACGTCGGTCCGCTCGGCGGGGTGTTCCGCATCACCGACGGCCTGCAGGCGCAGTTCGGCGAGGAGCGCATCTGGGACTCGCCGCTGGCGGAATCCGGGATCGTCGGAACCGCGATCGGCATGGCCATCTACGGCCTGCGCCCGGTCGTCGAGATGCAGTTCGACGCCTTCAGCTACCCCGCGTTCGAGCAGATCGTCTCCCACCTGGCCAAGATGCGGAACCGCACGCGGGGCCGCGTCACGCTGCCCATCGTCATCCGCATCCCGTGTGCCGGCGACATCGGCGGGGTGGAGCACCACTCGGACTCCTCCGAGGCCTACTGGGCGCACACCCCTGGGCTCACCGTCGTCACGCCGTCGAATCCGGCTGATGCCTACTCGATGCTGCGCGAAGCCATCCGCTCCGACGATCCAGTCATCTTCATGGAGCCGAAGAGCCGTTACTGGTCGAAGCAGGAACTGACGCTGCCGGTCACCACCGAGCCGATGAACACCGCGGTGGTGCGCCGCGAGGGCACGGATGTCACGCTGATCGCCTACGGGCCGACCGTCAAGACCGCGCTGGAGACCGCAGAACTCGCCGAGGAGGAGGGACTCTCCGTCGAGGTCGTCGACCTGCGCAGCCTCTCCCCCTTCGATGACGCGACGGTCGGGGCATCCGTTCGCAAGACGTCGCGCGCCGCCGTGCTGCACGAGGCAGCCCAGTTCGGCGGCTACGGCGCCGAGGTGGCCGCCCGGGTGACCGAACGCGAGTTCTACCACCTGGCGGCGCCGATCCTGCGGATCACCGGCTTCGACATCCCCTACCCCTCGCCGAAGCTGGAGAAGTACTACCTGCCGACGCCGGAGCGGATCCTGAACGCGCTCAACACCTGGGTCTGGGAGGCGTGATGGGCAAGCAGTTCATCCTGCCCGACCTCGGCGAGGGCCTGACCGAGGCGGAGATCGTCAGCTGGCTGGTTGCGCCTGGCGACACGATCAGCATCGACCAGCCGGTCGTCGAGGTCGAGTCGGCCAAATCGGTCGTCGAGCTGCCGAGCCCGTTCGGCGGCGTGGTCGAGACGCTTCACGCCGAGGCGGGCACCACCGTGCATGCCGGACAGCCGCTGCTCACCATGGCCGGGAACGCCGAAGAGGCAGGGGCACCGGACGTCGTGCCCGGTACGGCGGTGCGTGAGGTGGCGGATGCTGCGGAAGAAGGCTCCGGCGCGGTGCTCATCGGCTACGGGACGCAGGCGCGGAAGCGCGGGCCCAGCAAGGCCGGGTCGGGGCGGTTCGGTGCGCGAACGGCCGTGGCACCGGAAGCACCGACATCTGTCCCAACCGTTGGGACAACTGAGCAAGCGACCTCCGGCCCCTCCCCCGTCGTCTCCCCGCTGGTGCGCAAGCTCGCCCGCGACCACGGCTTCAATGCCAGTGACCTCGCCGGCAGCGGCCCGAACTCGCTGGTCATGCGGGCCGATGTCGAGGCCCGCATCGCGGAAGGTGACGCGCCTGCTGTGGTGCCGACAGCATCCGTTGACCAGGGCCTGCCACTGCTGGGGCTGGCTGACCGGAGGATTCCGATCAGCGGCCTGCGGAAGATCGTGTCGGAGCGGTTGTCGACGTCGCGGCGGGAGATCCCGGAAGCGACCATCTGGCTCGACGTGGACGCCACCGCGCTGATCGAGGCGAAAGACGCCCTGCAGCGCAGCACCGGGGAACGGTTCAGCCTGAACGCGCTCATCGCCCGCTTCGTCGTCGCCGGGCTGAAGCAGTACCCGATCCTCAACTCCTCGGTCGACACCGAAGCGGGCGAGATCGTGCAGCACGGACAGATCAACCTCGGCCTGGCGGCGCAGACTGCCCGCGGCCTCATGGTGCCGGTAGTGCACGACGCCGGTTCGCTCACCACTCGGCAATTGAGGGACAGTATCGGCGAGCTCGTTTCCACGGCGGAGACCGGTTCGTTCAGCGGTCCACAGCTCAGTGGCGGAACCTTCACGCTCAACAACTACGGCGGGTTCGGGGTTGACGGTTCGGCCGCGATCATCAACCACCCGGAGGTCGCCATCCTCGGCATCGGACGGATCATCGACCGCCCCTGGGTGGTCGGCGGGCAGGTCGTGGTGCGCAAGGTCGTGGTGCTCTCACTCGTGTTCGACCACCGGGTGTGCGACGGCGACGTGCCGTCGCAGTTCATCACCTTCGTGGCGAGCTGCATCCAGAATCCGATCTCGCTGCTCGCCGAGCTGTAGCCACCACGCCGCACGCAAGCGACTTTCGAAAGTGCCCGTTCCGGCGAGATGCACCCTTTCCGCGGGCCACTTTCCTCCGGAACGGGCACTATCGCCATTAGCCTGAACACGTTGCGCGGGTCTTCTTTCTCGCGCGCGTGAAGTTTCGCCCGCGCCCGCAAAAATCGCCCGCGCCCGGTGAGCCAAACCACGGAGGGGTCAGCGGCCGCTGAACGTCGGCTTGCGCTTCTCCTGGAACGAACGGAAGCCCTCCGCGTAGTCCGAGGTGCGACCGAGATCGCCCTGCGCCGCGTTTTCCGCCTCGACGGATGCCCAGAGACCGACCCGTTCGTCGCGCAACTGGGCGATCATCCGCTTGCTGGCGAGAAACGCCTGCGTGGCACCGGATGCTGCTGCCCGCGCCTTCCCCCGCGTGAACTCGAGGAGCTCGTCGTCCGGGACCGCGCGGCTGAAGAGCCCAGCGTCCACCGCATCCGCACCACTCATCATCTCGCCCGTGTAAATCAGGTCAAGCGCGCGGTGGGCACCGAGCCGCTCGAAGAACAGCGCATGCCCGCCGGAGTCGAGGGCGGCGCCGAGGGACGCGAAGGGAGAACCGAACATCGACTTCTCCCCCACGTAGACCACGTCGGTGGCGATCGCCAGCCCCAGGCCGACCCCGAGGCATCCGCCCTGAACGGCTGCGAAGGTTGGTGCAGGGAACGCAGCAATAGTGCGCAACACCGGGGTAACGATGTCGCGCAGGAACGCCGTACCGTCATCGCTTGCGGCGTCGACCTGGGAAATGTCACGGCCGGCACAAAACGCGCGGCCCTCACCGCGCAGCACGAGCGCGCGAACATCGGCATCCGCTGCCTCAAGATAGGCGGCACCGAGCTGGTCGAGGTCGTCAGCATCCAGCGAGTTGAGCTTCTTCGGGGCGTTCAGCGTGATCTCGGCCAGGCCGTCGGTGATGGTGAGGTCGATCAAGCGGGCTCCCTAGTTGTCGTAGTTCACGGTCACGGTTTCGCTGGTGGGGTGGGACTGGCAGGTGAGGATGTACCCGCGCTCCAGCTCTTCCGGCTCGAGCGCGTAGTTCTCCGCCATGTCGACCGTACCGGTGACCAGCTTCGCGCGACAGGTGCCGCAGACACCGCCAGCACAGGCGAACGGCACATCGGACCGCAGTCGGAGGGCGGCGTTCAGGATGCTCTCCTGACCGTGAACCGGAGTGGTGACGGATGCCGTGCGCCCGTCGAGCGTGAAGGTGATGGTGTGCACTCCCGCACCGTCATCGACCGGGGCGGAGCGGCCGTGCGACCCGGACGGGCGGTCGGGGCGATCCGTGGTGAAGAGCTCGAAGTGCACCTGACTGCGTGGTGCGCCCGCTGCCTCGAGGGTGTCCCGGACCAGCTGCACCAGGTCGAATGGGCCGCAGATGAACCACTCATCCACATCCGCGGGCCGCACCAGGTGCTCGAGGAAGGTCGCAAGCCTCTCCTCGTCGACGCGGCCGGACAGCAGCTCGGAGTTGCGGTGCTCGCGTGTGAGCACATGGAACAGGGCGAACCGGTCGGGGTAACGGTCCTTCAGGTCGGCGAGCTCTTCGAGGAACATGACGTCCTGAGCCGTGCGGTTGGAGTAGACCAGGCTGAACCTGGCTCCCGGGGATGCCGCGAGCGCGCTCCGCGCCAGGGACATGATCGGGGTGATCCCGGAACCGGCGACGATCGCGGCGAAGTGCTTCCCAGTGCCGAGCTCGGTGGTGAATGTACCCTGCGGGCTCATCACGTCGAGCACCTCGCCCGGCTTCAGCGACTCATTCGCCCAGGTGGAAAATTCGCCGCCGAGGTCCCGCTTGATCGCAACCCGGATCTCCCCCGCCGTCGGAACGGCGCAGATCGAGTAACTTCGCCTCAGCTCCCGTCCGTCGAACTTCTTGCGAAGCGCCACATACTGGCCGGGCAGGTAGTCGTAGTGGCCGGACAATCCTTGCGGAACCTCGAACGCGACCTCGATGGAGTCCTCGGTCAGCCGTCGTACGTCGCTGACCGCCAGCGGGTGGAACTCGGCACGCTTCCGCGTGCGGATGGGATCGTTAGCCAGCACAGGGGCATCCGTCATCAGATCACCTTGAAGTAGTCGAACGGCTCCTGGCAGGCCTGGCAGGCGTAGAGCGCCTTGCAGGAGGTGGAGCCGAATCGCGACAACTCCCTGGTGTCGAGGGACCCGCACTGTGGGCACTTGACGGACATTCGCACCCTGATCGGTCCGCTGTGCGCTGCTTTTCCGGTCGGCGCGGCGATGCCGTACTCGGCCAGCTTGCGCTTGCCGTCTTCTGACATCCAGTCGGTGGTCCAGGCCGGGGACAGCACGATGCGTACCCGAGCCTCCTCGAAGCCGGCGGCCTTCAGGGCGCTCACCACGTCGTCGCGGATGGCGTCCATGGCCGGGCACCCGGAGTAGGTGGGGGTGATCGTCACCTCGGCAACACCGTCGACCACCTCGGCCGAACGCAGCACGCCCAGGTCTTCGATGGTCAGCACCGGCACTTCGGGGTCGGGAACCGTCGCGGCGATCTCCCATACCCGGAGAGCCTCACCCTCGGCGGGCTTGGGTCGGGCGGTTCTCTCAAGCGTGCTGTCCATGGCGATCACCAGGTGGCTTCCGGATGCGCGCGGGCCAGCACCTGCAGCTCCGCCAGCAGCGGCCCGAGGTGCTCGGTGTGGTTGCCGATACGGCCGCCACCGCGGGCGACGAACCCGGTCGGGCCCTCCAGGTCGGCTTCGGTCAGCACAGTGCCGACGAGTCGGTCGAAGTCTTCGCGCAGTTCAGACGGCCGAACAGCGACGCCAGCCAGTTCGTCGATGAGCGCGTCGTCGCGGAACAGTTCGTCGACGTACGGCCAGGTGTCCGCGAGCGCCACCGTCATCCGGCGGCGGGACTCGTCGGTGCCGAGCGCCAGGCGCAAGACCCACTGCCCGGCGTGGTCGCGGTGGTAGTCGACCTCTTTGACGGCCTTCGCCGCAATGGCGGCGAGCGTGGCATCCGTCGACTCCGTCAGGCGGCGGTAGAGCTCGTATTGGTAGAACGAGGCGACGAAGCTCCGGGCGATGGTGCGGGCGAAGTCACCGTTCGGCTGCTCGAACAGCCAGGCACTGCGGAACTCGTGCTCGTCGCGGAAGTAGGCCAAATGATCTTCGGTCTTGCCCCAGGCTTTCGCGGCGTAACTCAGGAATGACCGCGCGTGCCCGAGTTGGTCGAGGGCGATGTTGCCGAGGGCGACATCCTCTTCGAGTTCGGGCGCGCGGGCGATCCACCCGCCGAGGCGCTGAGCGAGGATCAGCGCGTCGTCGCCGAGGCGGAGGGCGTACTGGGCGACAGCATCCGTCGGCACTTCGCTCGACTCGATGACATCTTCCGGCCGCAGCCCGGTGCCGGGGGTGATGCGGGTGGCGGTCTCGCTCATAAGTGCTTCACCCCTTCAGACTCCTTGTAGTAGGTGGCGTGGCGGTAGTCCTTGCCCTGCGGCGACTCGAAGAACGCGCCGCGGGCATCCGGATCTGACGCCGTGATGTCGCTGGCCGCGACCACCCAGATCGACACGCCCTCGTTGCGGCGGGTGTACAGGTCGCGGGCGTTGCGCACCGCCATTTCGGCGTCTGGGGCGTGCAGGGAGCCGGCGTGCACGTGCGACAGCCCGCGGGAGGAACGGATGAACACTTCCCAGAGGGGCCATTGTTCTGCAGCGGATGCGCCGGGGCTGGTCATGAGGCGATCCTCTCGGTGCGCGCGGCCATTTTCGACGCATAGGCTGCTGCGGCTTCCCGAACCCAGGAGCCGTCCTCGTGGGCGGTACGGCGGCGCTCCAGGCGCACCGCGTTCATCGGCCCGCGGCCCTTCAACACCTCGGTGAACTCGTCCCAGTCGAGCTGGCCGTAGTCGTAGTGGCCGCGCTTCTCGTTCCACTTCAGGTCGGGGTCGGGCAGGGTCACACCGAGCACCTCCGCCTGGGGAACCAGCATGTCGACGAAACGCTGGCGCAGGTCGTCGTTGCTGAAGCGCTTGATGTTCCAGGCCATGCTCTGGGCGGAGTTCGGGGAGTCGCCATCCGGCGGGCCGAACATCATCAGTGCCGGTGCGTACCAGCGGTTCACTGATTCCTGGGCCATCTGGCGCTGGGCATCCGTGCCCCGCATCAGGTGCAGCAGGATCTCGAATCCCTGGCGCTGGTGGAACGATTCCTCTTTGCAGATGCGCACCATGGCGCGACCGTATGGTCCATAGGACGCCCGGCAGAGCGGCACCTGGTTGCAGATTGCCGCCCCGTCGACCAGCCAGCCGATGGAGCCCATGTCGGCCCAGGTCGGGGACGGGTAGTTGAAGATCGAGGAGTACTTCGCCTTGCCGCTGATCAGGTCGGCGGTCATCTGCTCCCGCGGGGTGCCGAGGGTCTGCGCGGCCGAGTAGAGGTAGAGTCCGTGGCCGGCCTCATCCTGCACCTTGGCCATCAGGATGGCTTTGCGCTTCAGGCTCGGGGCACGGGTGATCCAGTTGCCCTCCGGCTGCATACCGATGATCTCGGAGTGCGCGTGCTGGGAGATCTGACGCACCAGGGTGCGGCGATAGTCGTCAGGCATCCAGTCGGTCGGTTCCACTCGCTTGTCGGCCGCAATCAATTCGTTGAACCGGGCCTCGCCCGCTTCGTCGACCTCGGCGGTCACAGTGTTGTCCGTCGCCATGGGAAATCACCTTCGATCGTGGCCCGGCCGGATCAATGCTAGGCAACTGACCGACCGTTCGTTTAGGCTTGTGGTGGCTTTAGGCTAACACCGAAGAGATAGGCGGTCAACGATGAGCGACACACGGTCGGATTACACCCCACCAGACACCATGCTGCGCGACGATCGCGCATCCACCGAGCTGCTGGGCATGGAGGTCGTCGAGATGGCGGAGGGGCACGCGGTCGTGACCATGACCATCCGCGACGACATGCTGAACGGTCATCGGATCGCGCACGGCGGCCTGGTGTTCACGCTGGCGGACACCGCATTCGCCATAGCCTGCAACGAGGAGGGCAGCGTCACCGTGTCATCCGGCGCCGAGATCACCTACCTCGCTCCGAGCCTCCCCGGCCAGACGCTCACCGCGACAGCCAAGCTGAGGTCGAAACGGGGCCGCAGCGGAATCTACGACGTTGACGTGCGCTCGGAGACCGGGCTGGTCGCCGAGTTTCGTGGTCACAGCCGCACCATGCGACCCGCCTCCAATGCAACCGACAATGGTTGACGTACCGGTCGCCAGGCGCAGCAGATCGCCGCGGCCCAGCTACGACCAGGAATCGATCCTCACGGTCGCCGTCGAGGTGTTCAACCGGCACGGCTACGAGGCGACCTCGATGGGCGTGCTCGCCGAGAACCTCGGCATCACCAAGTCGGCCATCTACCACCACGTGCCCAGCAAGGAGTACCTGCTGGAGCTTGCTCTCGAGCAGGCTCTAGGCGCCCTGGAGGCGATCCTCGCCGATGATCGGGCGGCGAATGGGGCAGCGGATGCCCGGCTCGAGTTCGTGCTCCGCTCAGCTGTCGCCGTGCTCACCGAAAGGCTCCCTTTCGTCACCCTGCTGCTGCGGCTCCGCGGCAACACCGAGATCGAGCGAACCGCCCTGGAGCGTCGCCGTGCGTTCGACCGCGCGGTGTCCGCGCTCGTCGACCAGGCCCGCAGCGACGGCACCCTGCGAAGCGACATCGACGCCAGGACCACCACCCGGCTGCTGTTCGGCATGATCAATTCGATCGTCGAATGGTTCAACCCGACCGGACCGCTCACGCCTAAGAAGCTGGCGGACGACGTGGTGAAGGTCGCGTTCGGTGGGTTGCGAACTCCCTAAGAAACGACGGGGTTGCCCAGGTACGCATTCCGCACCTCGGGCAGCTCGACCAGTTCGGCCGGAGGGCCGCTCAGCGCCACCTTCCCGCGCTGCATGACGACTGCCCGGTCGGCGATCTTGAATGCCGCCCGAACGTTCTGTTCGACCAGCAGCACGGCCAACTGGTTCTCGGTGCGCAGCCGGCCGAGAACCTCCATGATCTCCGCGACGATCTTCGGGGCGAGACCGATCGACGGTTCATCGAGCAGGATGGCGGTCGGTTCTGCCATCAATCCGCGACCGATGGCCACCATCTGCTGCTCCCCGCCCGACAGCGTTCCGGCAAGCTGGCCCAGCCGGGGTTTCAGCCGGGGGAAGAGTTCCAGCACCGGGTCGAGGTTGCCGCTTGCCTTCTTCGTCCACGCTCCAAGCGCGAGGTTGTCGCGCACCGACAGGGTGGGGAAGCAGAGTCGGTTCTCGGGCACGTGGGTGAGTCCGAGCGCTGCCATCTTCTCGGCGGGACGCCCAGTAATGTTCCGCCCGTCCAGGGTCACCGTCCCGGCGCTCGGCCTGATCAACCCGCTGACCGCCCGGAGCAGGGTGCTCTTCCCCGCGCCGTTCGATCCGACCACCGCTAGGATTTCCCCGGCGCCCACTTCCAGCGAGACGTCGTGCAGCACCTCGAGCTGGCCGTAGCCGGCATCGAGTCCCACGACGACGAGGCTCACGAGTGCTCCTCCAGTTCGATCAGTTCGGACTCGGCTTCATCGCGGTCGGTGCCGAGGTAGGCGACCACGACCGCTGGATCGTTTCGCACAGCTTCGGGCAGGCCCATGGCGATCAGCACACCGTCATCGAGCACGGCGACCTCGTCGGCGAGAGACATGACCTGCGCCACATCGTGCTCGACGAGCACGATGGTGAGCCCCGCATCCCGCAACCGCCTCAGCAGCGCTGCCAGCGCGTCCCGTTCCGCCCCGCTCAGCCCGGCCATTGGCTCATCCAGGAGCAACAGGGCAGGCTCGGTCGCCAGCGCCCGGCACACCTCCATCATCCGTTGCCGGCCGAACGGCAGCGAGACGGCGGCGAAGTCCGCGACATCCGTCAACTCCATCGATTTCAGGATGTCGCGGGCGACGGCACGGTTTCGGTTCTGTTCCGCTCCCTGCAGACCCAGCATCCCGCGAACGATCCCGGACCGGCCCTTCCGGTATCGGCCCATGTAGACGTTGCCCAGGACATCCGTCGAGGTGAACACCTGCAGGTTCTGGAAGGTACGGGTCAACCCATGTTCGGCGGCTACGTGCGGCTTTCTCCCCTGTATCTGCTTCCCGAGGAAGGTAACGGTGCCCTCGGTCGGCGCCAGGGCGCCGGAGATGATGTTGAAGCAGGTCGTCTTGCCTGCACCGTTTGGTCCGATGAGGCCGAGGATCCGGCCGGCGGGAACGGTGAAGCTGACGTTGTCCAGGGCGACCACCCCGCCATAGCGCTTGGTCAGGCCGGAGACTTCGAGCATCGGTTCACCGACAGCGAGGGGCGCGCTCACCGCCGGAAGGGGAACGTCTTCCCCCTCAGCGCCGGAAGCCGCTTCAACAGCCGGCCTCTGCCTGCGAATCAGCCGCCATACTGTCGTTGCCGCCTGGTGGAGCCCACCAGGCAGAAGGAGGATGACCAGGATCAGCACGAGGCCGTAGCCGAGCAGCTGCACTTCGCCGGTCGCGCCGGGGATGAGGGTCGGAATCAGCTCGCGCAGGCCGTCCCCCAGCAGTGTGATCAGGAACGCGCCGGCGAGCGCCCCCCACACCGAGCCGAGGCCGCCGATGACCACCATCAGCAGCATCTCGACGGAGAGTTCGAAATGGGCGATCTCCGGAGAGACGATTGCCACCTGGTAGGCGTAGAACACGCCGCCGATGCCAGCGAATCCGGCGGACAAGACGAACACCTTGAGCCGGAGCGCATAGGTGCTCACGCCGAGTGATTCCGCCGCGAGCTCTGAATCATTGATCGCGGACAGCGCCCGTCCGGCCCGGCTGCGGGTGAGGTTAAGCGCCAGGATGATGCCGATGATCACGAACGGGGCGACGAACCAGAAGAAGAACCCGTTGTTGCTGATCGTGATTCCGAAGATTTCCGGCCGCTGGATGCCATAGATGCCGGTGGTGCGACCGGTGAAGTCCCACTCGCGCACCGCGATGGTCACGATGAAGCCGAGGCCGAGTGTCGCCAGGGCGAGATAGTGCCCACGGAGGCGCATGAGCGGGAGCCCGACGAGCAGTGCCACGAGCATCGCCGCAACGATCCCGGCGATCGCGGCAAGGACCCCTGGCACGTCGAACTTGGTCAACAGGATCGCGTGGGTGTATCCACCGACCGCGAAGAATGCCGCCTGGCCGAGGCTGACCTGCCCGCCCAGCCCCATCAGCAGGTTCAAGCCGATCGCCGGGAGGGCGAAGATCATCGCGAACACCGCAATGCTCATCATCGACGTGCTTGCGGTGAACGGAATCGCGATGATCACCGCGAGGAAGATCCCGCAGCCGATGATGGTGCCGCGGTTGATCGCCCAGAAGCCGCTTGCCGCCGCTTCCCCGCGAATCAGGCCCGGTGCCACCGTCATGACGCCACCTTCCGGCGGTCGCGCGGCTTCAGCACGAGACCTTCGGTGCGGAAGACCAGCACCGCGATCAGGATGAAGAATGCGACCGCGTCCCGGTAGCCGGAGTGGAGGTATGCCGCCACGTAGGACTCGAGGACCCCGAGCAGCAGCGCCCCGACGATCGCCGCCCGGAAGGACGTCAGCCCGCCAAGCACGGCGGCCACGAAGCCCTTGAGCCCCAGCAGCAGGCCACCAGACCAGATGGTGAGGTAGATCGGCGAGTAGACGACTCCGGCAACCGCGCCGACCAGCCCGGCGATGGCAAACGCGATGACGGATGCCATCACCGGCGAGATCCCGACGATCCTGGCCGCCACCGGCTGCTCCGCGCAGGCGCGCAGCGCCTTGCCCCAGCGCGACTTCTCGTAGAAGAGCACGATACCGCCGCCGACAACGACCAGCGCTCCGACCATCCACAGGTCCTGGGAACGGATGCTCACGCCACCGATGAGCATGTCTTCACCCGGCAAGGCCGGCAGCCGCCGGGCCTCGGGCCCCCAGATGACGAGCATCGTCGCCTCGAGCAGGATCGACACGCCGAGCGTGACGATGAGCGATACCAGCACCGTCATGTTCTTCACGCGCGCGATCACCAGTCGCTCCACCAGGATCGAGACGAGGATGACCGACAGGATGGCCACCAGGATTGACAGCAGCAACGGCATGCCTGCGACGGTCAGCCAGATCGCGCCGAAACCGGCGAGGGTTGCGTAGTCACCTTGCGCAATGTTGATCACATTGCGCACGGTGTACACCGCGATAAGGCCGACCGCGAGCAGGGCGTACACAGTTCCCTGCGACAGCCCTGCCACCGTCAACTGCAGGAAGTCGGTGAGCACCGGGTCAGTCCTTGTACAGGTTCCAGCGACCGTCCTTCGCTTCGGCGAGGATCAGGGCGGACGCATCCAGTCCGGAGTGGTCCTCTGGCGTCATGGTGAAGATCCCGGAGATCCCGACAAAACCGTCGGTCTTCTCGATGGCGTCGCGGAGTTCATCCGGGTCGGTGCCCACCTCGGAGATCGCGTTGATCGCGATGTGCCAGGCATCGTAAGCGTGTCCAGCGAAGCTCGACGGCTGCTCGCCGAACTCGGCACTGTAGTCGGCCTTGAACTGCTCGATGACCTCGCGCTGCGGGTCGTCGGACGGGAGTTGGTCAACCACGAGCAATCGGCCCATCGGCGCGATCGCACCGGTTGCCGCGTCCCCGGCCGCGTCGAAGAACGCCGCGTTGGCGACGCCGTGCGACTGGTACACCGGCTTGTTCACGCTGAGCTTCATATACGCCGCTTGCGCGAGTCCGGCCGACGGGGTGATGCCCCAAATGAGGACGGCGTCGGCATCCGAACCGCGGACACTCGTCATCTGCGGGGTGAAGTCCGTCGCGCTCGGCTCGAAGGCCTCGGTCATGACCAGTTCGACGCCGTGGTCTGCGCCAAGCTCGGTGATGGTGTCGGCAACGCCCTCACCGAATCCGGTGGCGTCACGAATCAGCGCCAGCTTGGTATAGCCCATCTCCTCGGCGTCGGCGAGGATCCGCTCAAGCACGATGACATCGTTCTGCGCTGTCTTGAACACCCACTCGGAACCCTCGACGATCGCCACGTTGGCCGCGATCGAGATCATCGGGATCTCGGCGGATTCCGCGATCGGGCGCATCGCGATGCTCGGGCCGGTGCGGGAGGCACCGATGATCAGGTCGACATCGTCGCCTTCGATGAGCTTGGTCGTCGCCCGTGCGGCCCCGTCCTCCGTCGACTGGTTGTCTTCGATGATGAGCTCGACTTCGCGTCCGTCCAGGCCGCCATCCTCGTTGAGCTGGTCGGCGAGCATGTTCAGCGTGTTCTGCTCCGGAACGCCGAGGCTGGCACCGACACCCGTGATGTCGAGCACAGCGCCGATCCTGATCGGGCCGTCATCGGAAGTCGCGTCGTCGTCGCCACCACCCAGGTTGGAGGCACCGCACCCGGTGAGCGCGAGGGCGACGGATGCCATGACGGCGATGGGAACGAATGAACGATTACGAGACTTCTTCATTGGAATCTCTTTCCTTGACGACAGCGATCGAGGAACCCGAACGCCCGAGCTTTCATTATGCCCGCGATCTGGCCCCCACGGCACCAATTCGGGGGACAGCCTGACGGTTTGACGAACATGCCGGTTGCAGGAATAGAGTCGCCATAGAAACGATCGAACCAATGGAGGTATCGATGACAGGCACTGAGAAGTCCCGACTCAGGGCTCCCGAGCGAGAAGAGCTGGACCCGGAGGAGAGACTCTCCCGTGACGAACTCGAGGCACTCCAGTTACGTCGTCTGCAGCAGACTGTCCGGTCCGCGTATGAGAATGTCCCGCTCTACACCGCAAAGTTCGATGAGGCTGGAGTGCATCCGGATGACATCCGGGAACTGAAGGATGTCGAGAAGTTGCCCTTCACCACGAAGGAGGACCTGCGCCAAACGTACCCCTTCGGCATGTTCGCGCTGCCGAGGAACCAGATCGCGCGCATCCACGCCTCCTCCGGCACCACCGGCCGGCCCACCGTCGTGGGGTACAGCGCCAACGATCTGAAGAACTGGGCGATGCTGATTGCCCGCAGCCTGAAAGCGAGCGGGGTGCGCCCGGGAATGATGGTGCACAACGCCTACGGCTATGGGCTCTTCACCGGCGGGCTTGGCCTCCACGGCGGCATCGAGGCGCTCGGCGCGACCGTCGTCCCGATGTCCGGAGGACAGACCGCCAAGCAGGTGCAACTGATCCGCGACTTCGAGCCGGATGTGATCCTCTGCACCCCCAGCTATCTCCTGACCATCGCGGATGCCATGGAGGAGGCGGGCATGGACTCCCGCTCATCGAGCCTCAAGGTCGGGGTGCTCGGCGCTGAGCCCTGGACGAACCAGATGCGGCAGGAACTCGAGGACCGCCTCGACATCGACGCACTGGACATCTATGGCCTGAGTGAGGTGATGGGGCCCGGCGTCGGCAACGAGTGCATCGAGACGAAGGACGGACCTCACCTCTGGGAGGACCAGTTCCTCCCCGAAGTCATCGCCGAGGACGGAACGACCGTTCCGGACGGCGTGCGCGGCGAGCTGGTCTTCACCACTCTGGCCAGGGAGGCGATGCCGGTCATCCGCTATCGGACACGCGACCTGACCAGGTTGCTGCCAGGGACGGCCAGGCCGAACATGCGGCGCATGGAGAAGATCACCGGCCGAAACGACGACATGATCATCCTTCGCGGCGTGAACCTGTTCCCCACCCAGATCGAGGAGATCGTGCTCGCAGTCAGGTCCCTCTCGCCGCATTTCGTGCTGGAGTTGACTCGGGTGCGGCACCTGGACGAGTTGACCGTGCGGGTCGAACGGCGCGACGGTGGACAGGAGGCCGAAGGGGTCGCCGGTGGTCGGGAACTGGCTCACCGGGTGAAGACACTGATCGGCTGCAGCGTCCAGGTGGTCGTGGTGGCACCGCGATCACTCGAGCGGAGCGCCGGCAAGCTGAAGCGCCTCTACGACCTGCGGGAGTAGGCGCCTAGTTGTGCTTCGCGACGAGGGTCAGCACGTCGTAGGTGGCGACGATCTCGTCGTTCTGGTTGTGGATGATGGCGTCCCAGCAGACCTCGCCGTACTCATCCGTCTCCCTCGGCGTGATCTTCTTGGCGGTGAGCGTCACGCGGATGCTGTCGCCGGGCGAGACCGGCGTGATGAACCGCAGGTTCTCCAGGCCGTAGTTTGCCAGGACCGGCCCAGGCTCGGCGTCAACGAACAGCCCTGCGGCCCACGACACCAGCAGGTAGCCGTGCGCCACGATGCCGGGGAAGAACGGGTTCGCAGCCGCCGCCTCCGCGTTGGTGTGGGCGTAGAACTTGTCTCCGGTCTCCTCGGCGAACGCGCTCACGTCGTCGAGGGTGACCTCGCGCAGGCCGGACTCCAGGGAATCCCCCACCCGCAACTCGGCGAGGGACTTGCGGAAGGGATGCACACCGTCGGCGCGCCTGGCGGAACCGTTGACCCACTGCCCGGTGATGGCCGTCAGCATGTCAGGCGAACCCTGCACGGCGGTGCGCTGCATGTGGTGCATGACCGAGCGGATGCCGCCCAGTTCCTCCCCGCCACCGGCACGCCCCGGGCCACCGTGAACGAGATGCGGCACGGGCGAACCGTGGCCGGTGCTCGACCGGGCGTCATCGCGGTCGAGCACCAGGGTGCGTCCGTGGTGGGCGGCGATGCCGATGACGAGCTGGCGTGCGACGTCCTGGTCGTGGGTGGCGACGGTCGCCACCAGTGATCCACCGCCGAGCGCGGCCAGTTCGATGGCTTCGTCCACACTGCGGTAGCCGATCACCGACGACACCGGTCCGAATGCCTCGATCTCGTGGACGGCGGGGGTGCGGGCATCCGCGAACTTCAGCAGGATCGGTTCGAGGAACGCACCATCCGGGGCGACTCCGGTCGACCCGTCCGCGAGGCGGACTTCCGGAGCGTCCAGGGAACCGACGGCGAGTTCTCCCCCGGCCGCCAGCAGCTCGCGAACCCGCGCGACGACCTCGTCACGCTGGCCGCGGCTGACCAGGGCACCCATGGTTACCCCATCGGCCCGCGGGTCGCCGACCACCACGCGACTGGCGATGCGGTCGCGAACGGCGGCGATCACGTCATCCACCGACTCGGCAGGCACGATGGCGCGGCGGATGCTCGTGCATTTCTGCCCGGCCTTGACGGTCATCTCGGTGACCAGTGACTTGACGAAGGCGTCGAACTCCGGGGTGTCCGGTGTTGCATCCGGCCCCAGGATGGCGGCATTCAGCGAGTCGGTCTCCGCGGTGAAGCGCACTCCCCCGGTGACGACGCTGGCATGCGCCTTCAGCGTGTTGGCGGTCGATGCCGAGCCGGTGAAGCCGACCAGGTCGCGGTAGTCGAGGAAGTCCAGCAAGCCACGGGCAGGCCCTGCGACCAGCTGGATGGAGCCTTCGGGCAGGATCCCCGACGCGAGAATGTGGCGGACAGCGGCCTCGGCCAGGTACACGGTCGGCGTGGCCGGCTTGACGATGGTGGGGACACCGGCGAGGAATGCGGGTGCGAACTTCTCCAACATGCCCCAGACCGGGAAGTTGAAGGCGTTGATCTGCACCGCGACACCGGGGATGCGCGTGAAAATATGCTGCCCGAGGAATGAACCATCCTTGGACAGGATCTCGGCCGGCCCGTCGATGACGATCTGCGAGTTCGGCAGCTCCCTGCGACCCTTGGAGCCATAGGCGAACAGCACGCCGATACCGCCGTCGATGTCGACCATCGAGTCGATCTTCGTGGCACCAGTCTGGGCGGAGACCTCATACAACTCGTCCCGCACGCCGTTCAGGTACAGGGCGAGCTCCTTGAGCTTGAGCGCGCGCTGGTGGAAGGTCAGCTTCCCGAGGCCCGCCTGCCCGACACTGCGGCCGTACTCGACGGCCGCGAACAGGTCGATGCCGTCGACACTGACCGACGCGAGCGACGCGCCAGTGCTGGCGTCGAGCAGCTCGGTCGCATCCGCTGCATGGCTGGGGGTCCACCACGAACCGCTCACGTGGCTGGCAACTAGCGTCATGACTTGTCTCCTTCGTTCCAGGTGTAGAAACCTTGGCCGGACTTGCGCCCGAGTTCTCCGCGCGCGACTTTGGCGCGCAAGACTTCCGGTGGGCTGAACCGCTCGCCGAGCGACTCCTCCAGGTACTCGGCGATACCGAGGCGCACGTCGAGGCCCACAACATCGGTGAGCTTCAACGGGCCCATCGGATGCCCGTAGCCGAGCACCATTGCAGCGTCGATGTCTTCAGCGCTGGCCACGCCGTCCTCGAGCATGCGCATTGCCTCCAGGGACAGCGCAACGCCCAGGCGAGAGCTCGCGAATCCGGGCACATCTCGCGCCACGATCGGCGTCTTGCCGAGTGCGGCGACCCAGCCCCGCGCCTGGGAGATCAGCTCGTCAGCACTCGACTCGCCGACGACGATCTCGACCAGCTTCGATGCCGGCACCGGGTTGAAGAAGTGCAGTCCGCAGAACCGCTCAGGGCGGGACAGGTTGGTCGCCAGCGAGGTGATCGAGATCGATGAGGTGTTGCTGGCCAGCCAGGCGTCAGGTGAGATGACCGCCTCGACGCCCGCGAGCGCGGGGAGCTTCAGCTCCAGCGACTCCGGAACAGCCTCGACGACCAGCCCGGCCGGGGCGAAGTCGGCGTAGTCGGTCGAGTAGCGCATGCGGGCGTTCAGCGCATCCGCGCTCTCCTGGGTGCTGCCGCGCTTCACGCTGGCGGCAATGGACGCTTCAACGCGCTCCCGAGCCTGGTCGCTGCTGGCCGCATCACGTTCCACCACGGTGACGGATGCTCCGGCCAGGCAGAAGGCGTGCGCAACCCCGGCGCCCATCCGCCCGCCGCCCAGCACGCCGACATTCCTCGGGACAGTGCTGCCTGGGACGGCGCTGTTGGGGACCCCGGTCATTTCTTTCGCTCCAGGAATGCGGTCATCCGCTCGTACTTGGCGTCGGATTCGAACAGGATGGACTGCTCCTCGAGGTCGATGGCCGGGTGCGCCGACCGCGGTGCGGCCAGGGCGCGCTTGGTGGCCTGCAGCGCTGCGGGGTCGCCGCGCAGGATCCGGTCGGCCAGCGCATCCGCTGCCTGCAGCAACTCGTCGGCCTCATGGATCTCGGTCACCAGGTGCAGCGCGAGCGCCTCATCGGCGGTGAGCACGCGCCCGGCAAGCAGGATCTGTTTGGCAACGGGTTCCCCCACCAGCTCAGCCAGGCGCCAGGTGGCGCCGGCTGCCGCGATGATGCCGAGGGAGACTTCCGGGTTGCCGATCTTCAGGCTCGGTGTCGCAATCCGGAAGTCGGCCGCGTAGGCCAGCTCAGCGCCGCCGCCCAGCGCATACCCGTCGACGGCGGCGATCACCGGCATCGGCAGCGCAGCGATCCGGGAGAACAGGGTGGTGTTGATACCGGCCAGCGCGTCATCACGGCGACGATCGCGCAATTGGCGGATGTCCGCGCCCGAGGCGAAGATGCCGCCGCCGCCCGAGATGACGAGCACCTTCGGCTCGCGCTCCAGCCGCCCGCACACCTCGTGCAGTTCGTCGACCATCGCCTGGTCGATCGCGTTGCGAGCGTCCGGGCGGTTGAGGGTGACGAACAGGCGGTCCGGCCGCTCATCAACGATCAGGGTCTTGCCGGGCTCAGCGGCCATCAGGCGCGCTCCACCGCGAGGGCGGCACCCTGGCCGACACCGACGCACATGGTGGCGAGTCCAACGTTGGCACTCTCACGGTCCATCCTGCCCAGCAGGGTGACCAGGATGCGGGTGCCGGATGCGCCGAGCGGGTGCCCGAGGGCGATCGCGCCGCCGTCCTGATTCACCAGGTCCGGGTCGAGGCCGAGCCGGCGGATGCAGGCCAGCGACTGGGTGGCGAACGCCTCATTGAGCTCGATGGCGTCGAGGTCGTCAATCGAGAGACCCAGTCGTGCGAGCAGCTTCTGGGTGGCTGGGACCGGGCCGAGGCCCATGATCTCCGGTGCGATTCCCGCGCTGGCGCCGCCGAGAACCCGAGCCCGCGGTGTGAGTCCGTAACGCTCGACCGCTTCGGCGCTGGCGACGAGGATCGCGGCAGCTCCGTCGTTGAGCGAGCTCGCGTTGCCCGCCGTGACCACGCCGTTCGATCCGACGACCGAGCGCAACCCGGCCAAAGTCTCCAGGCTGGTATCCCGACGCGGCCCCTCGTCTGTGCTGACGTCGCCCTTCGCCGTGGGCACGGCCACGATCTCGTCGGCGAACCGGCCGGCATCAATGGCCGCGACCGCCCGCTGGTGGGACGCCAATGCGAACTCGTCGGCATCCGCCCTCGTAACCTGGTCGACTGTGGCGACTTCTTCTGCCGTCTGCGGCATGGAGTAGGTCGCCTTGTCGCGGTTCGCGAATCGCGGATTGGTGAAGCGCCAGCCGATCGAGGTGTCAAACTGCTCTCCCGGCTTGGCGAACGCCTTCTCGGGCTTGGCCTGGACCCAGGGAGCACGGGTCATTGACTCGACACCGCCGGCCAGGATGAGGTCTGCCTCGCCGGCCTTGATCGCCTGCGCGGCCATGGTCACCGACTGGAGACCGGATGCGCACAGCTGGTTGACCGTCACGCCCGCGATGTGGTCGGGGAGCCCCGCGAGCAGGGTGGCCATGCGGGCCACGTTGCGGTTGTCCTCGCCTGCCTGGTTCGCAGCGCCGAACAGCACCTGGTCAATGGCGTCGGGGTCGACACCGGTGCGGTTCACGACCTCACGGAGCACCAGCGCGGCCAGATCGTCGGGCCGGACGCCGGCCAATACGCCGCCGTAGCGGCCGATCGGGGTTCGTACGCCGCCTACCAGGAATGCTTCAGCCATCTGTCCGCCTTCACCGCCGGATTGGGCCAGCAACTGACTGACCGTTCGTTCTGTAAAGGATGTCATGCCGTTCGACGCCGGTCAACCAGCGTGCGGCATCAGCCCCGGGTTACTACCGGCTCGCCTACCGGGGCATCCGGCATGGAGGCGGCGATGCGGTTCGCCTCCTCGATCAATGTCGCGACGATGTCGGCCTCCGGAACGGTCTTGATGACCTCACCCTTGACGAAGATCTGGCCCTTGCCGTTACCGGATGCGACGCCCAGGTCAGCCTCGCGAGCCTCACCGGGACCGTTCACCACGCAGCCCATCACGGCTACCCGCAGCGGAACGCTCATACCCTCCAGGCCCTTGGTGACCTGATCGGCGAGCGTGTAGACATCCACCTGGGCGCGCCCGCAGCTGGGGCAGGAGACGATCTCGAGCTTGCGCTCACGCAGGTTCAGCGATTGCAGGATCTGCAGGCCGACCTTGACCTCCTCGACCGGCGGAGCGCTCAGGGAGACCCGGATGGTGTCCCCGATCCCCTCCGAGAGCAGGATGCCGAAAGCGGTCGCCGACTTGATGGTGCCCTGGAACGCCGGCCCGGCCTCCGTGACGCCGAGGTGCAGCGGCCAGTCGCCGCGCTCGGCGAGCTGCCGGTACGCCTTCACCATGACGATCGGGTCGTTGTGCTTGACCGAGATCTTGAAGTCATGGAAGTCGTGCTCCTCGAACAGGCTCGCCTCCCAGACGGCGCTCTCAACGAGCGCCTCCGCCGTCGCCTTGCCGTACTTCTGCAGGAGCGACGGTTCCAGCGAACCGGCATTCACGCCGATGCGGATGCTCACCCCGGCGGCCTTCGCCGCCTTCGCGATCGCCCCGACCTGGTCATCGAACTTGCGGATGTTCCCCGGGTTGACCCGCACGGCGCCGACCCCGGCGTCGATCGCCGAGAACACGTAGCGCGGCTGGAAGTGGATGTCGGCGATCACCGGGATCTGGCTCTTCGCCGCGATGATGTGCAGCACGTCGGCGTCGTCCTGGTGCGGGACAGCGACACGCACGATGTCGCATCCGGATGCCGTCAGCTCGGCGATCTGCTGCAACGTGGCGTTGATGTTGGTGGTCTGCGTCGTCGTCATCGACTGCACGCTGATCTGGGAGTCGCTGCCGACGGCGACCTTGCCGACCATGATCTGGCGCGTCTTGCGACGGGGAGCCAGTACGGGAGGGGTTGTCGGGATACCTAAGTTGATTGCAGCCACGGTCCCAGCTTACTTCGCGGCGCTGGAGGGATTGCTGGACGGTCAGGCGATGTGGGCGTGGAACGCCTCCGCGAACGCGGTCGGGTGCTCGAGGTGCGGCGAGTGACCGCACTCGGCGAGTTCGACCTCGCGGTACTCCCCGCCGTTCGCCTGATAGCGGTCGAGCACTGCCCGCGTCTGCGCCTTCATCGGCTGCGGTGGCGCTACCTCTTCGCCGGGCCAGCCGGGGATGGCTCCGAGCTGACCCAGGTAGTTGAGGTCGAAGAACGAGGTGTCTGAGGCGATCGCGTCATCGGTGCCGTGGATCCACAGGATGGGTGGTTTCGCTGCGGCATCGGCAATGCGGGAAACGTTGAAGCGGGTGGGCGCCATGGTGTTGAGTACCCCGGAATTGCCGGGGGCGAACCCTGGCCAGCTTTCCGACGGAGTCGAGTTGCCCGGGTAGTTGCCGTCGCCGGTCTTCGTCGACAGCATCGACTGCACCCACACGTCCTCGAAGGGCAGGCTCTCGCCGTTCTTCACATACGCCGAACGAAGAACCGAACGGGGCGACGTCGGCTCGTCCGCCGAGGTGTCTCCTGCGGCCAGCCGCGCCACGAAGTCGGGGTTCGCCCCACCACCACCGGTTCCGGCGCCATCGGCGGTGAGCATCCGCCCGTCCGGCCCGGTGGTGCCGCCGAATCCGTAAGGGGACACCGGCGCCACCAGGGTGAGGGTCGCGAACAGCTCCGGCCGGTCGAGCAGCAGCTGCATTGCGACGCCACCACCCATGCTCCAGCCGACCAGGTGTGCCGAGCGGATGCCCAGCTCGTCGAGCACGGACGCAACGTCGTCCGCGTAGTCGCCGAGGCCCCGCGCGGCATCCACCGGCAGCGTCTCGCTGTCACCGAAACCGCGAAGGTCCACGGCAAGCGCGCGGACATCATCAGGCAGCGCCAGCATGGTGGGCTGCCAGAACAGCGAGGACGACACGTTGCCGTGAATGAACAAGACAGTCTTCTGCAGCGTATTCGACGGACGCTCCAGAACGGATGCCCGGAGGCGCGGGGTTCGTACCTCGTGCTGGGTGATCCCGTCGAAGATCGTGTCGGTCATGCGCTGAGGGCGACGGTCAGCGGCGGCTCGGTCGCTGCGATGACTTCCTCCACGGTCACTCCCGGAGCCAGCTCGGTGAGCACCAGGCCGTCAGGGGTGACGTCGATGACGGCCAGGTCGGTGATGATCCGGTCGACGACCCCCCTGCCGGTCAGCGGCAGCGAGCAGTCGTTCACGATCTTCGCCGAGCCGTCTTTGGCCACGTGCTCCATGAGGATGATCACCCGCCGGGCTCCGTGCACCAGGTCCATCGCGCCGCCTGGGCCCTTCACCATCTTTCCCGGGATCATCCAATTGGCCAGGTCGCCGGATGCCGACACCTGCATCGCGCCGAGGATGGCCGCGTCGATCTTGCCGCCGCGGATCATCCCGAAGCTCATTGATGAGTCGAAGAACGCCGAACCGGGAAGGACGGTGACCGTCTCCTTGCCCGCGTTGATCAGGTCGGGGTCCACCGCGTCTTCTGTCGGGTATGGCCCGACGCCGAGGATGCCGTTCTCCGACTGCAGCACGACGGTCAGGTCGTCGGGAACGTAGTTGGGCACCAGGGTCGGAAGCCCGATGCCGAGGTTCACGTAGGATCCGTCGGTGAGCTCAAGCGCCGCGCGGGCCGCCATCTCGTTTCGTGTCAAAGCCATGGTTACTTTCCTTCCCTGACCGTGCGGCGTTCGATGCGCTTCTCGATGTCGCTGCCGACCTCGACAACGCGGTGGACGTAGATCCCGGGAAGGTGTACCTGATCGGGGTCGATGGCGCCGGCGTCCACCAGCTCTTCGACCTGGGCGATGCAGACCTTGCCTGCCATGGCAGCCAGGGTCGCGAAGTTGCGCGTCGCCTTGTTGAACACCAGGTTGCCGTGGCGGTCGCCGCGAAGGGCGTGCACCAGGGCGAAGTCGGTGGTGATCGACGTCTCCAGCACGAAATCGTGCTCCTCGCCGCGGTACTCGTAACTGCGCACTTCCTTGGGTTCGGATGCCAGCGCAACGCCTCCTGATCCGTCGTACCGAACCGGCAGCCCGCCTTCCGCCATCTGCGTTCCCACTCCGGTCTGCGTGAAGAACGCAGCGATCCCGGAGCCTCCGGCCCTCAGCTTCTCGGCCAGCGTGCCCTGCGGGGTCAACTCGACCTCGAGCTCGCCAGACAGGAACTGCCGTTCGAACTCCTTGTTCTCCCCCACATAGGACGAAGTCATCTTGCGGATGCGACGCGCTGCCAGCAGCACGCCGAGGCCCCAGTCGTCGACACCGCAATTGTTGCTGACGATGCGCAAGTCTTCGGCGCCCTGTTCGAGCAGCGCGTTGATCAGCACCATCGGGTTCCCGGAGAGCCCGAATCCGCCTACCGCTATGGATGCTCCGGACGGGATGTCCGCTACCGCCTCCAGGGCCGAGCCAACCTCTTTGTTGATCGTCATTCATGCCTCCATGGTTCTGATGTGGGGTGCGGCTTTCGCATCGTCGCTCGGTTAGCTGGCCCGGGTTTCGGCGTCCTGTGTCGCCCGTGCCAGTGCATCCGTGACAAAGGTGCCGAGCTGGTCGGCTCCTCGCCTCGACATCACGATGGTGTAGTGATTGACGTCGGCGATGTCATAGGCGGTCAGGCTCGGTACGCGAGCCTCCCACTCTTCGACAGTACTCGCCGAGTAGAGCGCCTGTGGCTCATTGAGCAGGCCGCGGGGCGCCCGCAGGAAGCTGATGCGCACCGGGGTGGCCGCGAGCGCATCCGCGTATCCGACATCTCCGCTGAGCTGCAGGGTGTCTTCGAGCACCGCTTGGTAGCTGGCTGACGGGGACATTTCCGGGGCTGTGCCGCGCAGGTCGTAGTCGATGTAGGCCTCGATGGCGGGCGACCAGTCGGGGCTCAGTGCCGGATGATTGCGCCAGAAAGCGCGATACGCCTCCGGACTCTCGAAGATCATCGACAGGCGTTCTGCTGCCGGCCCGATCAGCGCCTTCGGCAGGTCCTCAGCCGACACCCCGACTGGAGCGGGAATGGGAAGCCCGCCGTCGACCAGGATCACTTCTGACACGGTGGAGGGATAGCGCCGGGCGAGCGTCGACGCCACGAAGGCGCCCATCGAGTGGCCGAGCACGACGGTGCGTGCAACGCCGAGCTCGTCCAGCACGGCCTTCATGTCATCAGCGTGGGACGGCATGCCCCACGGGCCGGGAAGCTCACTGCTTCGGCCGCGCCCCCGAAGGTCCGGGGCGATGATGCGAAGGTGCGGCATGACCTCCGCCAGCGTCTGCCAGGCCTTGTGTGTCGCCGTGATGCCGTGGATGGCCAGGATGGCTGGGCCGGTGTCCGGCCCCCACAGGCCCACCGCGAGCATCCCGCCGCGAACCGGCACCTGCACCGTGCGATAGCTGATGTCCGTATTGCTCATCGTGCGCTCCATCCGCCGTCCATCATGTATGAGGCTCCGGTCACCATGCCGGCGTTATCGCCGCTCAACCACAGCACCAGGTCGGCGACCTCGCTGGGCTCCAACAGGCGCTTGATCGCGCTTTCGGTGAGCATCACCTTCTCGACCACTTCCGATTCGGGTATGCCGTGCAGCGCCGCCTGGTCGGCGATCTGCTTCTCGACCAGCGGGGTGCGAACGTAACCGGGGTTGACGCAATTGCTGGTCACGCCGTGCTCACCGCCTTCGAGCGCGGTGACCTTGGACAGCCCTTCCAAACCGTGCTTCGCCGCGACATAGGCGGACTTGAACTCGCTGGCCCGCACTCCATGCACCGAACTGATGTTGACGATGCGGCCGAAGCCGTTGCGGTACATGTGCGGGAGCGCCGCGCGGACCAGCAGGAACGGCGCCTCGAGCATCAGCGTCATGATCAGATGGAACTTCGCCGGATCGAATTTCTCGATCGGGCTCACATGCTGGATTCCTGCGTTGTTGACCAGGATGTCCACGTCGAGTTCCAGGGACACGAGGGTGCTCGTGTCTGCCAGGTCCACGTGCCAGGCCTCCCCGCCGATCTCCGACGCCACCGACCTGGCAGCATCCCCGTCCAGGTCGGCGATCACGACGTGGGCCCCTGCCGCGGCTAGTGTGCGCGCGCAGGCGGCCCCGATGCCGCTGGCCGCACCGGTGACGAGCGCCTTCTTGCCGCTCAGATCGATTGTCATCGCCCAGTCTCCTCTTCCTGCCCGGCGGCTGAAGTCCCCAACCCGCCCCGAATGAACCGCATCATCTCTTCGAGCACGGCCGGGGGGACCGCGCTGGTGCCGCTCGCCGACGGGTCACTTCCGTCGCCCTCGACGGATCCGTCGCCCCACAGCACCCACCGCATGCCGATCATCTCGCCGATGCCCATCAGCATCCAGGCGGCGACGGTCGGGTCGATGCTGCTGATCTCGCCGGAATCCCTGGCCTTGCCGAGCGCCTCGATGTAGCCCTCCACGATGCGCGTGTAGTGCAATCGGAGCGCTCGTGGGGACACCCACTCCGCTTCGCGCACGATCCGGTAGAGGGCAGGATGCTCGGCGGTGAATTCGAAGAAGCCCAGGAACCCGAGGCGTTCGGCCTCCAGCCGGGTGGTTCCGCGGGACGCCGCCTCGGACATGGAGTGGCGCACCCGGCGGTTCAGGTCTTCGACCAGCTCCTCGAACACCTGCAGCTTGCTCTCGAAGTACAGGTAGAACGTGCCTTGCCCGACGCCGGCCTCTTCGGTGATGCGCACGATCGACGCCTCGGTATAGCCGAGCCGTGCGAAGACTGTCTCTGCTGCGGCAAGGATCTTCGCCCGGGTGGCGGTGCCCCTGGCGGTTCTGGGCGTGCGGTTCATCGGATGACCTCGTTCTCGGCCGGCTGCTCGGCGCTCCACCGCTGCAGGAGTTCGCGTCTCAGTACCTTTGCCGAGGATGATCGGGGAATCTCCGCGACGAAGCGGATGTACTTGGGCACCTTGAACCTGGCGAGTTGACTCTCACACCAGGCGATGAGTTCCTGCTCGTCGGTGGCGACACCTTTCCGCGCGACGATGTATGCCGCACCGGTTTCTCCCCACCGGTCGTCAGGAACACCGATGACGGCTGCGTCGGCGACGCCCGGGTGTGCGAACAACACCGACTCGACTTCGGCAGGGGCGACGCCTTCTCCACCCGAAATGAAGATGTCCTTGATGCGATCGACCACCTGGTAGTAGCCCTCGGCATCGCGGATCACCAGGTCGCCGGTGTGCAGCCATCCGCCTCGGAGCGCTGCGTCGGTGAGTTCGGGCTCACGGAAGTACCCGGCGAAGACACTCGGGCCGCGCACCAGGAGTTCACCCTCCGCTGCGCCATCCACGTGTTCCCCGGTGACCGGGTCGGCGACCGCGACCTCGACGTGCGGGTACGGCTTCCCGGCCAGGCCGATCTTGGTGCGGGCGTCCTCGTCCGGCAGGCAGAGCACGTTCGGGGAGGCCTCCGTGAGCCCGTATCCCTGGGTGAGGGCGACGCCGCGCGAGTGCCACGTGCGAAGCAACGGTTCCGGCATGGGTGCGCCGCCGACGACCGCGTGCTTGAGGCTGGTCAGGTCGGCAGCCTGGAAGGACGGATGCTCGGCGAGGAACAGGTAGTTGGCCGGCACACCCATGGTGGTCGTGATCCGGCGTTCCTGGATGAGTTGCAGGATGCGACCGGGGTCGAAGGTGCGCTCCAGCACCACGGTCGCGCCGGTCCACCAGGCGAGCAGGGGTTGAACGTTCCAGCCGCCAACGTGGTACTGCGGCATGACAGCCAGGACAACGTCGACGCTGGTGATCTCGACCGTGCGCGACAACGCCAGGTTGGTCCAGAAGCAATTGGCGTGGGTCAGGATCGCGCCCTTGGGCCGATCGAGCGTTCCCGAGGTGAAGACGATGATCAGCGGGTCGTCATCCTGCACCGGGCGGCGGATGAGCGCGGCATCCAGTTTGCGGCTCGGTGCCGGCACGCTTCGCTCGATGCCGTGTGCTCCGGGGCTGGAGACCGCAAGGGTCTGGGGCAGCCTGCGGTAGGCGGCGCTTGCCAGGGAGGAGAACTCTTCCTCCACCAGCAGGAGGGCGGGGTCCGCGGTGTCCAGTTGTATCGCCAATTCGCGCGGCGAGAGGCGCCAGGACAGGGGAACGAGCACCAGTCCGGCCTTCGCACAGGCGAAGAACACCACGACGTGGTCTGAGCTGTTGCCGGTTACGGTTGCCACCCGGTCGCCTACCCCGTAACCGGCGTCGAGCAGGGCTGCGGCGAGCCGGGAGGCGCGCGCGTCGAGCTCGGCGTAGGTCACCACGACCCCGCGGTCGTCGACGGCGACCCGGCTGGGGGTTGCGAGCGCGCGGTCCGCCGTCCAGCGGCCCAGGGTGTGCAGGCCGTCGCTGCTGCTGTCGTACTGGGGCATCAGACGACCTCTTCCAGTGCATCACGGTCAGCCGTCGTGTTCCGGCGCGGGTTGCCGGCTCTCCTGGCCAGGCCGGCGAGACCTCCTGGGAGGAACAGAACGACCAGGATAAACAGGGTACCGAGGATGAACAGCGGCTCGGACAGCGGGATCCGCAGCACCGCGGGAAGCCCTTCGATGAAGTCGGAGCTGGCCAGCGTGGTCAGGCGCTGGTCGAGGATCGTGTAGACGATGCCGCCGACGACAGCGCCCCAGCGCGACCCGACCCCGCCGAGCACGACGATCACCAGGATGGTCAGCGTGAAGTCTGCCGACGTTGCTCGCGGTGTCGCCCCGCTCTGCAGCAGCATGTAGACCATTCCGACGAGCGCGGCGAGCGCTGATGCGATCACGAAGGTGATCAGTTTCACCACGAATGGGCGGATGCCGATCACGCGTACCCGCAATTCGTTCTCCCGGCTGGCGGTGACGACGTGGCCCGCCCTGGAACGTTCGAACCAGGTGACGATCAGGAACACGACGACGACGAGGACGAGCGCCACCCAGTAGAGGTTGCGGGTGTTGAGCACCCCGACGAGGAAGTCCGGAACGTTGTCGGTGTTGAGGGTCAATCCCTCCTCACCACCGGTCACCTGCGGGTTGCGTCGCACCAGCACCGAGCCGGCCTGCGCGAATGCGAGAGTCACCATGGCGAACGAGATTCCGGTCACGCGAAGGCTGACCGCTCCGAGCAGGTATGCCACGATGACCACCCCGGCCAGGGTCAGCCCCATGGCGGGCACGAGGCCCAGGTCGGTGTTCTTCAGCAGGATTCCGAGGCCGTACGCGCCGGCAGCGAAGTAGAGGGCATGGCCGAACGACAGCAGGCCGGCTGTTCCGAAGAGCAGGTGGTAGCTGAGCGCGAGCGACGCGAACAGCAGGCTGAGCGCCAGGAGCTGCAGGGTGCCCGGCAGGTATGTCGGCCCTGGCAGCACTCCCGGTATCGACACGTTCAGGAACGGGATGATCGCGAACAGGGCAACCAGGGCACCACCGACGATCCAAGGGGTGTAGCGGCTTTCCATCAGCGTGCGGACCTTGTTCATGCTTTGCTCCCCAGTAGTCCGGAGGGTTTGATCAGCAGCACCACGGCGAGCAGCAGGACGACTACCAGGTCACCGGTTCCGGCGAGGTAAAAGTTGGCGAACTGCTGCAGGATGGCGACGACGACGGATGCGATGGCAGCGCCGGCGAGGGAGCCGAGACCACCGATCACGGTGACGATGAAGGCGAAGATCAGCAGCGATCCGCCGATGTGTGGTGAGACGTAGCCGAAGTAGTGCGATGCCAGCACACCGCCGAGCCCGGCTGCGGCACCACCGATGGCGAACATCAGCGTGAAGGCGCGGCGCACGTCGATGCCGAGGGCCGTCACCATCGAACGGTTCTCCACGCCGGCTCGGATGATGAGCCCGTACCTGGTGAACTTCAGGAACAGCACGAGCGCGAGCAGCACCAGGACCGCGGCGATGATGAGCACGAAGCGGTCGTTCGGTATGAGCGCCCCGAGGATGTTCGTGGTCTGCCCGAACCACTCGGGTCCGGTGACGTAGATGGGGTCGACTCCCCAGATGCCCTCGAACAGGGCGACGGTGGCGAGCGCTAGCCCGACCGTCACCAGCACCTGCTCGATGTGGCGCAGGTACAGGGGCCGGATGAGGAAGAACTCGGTCGCGGCGGCGATCAATGCGCCGACGATGGCTCCGACCGTGATCGAGACGAGGAAGCTCGCCCAGCTGCCGTCACCCATTCGGCGGGCGACCTCCCAGCCGGCGAAGGCGCCGAGAGTGAGGAAGGACCCGTGGGCGAAGTTCAGCACGCCCATCAGGCCGTAGATGAGGGATAGCCCGGACGCCACCAGGAAGTAGAGCGCTCCCAGGCCGAGTCCGGTGATCAGAAGAAGGACGACGGTGCTCATCGGGTGGCCTCGCCATCGGACCGCGCGCTGCGCGCATCGCTCGGTGTGGCATCCGCAGTGCTGGAGTGCACGCCGAGCAGTCTCCTGGTGAGTTCGTCGTCGTCCAGGAGTTCGCTGGCGAGCCCGGTGAACGCGACCCTGCCGCCTTCGATGACCACCACCGTGCTTGCAAGCTGCCGCACCACCTGGAGATTCTGTTCCACCAGCAGGATCGGTGCCGTTTCTGCCGCTTTCGCCAGGGCGACCGCTACGTCCTGAACGATGAGCGGGGCGAGGCCCTTGGTCGGTTCATCGACCAGCAGAAGCCGGTTCGCATTGAGCAGCGCCCTGGCCAGGGAGACCATCTGCTGCTGTCCGCCGGAGAGCGTGCCTGCGGCCTGTGCCGCGCGCTGGGTGAGGTCGGGGAAGAGTTCGGCGACAAGCGCGCGCCCCGGCGCGCCGTCCCGCTCCGCCAGGCGGAGATTCTCAGCCACGGTCAGCTTGGAGAAGACCTCCCGGTCTTCAGGGATGTAGCCGACACCGCGCCTGACGATCCGGTGAGTCGGCTCGGAATCTATGCGGTCGCCCGCGAAGTTCACCATCCCCTTGCGCTCGATGAGGCCGAGGATGGCCTTGATCGTCGACGTCTTGCCGACGCCGTTCCTCCCGAGGAGTGCGGTCACGCCGATGGCAGGCACTTCGAAGCTCACATCTTCAACCACCTGCTGACCGGCGACCCGGGCGCTCAGGTTCTTCACGCTCAGGATGGGCGCGGTGGTGCTCATACGGTCTCCCCCAGGTAAGCGCTCTGCACGGCCGGGTTGGCCATGATGGCGCTCGGTGTGTCGATGGCCAGCAGCTGGCCGTGGTGCATGACGGCGACCCGGTCGACCAGGCCGAGCACGACATCCATGTGGTGTTCCACCATCAGGACGGTGCGGCCGGATCGGTGAACCTGGCGGATGACCTCCACCAGCCCCGGCACGTCAGCTGAACCGACGCCGGCCATCGGCTCGTCGAGCAGGATCACCTGAGGCTCCGTTGCCAGCAGCATCGCGATCTCCAGCTTGCGCTTGTCGCCGTGCGAGAGAACGCCGGCATCGGTGGCGTGGTGGTGGGCGAGCCCCACCTCATCGAGCCGCTCCCTGGCAACGCGGGTGGCATCATCCGTCGATCGCGGGAAGCGGATGACAGACACCTCTTTGCCGAGGGCGACCTGCGCCGCCAGTCTCACGTTCTCCAGCGCGCTGAGCGCCGGGAACAGGCTGGAGGTCTGGAAGGTGCGGCCCAGGCCAGCCCGTGCGCGCCGGTGGATCGGTTCGGCGGTGACATCCCTGCCCTGCAGCTTCACGGTGCCCTCTGTGGGGATGAGCACTCCGGAAATCAGGTTGAACAGGGTTGTCTTGCCTGCCCCATTGGGGCCGATCACTCCGAGCAGCTCGCCTTGCGTCACGGCGATCGACACGTCATCCATGATGCGTGCGCCACCGATCTGCAGTCCGAGATGGTCGACGGCGAGCACGGGCTGGTTGGTCATTGCCTATTCCTAGCTGAGGTGATTACTTGACAATGGCCGGCGCCACGGTTTCGGCGTCGACTACCTCGACCAGTTCAGGCTTCCAGGTGTCACCGTCGGCGACAAGCTTTGCCTGGTACATCGGCTGGATCATGGCGTGGTCTTCCGCCCGGATGGTGGTCTCACCCTTGGGCCCGGTGAAGCTCCAGCCCTCGAGCGATTCGATCATCTTGTCGACATCCTCGCCGCCGCCCTCTGAGATGGCACGCACGATCATGAGCGCCGCGTTGAAGCCGTCCGGTGAGAACAGGTCCGCCTGGTGACCGTTCGCTTCGAGGTACTCGATCATCGCCTGGTTCTCGGCGTTGTCGCTGGCGCCTGCGAAGTAGTGGTTGAGGAAGCTGATCTTGTCGCTGGCCTCACCGTAGGCTCCGAAAGTGGAGATGTCGCCGAGTCCGGTCACTACCGGCATGGCATCGAAGACGCCCTGCTGCGACAGCGACTGCCACATTGCACCGGATGTTGCACCAGCCCAGGCGACGAACACCAGGTCCGCGTCGGACTGCAGCACCTGCTGGGCGAACGGGGTGAATTCCGTCGCGTCCTCCGGAACCAGCACGCTGGAAACAGTCGCGCCCTTGGCACCGAGAACGGCGTCAACACCGGCGACGTTGCCCTGCCCGAATGCGTTGTCCTGGGCGAAGACGACGATGTTCTTGCCGGACGGGTCGCCGACGAACGTTCCGGCGGTTGCCACATCCTGCTGGGTCTGGCGGCCGGAACGGAAGGTGTACTCATTGATGCCGGTGATGGCATCCGCTGCCGCCGGCCCTGAGATGTAGAGAATCTTGTTCTGCTCAGCCTGCTCGGCGACCGCGAGCGCGATCCCGGACGATGCCGTGCCCGCGATGATCTTGAAACCCTGGCCGATGTAGTCCTTGACCAGGCTGACGGCCTTGTCGGCGTCGCCGGCGTCATCCGCCCGCTCGATGTTCAGCTCGCGGCCGTCGACCTCTCCGGTGCCCTCTGTTGCGTAGTCGAGGCCGGCTTCGAAGCCGTTGATGTAGGCCTCGCCGTAGGCGGCGAGTGGTCCGCTCTGCGAGTAGACCATGGCGATGTTGACTGGGGCGAGGTCGTCGGTGGTTGCTTCGGGGGTGGTCGGGGCGCAGCCGGCCAGCGCAATGCCGGCCGTCGCGATGATTGCCGGTATCAGGTACTTCTTTGTAGCCCTCATGGAGGTAGCCTTTCCTGCTGTCATTGAAGGAGTCGGTGCTAACCTGACAGTTGATTCAGGTTTCAGTAAAGATAGGTCCGCTAGGGCGGTACTGTCAAATAGGTTCACTAGAATTGCCGTGGATCACAGGCAAAGGAGCTCACCATGTCGAACGACGTAGTCATTGTCGCAGCAGCGCGAACCCCCCAGGGGCGAATCCTCGGGCAATTGGCACCCCTCTCCGCAGTGCAGCTGGGAGCCATAGCCATCTCGGGCGCGCTCGAGCGCTCCGGTGTGGCCGCGGACGAGGTGCAGGCGGTCATCATGGGCCACGTGCTGCAGGCCGGCGCCGGGCAGAACCCCGCCAGGCAGGCTTCGATCGCGGCAGGCATCGGCTGGAATGTGCCGACGGTCACCATCAACAAGGTGTGCCTGTCCGGGCTCGCGGCCGTCATCGACGCTGCCCGCATGATCCGCGGCGGTGAAGCGGATGTCGTGGTGGCCGGCGGTATGGAGTCGATGACCAATGCGCCGCACGTGCTTCCCGGCTCACGCAAGGGCTGGAACTATGGAGCCATCTCCGCCGTCGACTCCGTCGCGCACGACGGACTGACGGATGCCTTCGACAACGAGTCGATGGGAAGCTCAACAGAGAAGTACAACGAGAAGCTCTCCATCAGCCGCACCGAGCAGGACGAGGTGGCGGCGGCGTCGCACCAGCGCGCCGCGAAGGCGATCGCGGACGGCGTGTTCGACGCCGAGATCGCCCCCGTGGAGATCACCGGCCGGAAGGGCGACAAGACGACCATCACGGCGGACGAGGGCATCCGGGCCGAGAGCACCGTCGACACGCTCGCGAAGCTGCGCCCGGCGTTCAGCCCGGACGGTGCGATCACGGCAGGAAACTCGTCGCCGCTCAGCGACGGCGCATCGGCGCTGGTCCTGACCAGCCGCGACTACGCCGAGAAGAACGGGCTCACCATTCTCGCGGTGGTGGAGGCGTCAGGCCAGGTTGCCGGGCCGGACAACTCGCTGCACTCGCAGCCGTCGAACGCGATCAACTCCGCGCTTGCCCGAGCCGGCTGGTCGGTATCCGACCTCGACTTCATCGAGATCAACGAGGCCTTCGCCTCCGTCGCCATCCAGTCGACCAGGGATTTGGGCGTCTCTCACGACCTGGTCAACATTCATGGTGGTGCGATCGCCATCGGGCACCCGATCGGGGCATCCGGTGCCCGCCTGGCCGTTCACGCGGCGCACGAACTCGCCCGGCGAGGTTCGGGTCGCGCAGCCGTCGCACTCTGCGGCGGTGGAGGCCAGGGCGAGGCGCTCCTGCTCTCCTTGTAACTGCTCCCCCCTCGCGAACGCAACCACGAGCCGGTTTGTCATCAGCGCTGCGAAACAATGTGCTGCGCAGATGACAAACCGGCTCGCTGTTCTTGGGATTGGGCGCGTAGCGAGACGTTTGGGGCTTAGCCGGACATGAACAGGGGTAATAGCCTGATTCACCGGCAAGGAGAGCCCATGGACAGCAAACGCGACGATCTCGATGCGCTACTCGCGCTCAGCGCGGACAGCAGCGTTGACGAGGATCCGGCCCTTGCAGTCCGGGTGCGGGAAATGGCGCTCGGCGTTGAAGCCGAGCAGCGGAAGCGCACTGAACTTCCGTTCTGGAGGAGGCGACGCGTTATTCTCGCCGCTGCTGGCATCCTGGCTCTGGGAACCACGGCTGGAACGGTGATCCCGCAGTTGAACCTGGACGGCTGGACTTCGGACGGCGTACCAATCGAGGCGGATGCCGTCATTCCGATCAACTATCAGACGGCTTCCGGGGTGGTCGTCTCCTGCAGCTACGCCATCGCTTTCCCACCGCAGGACAACCCGGGCGACGTAGCGGAGCTCAGTGCGTTCCTCGGTGAACACGACTGGACCGGCATAGGACAGGAGATCTATGAGGAGGCGGTCCGCAACCCCTTCGTTTCCGGTCCGAATGACCATGGTTTCGACAACGCGTCGCAGGGCATCATCGACTCCTTCTCATACCGCAACGCCGAGTCCAGGGTCATCTACGGGGAGATTCCCGAAGAATTGACGCCAGCCGGTACCTCCAGCGCCGGGACGAGCGACTGCACGGGCCAGTTGAGGTGAGTGCCTCGTCGAGTCAGGAGACAATAATTCACGCCACTGTGGCGCGCACGGCGCCCAGAACCAGTGCCGAGCGAGTCACCGCAGCTGTCGAACTGAACGCCACGGCCCTACTTCGATTCTTCTCACGGCGGGTTGAGCAGCCGGAAGATGCCGCCGACCTGCTCGGCGAGACGCTGCTTGCTGTCTGGCGGCGCGCCAGGTCGATCCCGGGCGATGACGCAGGTGCGCGAATGTGGATGTACGGCATAGCCAACAACGTGCTCGCCAATCACCGGCGCAGCCGGGTGCGTCAATTCGCGCTTGCCGACAAGCTCCGATCCGACCTAGCCCACCGCGTGGGCGGAGGAGATGGTCAAGCGGGCGGCGCTGAGGCTGATCTCCTTGAGCACGTCCGCGGACTGATCGCAGACCTCGACCCGAGAGAGCGTGACCTGGTGTCGCTTGTGCACTGGGAGGGGTTCAGCATCATCGAGGCCGCCAAGATCTTGCAACTCAACCCCTCGACCGCACGAACCAGATATTCGCGAGCACGAGCACGACTCAGAGACGCGCTTCGCGAATCAGGAGACGTGGGGTAGCGAGGCAGTCGAGCTCTTCGGGCCCAAACGATGACGGCCTTTGTCGTCGATGACGGTGTTTCAACTCGCGTCATCGACGACAAAGGCCGTCATCATCGAGCGGGAATCCAGCGACGCGGGGGTAGCAGGAATGCGCCGCGACTACAGGATGCTGATCGGCTTCACGATGTCGGCGTAGATGAGCAGCAGGCTCATGCCGCCAAGCAGGATCACCACCGTGAATGTCAACGGAATCAGCTTCGCAGCATCGACGGGACCAGGGTCGCGCCGCTTGAACAGTTTGGCGAAGAAGCGCCGGATGCCCTCCCACAGCGCCCCGGCGACATGGCCACCGTCGAGTGGCATGAGCGGGATGAGGTTGAACACGAGCAGCGCGATGTTGACCGATCCGATGAGCCCGATCAGGTAGCTGGCCCGTTCGGCGATCGGAATCGTGTCGATGCTCGAGATCTCGCCGGCGATACGGCCGACACCGACCACGCTGAGCGGACCGTTCGGGTCGCGTTCCTCCGGCCCGAAGGCCGCCTCCGCCACGTCGATCAGCCGCTGCGGCAGGTTCAGGATGATGTTGAAAACCGATGCAATGTTGTCCCCGACCGCGGGCAGCACCGCCGTCACCGGCTGGGGGGCGAGCTCCCAGGCGCCGGTAATCCCGAGCATGCCGACTTCTTCCGTGACCGGGTCGCCCGCAGCATCCGTCTTGATGCCGCCGTCATCGGCCGCGACGTAGCGCTCGGTGAGGAACGGCGTCGCGGTCAGGGTCTCCTGGGAGCCGTCGCGCTCCACGACGATGGTCAGCGGCTGGCCTGGAGAGGTGCGGATGAATTCGGTTGCCTGCTCCCACGAGGTCACCTCGGCGCCGTTCACCCTGAGCAGGGTGTCCCCCGGCTTGAGTCCGGCTTCCGCTCCCGGCGCCAGGGGGTCGCCTGGCGCGCACTCCTGCCGCTCGCTGGTCGCGGGCAGAAGGCACTCGTTGACGCTCCCCACCGTGGTGCTCACCTGCTGCACGCCGAACCCGCAGAGCACGACGGCGAACAGCACAACGGCGATGACGAGGTTCATGAATGGCCCGCCAAGCATGATGACGACGCGCTTCCAGATGGGGAGACGGTAGAAGGTCCGCTCCTCCTCGCCCGCCAGGATGGTCTCGGCATTCGCGGAACGCGCATCCTGCACCAGTGTCTGGAAGAACCCGGTGCTCGCCGTCCTGCCCTTGCCGCCGGAGTCGACCGGCGGGTACATGCCGGCCATCGAGATGTAGCCGCCCAGCGGGATCGCCTTCACGCCGTACTCGGTCTCACCGCGTTTCTTCGACCACAGTGTCGGCCCGAACCCGACCATGTACTGGCCGACCCGCACTCCGAAGAGCTTCGCCGGAACCAGGTGCCCCACCTCGTGCAGCGCGATCGACACCGCGAGGCCGACGAAGACGACCAGGATGCCGAAGATATAGAGCAGGGCCGTTTCCACCTGCACAGACTACCTTCGGCTCGCTCGGAACTTGCTGCCAGGCGGCGCGGCGATTCGAGCGCGACGCCGTGACCGGCGCGGCGGCGTCACGCTCAGAACACCTCACGGGCACGATCCAGTCCAGGTGGGTACCCTGAAGGGACAACATCGTGAGGTGCGAATGACCGGAACAGATGTAGACAACCTGATCGGCAGCCTGCTGGCGGGACGTTTCAGGATCTCAGCCCTTCTCGGCCGGGGCGGTATGGCAACGGTGTACCTTGCCGACGACGAGACGTTGGGGCGAGCGGTGGCCGTCAAGGTATTCCGCCGCGACCTGGCCGACGGGGACGACCTGCAAAGACAGAACGATGAGATCCAGCTGCTGGCGGCGCTCAACCATCCGAGCCTGGTCACCCTGTTCGATGCGTCGACCGATGAAACCGGAAACGCCTTTCTGGTGATGGAGCTGGTCGACGGCACTGACCTTCATTCACGCCTGCGCGAAGGAGCGCTCGAGCGCGTGCTGGTGGCGACCATCGGCGCGAACCTGGCGGACGCCCTCGTCTATGTGCACGCCAACGGGGTGATCCACCGAGACATCAAGCCGGGAAACATCCTGCTTCCCGATCCTGATGCCGACCACAGCGGCCCGAGCGCGAAGCTCGCCGACTTCGGAATTGCACGGATCGTCGACGGCGCCCGGCTGACTGCCACCGGGAAGATCCTCGGCACCGCCACGTACTTCTCTCCAGAGCAGGCGCTCGGCGATCCGCTCACCCCGGCGAGCGACGTTTACTCTCTCGGTCTGGTGCTGCTCGAGTGCCTGACCGGCGAGAAGGCCTTTGACGGGTCCGCCGTCGAGTCGATGATGGCGCGGCTCGCGCGCGACCCTGAGGTGCCAGCCGAGTTGGGCGACAGCTGGGTCGGCCTGCTGAAGGGGATGACCCACCGGGCACCGGAAGCCCGCCCCACCGCGCGCGATGTTGCCGGCGTGCTCGGACGCCTCGCCGACACCGGCGCGACGACCGAGGCTTTCGAGGCGACGGATGCTCCGACGAAGGCATACGCCCCGGTGGACGCCCCTCTCATGCCGAAGACGGCGAAGAACCCGCTGCCGCGCCGCCCGCGGCGCCGCACGGTGCTGATCGTGGCAGCGGTCGTCGCAGCCCTGCTGCTGGTGTGGCCGGCCACCCTCGCCGTCTCGTCGATGTTCCCGCCGACCGAACCTGACACCGGGGTCGAGTACCCGCCCGTGGACGGCACGCTGGGTACCCACCTGGAACAACTGCAGAGGAGCGTTGAACCATGACGCCCACCACGATGCTGCGCGGAATGCTGACCTCCGTCGTTTTCGTGGTCGCCGTCGCGCTGACCGGATGCGCACCACAACAGTCCGACTACGGCGCGGACACGGCAGAACTCCTGCAGGGTGAGGTGCTTGAAATCTCGGAGCTGTCGGCAGACTCCGACTTTGCGGCGGCGTTGCTCGCACTCAGCGAACTGGAGGTGTCGCTGAAAGATGCGCGTGCGCGTGAGTTGCTCACCGAGGAACGCTTTGAGAGCATCACGGCAGCCCTGGCACTGGTGAAGGCCGACCTCGAAGCTGCGATTGCGGCTCAGGCGCCGCCCCCGGCCCCTGAACCAGAGCCTGAGGAGGGCGGCGACGGCGGTGACGACGAGGGCGAGGGCAATAGCGGTAAGGGGAATGGAGACAAGGGCAAGGGCAACGACAACGGAGACGACGACTGACCCGGTTGTCAGTTGCCGGCGATGATCCGGTCCGCCGTCTCCCGCGCCCAGCGTTCGGCTTCAATGATCCCCGGAAGGCTGACGTCGCCTCCGTCGTGGGCGTCCACCACTTCTGCGACCGTGTCGACGATGCCCAGGTAGCCGACGCCGCCGGCGTGGAACGCCTTCACCGCCTGCTCGTTCGCGGCGTTGAACACCGCAGGGTAGGTCCCGCCAGCACGACCGACGGCTTTGGCCAGCTCGACCGAAGGGAATGCCGCAGCATCCAACGGCTCGAAGGTCCAGCTGTGCGACGCCGTCCAGTCCAGCGGTCGCCCGACCCCGGCCACCCGGTTCGGCCAGTCGAGTCCGAGAGAGATGGGCAGGCGCATGTCGGGCGGCGACGCCTGTGCGATGGTGGACCCGTCGACGAACTCCACCATGGAATGCACGATGGATTGCGGATGCACCGTGACCTCGATGTTGTCGTACGGGACGTCGAAGAGCAGGTGCGCCTCGATCACCTCGAGCCCCTTGTTCACCAGGGTTGCCGAGTTGGTGGTGATCACCAGCCCCATGTCCCAGGTCGGGTGGGCGAGGGCCTCACGAGGGGTGACGTCGATGAGGCTCTCGCGGCTCCTGCCCCGGAACGGGCCACCGGATGCGGTCAGTATCAGGCGGCGAACCTCGGCTTCCGTGCCGCTGCGTAGTGCCTGCGCGATCGCCGAGTGCTCCGAGTCGACCGGCACGAGCTGGCCCGGGGCCGCCGCACGTTTCACCAGGTCCCCGCCACAGATCAGGCTCTCCTTGTTGGCGAGCGCCAGCGTGGCATCCGTCGCCAATGCGGCCAGGGTGCAGCCCAGGCCGATCGACCCCGTGATGGCGTTGAGCACGACGTCGGCCTGTACCGAGCTGACCAGTCGTTCGGACTCCCCCGCCCCGATGGCCGTGTCGGCCACACCGAACGCGGCGGCCTGCTCGGCCAGCAACTCCCGGTTGGAGCCGGCGCTGAGGCCGACCACCTCGAAACGATCGCGGTTTGCGCCGATCACGTCGAGCGCCTGCACGCCGATCGACCCGGTGGAGCCGAGGATGATGACGCGTCGCACGAGGTTCACTCCCCTTCCCCAGGAGTAATCGGCGCAGGCGTAATCGGCTGCACCACGGCCAGGATGTCGATCACGTAGACCATGGTGTCAGCCGCGTCGATGCCGAACTCGCGGCTGCCCTCGTCACCGAACCCCAACGCCGGCGGGACGATGGCGAGCACCTGGGATCCGACCGTGTTCCCCACGATTGCATCCCCGAACGCCTTCATGAAGCTCGATGTGGGCATTCGGACGGGGTCGTCCCGCTGCCAGCTGGAGTCGAAGGTCCTGCCGCTCGCCCAGACCACCCCGCGGTACTCCACCGTCACAGTGGCGCCCTCGGTGACCACCAGCCCTTCGCCCTTCCTCATCACGGTGGCCGAGAATGCGGTCGGTGGCGACTTCGGGGGGATCGTGACCTGCGGCTCGCCGGTTGCCCCGACGTGCACCTGCGGAAGGCTGTCCATCACGGGCTGGCGCTCACCCAGGGCGCGGTCAGCGGCAATGGAGACGACATCGACGATGAGCACAACAGAGTCGGATGCTGCGATGCCGTGCTTCTCGCTCCCGGCGTCGCCGAACGCTTCCTCCGGAGGAACCACGGCGGCGATCCGGGAGCCCTCGGCCGAACACCGGAGCGCGCCTTCCAACCCGGACACCATCGACCTGCCGTCGAGGACGACCTGTGCGTGCGGGGTGCCATACCCGACGGCGTCGATGACGTCGCCGGTCGCCGCATCGAACGCGGCGTAGGCGAATGTCACCTGCGACCCAGGCTCGGCCAGCCTGCCCTCACCGGGATTCACCACGGTGCGCTGCGTTCTGGCGGGTGCGAGCGCTTCCTCGAAGCGCACGCTCGGCACGGCATCGGCACCGCCCAGCACCACTACTGCGTCGGAGGCGGTGCCGGGCGCGGTCGGCTGGCAGGAGAGGTCGCCGACGAGGTCGCTCGGCGCGCTCTGGCATCCCGCGAGCAACAGCGCCATGCTGGCGATTGCCACGAGGGCGAAGGGTTTCTGCACGGTTGTTGCTCTCCGGATCGGGTTGAGTAATCAGCCTACGGCCACAGTCACCCGCGGCTCGTGACCCACCGGAAAGTTCACCGACGCCGCGATGAAGCACTTCTGTGCCGCATCGTGGTGCAGTGCCGTGGCCCGTTCTGCCATGTCGGCGCTGGCGACGGTCACCACGGGGCGGAGCGTCACCGAGGTGAAATGGCCGCCGCCATCCGCGCCCTGCTCCATGACCCCGACCGGCTCGTCGCGGTAGTCGGTCACCACCACGCCGGCGGATGCGGCAACGTGGAGATAGCTGAGCAGGTGACACTGGCTGAGGGCGGCGAGCAACATCTCTTCGGGATTCCAGCGGTCGGCGTCACCGTGGAATGGGCGGTCGCTCGACCCGGCGATGTCATGCTTCCCCGCCGACGACAGCACGTGGTCCCGACCGTACGCCTTGTAGTTGCTGGTTCCCGTTCCGCGGTTGCCGGTCCAGACCAAGCCGATTGCGTAGTGATGTTCCAACCCCATATGGGCAGGTTACACCGGCGCTAGGCTCGGAAGATCATGACCTCCCAACCACTCACCACACGCGACACCGTCGAACTGGCCGTCCTCGAACGCAGCGGAATGATCGAGTCCCGCCACCTGGGCGCAGCCATCGTGCTGTCCCCGGATGGCGAAGAACTGCGGATGCTCGGCAACGCTGATGCGCTCATCTACCCGCGGTCCTCCCTCAAGCCGCTCCAGGCCGTCGCGGTGCTGCGCTCTGGCGTCGATCTCGACGGAGAGCAGCTCGCCCTGGCGACCGCCAGCCACTCCGGTACCGCCGCCCACCAGCGCGTCGCGGGCGAGATGCTGGCCAGGGCCGGGCTGGGCGAAAACGACCTGGGCTGCCCTGAGGACTGGCCATCGGACCCGGCGGCCGAGGCGACGGCACGGACCTCCGGCGGGCCACGACGACTGGCCATGAACTGTTCGGGTAAGCACGCCGCGTTCCTCCTGGCCTGCGCGCACAACGGGTGGTCGATCGACGACTACCTCGATCCGCTGCATCCGCTGCAGAGGCGCATCCAGGCTGTGGTCGAAGAATTCACCGGAGCACCGATTGCCCACTTCGGCACGGACGGGTGCGGCGCACCGCTTTTCGGCATCAGCCTGCGTGCCCTGGCGATCGCCCTGTCGCGGGTGGCCCGCGGCACGGAGGACGCCACCGCCCGCCTGGTGTCGGCGCTCCTGCAGCACCCCTGGGCGATCGACGGTCCAGGCAGGTCGAACACCATCGTGATCGAGGAACTAGGGCTGGTCGCCAAGCTGGGTGCTGAAGGGGTCAACGTCATGGCTGCCAGGGACGGCACATCGGTCGCCGTGAAGATGCTGGACGGCAATGGACGAGCGACCACCATGGTGGCGCTCGAGTTGCTGGCCTCCGTCGGCGCGGTGGACGCCGCGCAGGCAAGGCGCGTCGCCGAACTCGCCACGGAGCGGGTGCTCGGTGGCGGAGAGCCGGTCGGCGAGCTGCGCGTGGCGTTCTAGCTACCTGGACCGCATGCGCTTCGCCCGCAGGGCGGAGGTCACCTGCTGGCTGACGACCAGGATGATCGCGAGCAGGAACACTGCCGACGCGATCACGTTCGCCTCAGCCGGGATCCCGCGAGCGGCCGCCGTATAGACGAACTTGGGGAACGTCGTCGCCGAGCCCGAGTTGAAGCTGGTGATGATGAAGTCGTCGAAGCTCAGGGCAAACGACAGCAATGCCGCTGCGACGATGCCGGGAAGCAGGAGCGGGAAGGTGATGCGCCAGAAAACCTGGCGTGGGGAGCCGTACAGGTCGCGTCCGGCCTCCTCCAGCGCCGGGTCGAGGCTGGCCACCCTCGCCTTCACCGTTACCACCACGAAGCTGATGCAGAACATGGTGTGCGCGATGATGATCGTCACGATGCCCTTCTGCATGCCCACCATGAGGAACTCGGCTGCGAGTCCGGCACCGAGCACGACCTCCGGGGTCGCCATCGGCAGGAACAGCAGCAGGCTGATCGAGGAGCGGAACCTGAACCGATACCGCACCAGGGCGATGGCGATCATCGTGCCGAGCGCTGTCGCGATGACAGTGGCGGTGACTCCGACCAGGAGGCTGTTTCCGAACGCCTCGCAGACATCCTGTTTGTTGCAGACGTTCAGCCAGTTCTCCCAGGTGAAACCGCGCCAGGCGATGTTCGACTTGATCGAATCGTTGAACGAGAACACGAAGGTGTAGACGATCGGAACGAGCAGGAACGCGAGCGCCAGCACGGCGTAGATCGGCAGTAGCCACTTGCCGAAGGAGAACCGGTTCACAGCAGGTCCTCCGTTCCACTTCGCTTCACATAGGCGACGACCATCACCAGGATCGCCGCCATCAGGATGATCGAAAGTGAAGCCGCCGCCGGATAGTTGAGCACGATCAGGAAGTTGCTCTCGATCACGTTGCCCACCATCGCCGTACCCGAGCCGCCGAGGAACGCCGAACTGGCGTTGATGTAGTCGCCGGCCGCCGGGATGAACGTCAGCAGCACGCCTGCGACGATGCCGGGCATCGACAGGGGCACCGTCACCGTGAAGAAGGTGGTGGCCGGCTTCGCATACAGGTCGCTTCCGGCCTCCAGGTAGCGGGTGTCGAGGCGCTCGAGCGATGCGTAGATCGGCAGCGTCATGAAGGGGATGAAGTTGTAGGTCAGGCCGAACACCACCGAGAACGCGGTACCGGTGACATGGGCGTCCGCCGGCAGGATCGTCAGGTTCTTCAGGATGCCGACGAGCGGCGATTCATCGGACAGCAGCTGCTTCCAGGCGAGCGTACGAAGCAGGAAGCTGATGAAGAACGGGGCGATCACCAGCACCAGCGCGAGCTTCTGCACCAGCGGCCACGGGCGGGCGACCACACCGATGAAGTAGGCGAGCGGGTAGCTGAAGAGCAGGGCGAAGATCGTCGCGAGGATCGCGTAGACGAACGAGCGGATGATGTGCTCGCCGTAGAGGCCGATGACGGTCTGGTAGTTCTCCCACCGGAAGGCCGTCTCGTACTCGCCGATGTCGCCGAACTCCGCAGGAGCCTGCAGCGAGGTGATCAACAGGGAGACCAGCGGTACCAGGTAGAACAGCGCCAGGTAGAGGATGCCCGGCAACAGCAGCAGGAGCGCGATCTTGCTGAATCTCCGTGGCTTCTGCTCTACCTCGACGCCGGACGCGAATGCACCGAATGCCATGCTCAGGCTTCCCCGAGCTCCGAGGCGAGCGCACGCTTGCGCTCGGTGGCGATGGTGGCCGTGTCGGCATCCGCCGGGAAACGGGGAGCGGCCTCCGGTTCGTCTTCCAGTCCGAAACCGTGCTCCACCTGCCACGACACCCAGACCTCGGCGCCCTCGTTCACCGTCGGCCCGAAGGCCATGTTCTGGGCGAAGACGACGACCCTGCCCGCCCCGGGGACCTCGATCAGGTACTGGGTGCTCACGCCGCTGAACGAGACGTCGATCACGCGGCCGGGGCCGAGCGAGTTGCGGCTGGCGGATGCGGCTGGTTCGGTTTCGTGGAGGCTCAGCTTCTCAGGTCGCACTCCGACGGTCACGTCCCCGGTGTGGCGGTGGGCCCTGGACTTCGGTACCACGATCTTGCCGCCGGCGACCGCGACGGTGATGCTGTCAGCCGTGGTGGCGACCACCTCCCCGCCGAACAGGTTCGACTGGCCGAGGAAGTTGGCGACGAAGGCGGTCCGCGGCAGCTCGTACAGCAGCTCAGGTGCACCAAGCTGCTCGATGCGGCCCTTGTTCATGACCGCAACCGTGTCAGCCATGGTCATGGCCTCCTCCTGGTCGTGGGTGACATGCAGGAAGGTGAGGCCGACCTCCTCCTGGATCGACTTCAGCTCCAGCTGCATCTGCCTGCGCAACTTCAGGTCGAGGGCGCCGAGCGGCTCGTCCAGCAGCAGCAGGGCTGGGCGGTTCACCACGGCCCTGGCCAGGGCGACCCGCTGTTGCTGCCCGCCGGACAACTGGGAAGGCTTCCGGCCGGCCAGGTGATCGAGTTCCACCAGGCGCAGCGCCTCGTGGGCCTTGGCAACGGCATCCGCGATCTTCCGTCGCTTCAACCCGAACGCGACGTTCTCGAGAATGGTCATGTGCGGGAAGAGTGCATAGCTCTGGAACACGGTGTTGACCGGACGCTGGAACGGCTTGGTCCTGGTGACGTCCTTCCCACCGATCAGGATCTTGCCTGCGGTCGCGTCCTCGAGCCCGGCGACCAGGCGGAGGGTCGTGGTCTTGCCACAACCGGACGGCCCGAGAAGCGCGAAGAAGGACCCGGCCGGGATCTTCAGGTCGAGTTCCTCGATCGCGGTGAACCCGGGAAAGCGCTTGTGGATGCCGATCAGTTCCAGGTCGGCGCCGGCCTCAGCGAATGAACCAACCATGATCAGGAGCCCAGGAGCACAGCCTGGAATGCCGCGCCGTATTCGCTCTCTTCTGAGCCGTCCAGCGTCTTGAACATCTTGGTGGTTGCCAGCGTTTCGTCGCTCGGGAAGATCAGCTGGTTGTCGGCCAGCTCAGGGTCGATCGCGATGGCTGCCTCCTTCGCACCGACGACCGGGGGAATGTAGTTCACCCAGGCGGCAACCTCGGCGGCGACCTCCGGCTCGTAGTAGTAGTTGATCAGCGCTTCAGCGTTGGCCTTGCGCGTCGAACCGATGGGAACGACGAAGTTGTCGTTCCACAGGGTTCCTCCCCCGGAGGGGATGGCGAACTCCCACTTGTCGCCGGCCTCGGCATTGATAATGGTGATGTCACCGGACCACACGATGGCGGCCAGGGTGTCTTCGCTCTTCAGGTCTTCCAGGTAGGCGTTGCCCTTGATGTTGCGGATCTGGCCGTTCTCCACCTGCTCCTTGAAGGTGTCCAGTGCGGCGTAAAATTCGTCGCCACCCCAGTCGCTGCTGATGTCGACGCCGTTCTCGGCCATCAGCACGCCCATGGTGTCGCGCATCTCGGAGAGCACGCCGACTCGCCCCTTGAGCGAGGGATCCCAGAGGTCGGACACCGACTTCAGGCCATCCGGCAGTTTCTCCTTGTTCCAGGCGATGCCGGCGAAGCCGCCCTGCCACGGAATGGACTTCTTGCGTCCAGGGTCGAAGTCCGGGTTCTCCAGGTCAGGGACAAGGTTCTTGATGTTCGGGATGTTGCTGTGGTTGAGGTCCTGGACATACCCGAAGCGGATCAGGCGGCTGATCATCCAGTCGGTCAGGCAGACCACGTCCGCACCGATGTCCTGGCCGAGCGCGAGCTGGTCCTTGACCTTGCCGTAGTAGGTGTTGTTGTCGTCTACCGCGACGTCGTAGGTGACCTTGATCCCGGTCTGTTCCTCGAACTTCATGATTGTCGGGTAGTCGCCATTGTCGTCTTCGTCAATGTAGGCGGCCCAGTTCGCCCAGGTGAGGGTCTTGTCGTTGGCGGAGTTGTCCTTCGCGGCGCTCGGTGCCTCGTCTCCACCGGTGGAGCACGCGGCGAGCGCCAGCGCGGTCGCTCCAGCACCGGCACCGGCGAGTACCGTGCGGCGGGAGAGTTGGGCCCGGCGTGCTTGCCTGATCAGCTCGCGGATCATCGGGTCTTCTGGCAGTTGCCTCGTCATGGCTGCTCCTTCTCGACGTGCTGCTGACCTACTCAGCGCCGGGTAGCGGAACTGCAGTGTTCCGTGTCTGTCGATACTGGCACAACCGCGGGGAGAGTTGTACCCGAAAACTTCGGAAACATCCTCGATACCTTGAATTTCTAACGAAATCAGCAGAGTTGGGACGGTTTTGATGCGGAATCAATTGCGATCGAGGAGGTTCAGCATGCGCCGGTGCGGAAATGTCATCCACTAGGGCAATTGTGCGCGGATGACGGACCCGTCACGTCCCAGGACCCACGCGGCCCCGGGGGCGGAACCCAGCGGCGGCGGTAGTTGCCTGGTACCGACCAGCGTGCGGAATTCCGCGACAGTGCAGCCGACGAACACGACGGGGCCGGTGGACCTCGCCGTTGCGAAAAGGCCCCATTGCGACTGCCAGTCCCCCGGGTTGGCCGCCAGAATGAGCGCCTGCGCACCCCTGTCAGCGGTGATCTGGAGGCTTCGATCAGGCTGGCCTGACACGTCGATGACCGTGAGCGCTGCCGGCTCCGGATGGTGCGCGGACCGAATCCGCTCGGCGGTCGCCGCTGGAGCCGGGGCGACCAGCGCGAAACCCTGCTCGCGTTGTAACGGCCATTCGGCCCTGGCCGAGCCGGCGGATGGCGATCGCAGCGGCTCGGCAGGGCCCAGGGCGACCTGCATCCGGTGACCGCGCCATACGCCCGCCCCCGGCGCCGACTCGACGTTGAACAGTGCCGCATCGGCGCCGGCCAGCAGGTGCTCCTGGCGGTTCTGCATTCGCAGGATGAGCCGGGTGTCGCAGTTGGCCACCACCGACTGGATGCTGGAGGTCACCCTGCCGGCGCTCAGCACCGTCGCGCGTCCCCGGCCCGCGCCTTCTCGCATCAGGCGGGTCAGCAGGTCGATGAACGCCGATTGGTGATCGACGCCGAACCGCCCGACCAGCGTGTCGACGTCGTCGAGCAGGTACAGCCTGGGGGCTCCCGCGGCCACGCCCAGCTCATCGACGGCGCCGAGCTCATCGACGGCGGCAGCGACTGTGTCCCATGCGCCCTCGACGTCGGACGGGATGCGCACCGTGTTCAGGGATCGCACCCGGCACGCCTCCTGAAGGGTCGACAGGGTTCCGGTCTTCCCCGAGCCCAGCGCGCCCAGAACGACCAGGTTGCCGTCCTTCTCCGGGTCGTAGACGGCAGGAGGCTGGCTCTGCGCCTCCGGAACGTCTGCCAGGCCGAACGGCAGTCCGGGTCCGGTGTACCCGGCGAGGACGACGTCGAGCGGAAGGACCGGCGGCAACGGCTCGCACCACGGCCGGCGCACCGGATGCCGGTCGGCACGGTGTCGATCAGCGGCGTGTCGTTCGGAGGCGTGTCGTTCGGAGGCCTCGGCGACATCGTCGCCTGTGGCGAGCGCGACCTGGATCGCAACCGGCGGCCCTCCGCCGATACTGACCAGGCAGCGGCCGGCCGGGTGCACCGGAAGCTCGGCAGCATGTGGTGTCCCGACAACGGCAGTGCTGTCCGCGCCGTTGTTCACCCGCAGCGACAGGCGCAGCGAGCAGTTGGCGAGAACGGAGTCGCGAACGACACCTGCTGGACGCTGCGTGCACAGGATGAGGTGGATTCCGAGCGAGCGCCCCCGGCTGGCCAGATCGGCGAAGAGCGCCTGGAGCTCGGGAAACTCGCTCACCACGACGGCGAACTCGTCCACCATGATGACCAGCCGTGGCATCCGTTCGTCACCGGTGAGCTCGTCGAGCGACCGGGCGCCTGCTGCTGCGAGCACCCGTTCGCGGTGGCGAAGTTCGGCCCGGAGACTTGACAGCGCACGCTCGGCTGCAGCCTGGTCGAGGTCGGTGAGCAGCCCGACGGTGTGCGGGAGTCGGCTGACCGCCGTAAACGACGAGCCCCCCTTGAAGTCGACGAGCAGGAAATTCACCTCCGCCGGAGATGCGACCCGCGTCAACGCCAGCAGCCAGGACACCAGCAGTTCGCTCTTGCCGCTGCCGGTCGTTCCGCCGATGATGGCGTGCGGGCCGTCGCGCACAATGTCGATCGCCATCGCACCGCCCGCCCCGATACCGAAGACGGCGGGGAGCGCACCGTCCGCTGCGGCTGCGGGGGTGAGGTCGGCGAATTCGACCGAAGCCGGCAATGCATCGGCAGTCGTGAAGCCTGCGGATGCTGCGCAGGCCATCGCGTGCGCAGCCAGCGCCCTGGCCTCGGGTTCGGAGGTGAACCAGGGGCGAAATCCCGGGATCGGCACACCGGAGGGATTTCGCTCGACCGAGGCGAAGCCGCTCGCGGACAGGCGCACGACCACCCTGCAGGCGCGCGGCAGCCCACCGTCATCATCCGCAACGACGCAGCTGGCCTCGACGCGGGCCGGCTCCGATCCGCTGCTGAGCGGAGCGAATCCGACGCGATGGCCTCCGCTGGCCCGGGTGGCAACCGGATGCGGAAGGCCGCGTACCCAGTCAAGGCCCCCGCCAGCATCCGCAGTGATTTCAGAGTCCGCCGGGGACAGCCGGAAGGCGAGCTGAGCGACGATCGCCCGTGCCAGCGCGAAGGCGGTCACCGGCGGCCCGATGATGCCAATGCCATCCCTCGCATCGACGCACACCGGTGCGTCCACCAGCGTGCCGGCTGCAGCCCTCAGCCCGGCGTACGCCTCGGCAACCAGCGGATCCGCAATCGCGTCTGCCGCCTCCAGCTCCACGCTGCTGGGAATGGCGCCGGTCCCGAGGCAGAGGGGAACAGGAAGGCTCCAGTCCTGGCGCCACCACTCGGGGTCCCTCGCGGAGCTCCCCTGGAGCTGGTGCGGCGACAGCGCCACCTCGGAAAGCGCGTCCCGCTCACGCAGGTGGGCGGCGTCGATCGCGCGAAACGCAGCCTCGACGTCAGCGCGGAACCGAACCCCCTCGGCCCTGGCGTTGCGCCTGGACTGCCGGCCATCGTCGATCAGGCTGCCGACGGCGACCACCGGCCCGAGAAAGGCGAACACCAGGGCGAACGGTGACCCGGTGACCGCCCACATCACCAGGGAACCCACCACCGGTGCAGCGGTGGCAAGCAGGGGAAACTCCCGGCGGCGGCGCTTCTCGGGCGGGGTTGGGAGGGTGATGCGATCGGGCTTGTAGCCGGAGGAGTGGTACAGGGCAGCCATGCGGCCAGCCAAGCAGGAGCGCTGGGGCGGCTTCGCGGCCGCGACGAAGATGGCGGAGTGTGGCGCGCGGCCCGCTGTCGGGGGGAGGAGTGCTCAGCTGACCACGAAGAATTGTTCGCCGATGTCGATCCTGGTACCCCGGATCACGCGGTAGCGACGGTCGGACTCCGCCCTCCTGGCGCTGATGTCGGGCTCCCGGATGATGGTGCCGTTACCGGAGAACCTGTCTTTCACCCAGAAGGCTCCCCCCTCCTGGCCGAACTCGAGGTGGGTCTTGGACACGGACTTGCCGGTGTCGAGCACCCTAACGAGATGCTCGAAGAATTCGCCCGGTTCCGGCTGGGGGTTGCGTCCGATCAGGCCGCTGCCGTGGACGGTGAAACTCTCCCCCGTGCTGAACTGGAGCACGAAACGGTCGCCGGACACCCGGCTGACGATGCGGGTGGCCTCGAGGTCGTCGTACTCGCCGGCGACGTCATACTCGCCAGTGTCACGGAACCGCTGCCGCGCTGCCGCCGGCGGAGCGGGTGGTGCCGTCGGCGCCGGCGGGGTGCTGGGCGCAGCCGGCCGCAATGACGCCGGCGGAACGACCAGCTCGGGCCGGCTGGCTGCCCACAGTGGTCTCGGCTCTGGCTTGGCCTCCTGTGTCGGCTCAGGCCCAGGGTCCGACTCGTGGTCCGCTGGTTCTGGTTCTGGTTCTGGCGCCGGCTCGAGCTCCGACTCCGACTCCGACTCCGGCTCCGGAAGGAACTCCCGCACCCGCTCGATCGAGGGCTCACGGGTCATCGGTGACAGGTCGAGTTGCCGGGTCTCGCCGGTGAAGTCCGACACCGAGAACGCGCGGGTGATCGATCGTGAGACGAAACCGCATTCGCCACAGAAGATGTCGTCGCTGCTCATGACGTTCTGGCACTGCTCGCAGCGAAGGTCGCCGGCCGAGAGCTCGACATCGATCTCATCCGCGTCATCCGTCAAGGAGTCGCCGGTGACCGGGTCCTCAACCCAGCGCGCCGGGGTCGTCTGCCGAACCTCGGCTGACCTCCGCTCGACCGAATTCGCGGGAGCCGACCTGAGCACCGGATGTGACTGGCCGCCTGCATCCGTCACGGCGGTTCTCGGTGCACTGGCGACCGACCGACCGCACTCTCCGCAAAAGAGCGCGCCGGGGGGCAGCGTTGTGCCGCAATGCGTGCAATTCACCTGCGCCCCCTGACGTTCAGCCGCGAATCCTTGCGCCTGAACAGGCTCTTGACACTATATCCACCCAGTGATCGCACCGACACGAGCGCCTTGATGCGCTGCCATCGGGTGCGCCCCTGCCCGAGCGCCTGCCGCAGCTCATCGACGGCCCGCCACACCTTCTCCGCCTCGGAGTCCTCGGTCGAATCCGGCGAGAAGACGGCGCGATCCGCAACGGATGCCAACACCAGGGAACGGGTTCCGCCCACCGTTCGTGCGACCTCGGCCCTGGTGGGCATCGGCGGGGGGTTGTAGCCGTGGTCGAGAACCGCGTCCTCGAACTCCTGCCATCCGCCGGCCACCCGGGTGATCGGTGACGTCGCACGCCTTCGCAACGACCTTCTGCGCAGCTTGGCCACCGCCACGGCCAGGAACGGCGACATCAGGATGGCGGCACCGAGGAGGACCATCCCGGTGACCTGCGCAATCGCCAGCAGGATCGCGAGGACCTCGTTCGGCAACTCCGGGTCCTCCTGCGAGCTGTCCGGCTGCACCTGCTCCACGGTGAAGTCGGGCTCGGTGGGCGGTGGCTGCACCGGCGACTGCGGGCGTGCGACCTGGGTCGGGTCTTCCGGCTCCTCTTCCGGGATCTCCCGCGGATCCGGATTCGGGTTGATCGCCACCCAGCCATGCCTCGAGGTGTTGACCTCGATCCATGCGGACACGTCTTCGCCCAGTACCGTCACCACAGAATCACTGTCCTGGTGATCGGGAGCGAACCCGAGCACCACCCGGGCGGGGAAACCCAATTGGCCGGCCATCAGGGCTGCCGTCACCGCATACTGCTCCGCATCGCCGATCATCCGCTGACCGGTCAGCAACTGGGTGATCCGGTCGGCGGCATGACCGGACCTGCTGGCCGGCTCATCCTCATCGACGCCGTGACTGATGTAGCCGTCGGCACGCAACCCGTCGATCATGGCCTGGAGCCGGGCACCGGCTGTCTCGGCTTCGCCGACGTAGCCGCTGAGGGCCAGTGCCAGCTCATCCGGCAATTGTGCCGGCTGCGGAACGGTGGCACTTCCCGGTTCGAGTGCGGCCAGCTGCCCGGGGGTCGGCGACGACGGTACCACTGCCTGGAAACGGTAGGAGTCCCCTTCAGAGAGCCCTTCGACGACTACCGCTGTGCCGCTGTTGTCGTTGTAGAAGAATGAGCCGCGCAGGTCGGCGGCGTCCGGCCCTGCGAAGGTGACGCTCTCGAGCTTGCCGATGGACGGCATCCAGATGCCCTGATACTGGTCGACCGTGACCTGCACCGAAATCTCATCGCCGGCAACCCCTGACTGGTCGAAGGTGGTGGGAACCCTGACGAACGAGCCGGACAGGCTGCTCACCTGGTCGCTGCCGACCGAGTAGACGATCCCGTCATAGGTGTCGAGAGCCGCGACCCGGAGCATTGCGCCCTCGGGAAGCCCCTCCACCATGAACATCGGCCGGTTGGCCGACTGCACCTGGTGGTAGGCACGGAACCCGCTGAGCGGACTGGCATGATCTCGGGGATCGAACGGCTCCTCGACGGCCGCACGCAGCACCTGCCGCCCGGTGTCGACCGGGAACAACCAGACGCCACCGAGTGCGATGCCAACGGCCAGCGTCATCGTGAGGGCAGAACCCAGAAGGGCGCGAAAGCCGAGTCGGGTGTCCCGGGACTCGACGGCCCTCCCCTTACCTGAGGCGGGCTGTCCGACCAGGAGGCGAATCGACGCCCGCCTCCGATACCACCGGGCCCAGATCAGCCAGACCAGGATGAGAACGAGCAACGCGAGCGTCAGCGGCATCGGCCAGTCGGTCGACTCGGGGCCGAAAGTCACGGCAAGAACCAGGATGATGGCGGGAACGATGACCGCGACCTCGCCGTACCGGGCGCGAAGGGCGATGCTCAGTCCGATCACCGTGCCGAAGAGCATGAGCAGCAGAGCCGGGACCAGGAGCGCTTCGAAACTGCCGACCGGCAGGGTGATGGTGAGCAGCTGCTTCCAGCCCACCGCGGACCCGGCGAGCAGGTCGACCATTCCACCGAGGCTGGGAAGGACGCCGTAGAGTGCCTGATCGGGCACTGCGAGTGGCACCCCCAGAAGCAGGTAGGACGCGATGGCCACCAGCATCACCACGATGCTCGACCAGCGATAGACGGCCCCGAGGATGGCAATCGCAGACCCGGCAATGAGCGAGGCGGCGATCAGGATGATCAGGCGCTCAGACTGGTAGATGGGCCACAGCGTCGCTCCGGCGACCGCGAACGTCGCCCACACCATCACGGTGTTGATGGCGATGAACCCGGGAGAAACTGTGGACCTGGCCATCAGGCGGCTGCTGCCTTGGCGAGGCTCTTCTGGAGGTCTTCGAGGTACCCGATGGTCAGCACGCTGAGGCCGGATACCTGGCGGAGGCCCGGAACTGTCTCTGGATCGCACACGATGGCGACGACCTCGACCCCCACCGAGAACTGGGTCGATGCAGAACGGAGCTGGCCAGGCGTCGGAAGTGAGCCGCAGACCAGGAAGGCGACCGAGATTCCGGTGACCTGCTCCGCCGTCACCCGCGCGACATCCGTTATGGCCAACGCGGACTGCGAGTGCCCGACGACGGCCAGGTCGTCAAGCAGCCTCGCCCTGGTGAGCGTACTGAGCTGCCGGACCGCGAGGGTCTTTCGCTTAGCGAATTCCGGAGTCTCGGCGCTCGCGACGACAGAGACGTTTCTCACATCCCGGATGGCGCGCACGCCGAGGGACCCGGCGACGCTGACCGCAAGCTCGAACTCCTCGTCGCCCGCGTAGTCGCCCGACGCGAGGCTGAGCGCGACGACCAGGTGGCTGCGCCTGGTCTCCTCGAATTGGCGCACCATGTACGTACCGGTCTTGGCCGTGCTTTTCCAGTGGATGTAACGACGTTCATCCCCCGGCATGTACTCACGGAGTGCGTGGAATGCAACATCGCTGTTCGTCAGGTCGCGGGTGGCGTTTCCCTCCAGGTCGCGAATGAGCCCAGTGCTGGTGCTCGGGATCGCTATCGTTCGCGGGTGGACGACGAGTTCTGCAACGTCGGTCCAGACGAGTTCGCGTCGCACCAGGCCGATCGGGTCTGCACGCACGGTTCGTACCGGACCGACCTGGTAGACCCCTCGCCTGGTCGTCGGCACCGAGAATTCCTGCTCGAAGGAGGAGCCGCGCGCCACGCTCGGCAGGACGATTTCAGTCAGGCCCCGTCCCACCGGGATCTCGACCTTCACACCGAGAACCCGTCTCCTGGTTGGGTTCACCACCGAGACGATCCCACTCGCGTCGTCGCCGATCACCACGCGTCGGTGGGGAAGGTCGAGGGTGAGGGTGAAGGAACTGCGACCGATCAGGTAGACGGCGGCGATCAGGATCATGACACCGCCGGCAAATCCGACGGCAACCAGCTCTGTCCATCCGAACCGGTAACCCGCCAGCAGGCTCACCGGCACGATAACCAGCATCGCCCAGCCGAGAGGCGTGATGACGGTGGCCATGCGCCCGGTCCAGATTGCGACGCGGGCTCCGGCGGTGCGCGTGAACCGCACCAAGGACACGATGGCATCGGCAAGGATGCCCTCGCGATAGCCCACGATACGGGTGCGCGCGTTGGTGAGGCCGCGAGTCTCGGTGCTGGTGTGTTCCGCTCGCCCGGTCAAAGCCGTTCGGCTGTGAGCGGATAGGGCCTGTCGCGCCTGTGGCGATCCTGTGTTCGGTGTCAAACCGCCTGCCTCTCGCTGGGCGGGGAGGTCTCCATCAGGATCTGCGCAATGATGCTCGACGAGGTGACACCGTCGAACTCTGCTTCAGGGTCGAGCACCAGGCGGTGGGCAAGCACCGGCTCGGCGAGGGCCTTGACGTCGTCCGGCACGACGTAGTGCCTGCCGCTGGCAGCAGCGAGTGTCTTCGCCGTGCGAATCAGGGCGAGCGCCCCTCGCACGCTGACGCCGAGGCGCACCTCGGTTGCGCTCCTGGTGGACTCAACCAGCCGGGAGACGTAGTCGTTGATGGTGGGGTCGACGTGAACTGTGCGCGCGATCGCCGCCATCTCGGTGACGACCTCCGCGGTGATGATCGGCGCCAATTCGGTCTCGTGCGCTCGCACTCCGGCACCCTCGAGGATGCGCAGTGTTGACGCGTGATCGGGGTAGCCGATCGATGCCTTCATGATGAACCGATCGAGCTGCGCCTCGGGGAGACGATAGGTTCCAGCCTGCTCGATCGGGTTCTGGGTGGCGATCACCATGAAAGGCACCCCGGCCGGGTGTGTGACGCCGTCGACGGTGACCTGACCCTCCTCCATGACCTCCAGCAGCGCGGCCTGGGTCTTCGGGCTCGCCCGGTTGATTTCGTCGGCCAGCACGATGTTCGCGAAGACCGGCCCGGCGTGGAACTCGAAGGACGCCGACTTCTGGTCGTACACGCTTACACCGGTGATGTCGCCGGGCAGCAGGTCGGGGGTGAACTGGATGCGGCTGGACGAGCCTTCAACGCTCTCGGCGATCGCCCGGGCCAGTGACGTCTTGCCAGTGCCCGGAAAGTCCTCCAGCAGCAGGTGGCCCTCGCTGAGCAGCGCGGTGAACGACAGCCGGATGACGAACGTCTTGCCCAGGAGGACCTGGTCGACGTTGGCTACCAAGCGGTTGAAGATGTCAGCGAACCAGCTGGCCTGCTCAGGGGTCATGCTCATTGTGTTGCCTTTCCGGCGCTTGTCGGTGTCATGGGGTCTGGCATCGCGCCTCGTCGAACTCGGGGTCGGTGCGAGTGGTTCCGTCAATGGTGACGGTCGCCTTGACGCGGATTCCCGTTGCACCCCCTGGCACTGTTTCGCCTGGGTCAGGAGTTCGGAAGGCCCCCCAGATCAGTCCGAGGCTCTCATAGGACACTTGGTATGTCACTGTGCTGGTGCTCGCCCCGGGGTTGAGCGGAAGGATGACGATTCCCTCAAGCGGGGATCCAGGGGCACAGCTCGCGACATCCGCCCGCGTTGCCATGGGCATCGCGGAATACACACTCGATGATGCTCCGCAGTAGCTTGCCGACGCATCGCGGCAACCTCTGAATTGCACGTTCACCGTTGACCCGTACAGAGACCCGGGAACGGAGATGAATGCGCCAACGGTGGCAGTGCGCCACACGCCGTCACCCAGCGAATACTCGTACCGAAGAGCGTTCCCGGATGCCACTGAGAGCGATGTGATTGCAACATCATGGAATCCTGCACCACTATGCGCGACTTCGATGCTCCCGCTTGCCTGTCCGGGCGGACGCTTGCTCTCGACCGCGCCGGAGACTGTGGGAGTGCAGTACAGCCCATTGTCCGCATAGACGATGTAGATGTATTGGTTACCGTCGTTGACGTGCGTGTCCACCCAACCGCTGGAAGCCGGGCTAACGCCCTTGTTGAGACCGGTGCCGTCACACCTGGAGGGAACCTGGTCGCCGACATCGACCCTCCCGATCGAGTAGGTACCTGAGACAGCCCCGTTCCAGGAAGCCGGCGCCCACTCCACCCTGATGTTGCCCGAGGTGTCGTGCACGACGGCAGCCAGCCCTGGCACAGCCGAAGGGGGGCCGACCGTCGTGACGGTGACCGCCGGATTACGGTTCCACTGGGCATCAGAAGCCTGCGCGCTGTTTCGCGCATAGACGGTCACCGAATACTGCTGATTCGCGACAAGCGCGCCGCCCGCCGTGGTGTCGACCAGCGAGTTGGCGCCCGGTCCGACGTTGATGGCCGCGTCGACGTTACTTCCGGTGATCCTGACGGTGTAGCCGGAGACCGCGGTTCCGGGGCTGGGATCGGCCACCCGGTTCCAGTTGATGGTGATCGCCCCGCCTGCGGGAGCGGCGTTCGTGGCAACAGCGGTGATGCCGCCCACCGGGGCAGGCAGGTAATCGGCGCTGACCGGGGTACTCGCCGGGCTCGGCTCAGAGTCGCCGATCCCGTTGGTGGCGATCACGCGGAACTCGTACATCGCACCGATCGTGAGGTCGGTCAGGTCACAGCGCAGTTGCAGCCCGCAATCCTTGCTGTAGCCGCCATTGTTGGTGCTGACGACGCGATAGCCGGTGATCGGGGAGTTGTTGAATGCGGGAGCCGTGATCCTCAGGGTGACGACGCCTCCGACATATTCCGCGACCGCGCGGGTCGGCGCAATCGGTGCGTCGGGCACATCCTGCACTGACAGGGTGACCGTCCCCCAGACGCGGCGGTCCGGATCGCTGGTGGCGTCTGCGACCTGGTACTGCAACGAGGTGTCGATAGGGAGGGCACCTTCCGAGACCGTGACCGTCAGACGGCTCCGATCTGCACTCGGCACGACCGTGACACCGTCAGGCAGGCTTCCACCGCCCAGCCCACGGATGTCGACCACCTTCAGTGGCCGGCCGGGGAACGGGTTGGTCGCTTCGTCGTTCGCCAGCACGTTGACGACGGTGGTCTCTCCACGCTTCACGATCGCCGTATCCGGCGCCGGTGAAGCGAGGGGCCGGCTCGACGCCACCACGTTCAGCTGGATCCGGCCCGGCTGGCCAACGCTCAGGTCGTCCCGAACTCCCAGGGTGAGCCCGGTACTCGCTCCCTTGCTGGCGTCGGCATTCGCGCGCAGCGTCAGCGTGTTCTCGCTCAGTGAATAGCTGAAGCCGACCGGGAGGGGCTCGATGACCGTATAGGCGAGTTCGTCGATGTCGTCCGGGTACGGATAGTTGGTCAGCTTGAGCAGGTCGAGCACCTTCTCTTCTGCGGGCTCGAAGTCGATGACGCCACCGGTGAACACCGGCGGCTGGTTCTCACGCGGAGTTACGGTGATCGGCAGCACCAGCGTCGCCTTCCGCCCATTCGGGTCGGAAGCGGATGTGCCGTCCGTCACCTCGAAAGAGATGGACGCCGGCCCGAAATACTTGTCTGCCGACGTGAACCGCAGAGTGTTGTCATCGACGACCAGGTCGCTACCGTCGGAGTGGGTGGCCCGCACGGTCGCGCTGTCAGTCAGGCGCACGGCTTGCCCGCCGATGGTGATCACGCGCTTGCCAAGCTCGATGATCAGCTCGGATTCGCTTTCCACCGTGAGCGGATTGGCACGACGGTCGAGTTGGGGCAGCGCGTCATCGTAGCCAGGCACCCACACGAAGGCATAGGAGACGATGTCGGGGTCGTCCGGGTGCGCGACCGAGAACGGGATGATCTGGCTGGAATTCTCCACCGTGACCTGCACACGCTTGTCGTCTGTGATGACCGCGGAACTCCGGTAACCAGCGAGCAGCCCGAGGCGGAGTGCCGAGGAATCGCCATCCGCGAAGAAGACATTGCGCAGGACGTCCACATCGATGACTTCACGGTCGAGGATGTCGGTGAGGGTGAGCACGGTGTCCAGCGCGACCGGGTACGCCAATGGCGCTACCGGGTCGACCTCGACGGTGATGAAGTTGGAGCTGGTGCCGCCGAACTCATTCTCGATGGTGTAGACGAGGCCGTAGCGGTCCGGCTCCTCGGGCGGCGTGATGGTGATGATGTCGTCTTCTATCACGGCAACGATGTCTGGCGAGTTCGGCTCGACACCGGTCACCGTCAGCGGCGAACCCCCTGGGTCTGAATCATTGGCGAGCACCAGCACCGACACGGTGCCCCCTGGCCGCACCCGCACCACGTCGGGGTTCGCAACCGGGTTGCGGGCTCCCGTGGTGACCGGGCTGATTCCGACTCGTACGGTTCCGATCGACCGAGCACCCAGCCCATCCATCACGGTGTACGTGAAGGTGTCGGTTCCTGCCGAGTACCCACCGGCCTCGTACTCGATGAAGTCGGCCCCGACCTGGCTGACCGCGCCCTTCTCCGGGTTGGATTCCTGCCCCAGCAGCTGGACGGAGTCCCCGTCCGGGTCGATCCCGGTGAGCGGGATCCGGATGCTGACCTTCTCCCCTGCCAGCACCCGCGCCGTTACCACCTGCGGGACCGGTGCAGTGTTGGTTGCCTCAATGGCTTCCCGCACGGCGATACGCACCTGCGCCTGTGCCACCTGGCCGTCTGGGCCCGCGACTTCGTAGACGGCGGTGAAGTTGCCGGTCTGTTTCGGTGCCAGGTAACGCAACTTGTTCCCGGATGCGAACAGCAGGCCAGAACCCTGCTTCAGTCCGGAGACCAGTTCCGGGTTGAGCGTCAGGTCTTCGCCATCCGGATGCACGTCGTTGGCCAGCACTGGGATGTCGATCGCGTCACCCAGCCGCACGGAGACGGTGTCATCCGTCGCCACCGGCGCTTGCGTCCGCGCCGGCCGTGGCAGCTCAACCACGGTGACCACACCCTCAGACTCGGCGAGGCCGTTGCTGACCCGGTATCCGAAACTCAGCGTGCCCGCGTCGAGCGGCGCGGTCAGGGTCACCCGGATCGCCCGCTGCTCGAGCACCTCCGCCCGCACTCCGGATGCCACGCCCAGGTCGTCGACACCGGTCACCATGAGCACGCCGCCGGCCGGATCGATGTCGGTAGCAGCCACGCGGATGGTCTCACTGCTCAGCGTCTTCACGAAAATCGTCTTCGGGATGGTGATCGGCTTCGAATTGGCGTCCGGTGGGGCGGCCACATCGATGCGCACCAGGCCGGTCGCCGTCTGGTCGCCATCCGTCACCACGTATTCGATGTAGTGCGTGCGGATCTGTTCGCTGGTGAATCGGAACGTGCCAGTCTCGACACTCGATTCGATGGTCGCCCCGGTCTTCGCAGGCACGCCGCTCAGCCGGATGACGCCGGTTCCGCCGCGCACATGGTTCAGCGGTTCTACCGTGGCTTCTCGGCCCGCGTAGGTCTGGACTACGAAGGGGTCGGCGATGATCGGCACATCGCCGGCGGCGCGAACGGTGACCGACATCGACCCGGAGCCCAGCGCCGACCCGTCCGACACCGTCAGCGCGATGGAGCGAAGCTGACCCGCCGCACCGCCCTCCTGGAAGACGACGGTTCCTTCCGGCTTGTGGCTGACCTGGTCAGGAAGGGATCCACCCGCGTCGGCCAGGTAGAACGCATCGCCGTCCGGGTCGACCCAATCGCCGAGCACGGGGGTGGACACCCTCCCGTTCTGGGCGACGGATGCCTTCGTCGGCCGGAGCTGGACGGGCGGCGAATTCTCTTCAGGGCTGCGGGTGGTGATGGTGACTGTGGCCTGGGCGACACCACCGCGCCCGTCGCTGATCGTGTAGCCGAACGAGATCTCCCCGCTCGCACCGGGGGCGAGGCTGAGCTGTGCCTGCTGAGCGTTGTTGATCACGTCGATGCGACCGACGTTCGGATCGATGGGGACGACCTCGGTGATCACCAGCACGTCGCCGTTCGGGTCGTAGTCGTTGAGCAGCAGCGGAAGCACGCTGGTCCGGCCGGGGCGGGCGCCGAATGCGTCGTCGATGGCGACGGGTGGTACCTGGTCCTTCTCGAATTCCGGCGGGGTGTCCTCCTCGATCTCTTCCACCTCGCGCTGGTCCTCCTCCGCGAGGATCAGTTCGTCCCAGTTGGCGATGAGTTCACCGCCCTGCTGCACCGCCCAGGCGTTGCCGCTGGCCGGATCGCTCAGCACGACGCGATCACCGTTGACCGCGAACGTCGTCCGCTGGCTTCCCGCTTCCAGCCCGGTCAGGGCCAGGGTCGTTCCTTCCATGCCGGCGCACTGGCGCCACGCGTTCCCGCCGGTCCAGGCTGCGAAGTTGCAACCGTCGACGATGACCGGCGCAATGGCGTTGCCGGACTGCCCGGAGACGAGCTCGCGAATCGTTCCACCGTTCAGGGGTACGGACAACAGGGCCGGCCCCGTCGCCACCAGAACGGAGTCGTCGGTTGCCGACGGGCGTTGGAGGGCAGCATCTTCTGTGCTCGGGGCGGCGTCGGCAAGGTCGATGGTTCGTTCCTGGGTCACCAATTCGCGGGTGGTCTGGTTGAACAGCACCCAGGCATCCCCGACCGCGGTGATCTCGAAGTCGTCCCCCGGCGCGGAAACATCGACATCCTGGCTCTGGCTGACGGCGGCGGGCGAGGTCGCGTCGACCCGGTAGACCTTGCGGGTGTCTGCCGAGAATGCGAAGACCACACCCTGGTCGGACACCGTGGCGATGGAGTCTTCACCGAAGTTCAGGGTCGGCTCCGTTGCGGCGTCGAAGTTGGCCAACTCTGTGTACGGGAGAATCCAGACCGCTCCCGTCCTGGTGGCGTGGATGACGACGTTGTCGCCGGCCAGGTGGACCTCGGGAGAATCGGCCGGCATCGGCGCACTGTCTTCAATCGTGGAGGTTGCAGGGTCGACAATGTCCACGGTGTTGTTCTCGCGGTCGAAGAGCAGCACCTCGGTGCCGCGCTGCACCACCTCGATCTCGTCGCCGGCGGCCTGCACGACGGTGTTGAGTTCCAGCACCGCGGTGTTGGCGCGACCGATCACCTGCTCCGTGCCGTTCGCGACCCACACCGACGAGTCGTTCAGGTCCATGCGCTGCGACGCATAGCCGGTGGAGATCACCGCGATGGTCGCGATCAGCGATGCGATCACGAACCCGCTGGCCACCGTGGACACCAGTGACTTGTGCCGTGCGGCCCACCTTCTAAACATCGTCGATCACTCCGAGAAGACGACGCATTTTTGGCTGCTCGCGGGACCCGTCGTACCGGAACGGTTGACGCTGACGGTGATGCAGACACGGTCTCCCGGCTGCGCGTCGACCACGAAGGATGGCGCCTTCTGCGGACTGAGCGTCCCATCCGGCGTCGTGATCTGGTACAGGTCGTCCGCGGCGATTCCCGGGTCCTCCCAGCTGAACTCGATCGAGTCCTCGGACTGACTGGCCTGAATGCCCTGGACAGTCGGAATCGTCGAGGTCCCGGACTGGATGAGCACGAACGTCGCCGTGATGCCGAGAGCGAGCACCAGGAGTGCGATGACCACCATGCCCCAGGCCAGGAGCTTGATGCCCTTAGGGTGCGTGACGATGCGGGATACGGTGCTTGCCCCGCCCTCCGTCGGACGGTGAACGGTTCCGATGGGTGCGAAGCTCGCATCCTGGCGCGATCGACGACGTCGGCGCTTGCCGCTTCCGGTCACCGCGCCGGCAACCCCGCGAACCCGAGTGCGGTCTTCAAGATCGGCGACGGTCGCGAGCGCCCAATCATCCATCGCGACCTCGATCGGTGTCTGCGCGAGCCCGAGTTCCGTCTCGATCGACTGCAACTCGCGCACCACCTCGAGCACGCTGTCCGGCCGGGAGGCCGGGTTCCGCGACATGGCCCTCTTGAGGATGCGCTCGATGCTGGCAGGAACATCCGGCCGGCCGATCGGTTGCATTTTCGCCTGGCTGATCCGGTTGATGAGGTCGGTGGACTTGTTCGGCGACCCCGGCACCTCGAACGGCGATCTGCCGGCCAGCAACGAGTACACGGTCGCCGCGAACGACCAGACTTCGCTCTGCACCGTTCCGGGCGTCTCATCCAGCAGCACCTCGGGGGCGGTCCACGGTATGGACATCCCCACCGACTCCTGGTTCTCGGCCTCGCTCAGCGTCGCTGCGATGCCGAAGTCGGACAACACCGGATGCCCGTAGGCGGTCAGGAGAATATTGGACGGCTTGATGTCGCGATGGAGCACCCCGGCGCGATGAGCGGTCTCGACCGCGCTTCCGATCTTGACCGCGATCTTCAGCACTTCGGGAACCGGAACCCGCTCTCGGCGATAGCGCTCGCTCAGGGCGGAAGAGCACATCTCCATCACCAGGTACGGGCGTCCGTCCGATGAGACGCTCGCCTGGTACACCGTGAGGATGGAGGGATGAGCGCTCAACTGGGCCATCAGGTTCGCTTCGGCCTGGAACATCTGGCGCACCTGGTCGTTGACGATCTCGCTGAGCATCACCTTGACTGCCACCTGGCGCCTGGGCATGTTCTGCTCGTACAGGAAGACGTCGGCGAATCCGCCGGATCCGAGAATGTGGATGTGCGAGAACCCGGGCAACACGGGAGGCTGCGACGGCAGTCTTCTGACCATGTTCCCCCCAGAGTTACTCTCTCGTTCCGGCCGCCTCAACAGACAGCGCGATTGACGCTGTGCAATCGCCCCCGTCGCCCTTCATTCTAAGCATCGCGCATCGCCATATAGCGGATGTTCACCAACACCGCAGGGTATCCCTCACCCCCCAATCTGGGGACATGGACAGCCGGAATCATGCCAGCAAAGAGTGGGTCACTCGTCGTCGCCGGTCGGACCTTCGACCACATCGACGATGAGCACCGTCACATTATCGCGACCGCCGGCGGCCAGGGCGGCGTCGACGAGCAGCGACGCGGTCCGGTCCGGGGGGTGTCCAGCCGCCAGGTGCTGTTCCAATTGCTCGAAGGCAACCTCTTTGGTCAAGCCGTCGGAGCACAGAAGCAACCGCATGCCCTTGCGCAGCGGGATCAGCCAGTAATCGGTGACCGGATCGGCGTTGAACCCGACCGCACGCGTGATGATGTTGCTGTCGGGATGCTGTTCAGCCTCGCCCGCGCTGATCATGCCCGCATCGACGAGTTCCTGGACGACCGAGTGATCCACGGTCACCTGGTTCAACTTCCGGTTCTCACTGAGATAGACCCGGGAGTCGCCGACGTTGAAGATGGCCCAGTGCGGCACTCCCCCCTTCGCCATCAGCGCCGCGCCGGTCACTGTCGTGCCAACGCCGAGGTGCGAATGATCGGCTGCGAGGGAGATGTCGCCGGTGGCGGCTTTCAGCGCAGCGTCGATGATCTCTGCGGTGGTGACCTCACCCTCCGCAGCCTCGCCGAGCCGCGTGACAACCGCCTTGCTTGCCACGTCTCCGGCTGAGTGGCCCCCCATACCGTCGGCGACGGCGAAGATCGGCGGCTTCGCCACCAGGCTGTCCTCGTTGTGCCTGCGCCGGTAGCCGGTGTGGGTGTCGAGCCCCCAGGACAGCACCGCCGGACGCTCTGCACCCGGCACCTTGACGGTGTGGTTGGTCGTACTCTGTCCGATCACGGTCACGAGTGTGTTGCTCCAGGGTGGGGATCGGGCGGGTAGGACCGCCTCAGTGAATGGATTTCGATCACGTTGCCATCGCCGATTTCTATCACGGACCCCGGAGTGACGACGACGGATTCGCTTTGGCGTAACCGGATCGGTGCTGAGCCCGGCTGCCGCACCTGGGTTCCGTTCGTCGACCCCAGGTCGGTCGCGATCACCACGGTACCCACCTGGCGCAGTTCGAGGTGGGTGCTGGAAACCTCGCCGAGCGGTGACGGGACGCGCACCAGGCGCGGAGTGCTGCCGGTCGTGATCCGCGGAGCGCTCGGCTTGCGGCCAAGGTACGCCGGCCGGTCGAGTCCGATCGGCTGGTGCGAATTGACGACGAAGCCGTAATCGGCCGAACCGTGCCGTGGCTCTGAGCCGAGAGACGAGGATCGGTCGACCCCCTCCTGGGCGGGATGTCGCATCCGCACAAAGGTGTCGCTCTCGTCGGGAAGGCGATGGTCCAGCGGGCGCGGTGGCTTGATGACGGTGTCATCAAGATCTTGCTCCACAGGGCAAGCCTAGCGACAGTGCCGGAGTATCCGGCCGGATTATGCCCCGATGAACGACATGACGTGCTTGATGCGGGTGTAGTCCTCGAAGCCGTATTGGGACAGGTCCTTGCCGTAACCCGAATGCTTGAACCCACCGTGGGGCATTTCGGCAACGATGGGGATATGGGTGTTGATCCACACGCATCCGAAGTCCAGGTTCTTGGCGCAGCGCATGGCACGACCGTGGTCGCGGGTCCAGACCGACGACGCCAATCCGTATTGAACGTCGTTCGCCCAGGCGAGCGCTTGTGCTTCGTCGCTGAACTTCTGCACGGTGATCACCGGCCCGAAGATCTCGTTCTGCACTGCGTTGTCGTCCTGCCGCAGGTTGGAGACGATGGTGGCCTCCAGGTAGTACCCGTTCGTGCCCTGTCGTTTTCCGCCCAGCTCCAGGTTGGCGTGGTCGGGAAGGGCGTCGATCATTCCGGAGACACGCTCGAATTGCCCGGCATTGTTGAGTGGACCGAACAGAATGCCGGAGTCGCCGGGCGCCCCGGTCTTCGCGTTGTCACGCGCGTAGGCAGCGAGCGCCGCCACGAACTCGTCGTGGATGCCCTCCTGCACGAGCAGCCGGGTTGCCGCGGTGCAGTCCTGTCCGGCGTTGAAGTATCCGGCCGCCGTGATGCCTTCCACAGCCTTCTGGATGTCGGCATCCTCGAAGACGATGACCGGGGCCTTGCCTCCCAGCTCAAGATGCACCCTTTTCAGATCGGCCGACGCCGCCCTCGCCACCTCCATGCCGGCTCGCACGGAGCCCGTGATCGAAACCAGCTGCGGCGTCTTGTGCTCGATCATCGCGGCACCGGTCGTGCGGTCGCCGGTGATCACGTTCAGCACGCCTGGCGGCAGGAACTCGGCGGCGACCTCGGCGAGCAGCAGAGTGGACAGCGGGGTGGTGTCGCTCGGCTTGAGCACGGTGGTGTTCCCGGCCGCGAGCGCGGGGGCGAACTTCCATACGGCCATGTTCAGCGGATAGTTCCAGGGGGTCACCTGCCCGACAACACCGATCGGTTCTCGCCGGATGAAGGAGGTGTGGTCTTTCAGGTACTCACCGGCGGACTTGCCCTCGAGGTTGCGCGCCGCCCCGGCGAAGAAGCGGATCTGGTCGACCGACAGCATGATCTCGTCGTCGACCAGGGTGGCGCGTGGCTTCCCGGTGTCCTGGGATTCGGCATCCGCGAATTCCTCTGCCCGGGCCTGGATCGCATCCGCTATCCGGAACAGGGCGAGCTGGCGCTCGGAAGGCGTGGTCTCGCGCCACCCGTCGAATGCCGCCTCAGCGGCACGGTAGGCGTTGTCGACGTCGGCGGCATTCGACACCGGCGAGGACGCATAGACCTGCTCGGTGGCCGGATCGATGACGGGGAAAGAAGAATCGGACGTGGAATCGACGTAGTCGCCGCCCACGAAGTTCTGGAGTTCGCGTTCGCTCATCCATCCACGATAGCCAGCTTGTACTCGCGGCGCACTACCGCGACCACTGATTTCGTTGAATATCAGCTGTGAGCGTGCGGAATCACTTGTCTGAATATCATTTCACTGACAGAATCGGAATATGACACCGGTTCCCAAGGCCAAGCACAATCAGCTGGACGATATCTCGAAAGCGATCATCGAACAGCTGCAGGTGGATGGCCGACGGTCGTACGCCGAAATCGGCAAGGCGGTCGGGCTGAGCGAAGCCGCAGTACGCCAACGCGTGCAGCGACTCACCGAATCCGGGGTCATGCAGGTGGTCGCGGTAACCGACCCGATGCAGCTGGGCTTCTATCGACAGGCGATGGTCGGTATCCGCGTATCCGGAGACACGACCGACGTCATCGAACGCCTGGCACGCATCCCGGCGGTGGACTACCTGGTGATGACGGCAGGCAACTTCGACGTCCTCGCCGAGGTGGTGTGCGAAGACGACGAGCACCTCATTGACCTGCTCAACAAGGAAATCCGCGGGATACCGGGCGTGCAATCGACCGAAACGTTCGTTTACCTGAAACTCGAGAAACAGTTCTACAACTGGGGAACACGATAACCATGACAATCACAGAACAAGCAGTCACCCCGTCCGGTAGCGACGCCACGGATGCGGTACTCCAGCAGAAGGCGAAAGACCACCTCTGGATGGCAATGTCCAGGCAGTCCGTCATGGAAGACGGCCACGGCGTTCCCATCATCGTGCGCGGTGAAGGCCACCACGTCTGGGACAGCCGGGGCAAGAAGTACTTCGACGGGCTCAGCGGCCTCTTCGTCGTCAACGTGGGACATGGCCGCAAACGCCTCGCCGAGGCGGCAGCCAGGCAGGCGGAGCAGCTGGCGTTCTTCCCCACCTGGTCGTACGCGCATCCGACCGCCATCGAACTCGCCGACCGGTTGGCCGCGGAGGCCCCCGGCGACCTGAACCGCGTGTTCTTCTCCTCGGGCGGCGGTGAAGCCAACGAGACCGCGTTCAAGCTGGCGAAGTACTTCTGGAAGCTCCAGGGCAGGCCCACCAAGCACAAGGTCATCTCCCGCGCGATCGCCTATCACGGCACGCCACAGGGAGCGCTGGCGATCACCGGCATTCCCGGGATGAAGGAGATGTTCGAACCAGTTACCCCCGGAGGCTTCCGGGTGCCGAACACGAACTACTACCGCGCCGCCGAGATGGGGTTCGACACCTCGAGTGACAAGGGCTCGCTCGAGCACTTCGGGCTGTGGGCGGCCAACCGCATCGAAGAGATGATCCTGTTCGAAGGCCCGGAGACGGTCGCCGCGGTGTTCCTGGAGCCGGTGCAGAACAGCGGCGGATGCTTCCCACCGCCCCCCGGCTACTTCCAGCGCGTTCGCGAGATCTGCGACAAGTACGACGTACTGCTCGTCGCTGACGAGGTCATCACCGGGTTCGGCCGCATCGGCAACACGTTCGCGTCGACGACCTACGGGTTCGTTCCGGACATGATCACCTGCGCGAAGGGACTCACCAGCGGCTACTCCCCCGCCGGCGCGACCATCATCAATGAGCGGATCTACGAGCCGTTCAAGCACGGCGACACGACGTTCTACCACGGCTACACCTGGGGCGGGCATCCGGTGTCGTCTGCCGTCGCGCTCGAGAACCTCGACATCATGGCCGAGGAAAAGCTGAACGAACGGGTTCGCGAGAACTCGCCGATCTTCCGGGCGACCCTCGAGAAGCTGCTCGACCTGCCGATCGTCGGAGACGTGCGCGGTGACGGTTACTTCTTCGGTATCGAACTCGTCAAGGACAAGGCGACCAAGGAGACCTTCACCGACGAGGAATCGGAGCGCCTGCTCCGCGGCTTCCTGTCGAAGGCCCTCTACGACGCCGGCCTGTACTGCCGGGCGGATGACCGTGGAGACCCCGTGATCCAGCTGGCGCCACCACTGACCATCGGGCCGGCCGAATTCGACGAGATCGAAGGCATCCTGCGCGGTGTGCTGACCGAGGCGTGGTCCCGGCTCTGACCGAGGCACGCAGCGTGGGTGACCAGTACCGGTCACTGTCGTATTGGCATGACACCGTGCCGGGCGACCTGTCGCCGCGCACCCCGTTACCTGGTGACCTCACCGCCGACATAGCGATCGTCGGCGGTGGGCTCACCGGGCTGTGGACCGCCTACTACCTGGCCAGGCGTGACCCATCGCTGAACATCGTCATCCTGGAGAAGGAGATCGCCGGTTTCGGGGCGTCCGGCCGCAACGGCGGTTGGTGTTCCGCGCTGTTCCCGACCTCGACAACGGGACTGGAACGCCGCCACGGCCGAGACGCTGCCATCCGGATGCGGCGGGCGATGGTGGAGACGGTCGATGAGGTCGGCCGGGTCACCGCCGAGAACGGCATCGACTGCGACTTCGCCCGAGGTGGCACGCTGACCTTCGTGCACTCGGACGCCCAGCGCACCCGCGCCGAGGCCGACATCGCGGAAGCATCTGCGTATGGCGTCGACCTGCTCAGCTGGTCCGAAAACCGCGACTACGTGCTCGACCCAGCCTGTGCACGCCTGCACCCCGCCAAACTCGTCCGCGGCCTCGCGAGCGTGGTCGAACGGCTCGGCGTGACCATCTACGAGCAGACCGAAGTACTCGACTACTCACCGCACGCGGTGGTCACCACCCGGGGAACTGTTCGCTGCACTACGGTCGTGATCGCAACCGAAGGCTACGGCGCCTCCCTTCCCAAGACACACCGACGGGTACTGCCGCTCTACTCGCTGATGATCGCGACTGAACCCCTGACCGACGAGGCCTGGTCTGAGATCGGAATCGAACACGGCCAGACCTTCGCCGACTATCGGCACCTGCTGGTCTACGGGCAGCGCACGGCCGACAACCGGTTCGCCTTCGGTGGGAGGGGTGCCCGGTACCACTGGGGCAGCAGCATCCGCCCGGAATACGACCGGGCACTCCGGGTCTTCGAACACCTGCGGAAGACGCTTATCGAGTTCTTCCCGCAGACGGCGGATGCTGCGATCACCCACACCTGGGGCGGCCCCCTGGGAGTACCACGTGACTGGCATGCCACCGTCGGCTACGAGCCGGAACGGGGACTCGCCTGGGCGGGCGGCTACGTCGGGGACGGGCTCAGCACCACGAACCTGGCCGGGCGCACCCTGGCAGACCTCATCACCGAAACAGAGTCCGACCTCACCCGACTGCCCTGGGTCGGCCACAACTCACCAGCGTGGGAACCGGAGCCGCTGCGCTTCATCGGCTCCAACCTCGGCCTGCTCGCCATGACCATCGCCGACACCGAAGAGAAGCTGACCAGGCGGCCATCCATCGCCGCGATGGTCATGGCGCCTCTCACCGGGCATTGAGCGCGCCCGTCGTGCGCGTCGGGCGTCGGTGCGGCTTGGTATCCTGTAAATCGGCGTAGAGGCGAGGGGCACCGGTGACACTGTTCGAGTCCGAGCCGTTGCTTCCTGTGCGGAAAGGTCGCCGCAAGCGTGCCCGGCGTGCCATGGTCGCCAGCGGGCTCTCCACCGTACTGGCGATCGCTGCGGTGTTCGGCGGAATCTACCTGGTGCAGCATCCGCAACCCATCATCGATCAGGTGACCGTCTGGCAGTATGAGCCGACCCCGGTCGTCGAAGGGCACGTCGAGCGCCTCGGACTCACTGAGCACGGCACATTCCTCTACTACGCCAGCAGGCCGAGCATCGAGTCATCGATGGCGTTCGCCGAGTCCTGCCCAACGCACGAGGGCGAAGACGGTTTCGGCATTCTCGGCTGCTACCTGCCGTCGAACAAGACCATCTACCTCTACGACGTCACCGATGAGCGACTGGACGGTACGGAGGAGATCACTGCAGCGCACGAGATGCTCCATGCCGCCTGGGACCGGATGGGAGCCGACGAACGAGCACGGCTCGGGGCACTCCTCGAGGCGGAGTATGAGAAGCACAGCAGCGATGCGGCCTTCAGCGAGCGGATGGCCATCTACGCGCGGATCGAGCCGGGAGAGCACGCCAACGAGTTGCATTCCATCCTGGGAACGGAAGTCGCCGAGCTCGGAACTGAGTTGGAGGAGTACTACGCCCAGTACTTCACCGACCGCGCAGCCGTGACCGCGCTGCACGCGTCGGCCAATGCGGTATTCGTCGAGCTGAAGGCGCGCACCGACCAGCTGGTCGCCGAAATGGATGCACTCCGCGCCGAAATCGAGGCCGACTACGCCAGGTATACAGCCGGCACCGATGCGCTGAACCGGGACGTGGAGGATTTCAACTCGCGCACGCGGGCGAACAGCCCGGAAGAGTTCCGGCAGTTGCAGGCAGAGCGCGAGGAGTTGATGCGCCGGAAAGCCGAGCTGGACAGCCTTTACGCCTCCGTGCAGGAACGCTCCGACCGGTTCGACGCCATGATGATCGAACTTGAGGGCTTGAACGAGGTGAGCGCCGACCTGCAGCGGGGCCTCAACATCGGCGGCGAGGCCAGCGTGGAAGAGGCCGGTTAGGGCGCGCCCGCCCCGAAAGCGGCGCGTCGCATCCGCTCGCGCAGGGTGCGCACCGATCGGTGGGCCGCTAGCAGATATGCACCGGCGCCCCGCGGATCGGACCGCGCCGCTTTCCACGCGCCGCGGATCCGTACGCGCGCCAGCGATGCGTGCGCACCAGCAACCGCTGAGCCTCCCCTGAAAACAGCTACACCTCGTCGGTCACCGGCCCCGCGAACTGGGCCTCGTAGAGGCGTGCGTACGCGCCATCCGCCTCCAGCAGTTCCGTGTGGGTGCCCTGCTCGACGATCTGCCCGGCCTCCATCACCAGGATCAGGTCCGAGTCACGAATAGTCGACAACCGGTGAGCGATGACGAAACTGGTGCGATCGGACCTCAGCGCCGACATGGCCCGCTGCACCAGCACCTCGGTGCGGGTGTCCACCGAACTGGTCGCCTCATCCAGGATGAGCACACTCGGCTTCGCCAGGAACGCCCGCGCAATCGTGAGCAACTGCTTCTCGCCGGCGCTCACATTCGAGGCCTCCTCGTCGAGCACCGTGTCGTAGCCGTCCGGCAGGGAGTGCACGAACCGGTCGACATAGGTGGCCCTCGCCGCGTCCAGAATCTCCTCCTCCGTGGCATCCGTGCGACCGTAGGCGATGTTGTCCCTGATCGTCCCACCGAACAGCCAGGTGTCCTGCAGCACCATTCCCATGCGCGACCGCAGGTCGTCACGGGTCATCGACGCCACGTCGACGCCATCGAGGGTGATGCGCCCGGAGTCGAGCTCGTAGAAGCGCATCATCAGGTTCACCAGCGTGGTCTTGCCCGCGCCGGTCGGACCGACGATGGCGATGGTCTGACCGGGCTCCGCCACCAGGTTCACCGACTCGATCAACGGGACATCCGGCTGGTACCGGAACGACACGTCCTCGAAGACCAGCCGTCCGCGCGTCACGCCGACTGACTGGGCGGGCGAGACATCCGGTGACTGCTCCTCGGCATCCATCAGGTCGAAGACACGCTCAGCGGATGCGACACCTGACTGCACCAGGTTGGCCATGCTTCCCAGCTGGGTGAGCGGCTGCGTGAACTGCCGGGAGTACTGGATGAACGCCTGCACGTCACCGAGCCGCATCGAACCATTCGCGACCTGCAGGCCGCCGACCACGGCAATCGCAACGTAAACCAGGTTTCCGACGAACATCATCGCCGGCATGATGATGCCGGACACGAACTGGGCACCGAAACTGGCCGCGAAGAGTTCCTCGTTCTTGTCCGCGAACACCTTCGACACTTCCCGCTGGCGACCGAACACCTTCACCAGGGCGTGCCCGGTGAAATTCTCCTCGATCTGCGAGTTCAGTTCGCCGGTGTGCTTCCACTGCGCCACGAACAGTTTCTGCGAACGCTTGGCGATCAGCCCGGTGATGAGCACGGTGAGCGGAATCGTGACCAGGGCGATCACCGTCAGCAATGGAGACACGATGAACATCATCACGATGACACCGATCACCGTCAGCAGCGACGTCAGCATCTGACTCAGTGTCTGCTGCAGGCTCTGGGCGACGTTGTCGATGTCGTTGGTGACCCGGCTCAGCAGCTCACCCCGCTGCATCCGGTCGAAGTAGCCGAGCGGCAGCCGGTTGATCTTCGCCTCGATGTCTTCACGCAGTCGATACACGGTCCGCTGAACCACGAAGTTGAGGACGTACGCCTGCAGCCAACCGAAAACGGACGCCAGGATGTAGAGGGCGAGCACCCAGAAGAGCACGGTGCTGAGCGCCATGAAGTCGATCCCAACGCCGGGCGTGAGCTCCATCCCAGCCAGCAGGTCGGCCATCTGATTGTCGCCCTGGGCGCGCAGGCCCTCCACGATCTGCTGCTGGCTCAGGCCATCCGGCAGACCGGCAGAAATCGCGCCCTCGAAGATGAGCGTGGTCCCCTCGCCGAGGAGCTTCGGGCCGATAACCGTGAACACCACGCTGGCGACCGTGAGCAGGAACACCCAGGCCAGTGAGAGCCACTCGGGCGCCAGCTTGGAGAGCAGCCTCTTCGCCGACGGCCAGAAGTTCAGCGGCTTCTCCGGCGGGAGCATCCCGTGCGGTCCCTGCCCGCGGGCCACAGCCGGGCCACGAGTGCTCGAAACGTCGGCCTCCGGCTCTTTCCCGGAAGGAGTTTCTTCTACAGCTGTCTGGCTCATAGGGCTTCCTCGGCGCTCAGTTGCGACGACACGATCTCCGCATAGGTTTCATTGCCATCAAGCAGCTCCTGATGGGTTCCGCGACCGACGATCGCACCATCGTCGAGCACCACGATCTGGTCCGCGTCCACGATGGTTGACACGCGCTGCGCGACGATGATCATGGTGGCATCGGCAACGTTGACGCGCAGGGCCTGCCTGAGCCGGGCATCCGTCGCCGAATCCAGCGCCGAGAACGAATCATCGAAGACATAGATCTCTGCGCGTTTCACCAGCGCGCGTGCTATCGCCAGGCGCTGGCGCTGCCCGCCGGAGACGTTGGTTCCGCCCTGGGCAATGGCAGCGTCAAGTCCGCCGTCCATGGCCCCGACGAAGCTTCTCGCCTGCGCGATCTCGAGGGCCTCCCAGAGCTCGTCGTCCGTGGCATCCGGATTCCCGTAGCGGAGGTTGGTCGCAACCGTGCCGGAGAAGAGGTAAGGCTTCTGCGGTACCAGACCGATCCGGCTCCACAGCAGGTCGGGGTCCAGGTCGCGCACGTCGACACCGTCCACCAGTACCTGCCCGCCGGTTGCATCGAACAGCCGTGGCAAGAGGTTCACCAGGGAGGTCTTACCGGCGCCGGTGCTGCCGATGATGGCAACCGTCTGACCGCTGTCCACCTTGAGGTTCAGGTCGTGCAGCACCGGCTTTTCTGCGCCGGGGTAGGCGAACGATGCCCCCACCAACTCAACAGTCCCGTGTTCGACCAGCTCCGTCACCGGGTTCGCCGGCGGAACGACCGAGGTCTCGGTCTCCAGCACTTCGCCGATACGCTCGGCGCTCACCGCAGCGCGCGGGAGCATCACGGCCATGAAGGTGGCCATCATGACCGCCATCAGGATCTGCATCAGGTATTGCAGGAAGGCCATCAGCGTCCCCACCTCGATGTCGCCTTCGGCGACGCGAAGGCCGCCGAACCAGATGACGGCCACGCTGGACACATTCATCACCAGCATCACCACCGGGAACATCAGCGCGAACAGCTTCCCGACCCCGAGGGCGACATCCGTCAATTCGCGGTTCGCGGTGGCGAACCGTGCCGTCTCGTGCTTCTCCCGGACGAACGCCCGCACAACGCGAATGCCGATGAGTTGCTCCCGCAGCACCCGGTTCACCGTGTCGATGCGCTCCTGCATGATGCGGAACATCGGCACCATGCGGATGATGATGCCCCCGATCGAGAGCAACAGCACCGGAATACTGACGGCCATCAGCCAGGACAGGCCGACATCCTGCTGAAGCGCCATGATCACCCCGCCGATCGCCAGGATCGGCGCGGAAACGAAGAGCGTGCAGGTCATCAAGACGACCATCTGCACCTGCTGCACGTCGTTGGTGGTGCGGGTGATGAGCGATGGCGCCCCGAACAGCGACACCTCACGCTCGGAGAATTCGCTTACTCTCGCGAACACCGACGACCGCAGGTCACGCCCCAGCAGCATGGCAACCCGCGCGCCGAAATAGACGGCGGCGATGGCACAGGCCACCTGCAGCAGCGTGACTCCGAGCATCATGCCGCCGACGGCGATGATGTAGCCGATATCGCCCTTGGCGACACCCTGGTCGATCACGTCGGCGTTCAGGCTGGGCAGGTAGAGCGAGGCCAGCGACTGTGCCAGCTGCAGCACCCCGACCGCGACGAGCAACTGCCCATAGGGCTTCAGGTGGTTGCGGAGTATGCGAAGGAGCATCAGTTGCTTTCTGTGTGGGCGCAGGGCGCGCTTCCGGCGACGCCGTACAAGACGATCGCGCTGAGTTGCTCCGTCGTGAACTCCACCCCGTCGTTGAGTTGTGGGAACGCGGCGGAGAAGGTGATGAGGCGGATGACGTGGCCCACCTGTTCTGGCGGCCAGTTCAGCCGGGCAAGGTCCGGGGCGAGGCATTGCCCGATGATCTCGGAGTAGACCTTTCGCTGGCTTGGCATCGGCGGCCGCTCCGCACCCAGGACCGCCATGATGCGGAACACCAGGTTGAATCGCTCTCGCAGCACGTGGACGATGGCGAAGATCTTGGTCTCCAGCGGCAGGTCCGGGTCGATCGCGCGCAACGAGAACCGCATCGGCTCCGGGTCGAGGTAGTGCGCGATCGCCGCCTCGATAAGCGATTCCTTGTCGCCGAACGCCCGGTAGATCGTGCCCTCGGCAATACCGGCGGCTTCGGCCAACTGGCGGGAGGTCACGTCACGTCCGTGCGTCAGCAGCAACGGCGTGATCGCGTGAATGATCATCGCCCTGCGTTCATCGACCGGAAGCGGGCGGGCCCTGCCCGAGGGTGCCATCGACGTCGCAAGGTTCACCCGCCGAGTCTAACTGAGTGAGCGCTCACTCCCAAGTCGAGCCCTCTGCGGCGCCGGTAAACTGGTGTTTCAGTACCGAACAGTGGGGGTCGCAGGATGTCGTTAGCCGTCAAGTATGCCGAGCATGGCGATGTCGGGGTGCTCCAGGTCGTCGATGTCCCGGAACCGCAAGCGGATGCCGGACAGGTCCGGGTCGCCGTCAAGGCAGCCGGCCTCAACCCCTACGATTCCAAAGCCCGTCGCGCGGTCTATGGGGAGCGAAAACTGCCCAGTGGACAGGGGGCAGAGTTCTCCGGAATCGTCGACCAGGTCGACGACGATGTGACGGGCGTTTCGGTGGGTGATGAAGTACTGGGCTGGACCTCCTTCGCGGCCCAGGCCGAGTACGTCGTCGTCAAGGGCGAGAGGGTCGCCCCCAAGCCGGCAACGCTCGATTGGGCAGTCGCCGGTGGGATCGGCCTGGTCGGCAATACTGCACTGCGCTCCAGCCACTCCCTCGGCCTCGGTCCGAAAGACACGGTTCTCATCTCGGCTGCAGCCGGGGGCGTCGGCTTGCTTGCCGTGCAGTTCGCCAAGGCCACCGGGGCAACCGTGATCGCCACGGCCAGTCCCTCGAACCATGAGTTCCTCCGAAGCATCGGCGCCATTCCGGTCGCCTATGGTGAGGGCGAGCTGCAGCGCCTTCGTGATGCCTCGCCGCACGGTTACACCGCCATGCTCGACAACCACGGGCGCAGCAGTGTGCTTCTCGGTCTCGAGTTGGGCATCCGCCCGGAGCGCATCAACTCGATCGCTGATTCTGGTGAACTAGGCATCCAGACGGTGGGGGGCGGCGGGAAAACTGCAGAGGAACTCGCCTGGCTGGCGAACAGTGCGGCAAGCGGTGAACTGCAATTCCCCATCCTCGCAACGTTCCCGCTCTCCGAGGTGCAGGATGCCTACCGGCTGCTCGAAACCGGCCACGGTCTGGGGAAGATCGTTCTCACCGTCCCATAACCCGCACTCTGGCCTCGGCTACGCGAGTTCGCTAATCGGCCGCCGCGTCGAAGAAGCCGCCGATCTGCTCGACCTCACCGGCGTCGGGTGTCCACGCGGTCCCGGCTGCCGCATTCTGGGTGACCTGCTCGCGGCTGGTCGCACCGGCGATCACGCTGGTGAGGTTCGGCTGGGCGAGCAGCCAGGCGAAGGTCGCCTCGACCATCGTGATTCCCCGCTCCGCGCAGAAGGCCTCGTAGGCCTCCAGTGCGTCCCAGGGGGCATCTTCCAGGAGGTGGGCCTTCTGAGCGGTGATGCGAGCATCCGCCGGCTGGGAGTCACGCCGGTACTTGCCGGTGAGCAATCCATTGTAGAGGGGGAAGAACGGCAGGAAGCCGAGCCCGTACGCGCGAACGGCCGGTAGCAGGTCGAGTTCCGCATCCCGGACGATCAGGCTGTACTCGTTCTGGGCGGAGATGAACTTCGGATGCCCGTTCAGCTGGGCGGTGAACTCGGCCTCTGCAACCTGCCAGCCGGCGAGATTGGAGTGGCCGATGTAGCGGACCTTCCCCTCGGTGATGAGGTCGTCGAGTGTCGCCAGGGTCTCTTCGATCGGGGTGAGCGGGTCGGGCTGATGCAGTTGGTACAGGTCGATCCAGTCGGTCTGGAGCCGCCGCAGGGAAGCCTCAACGGCACGCCGGATGTACCGGCGGGAGCCGCGCGCCTCCCATTCCGGGCCGGCGAGCCCGTCCATCTCCATGCCGAACTTGGTGGCCAGCACCACGTCATCCCGCCTGCCGGCCAGGGAGTTGCCCATGAGCGTTTCGCTGAGCCCGCGTTCGGCGCCATAGATGTCCGCCGTATCGAAGAAGGTCACGCCGGCGTCGATGGCGGCGCTGATCACCTCATCCGTTCCCTCCTGGGTCTCGGTTCGCGTCTTCGCGCGACCGAAGTTGTTGCATCCCAGCCCGATCGTCGACACGACGAGCCCTGAGTTTCCGAGTCTGCGGTACGCCATATCAGCCATGAACCCACTCTATTCCGCCCGAAGCATCCACTACCTGCCCCCCGCCGACGCGCTCCACTGTCGCACCCCTCCTCCCCACTGTCGCCACCGGAAACTCTCTCCCCGGCCGCACCGCTCCGGCGAATCGCCGGCTGCTGCCGGCGTTAGCCTCGAGCCATGGCACAGCTCACCTCCCCCACGTACATCCGTCGAGTCGACAGCCCGATCGGGCGCCTTGAACTCACCAGCGACGGCAAGTCGATTACCTCGCTGACCATCGAGCGGAAAGGCCACCTTCCGCTGGAAGAGCTCGACGAGAACAGCAACGGCGTGCTCGATCGCGCGGTGAAGCAGTTGTCGCAGTACTTCGCCGGTAAGCGTCGCACCTTTGCCTTGCCGACAGCTCCGGGTGGCACGGACTTCCAGCGCCAGATCTGGAGTGGGCTGACAGAGGTCCCCTGGGGTGAGGCCACCACCTATGGCCAACTGGGTGCCGCAACCGGGAGGGCGACGGCCGGCCGCGCCGTCGGTGGCGCTGTCGGCGCGAACCCGTTGCCGATCATCGTGCCCTGCCATCGCGTACTCGCGTCGAACGGGAAGATCACCGGCTACAGCGGAGGGAACGGTGTGCCGACCAAGGTTTGGCTCCTCGACCACGAGGGCATCGTCCACCGGTCTTAGGCCCGCACGCAGACAGGGCAACCGCCCGGAAACCAGCCCAGGCGCAACAGGAATGGGAACGCGTGGTGCAGGCCTGTTCGGACCGGGCTCAACCGGCCAGCGAGTTCACGACTTCGAGCTGCAGTTCGCCGGGTTTGCCGGGGCCCAGAGCGTGGCCGGAGGACGTCGCCCAGTCGAGGAGCGAATCGACGTGCGGATGATCGACACCGGACAGCAGCACGGAGCGGACAAACTCGCCCTTGCCCTTCTTGTTGAAATGGTTGAGCGACCGCTTGGCGCCGTCGCTCCCCTCAGCGACCACCCGCAGGTAGAAGGAGCGTGGCCCGGACGGTGCCGGCCCGAGCGCCACGTAGGCCTCAGACCGCAGGTCGAGAATCAAGCCCTCGTAGCCGTCCAGCACCCGGGACACCGGCTCACGCCACACCTTTTTCAACGACAATGTCGGCATGCGCGAGTCGTGGGACAACCGGTACGCGGGTATCGGGTCGTCAGCGGCAACCAGCCCGAACAGGGCGGAGTGGATGGCGACATGACCGCTCGCGAAGTCCCGGGCATCCGCCGGCAACGATGAGGCGCCCAGAGCGTCGTAGAGCACACCGGTGTAGCGATCGATCGCCGGCATGGTCGGCGACGTGCGCACCACGCGATTGCGCAGAAGCTCATCACGCTGGCCAGCGCCCACCTTCAGCGCCGCCGCCATCGTGGTCAGGTTGCCCGATAGCTTGCGCAGCTCGACACTGACCGCCCGACGAGCAGCCCCGAGCTCAGGAAAGCGCAGGGACGCCAGCTCAAGAGCGGTGCCTTCCACTCCCCCGTCCCTCTTGGTCTCGGACGGGGGCAGCAGAATAAGCATCAGTCGTGCAGAGAAGGCGGAAAGCCGCCGGAGGCGCTTAGCCCTCTACCAGTGCAGCGTGACGCGCCACAATGGTGACGGTGTCGTGCTCCACCGACAGGAAGCCGTCATCGGCGTTAGCCGTCACGGTCGTGCCATCGCCCAGGGTCAGGCGGACCTCACCGGTCGACAGGATGCCCAGCATCGGTTCGTGGCCGGGAAGGATCCCGATCTCGCCCTCAGTGGTACGGGCGACGACCATCTTCACCTCGCCCGACCACACTTCGTGGTCGGCCGAGACGAGACTGACGTTGAGACCGGCCATTGCTAGCCGTTCTCCTTCTGGATCTGGGCCCACTTCTCTTCGACGTCGGAGATGGAACCGACGTTGAAGAATGCCTGCTCTGCGACGGTGTCGAAGTCACCACGGGTGATCGCGTCGAACGACTCGATGGTGTCCTTGAGCGGAACGGTCGAACCCTCGACACCGGTGAACTTCTTCGCCATGTAGGTGTTCTGCGACAGGAACTGCTGGATGCGACGTGCACGGGCAACCGTGATCTTGTCTTCCTCGGAAAGCTCATCGACACCGAGGATGGCGATGATCTCCTGAAGTTCCTTGTTCTTCTGCAGGATCTGCTTGACGTTGGTCGCCACACGGTAGTGGTCCTCACCCAGGTAGCGCGGGTCGAGGATGCGCGAAGTCGAGGTCAACGGGTCGACGGCCGGGTACAGGCCCTTCGACGCGATCTCACGGCTGAGCTCAGTCGTGGCGTCGAGGTGGGCGAAGGTGGTCGCCGGGGCCGGGTCGGTGTAGTCGTCAGCAGGAACGTAGATCGCCTGCAGCGAAGTGATCGAGTGACCACGCGTCGAGGTGATGCGCTCCTGGAGGATACCCATCTCATCCGCCAGGTTCGGCTGATAACCAACAGCAGAAGGCATGCGGCCCAGCAGGGTCGACACTTCGGAGCCGGCCTGCGTGAAGCGGAAGATGTTGTCGATGAAGAGCAGGACGTCCTGCTTCTGCACGTCACGGAAGTACTCAGCCATGGTCAGTGCAGACAGGGCGACGCGAAGACGCGTTCCCGGCGGCTCGTCCATCTGGCCGAACACGAGGGCTGTCTTGTCGAAGACACCCGCCTCTTCCATCTCGTGGATGAGGTCGTTGCCCTCACGGGTACGCTCACCGACACCGGCGAACACCGACACACCACCGTGGTTCTGGGCGACGCGCTGGATCATCTCCTGGATGAGCACGGTCTTGCCGACACCTGCACCACCGAACAGGCCGATCTTTCCACCCTGCACGTACGGGGTGAGGAGGTCGATGACCTTGATGCCGGTCTCGAACAGTTCGGTCTTCGACTCGAGCTGGTCGAACGCCGGGGGCTTGCGGTGGATCGGCCAGCGCTCGGTGATCTCGATCTTCTCGCCGGGCTTAGCGTTCAGGATCTCGCCGATGACGTTGAATACCTTGCCCTTGGTGACATCACCGACCGGGACGGTGATCTGCTCGCCGGTGTCGCGCACTTCCTGGCCACGGACGACGCCGTCGGTCGGGTTCAGTGCGATGGCACGAACCAGGTCGTCACCGAGGTGCTGTGCGACCTCGAGGGTGATCTCGTGCGATTCGCCGGCGATGGTGATCGTCAACTTCAGCGCGTTGTAGATACCGGGGATCTCATCGTGTGCGAACTCGATGTCGACGACCGGGCCGTTGACTCGGGCGACGCGACCGATTGCGGCCGGGGCAACCGGCTTCGCGGGCACAGCGGCCTTTTTGGCCGGCGCCTTGCGGGTTGCCGGCTTCTTTGAAGCTGGGGTTGTAGTAGTCATAGGGCTTCCCTGTTTCTCCTGATACTTACTTCGAGCTTGAAAGGGCGTCTGCTCCGCCCACGATTTCTGAAATCTGCTGCGTGATCTCGGACTGGCGGGCGTTGTTTCCGAGGCGCGTGTAGTCCGTGATGAGCTTGTCAGCATTGTCGCTGGCCGACTTCATCGCCTTCTGGGTGGCGGCGTGCTTGGCCGTCGCCGACTGCAGCATGGCGTTGAAGATACGGCTCTCGATGTACACCGGCAGGAGTGCGTCGAGCACATCGCCGACCTCCGGTTCGAACTCGTACAGCGGGAAGATCTCGTTGCCTTCAGGCTCCTCGATCCCCTCGACCACTTCGAGCGGAAGCAGCCGCACGACTTCCGGCGTCTGCGTGAGCATGCTGACGAAGCGGTTGTAGACGATATGGATCTCGTCGACACCACCCTCGGCCGCCGGAGTCACGAAGGACGACACCAGGGCGTCACCGATCTCCTTCGCCGTATCGAACTCCGGGTTGTCTGTTCCACCGACCCAGTTGTCGACCGATGCGCGCTTGCGGAAGTTGAAGTACCCGACCGCCTTGCGCCCGACCAGGTAGTAGACGACGTCTTTGCCCTGGCTGCGCAGCAGTGTCGATAGCTCCTCAGCCTCACGCAGCACGTTCGCGTTGAACGCGCCGGCCAGTCCGCGGTCGGACGAGAAGATGACGACAGCTGCCCGTTCGACCGTTTCCGGCTCGGTGGTGAGCACGTGGTCGACGTTCGAGAAGGTGGCGACAGCGGATACCGCGCGCGTGATGGCGCGCGAATATGGAGCGGATGCTGCCATCCGGGCCTTCGCCTTGTTGATGCGCGATGCTGCGATCAACTCCATGGCTCGGGTGATCTTCTTGGTCGTCTGGGCAGAACGAATCTTCTGCCGGTAGACCCGAAGTTGCGATCCCATGTTTCTCTCTCTGTCCTGGTTCTGCGGTCAGCGCTTAGCGCTTGCCCTTGACGATGCGCTCCTGGTTGACGTCTTCTTCTTCAAGCTCTTCGAAGACCTCCTTGCCGGCTGAGGCAAGCGGCTTGCCCTCACCGGTCTGGAACTCCAGCTTGAACTTGTCGACGGCGGCATCCAGGTCGGCGACGGTCTCGTCGGTGAGGACGTTCGTCTCACGCAGCGTGTCGAGCACCTTGGTGTTGCGACCCAGGTAGTCGAGCAGCTCGCGCTCGAAACGCAGGATGTCTTCCACCGGAACCTCATCCAGCTTGCCGTTGGTGCCGGCCCAGATGGCGACGACCTGGTCTTCGACCGGATACGGCGAGTACTGCGGCTGGCGGAGCAGCTCGGTGAGTCGCTCACCGCGTGCAAGCTGGCGGCGGCTGGCCGCATCCAGGTCGGACGCGAACAGCGCGAACGCCTGCAGCGAGCGATACTGGGCCAACTCGAGCTTCAGGGTTCCGGAGACCTTCTTGATCGACTTCACCTGCGCGTCACCACCGACACGGGAAACCGAGATTCCCACGTCGACCGCTGGACGCTGGTTGGCGTTGAACAGGTCGGACTGGAGGAAGATCTGGCCGTCGGTGATCGAGATCACGTTGGTCGGGATGTAGGCGGACACGTCGTTCGCCTTGGTCTCGATGAGCGGCAGGCCGGTCATCGACCCGGCACCGAGCTCGTCGGACAGCTTGGCGCAACGCTCGAGCAGGCGGGAGTGCAGGTAGAAGACGTCACCCGGGTAGGCTTCACGGCCCGGCGGACGACGCAGCAGCAACGACACGGCACGGTAGGCCTCGGCCTGCTTGGACAGGTCATCGAAGACGATGAGCACGTGCTTGCTGTCGTACATCCAGTGCTGGCCGATGGCCGAACCGGTGTACGGAGCGAGGTACTTGAAGCCGGCCGGGTCGGAGGCCGGCGAGGCGACGATTGTGGTGTACTCCATGGCGCCTGCGGCCTCGAGCGCACCGCGGACGGCGGCGATCGTCGAGCCCTTCTGGCCGATGGCGACGTAGATGCAGCGAACCTGCTTGTTGGTGTCGCCTGACTCCCAGTTGGCCTTCTGGTTGATGATCGTGTCGATCGCCAGGGCGGTCTTTCCGGTCTGGCGGTCACCGATGATCAGCTGGCGCTGTCCGCGGCCGATCGGGATCATCGCGTCGATCGCCTTGATGCCGGTCTGCATCGGCTCGTGCACCGACTTGCGGGCCATGACGCCCGGGGCCTGGAGCTCGAGCGCACGGCGCTCGGTGGTCTTGATCTCGCCGAGGCCGTCGATCGGGTTGCCGAGCGGGTCGACCACGCGGCCCAGGTAGCTGTCGCCGACCGGCACGGAGAGAACCTCACCGGTGCGGGTGACTTCCTGGCCGGCCTCGACGCCGCTGAACTCACCGAGGATGACGACACCGATCTCGCTCTCGTCGAGGCTCAGGGCGAGGCCCAGCGTGCCGTCGGCGAACTTGATGAGCTCGTTGGCCATCACGCCGGGAAGGCCCTCGACGTGGGCGATGCCGTCCGCGGCATCCACCACATACCCGACCTCGGTCTTGGTTGCCTTGGTGGGGTCGTAGGACTTGACGAAGTCCTTCAGAGCATCGCGGATCTCGTCCGGGCTGATCGTTACGTCTGCCATTTGCGTTTCCTTGTCTTCGCGGTGCAATCCAGCACCGACGGATGTGGCGCTGTTAGCCAGCGAGTTGAAGTCTGAGTTCCTTGAGCCTGGATGCGACGCTGCCGTCGATGACGTCGTCACCGATCTGCACACGGACGCCGCCGACCAGGGACGGGTCCACGACCAGGTTGACCCTCAGCTGACGGCCGTAGCTGGCCGAGAGGCCGGACTGCAGCCGTGCGAGCTGATCTGCAGCAATGGGCGTTGCCGTGGTGACGGTGGCGATGGCGTGACCGGTCTGGTCCGCCACGATTGCCGCTGCGTTGCGCACCAGCGAGTTGATGCGACGGCCTCGGGGCTGGCGTACCAGGTGGCGCAGGATGGTCAACGACTGCGGGGACACCTTGCCCGAGAGCAAGCGGTCGATCAACGTGACCTTGGAGGTCGCGTCGCCGAGCTTGCTGCTGATGGCCAACTCGAGTTCCGCGCTGGAGGCGACCGTCTTGCCGAACGCGAAGAGCTCGCCCTCGATGTCGGTGCCCGCCTCGGCGGAGTCCGCCGCCGCACGCAGTCCGAGTTCCTCGATGCCGGCCAGCAGGTCATCCTCTGACGACCAGCGGTTTGCCGCCACCGTGCCGAGAATCCCGAAAACCGGTGAGCTGATGGACGATCCGAAGACGGCCTTCAACGCAGCGACCTTCGTGTCTGGCTCGGTGGCCGGGTCGCTCAGGACCGATTGGAGCTGGCTGGAGTCCCCGATGATGCGACCGGCGGACAGGAGTTGTTCCGCGATGGCCAGATCTACCGTGCCGCTGATCGCGGCCAGAGCCGCTTTCGACGCGGCAAGAGCGTCCCTGGTCGTTGATCCCATTACTACTTGCTCACCTTGCTCGTCGAGGATGAACTCACTGCACGCCTGTCGGACGACTCAAGGTCGGCCAGGAAGCTGTCAACGAGCTTCGATGCCTTCTTGTCGTCGGACAGGCTCTGCCCGATCACGCCGGAGGCGAGGTCGAGAGCAAGACTGCCCACTTCGGCTCGGAGGGAGACGAGGGCTGCCTGACGTTCCGCCTCGATCTGCGCAACTGCTGACGAGGTGATGCGGGCAGCCTCAGCGGATGCCTGCTCTTTCAGTTCGCTCAGGATCTTGGTGCCGTCAAGGCGCGCCTGCTCGCGGATCTTGCCTGCTTCGGAGCGAGCTTCCTTGAGGAGTTCGTTGTACTTCTCCAGTTGCTCGGCGGCCTCGGCCTGGGCGTTCTCAGCCCTGGCGATGCCGCCCTCGATGACCTCGGCACGCTCATCCAGCAGCTTCTTCAGCGCCGGCAGCACCTTCCACCAGAAGACGCCGAGGATCAGCAGGAAGCAGATCGCCGACCAGAAGATGTCATAGGCCGCAGGGAACAGCGGGTTGGGCGCCGCCTCCCCTTCGGCTGCGGCGTGAATCAGTGCGTGAAGCATAGAGATTCCTTAGTTGGTGAAGATGAAGTACGTCGCGATGCCGATGAACGCCAGCGCCTCGGTAAAGGCGATACCGATGTACATGAGCACCGTGAGGCGACCCTGCAGTTCTGGCTGGCGTGCGACGGACTCGATGGTCTTGCCGACGACGATGCCGATACCGATACCGGGGCCGACAGCGGCGAGACCGTAACCGACCGTCGCGATATTGCCGGACAGTTCAGCGATGTTAGTTACATCCACGTTGGGTGTTTCCTTCCGTAATGAGCAGATTCGACGGGTGCCGGATCTAGTGTTCTTCGAGCACTGCCAACTGAATGTAGACGGCAGTGAGAAGGGTGAAGATGTATGCCTGCAGCACGATGATCAGGATCTCGAACAACGTGAATGCCAGGCCGAAGGCGAAGGTGCCGATGCCGAAGAGGGAATACCAGCCCCCCGCTGTGAAGATGAAGAACTGCGTGGCAGCGAAGAACAGCACCAGCAGGAGGTGTCCGACCACCATGTTCATCAAAAGTCGAAGGGTGAGCGTAATCGGTCGCAGGATGAAGGTCGAGATGAATTCGATCACGGCGATCAGCGGCATCAGGGCTTTGGGAACCCCGGGCGGGACCAGGGAGTTGCGGATGAACGCCTTCGGGTTCTGCTTGAGGCCCGCGTAGATGAACACGCCATAGGCGATCACGGCCAGGAGCAGGGGAATGCCGATGACGGATGTACCGGCAATGTTCAATCCCGGGATGATTCCGGTGAGGTTCATCCCAAGTACCATGAAGAAAATGGTCGTCAGGACCGGCAGGAAGCGGTCGCCGGTTTTTTCACCCAGCAGGTCGTGAGCGATGCTCTTGCGCACGAAGGAGAGCCCCATCTCCACCAGAGACTGGCCGCGGCCGGGCACCAGGGTCATCTTGCGGGTGCCGAGCCAGAAGAGCACGCAGATGAGGACGGCGACCAGCAAGCGCATCATCATGATGCGGTTCATGGCGAAGATCGTGCCGTCGAAGAGCACCACGTCGGGGAAGAACTCCATGATCGTGGGTGGGTGGAAGCCACCATCCTCGTGACCGCCATCGGTGGCGAACGGGATCAATGCGGTGAGAGCGTTTACTAGCAGCTCTATCTCCAAGATCGGGGCGTGCAACCACGCGGCGAGAGAATGGGTGGGATGTCCGTTAGAAACTCTATCAAGAGATTTCGGCGCCCATGAACGGTCGTCAGCCCCGCTGGGCCGGCTTGTCGTCGCCCGGCAGTTCGATGTCGCTGACGTACGACATCCGCGACCTGGCCACGACCACGACGTCAACGACGAGCGTCCCGACGACTGCTGCGACGATGCTCAGGAACATGACCTGGGCGTTGAGCCACGGCTGGTCTTTGAGGATGAAGATGAGCACGAGGAACAGCACGAACTTGAGCAACCAGGCACCCATGACGATGCCGAAGAAGGCCCCCAGGCTGTACTTCCCCGCCACCAGGATGCTCAGCGCGGTGATGGCGAGGAAGACGACCGCCATCACGGTGCCGATCAATGCGCTGGAGATCCCGACCGGTCCGACGGTCACGTAGCCGACGATCGAACCGATCACGGCAATGGCGACGGCGAGGATGGCGCCGTAGAGGAGCACCTTCTTCAGGATGGGGGCGGCGGTCATGGGCTCTCCTTGTGGGAAGGTGTTGGGGAATTCGCGGATGCGGCATCCAGTGGGTCGAGCTGGGCGGCGATCATCGAACCAGGCTGGTCGGCACTCATCGACTGGACGTCGAGTTCCTGCCGTTTGCGCTTGGTCATCGGTGCGACGGTGAACCAGGCACTGACAATGAACCCGACGGCGATGAAGCCGATCGCCACCCCGTTGTGGACGTTCGGGACGAACACGAACAGCAGGGTGCCGATAGCGAAGACGGCCGTCCAGCTATAGAAGATGAGTACCGCCTGGAAGTGGGTGTGGCCCATGTCAAGCAGGCGATGGTGGAGGTGCTTGCGGTCGGCGGAGAACGGCGACTTGCCTGCACGCAGTCGGCGGCTGACCGCCAGGGAGAAGTCGAGCAGCGGCATCACCAGGATCGCCAGTGGCAGGAGGATCGGGATGAACGCGGGAAGCAGCTGCCGCGAAGAGACGAGGGTGAATGGGTCGACTGACCCGGTCACCGAGATCGCCGACGCTGCCATCATGAGCCCGACGAGTAGGGCGCCGGCGTCCCCCATGAAGATCTTCGCCGGATGCCAGTTGAGCGGCAGGAAGCCGACGCACGCACCAATCAGGACCGCGGTGATCAGGGATGCGATGTTGAAGTACTCCGACTCGCCGATGCTGGTGGTGAGGATGTAGCAGTAGACGAAGAACACGATGTTGGCGATGATCGCGACACCGGCGACGAGGCCGTCGAGGCCGTCGATGAAGTTGACCGCGTTCATCACCAGCACGACCGCGAACACCGTCACCACGAGGCCGATCACCGGGGGCACCACGGTGACTCCGCCGATGGGCACCGTCACGAGCTGAACGCCCTGCCAGGCGAGGATGCCCGCAGCGAGAATCTGGCCGGTGAGCTTGGTGAGCCAGTCGAGGTCCCAGAGGTCGTCGGCCACACCGATGATCACGATCAGTGCCGCGGAAGCCAGGATGGCCAGGACCGGACCAGGGTTGGCGAAGACCACTTGGAATTGCGGGAGCTGGGACGCCACACCGAACGCGACCAGGATGCCGAGGAACATCGCCACTCCACCCAGCCTCGGAGTCGGGCTGGTGTGGACGTCGCGTTCCCGGATCTTGGGGTAGAGGCGGTACCGGTTGCTCAGCTTGTAGATGGCGATGGCAAGGCTGAAGGTCACGATGGCGGAGATTCCGCCGGCGAGCGCGTAGAAGACGATTCTCATTCGTCCGCCCTGCCGATGACCTCCGAAATGGCTTCGTCCGAGATGACGCCGTGGCGCACGATCGTCAGCTCGCCACCCTCCTTGAGCAGGCCGGTCGCGTCGATGATGGTCGAGCCGGCCGCTCCCCCGGCACCGCCGTCGAGGTAGACGGCGACGGAGTCGCCCAGCATCGCCTGCGCCGCTGCGGCGGTCGTTGCAGCCAGCTCGCCGGTGAGGTTGGCGGAGGAGACGGCGAGCGGGCCGGTCTCCGAGAGCAGTTCGAGCGCGACACGATTGTCGGGCATCCGCAACGCCACCGTGCCACCGGTCTCGCCGAGGTCCCATTGCAACGAGTCCCTGGCGGGGAGGATGACCGTCAGGCCGCCCGGCCAGAACGCGGCAACCAGGGCACGCACCTGGTCCGGCACCTCGCTGGCCAGGGCATCCAGGGTCGGAATGCCCGGAATCAGCACCGGCGGCGGGGACTGCCTGGTGCGCCCCTTCGCGTCGAGAAGGCGCTGGACAGCGGCCGGGTTGAAGGCGTCGGCTGCAACACCGTAGACCGTGTCGGTCGGCAGTACCACGAGCTCCCCGCGACCGATCGCCACTCTGGCGAGCCGCATGCCGGTGAGGAGCTCGTCGGGGTTCGAGCAGTCGTGAATGGTCGCCATGTCGGTAGCCATCCTACTTGGCCGCCGAGAACGCGACCCTGAGCCCGCGGGCGTTGCCAGTGTCGAAGGCACGGACGATAAACGGCGGAAAATCGGTCGTCACGCAAGAAACCGCCATCCCAGCAAGAAAACCGCAATGGCAGCCGCCGTACGATACAGCCATGACCGCGTATGTCTCTGCCCTCGACCTGTTCTCCATCGGGATCGGTCCATCCAGCTCCCACACGGTGGGCCCGATGAGGGCGGCGCGAGCGTTTGCCGAGAACCTGGTCGCCACCGGCAACCTCCAGTCCGTAACGCGAGTCACCTGCTCCCTCTACGGTTCCCTGGGCGCGACCGGGCTGGGGCATGGCACCCCGGATGCCGTGCTGGCCGGCCTCGCCGGATTCCGCCCCGAAAGTTGCGAACCGGATGACGTGCGAGGAGCGTGGGTGAACCTCGCGGAGGGCGCCACCCTCAAGATCGCCGGAGTCCACGAAATCGCCATCAGCAAGGACGACGTGTCGCTCGTCCCGCGCACCCGGCTGCCGGGCCACCCCAACGCCCTGACCTTGTCGGCCTGGAGCGAGTCGGATGCGCTCCCCATCTACGAGGAGACCTATTACTCCATCGGAGGCGGCTTCATCCGCCGCGACGGGGACCCCACCACCACCGAGTCGCCCATCTCCCAGCCCTACCCCTATTCTTCCGGTGCCGAACTGCTCGCGCTCTGCCGCGAGACCGGACTGAGCATCAGCGGTATCGCCAGGGCGAACGAGGAAGCCGTCCACGGCGCCGAGAAGCTGAACGCCGGGCTGGACGCCATCTGGGCGGCCATGCACACCTGTGTCGAGACCGGGCTGAATGCCGACGGCACACTCCCGGGCGGACTCGGGGTTAAACGGCGGGCCGGCGCGGTGCGCGCCACCCTGGACCTCTACGACAAGCTGCCGCAGCGCGAACGGGACACTTCCACCGAGTGGCTCCACGCGTTCGCGCTGGCGGTCAATGAGGAAAACGCCGCGGGCGGGCGAGTCGTCACCGCACCCACCAATGGGGCCGCCGGGATCATCCCCGCTGTCGGCCACTATTACCTTCGGTTCGTTCCAGGGGCAGACGCGGAAGGCATCCGCAACTACCTGCTCACCGCTGTTGCAATCGGGTCGCTGGCCAAGGCGAACGCCTCGATTTCCGGTGCGGAGGGCGGATGTCAGGCCGAGGTCGGCTCCGCCTGCGCGATGGCATCCGCCGGCCTCTGTGCGGTGCTCGGCGGAACGCCTGAGCAGGTCGAGAATGCCGCCGAAATCGCCATGGAGCACCACCTGGGGCTGACCTGCGACCCGGTCAGCGGACTCGTCCAGATCCCCTGCATCGAACGGAACGCGATCGCATCCTCCACTGCGGTATCGGCGGCAAGGCTCGCACTGCACGGCGACGGGACCCACATCGTCTCCCTCGATATGGTCATCGAGACCATGCGCCAGACCGGGGTGGACATGATGACCAAATACAAGGAGACCAGCGAGGGCGGACTCGCCGTCAACGTCGTCGAGTGCTGAGTCGCTCTTTCGCCTGGCGCAATTGAGGGCTCTTTTGCGAAGACCTCAGCGAAAGAGGGAACTTTTTCCCAGGTCGGTGACGTTTTCCCTCCTTGGCACGAGCGGCAGATCGACTCAACGCTGCGAGGGAGTCGCGGCTCGGCGGAGGGCGGTCGTTGCGCGGTCGCGACCGAGCAGGTCGCGGTGTGAAGCGACGGCAGCCCAGCCGTCGGCGCGCAGCAGTGCGGCGATTTCCGCGGCCTGAAGCTCGCCATGCTCGATCACCAGGGTGCCACCGCTGTGCAGGAGTCGGAGTCCGGTCTGTGACACCTTGCGCACAGCATCCAGACCATCGGCTCCCCCGTAGAGGGCGTGCTCCGGATCGAACAGTCGAACCTCCGGGTCGCGCGGAATCGCCTCCGCCGGAATGTAGGGAGGGTTGGAGATGACAACGTCGACGGTTCCATCGAGTTCTGGGAAGGCATCCGCAAGGTCGGCGAACACGAGGTGTGCGTTCACTGCGCCGGTCTCCTCGAAGTTTCTGGACGTCCACGGGAACGCCTCCGGGGAGTTCTCCGCTGCGTAGACAACGGAGTGCGGAACCTCCGTCGCCATGGCCAACGCGATCGCCCCGCTGCCAGAACCGAGGTCGACAGCGATCGGATGCTCGGACGGGATCGCCCACAGCGCATCGATCGCGAACTGCACGACCTGCTCGGTCTCGGGCCGGGGCACGAAGACGCCGGGACCGACCGCCAGTTCGAGGTTGCGGAACGGCGCACGCCCGGTGATGTGCTGCAGCGGTTCGCGTGCCTCGCGACGGGCCACCAGCATCCGGATGTTCGCTGCGTCCTCAGCGGAGACGGCCGCCCCGGTCACCGCTTTCGCCTGCACCTCGCCGCGACTGACGCCCAGCGCGTGGCCGATCAGCAGCTCGGCATCAACGTCAGCGGATTCGATGCCGGCGATGGCGAGCTGCTCGAGCGCCTCGGTGCGGAGTACGGCGATGGTGGTAGTCACAGGCTGATTCTCCTTGGCCGCGGGTCTCGACAAGCTCGACCAGCCTTTCGGATCGACCAGCCTGAGTTGCCTGACCGATGCTCGGTCAGGACTGATCGCCGATGTCGGCCAGGCGTGCTTCCTCATCGAACTGGATACACGACTGGATGACCGGCTCAAGAGCGCCGTCCATCACGGTGTCGAGGTTGTACGCCTTGTACCCGGTGCGGTGGTCCGCGATGCGGTTCTCCGGGAAGTTGTAGGTGCGGATGCGCTCGGACCGGTCCATGGTGCGGATCTGGCTCTTGCGCGCGACGCTGTCGAGGGCCGCCTGGTCTTCCTGCTGCTTGGCCAGGATGCGCGCACGGAGGACCCGCATGCCGGCTTCACGGTTCTGCAGCTGGCTCTTCTCGTTCTGCATGGCGACGACGATGCCGGTCGGAAGGTGGGTGATCCGCACGGCGGAGTCCGTGGTGTTGACTGATTGCCCACCGGGACCGCTGGAGCGGTAGACGTCGATCTTCAGGTCGTTCTGACTGATCTCGACCTCCTCCGGGGCGTCCACTTCGGGAAACACCAGAACGCCAGTGGTGGAGGTGTGGATACGCCCCTGCGACTCCGTGGCAGGCACCCGTTGCACACGGTGAACGCCGCCCTCGTACTTGAGGTGCGCCCACACGCCCTGCGAGGGGTCAGAGGCGTTCGACTTGATCGCGACCTGAACATCCTTGTAGCCACCGAGGTCACTCTCGGTGCGCTCCAGCAGTTCCGTCTTCCACCCCTTCGACTCCGCGTAGTGCAGGTACATGCGCAGCAGGTCGGCGGCGAACAACGCACTCTCGGCGCCGCCCTCGCCACCCTTGATCTCCATGATCACGTCGCGACCGTCGTCTGGGTCACGCGGGATGAGCAGGCGGCGCAGTTTCTCCTGCGTAGTCACCAGCAACTCTTCCATGGCCGGGATCTCGGCGGCGAAAGCGTCGTCCTCCTTCGCCAGTTCCCGCGCTGCCGCGAGGTCGTCGGCCGCCTGCAGCCAATGCTCGTGCGCTGCCTTGATCTGGCTCAGTTCGGCATACCGCCGGTTGATCTTCTTGGCCCTGGCCGCGTCCGCGTGAACGGCGGGATCCGACAGCTGCGTCTGCAGATCCTCATGCTCGGCCAGCAGCACCGCTACTGACTCGAACACGGTTAGTCGTCCTTGCCCGCGCTCGCGGCGCCCGGGAGGGACTTCTGGATCTGCATGAGGAACTCGACGTTGGAGTTGGTCTCCTTGAGCTTGCCGAGAACGATCTCGAGCGCCTGCTGCTGCTCGAGGCCGGCAAGTGCGCGCCGCAGCTTCCAGGTGACCTTGACCTCGTCGACGCCCATGAGCATCTCCTCGCGGCGGGTTCCGGATGCGTTCACGTCCACGGCAGGGAAGATGCGCTTGTCGGCCAGCTGGCGCGACAGGCGTAGCTCCATGTTGCCGGTGCCCTTGAACTCCTCGAAGATGACCTCGTCCATCTTGGAGCCGGTCTCGACCAGCGCGGTGGCGAGGATGGTGAGCGAGCCACCGTCTTCGATGTTGCGCGCGGCACCGAAGAAACGCTTCGGCGGGTAGAGGGCCGCAGAGTCGACGCCACCGGAGAGGATGCGACCGGATGCCGGCGCGACCAGGTTGTATGCACGCCCCAGTCGGGTGATCGAGTCGAGCAGCACGACAACGTCGTGGCCGAGCTCGACGAGGCGCTTGGCACGCTCGATGGCGAGCTCGGCGACCATGGTGTGGTCTTCTGCCGGACGGTCGAAGGTGGATGCGATGACCTCACCCTTGACGGTGCGCTGCATGTCCGTGACTTCTTCTGGACGCTCATCCACCAGCACGACCATGAGGTGCACCTCGGGGTTGTTCTTGGCGATGGCGTTGGCGATCGCCTGCAGCACGAGCGTCTTGCCCGCCTTCGGGGGCGACACGATGAGTCCGCGCTGGCCCTTGCCGATCGGCGACACCAGGTCGATGATGCGGGTGGTCAGCTTCTGGTGCTCGGTCTCGAGGCGCAGGCGCTCCGACGGGTAGAGCGGTGTGAGCTTGCCGAATTCGACCCGCTCACCGGCCTGCTCGATTGGGAGTCCGTTGATCGAGTCGATCTTGACGATCGCGTTGTACTTCTGGCGACCGCTGTTCTCGTTGTCGCGCGGCTGGCGGATGGCGCCGACGACGGCGTCACCCTTGCGCAGGTTGTACTTCTTGACCTGGCCGAGCGAGACGTAGACATCGTTGTTTCCGGGCAGGTAGCCACTGGTGCGCACGAAGGCGTAGTTGTCGAGGACGTCGAGGATGCCGGCCACCGGGATGAGCACGTCATCTTCGGTGATCTCCGGCTCGAACTCGTCGCCGCCGCCCTGGCCGCGCCGCTTGCGGTCGCGGTAGCGTCCGCGGCCTCCGCGCTCGTCGCCATCCTGGCGGTCACGGTCACCCTGGCGGTCACGGTCACCCTGCTGGCGATCAGCCTGCTGACGGTCACCCTGCTGACGACGCTGACGGCCGCCCTCGCCCTGCTGGTCGTCGCCATCCGACTTCTGGCGGTCGCCACCGTTGCGGCCACGGCCGCGTCCACGGGAGTTGCGCGAAGGACGATCGGAACCGTCCTCATCGCCGTGGCTGTCGCCGTTCTGGTTAGCACCGTCATCTTCGGACAAGTCGCGCGAGCCGGCCTCATCGGAGACCTGGTCGTCGTGCTTGGCCTGCTTCGAGTCTTTCTTCGCCGAATCGCGCTTGTCCTGGCCGGCCCCCTGCTTGGTGCCCTGCTTGATGCCCTGCTTGGCGTCGTCGTGCTTGGCTTCGTTCAACGACGCTGCCTGGCCGGCTGTGTCGTCGGCAGACTCCGAGCCGCTGGCGGCAACCGGGGTCGGGGCGGCGGTCTCGCCACCGTTGGCGTGCTCTGCGGCCCGCTTCGGCGCGACCTTGCGGGTGCGCTTGGGCGCAGCGTCGGCGGTATCGGTCGCTGCCGGCTCGTCGCCGGCCGGCGCCTGTGCCGGTGCAGGCGACTGAGCCGCCTCGGACGGCTGCGCTGACTCGACAGGCTGTGCCGACTCGGCAGGCTGGGCCTTCGTCGGCTGCACTGTCGTGGTCACGACACCAGCGGTCGCCGTGGCGCGGCGCGGTGCACGCTTCGTGGCCGGCGCAGCGGATGCTGCCGGAGCCTGCTGCGGGTCTGCAGTGGTGGTGGTGCCTGCTGAATCGGCGGCGCTTGCTGCGCCATCCGTCGGGGTGTTCTGGTTCTCGTCGATTGCGTTCACGAGGTCTCCTTTACGAAGTTTGGATGCGCCGGTGATACCGCGTTCTGCAGCCAGAGCCTGAAGCTCAGGAAGGCGCAGGGCAGCCAGTTCGGCGCGTGAACTCGGCCTCATGGCACGAGCAGTGGGATCAGTCACTAAGAGGATTCCTTTCTCCGAGCTTTCCGCCAGCGTGAACAATGAACGCGCGGGGGGATTTGTCGGAGAGCTAGACGCCCATCGCGGCTACTGGTCTGTGCGGATGCGCAGGGTAAGCGACAGATGAGGCGATGCTAGTGATTGTGCAACCCTGGGCCTGGCCAGTTGGCTGTTGCCCGCTGGCCGCGACTAGCCGGATTCGGCTGGGTGCAAATTCACTGTAGCACCTTTGAAGTCGACGGCCAGCATGAGCGGTTGCCAGCGCGCTGCGGTGTGTTGCCGCACCATTTCGGCCGCCTGCAGGCGCTGGGCAGGGTCGCTGCACAGCACCAGGATGGACGGCCCTGAGCCGGAAACCACCGCGGCGTGACCGGCCGACCGCAACTCGTCGATCAGGGCAGCCGTATCGGGCATGGCGCTGGCCCGGTAGCTCTGGTGCAGTTTGTCCTCGGTCGCCGCGTGCAGCAGTTCCGGGCTCTGGATGAGTGCCGCTATCAGCAGTGCCGAGCGCGAGACATTGAAGATCGCATCCTCGTGCGGGACGGATGCCGGGCGCAGGCTCCTGGCGAGAGCGGTCGACATCGTGCTCTCCGGCACGCAGATCAGTGGTGAGACACCACGGTGCACCATCAGCTTCTTGTGCTGTGGCCGATCATCCGCTGTCCACACGATGGTGAGCCCACCGAACAGGGCCGGGGCGACGTTGTCTGGATGCCCCTCGAGTTCGCTGGCGATCGCGAGCAGCGTTTCGGCATCCAACTCCACGATGCCGTCGAGGAGGCCCTTGGCCGCCATGACGCCGGAGACGATGGCGGCACCGGATGACCCGAGTCCCCGCCCATGCGGAATCGAATTGGTGGCCACGACGTCGAGGCCGGGGAGCTCCTGGCCGAACCTGGCCAGTGTGGCTCCGATCGACTGCACGACGAGGTTGGTCTCGTCGGTCGGCACCTCACCCTCGCCGACACCGCTCACCCGAACCAGGACGCCCGGCTGTTCGCGAACCGTCACGGTCAGCTCGTCGTACAAGGAGAGCGCGAGGCCTAGGGTGTCGAACCCTGGACCGAGGTTGGCTGTGGTTGCCGGGACTTTCACCGTGACCGTTCGCCCAATGAGCGACGAAACGGTGGTGGTCATGCGCTGTTCTTCGCCAAGCCGAGCACGCCGGCGATCTCGTCCGTGTCGACCGGCACGATCGTCGGCGTGACGTCGGAGCCGTCTGCTGTACGCAACGCCCACTGCGGGTCTTTCAACCCGTGCCCGGTGACGGTGAGCACGACGGTCGCTCCCTGCGGAATCTCGCCTGCAGCCGACCGCTCCAGGAGGCCGGCGACGCTGATCGCGGAGGCCGGCTCCACGAAGATGCCGACCTCGGCGGAGAGGATGCGGTGTGCTTCCAGGATCAGCTTGTCGGAGATGGCGCCGAAGTAGCCATTGCTGGTCTCATGTGCCTGGATCGCCAACTGCCAGGATGCCGGGTTTCCGATGCGGATGGCGCTGGCGATGGTGTCGGGCTCGGTGACGATGTGGCCCAGTACGATCGGTGCGCTGCCCTCGGCCTGGAATCCGAACATCCGTGGCAGCCTGGTGGTGCGTCCGCGCTCGAGTTCTTCGCTGTAACCGCGGAAGTATGCGCTGTAGTTGCCCGCGTTCCCGACCGGCACGATGTGGAAGTCCGGTGCGTCATCCAACACTTCGACGACCTCGAATGCCGCCGTCTTCTGCCCCTCGATGCGGTCATTGTTGACCGAGTTGACCAGGTGCACCGGGTAGTTGTCCGCCAGCTCGCGGGCGATCTCGAGGCAGTCGTCGAAGTTGCCCTGCACCTGCAGCAATTGTGCGTTGTGGGCGATGGCCTGAGCCAGCTTGCCCATCGCGATCTTGCCTTCCGGCACCAGGACGGCAGAAGTGATGCCGGCGTGGGTGGCGTAGGCGGCGGCCGATGCCGAGGTGTTTCCGGTCGACGCGCAGATGACCGCGCGGGCACCGGCCTCTACGGCTTTCGACACCGCCATGGTCATGCCACGATCCTTGAACGACCCGGTCGGGTTCATGCCCTCGTACTTGACGAAGACCTTCGCGCCGGTGCGCGCGGACAGCGCGGGTGCCGGGATGAGCGGTGTGCCGCCCTCCCCCAGCGAGACGATCGGCGTGGCATCCGTCACATCGAGACGATCGGCATACTCGCGGAGGACTCCGCGCCACTGGTGGGCCATTACAAACCTTCCACTCGCAAAACAGAAGTGATAGAGCTGACAACGTCGTTGCGCTCGAGACCTTCGACTGTGGCCGACAGGTCTGCTTCGGATGCCTCGTGAGTACCGATTACAAGGGTAGCGGTGGCCGCGGCCTCTCCACGACCGACCGGGCGAACCGATTGCGCCACCGTCTCCACCGAGACCCCATGGTCGCTGAACAGCGCGGCGATGCGGGAGAGCACTCCGGGCTGGTCGATCACCTCGAGGGTGATCTGGTAGCGCGTGGTGACGCTGGAGATCGGGAGTACTGCCAGGTTGGCATGGGTCGACTCTGCGACGCCTGGGCCACCGACCACGTGACGACGGGCGGCGGAGACCAGGTCGCCGAGAACCGCGGATGCGGTCTCCTTGCCGCCGGCGCCCGCGCCGTAGAACATCAGGTCGCCAGCCGATTCCGCCTCGATGAACACCGCATTCTTCGCCTCACGCACGTTGCCGAGCGGGTGGGAGCGGGGAACCAGCGCCGGGTACACCCGCGCGCTCACGCCCTCGGTGCCGCTCGCATCCGTCAGCCGCTCGCAGATGGCGAGGAGCTTGATGACGTAACCGGCGCTGCGGGCGGCCGCGACCTGGTCGGCCGTCACCGAGGTGATTCCCTCCCGGTGGACGCTCTCGATCGGCACGGTCGTGTGGAACGCCAGACTGGCGAGGATGGCCGCCTTCTGCGCGGCGTCATAGCCCTCCACGTCTGCGGTCGGGTCGGCCTCGGCATAGCCGAGCTCGGTCGCAGCAGCCAGTGCGGCCTCCATGCTGTCGCCCTCCGAGTCCATCCGGTCAAGAATGAAGTTGGTCGTGCCGTTGACGATGCCGAGGATGCGCTTGACCCGGTCGCCGGCCAGGCTGTCACGCAGCGGGCGGATGATCGGAATGGCACCGGCAACTGCTGCCTCGTAGTAGATCTGCGCGCCGACCTGCTCGGCGGCCGCGAACAGTTCAGGGCCGTGGGTGGCGATGAGCGCCTTGTTGGCGGTGATGACATCCGCCCCGGAGTTGAGCGCCTGCAGGATGTGGCTGCGGGCCGGCTCGATGCCGCCCATCAGTTCGATGACCACGTCGGCTCCGAGGATCAGCGACTCGGCGTCGGTGGTCAGCAGGTCGCGCGGGATGTCCGCGGTGCGGGGCGCGTCGAGGTTGCGCACCGCGACGCCGACCAGCTCCAGCCCGGCACCGGCGCGACCGGCAAGGTCGTCACCCTGCTCGAGCAGCAGGCGCACCACCTGAGCGCCGACCGCACCTGCTCCCAAGACGGCGATTCGCAGGTTCCGGTACTCGATCATGTGGTCATTCCGTTCGGGGTTGGGGTCTCGACAAGCTCGACCAGCTGGATGCCGGCGTCGCGGGCCAGCAGGTCGGATTCGGTCTCGCCGCGCACGATCACGCGAGCGGATCCGTCGCGGACCGCGACGACCGCGGGCCGGGTGAGGTAGTTGTAGTTGCTCGCCAGGGAGAAGCAGTACGCACCGGTCGCCGGGACTGCCAGCAGGTCGCCTGGTGTGACGTCGGCCGGCAGGTACTCGGCGTCGACCACAATGTCGCCGCTCTCGCAGTGCTTGCCGACCACGCGCGACAAGGCAGGTGCGGCATCCGACACCCGGTTGGCGATGCGCGCCGAGTAGTCGGCGCCGTAGAGGGCGGTTCGGGCGTTGTCGCTCATGCCGCCGTCGATGCTGACATACCGCCTGACGGCCGAGCCATCGACGAGCACGTCCTTGATGGTGCCGACTTCGTACAGCGTGAAACCGGCGGGGCCGATGATCGCCCGGCCGGGTTCCACGGCGACGACCGGCACCGGCACGCCGAGGCGCTCGGCCTCGGCCGCGACCATGTTCGCCAGGGCTGCGGCGATCTCGTCGAAAGACAGGGCCGCATCAGAGTTCGTGTAGGCGATACCGAAACCACCGCCCAGGTTGAGCTCCGGAACCGGCCCGTCCTGCAGAAGTTGGGCGTGCACGGCCATGAGCCGCCTGGCCGACTCGGCGAATCCGTCGGTCTCGAAGATCTGGGAGCCGATGTGGCAGTGGAGCCCGAGGAATTCCAGTTCGCTGTGGGCGCGGATGATCGCCACCGCATCCGGGGCATCCGTCAGCGCGATCCCGAACTTCTGGTCTTCCCGCGCGGTGGCCAGGTATTCGTGGGTGTGGGCGTGCACGCCGCTGTTGACCCGGAGGCGAACGGGCTGGTGCCTGCCATGGTGCCGTGCGGCATCCGCGATCCGCTCGATCTCGATGAGGCTGTCGATGATGATCACGCCGACACCGGATGCCACGGCGCGGTCGATCTCGGCGACCGACTTGTTGTTGCCGTGAAGCCCGATCAGGCTCGGGTCCACACCGGCGGCCAGGGCGACGGCCAGCTCTCCCCCGCTGGCGACATCCAGGTGCAGTCCCGCCTCAGTCACCCAGCGGGCGACCTCGGATGAGAGGAACGCCTTACCCGCGTAGTAGACGCGGGCGGCGCTGCCGACGCGGGCGAACTCCCGGTCGAACGCGGTGCGAGCGTGAAGGGCGCGGGCACGGGCATCCGCTTCGTCGATGACGTAGAGCGGCGTGCCGAACTGCCTGGCCAGCTCGACTGCCGAAACGCCGGCGACGTCGATCGCGCCCACCCCGTTGCGGGCGGCGTTCCGTGACCACACAGCCGGTGCCAACGCGTTCGGGTCCGACGGAACCTGAAGCCACTGGGGGGCAAGGGGGTTGCCGTGCAGCAAGTCTTCGGACAAAAGGGGAACCTCGAAGCTGTCGCGGTTTGTTGTGGTGAACCGGGCGTGGTTCCTGACCCTATGAATTGTATGGGCTGGAGCCGTGCCCGGGTTAGCTGGGGCGGGGTTATTCGCAGCTGCCGCGCGTGCGCAGCTCGGACAGGTTGACCGGAACCTCCTGGCCGGACACCGCGAAGTGCAGCTCGGAGCCGACAACCTCGACGCTGGTCAGGTCCAGGCTTTCCGGCAGGCGGCTGGCGGCACAGGCACGGACGGTGAGCGCACTCAGGTCGATGAGCTGGCTGAGGTCGACTGAGGCGTTATCGGCGTTCGCTTCGACCGCGGTCGGTGTCAGCACGATCGCTCCTCCCTCGACGCTGGGTTCCAGTGTGACCGTGTACCCGATCTCGAGTCCGAGGAACGCAACCGTGCCCACCTTGGTCATGACACCGTCGGCGAACTGCAACCCTGACGCCGCGTCAGTTCCGCCGGCGAGCGCGAGGATGGATTCCGCGTCGAGCGAGAACGATACGTCGAGTTCGTCCAGGGTGCCGGAGAAGAACTGCGGTAAGAAGGCAAATCCGCCGATCGTCGCCTGCGTGGGCCCGGCGCTAGCCGGAAGACGGTCTGCAAGCTCCGATGCGACCACGTCTTCCGCAGCAGCCCTGGCCGCACCGTCCGCCCAGACCGCTATACCCGCCAGGATGGCGAGGATCACGACGACGACTATCGCGGTCACACCACGTCGCTTGCGCGACACTCGCACGTCCGACTCGACGAACAGTCCGCCGAAGTCACCGTCGTCGACAGCACTGCCGCTTCTGCCGCCGGCCCTTTCGCTCACAGTCACATCCGCTCCGGTGCACTGACGCCGAGCAGGCGGAGACCGTTCCTCAGCACCTGACCGGTGGCGTCGTTGACCCACAGTCGGGTGCGGTGCAGGTCGCTGACCGCCTCGTCACCCAGTGGCGTAACGCGGCAGACGTCGTACCAGCGGTGGTAGGCGGCAGCGAGCTCTTCGCTGTAACGGGCGATCCGATGCGGTTCGCGCAGCTCCGCCGCCTGGGCGACGACGCGCGGGAACCCGGCCAGGATGCCTACCAGGTTGTTCTCGGTCTCGTGGGTGAGCTGTTCAGGGACGAACACCGAACGGTCAACGCCGAGCGACGCCGCATTCTTCGAGACCGAATGGGTGCGCGCGTGAGCGTACTGCACGTAGAAGACCGGGTTGTCGTTGGTGCGCTTGCGCAGCAGTTCGGGGTCGAGGGTGAGGGGAGAGTCCGCCGGGTAGCGTCCGAGCGAGTAGCGCAGGGCATCCGTGCCCAGCCACTCCCGCAGGTCGTTCAGCTCGATGACGTTTCCGGCGCGCTTCGACAGGCGCGCCCCGTTGATGCTCACCAGCTGCCCGATGAGAATCTCGACGTCGGTTTCCGGGTCATCCCCGGCAGCACCGGCGAGCGCCTTGAGGCGGTGCACGTAGCCGTGGTGGTCGGCGCCGAGCAGGTAGATCTTGTGCGCGAAGCCGCGGTCGCCCTTGTCCAGGTAATAGGCGGCGTCCGAGGCGAAGTAGGTGTAGACGCCGTTGGCGCGGCGGATCACCCGGTCTTTGTCGTCGCCGAATTCGGTGGTGCGAACCCAGACCGCACCGTCCTTGTCGTAGACGTGGCCCTGTGCACGCAACCGTTTGACGGCGGACTGCACCGGGCTGGGATCGCCTTCGTGCAGGCTGCGCTCGCTGAACCAGACGTGGAAGTTCACGTTGAACCGCTCAAGGGATTCACGGATCTCGGCCAGTTGAAGCTGGTAGCCGGTTTCGCGCGCGATGGCGAGTGCGTCATCCGCCGGCAGTTCCAGGATGTTCGGGTGCAGTTCGCTGACCTTCGCGGCCAGGTCGGCGATGTACTGGCCCGGGTAGCCGTTCTCGGGGGTCGGCTCCCCCTTCAGCGCCGCGGTGATGGATGCTCCGAAGTTGTCCATCTGGTTGCCGGCGTCGTTGATGTAGAACTCGCTGACCATGCGGGCACCGGATGCGGTCAGCACGCGGGCGATCGAATCGCCGAGGGCGGCCCAGCGGGTGTGCCCGATGTGCAGCGGCCCGGTCGGGTTCGCGGACACGAACTCGAGGTTGATGGTCTGGCCGGCGAGTGCGTCGTTGTTGCCGTAGCTGTCGCCAGCCTCCACGATCGCCTTCGCGACGGCACCTGCCGCAGCGGCATCCAGCGTGATGTTGATGAAACCGGGGCCCGCGACGTCGACGGATGCGACGGCATCGATGGTGCGGATGCCTTCAGCGAACTCAGCGGCGAGCTCGCGCGGGTTGATCCCGAGGCGACCGGCAAGCTTCATCGCGATGTTGGAGGCCCAGTCGCCGTGGTCGCGGTTCTTGGGCCGCTCCAGCAGCACGTCGTCGATGGCTATGGTGATCGAGTCGTCACGGGCTGCGACCGCGGGGGCCACGATGCGGAGGATTGCGGCGGAAAGTTCGGCTGGAGTCACTTCAGAATTCTACCGGGAGGCGTTTCGGCATCCGGACCCTGCCGATAATCGGCAAGGATGGACCCCATGCGTTCACTCCCCGCCACCCTCACCGTTGCCGCCGTCCTGGTCCTGGGGCTCTCGGGGTGCGTCCCGCAGGGAGCGCCGGAACCCGTTGATTCCTCTGGTCCGGCCGAGTACGAGCGGCCCACGCCACCAGCGGATACACCAGAACCGGCGGTAACCGAGGTGCCGGCGGATGGCTTCAGCTCTACGCCGGTGACGATCGACTGCAACGAGCTGGTGTCGCCGCAGGCCGTGTACGACTACAACCCGAACTACGGTCACCAGCCGGCGTTCACGGCGCCCGCCAATACGGATGTCGCCACCATCGTGGCGAACCAGGGTGTTGCCTGCAACTGGGTGAACCAGACGAGTGGGGTGACCTTCGTCGTCGCGGTCGCCCAACTGGCGGCAGATGACCTGGCAACCGTCGAGGCAGACGTGGCTGCTGGGAGTACCGCTGTCTCGGGGATCGGCGACGCCGCCTATTTCACGACATCCGGTGGTGTCGGCGTGGCCCAGGTCTTCGACGGGCCGTATTGGGTGGTCGCTACGTCCGCCGCGTTCTACGAGGTAGCCGAGCCGAAGCCGCTGGTGGAAGCCGCATTGGCTGCATTGGCGGGCTAGCGGTCAGATGCCGAGCACGGCCCGCGCGATCAGGAAGTAGATCACCAGGCCGGATGCGTCGACCAGCGTGCTGATGAACGGTGCGGACACGATCGCCGGGTCCACCCCCGCGGCGCGTGCTGCAAGCGGGATAGCACCACCGGCTGTGGCGGCCACGGCGCCGATGCACGTCACCGTCAAGAGCAGCACCAGCGCGATCTCCGGCCCGACCAGGATTGCGGCCGGGATGCAGCCGAGGAGTCCCAGGGTGGCGCCGAGCAGCACTCCAACCCGGAGTTCCCGGAATGCCACGCGTGCCAGATCCCGCGGCCGTACTTCGTGGAGGGCGAGCGCCCGCGTGAGTGTTGTTGCTGCCTGAGAGCCGATGTTCCCGCCGGTGCCGATCAGCATCGGGATGAACAACGCGAGCGCGAGCGACTTCTCCAGTGTGGGGGCGAACACGTCCTGCACCGCGACAGTGAGGGTCGACGTCGCCACCAGGACCAGCAGCCACACAGCTCGGGAGCGCACCAGGTCCAGCACTCGTGCGGCCAGGTAGGGACGACGCAGCGGTTCGGATGCGCCGGTGCGAGCGGCGTCCTCAGCTTCGGCGCGCCCCAGGATCGCAGCCGCGTCATCGAAAGTGAACAGGCCGACCAGCAGGCCCTCAGAGTCGACTACTGCGGTGGCGATGACGTTCGCCTCGATGACCAGGCGCGCGGCATCCTCTTCCGGGTCGTCGGCACGGATCAGGATGGGCTCGTGCATGAGGTCGCCGACGATGGCAGCCGGCTCGGCGAGGAGAAGATCCCGCAACTCGATGGCGCCGACCACCTGCCGGTTGTCCCCGGCGACCGGAAGGAAGTAGATAGTCTCCGCTTCAGCGCCGGTCGCCCTAATGTGGTCGAGCGCCTCACCGGCGGTCATCGACTCCAGCACCTTGACGTACTCCTGGCTCATGCGCCTCCCGACGCTTCCGACCGGGTACCCGAGCAGGGCAGCGGTGAGCTCGTGCTCTCGGGGTGAGAGCCCCAGCAGGAGCCTGCCGGCCACGTTCGCGGGCAGCTCGTCCAGCAGGAGCACGCGATCATCCGGATCGAGGCGCTCGATCAGCTGGCCGACCCGTTCGTCCTTGAGTTCGGTGAGGAGCGCGGAGGCGAGCCGGGCGTCCAGTGACTCGAAGACCGCAAAGGCCCGCGCCTTCGGCAACAGCCGGAAGAGCAGCGCGCGTCGTTTGGCGGACACCCGCCCCAGCAGCGACACGATCTCGCTGGTGCGAAGTTCTTCCAGCGCCCGGGACTGCGCGAGCAGATCGCGCCCGGAGTTGTCGCTGAGAATCTTGAGTGCGTCATCCGCGACCATGGCAGCCTCCCCTGTGACAGGGTAGCCGGGTGAATGGCCACTGTGCCGGGTCAGTGCTGGTAACCTGTTCAGGCACTCCTGGCCCCCATAGCTCAGGGGATAGAGCGTCTGCCTCCGGAGCAGAAGGCCGCAGGTTCAAATCCTGCTGGGGGCACCTTGTGTCACGTGACCGCCTAGTTTGGACTTTTGCCACCTAGTTCGGACAATTGGGCGTTCATCCGTCGCTCAACGGAAGTTCGCGGTTGCGGGCGTCCATGAGTCGATCACTGGGCAGTACTGGAACAACGCGAGGCTCGCGAGTTTTGGGACGAGGTTCGGTGGGACTCATGTCGGCGGCAGGTTCCTGCCACATCTCGATGAACCGGGGCAGGCTTTTCCCGCTTTGTGATTGCGAGGAAAGAACTGACACGGGTGCTTGCGGTTCTTTCCAGAACTGGACGAGGTGCCCGCTCAACGGGCGATTCCACAACCCCGTCCCATGCTACGTCCCGGCCGCTGGCGTGGAGTCGCGCACGATAGCTGCCCTTCTCATCACCCATGATGGTCCCGACGTCCTTCCTCTCGAAGCTTGCCGACCGGTTGAAGTAGGCACGTCCCTCCGGAAGCATCAGCGACAACTCGTGGATGTCTTCCCACTCTGGCGCGGTTGCCTCCGGCCTCGCGTCGAGGACCTCGACAGTCAAATAGATGGGACCTGAATATACGCCCGTGAAAACCAACGGCACCATCAGCGCAGACTCGTGCATGTCGCCGCGTATCGACGCCTGCAGGGCAGCTACCGGGTCTGCCGGAGGAAAGGGCGCTATGACGAAGTCAACGACATGGTGCCATGCACTAATCACGAAGGTTGCGGATTCGATCACGGCGCTGCCTCTCTGGCAAAGCCGAGGTGGAACGTGCGTGCTTCACCGTCCCGCAAGAGGTCGGAGAACCAATGCAGCGCAGCATGGGGACCCGCTTGCCCGCCCTACGAAGTGGCCCGAGGGTCGCCGGCAGCGTGCAGTTGGATGTATTCCGGAGTGACGATTCCGTATTCGTCGTCGTCTGCTCCGAAGCCGTGCCACAACCGGGCTTTTAGATTGTGAGCCAAGCGCACAAGATCGCTCAGGATTTCCCGGATCTGTTCTGCGCCAGCATTAGATTGGATGTGTAAGTCTCCGGTCAGCACGCGGGCCTTGCCGTCCTCGGTGCGCATGATTGTGAAGTCCCAAAATACGGAGGCCCTATCCATGATGCCCTCGTCGCCCTGGGAGTCGTACAGACGGACCCCCAGTTCGGACGCAAGTCTGTTCAGCTGACGCTCGTTCAGGGCCGGAATCTTGCTGAGATCTCCTTCAAAAAACCGATGGAATGGGCCTCGAAGCACTGAAAACTGCTGTGCCATTTCACCTACCAGCCTTTCGCTCGATACGGCAAGTGTGGCGCTTCCGCCTACATTGAACAATGACAGCCGCTCACACAAGTGGGAGAACCGATCGTTACAACCGTTCAGGGGCCGAGGCGTGGAAGCGAGATTCGCGCTACGGGATCAACGCGTGACCGTTGATCCATCGTTCAAAGTTTTGCTCAACGCTGTACCGTGAGCAAATGAAGTACCTGACGTACGCCTCCTCGGAGGAGATCGATGAGTACAACCGAAGCTACCTTCAGCAGTTACCAATCGCGCTCGATCGGTTGCGGGAGAAAATAGGCAATCGGCCCGAGGTACGGCTCGATGGAAGCTTGGCAAGCCTCAAGCCGCTTGGCGAATGGTTCGTTGATCAGTTGCTCGCAAGCAAGGAAGATGGCCACAATGACGTGCCGGTCTGGTGGGACCCTCAGTTCCCGCCCGCCGGTACCGGCTCCGATGGGGACGGTCCGTTCACAGCACAGCAGCTGCGGCTGATCGACGAAGTACACGCCTACATGGCCGATGTTCTTCTGAGCGAGTCTCCCCATGCCCGCTGGGCCATCTATCAAGGGGAAGCGCGAGACTACCGCAACGGCAAAACGCTGCTAGTACTTGAGGATCCGGATTGGCCTGCCAACCCCTTAGGCACGCTCTACGCGGCCACTATGAATATTTTCGAAGGAGAAAAACCTGAACCTGCATGGCTGCAGGACTTGATCCTCAGAATGCTGGGGAAGTAACGCTCTGCGCTGTAGGTCCACCTCGCTGGAGGAACGACCTTGTCGCCTGCAATTCTGATTGGTCATGTCGATAGATCCAGATGTTCCTGCACCGCGATGGTGAAGAAGTCTGAGTCGGATTTAACGTCTATCAGTGCTCTCATGCAGTTCTGGGGGACGAGCGAAGCCGCTAGAAGCAGGCTGTCTAGTCTTAGGAAGACCTTGTCCGAAGTAGGTTGGCAAGATTCCGAGAGGGGCGATGCTTCAAATCCCCGGTTCTTCAGTTGTCCGAGATTGGCAAATTGTCCGAACCCCGCGGGTCACGCGACACCTTGTGTCGCGTGACCCGCTATTCCGGACTTCTGCCTTGTAGTTCGGACAACCAGCCCTCATCGGCTGTCGTGGTTCAAGCCCGTCGAGTTCGGAGAGGTTGTCCCGAACCAGGATGGC
>NZ_JBTMWX010000007.1:0-145649 GCF_054489245.1 Homoserinimonas sp. A520 | reverse complement strand
ACGACGCGGCGCCTGCCCGCGACGATCAGCTGCGCCAGTTCAAGGCCGTGCAGGTGCAGGGTGAGGGGGTGCTTGCGCAGATCGCCCGCGACCTGGTCGACGTGATGCGTCGCGACGTGCGCACCGACTGGACCGTGCGCGACGACGTGAAAGCCAAGCTGCGGTCATCCATCAAGCGACTACTGGTCACCAACGGGTACCCGCCGGACAAGCAGCCGGAAGCGATCAAACTCGTGATGGAGCAGATGGAACAGTTGGCGCCGCACTACGCCGATGAACGTGGGGGTTCAGCCGTTTTTGCGTAAGGGAAGGCGAAGGGCGAGCAGGGTCAGTCCTGCGAGGAGTGTGTAAACCGATGCGCCGCTTGCGCCGAAGACGATGAACTGTTCTTCGACGTTGATGCCGGCCAGAGTCGTCACAGCCCAGGCAAGTGGCCACAGTGCAGCAGTGACCGGTGCCCACAACCAACGAAAGCGGGCCTGGCGCGGAAGGGCGAGCACCTGGGTCAGTCCGATGACCGCACCGGTGATCAAGCCACCCACAACGAGATCGGCAAGGGATGTTCGGTAGCCGACGACGAGGGTTCCGAGAGCAACTCCAACGCCCGTGCCCAGAGCGGATGCGAGTGTCCATGTGAGCTTGTCCAGGCGCCGACTGCTCGCGAGTGCTTGTGAAAAACCGACGATCGCGCCAACCAATGCTCCGCCGAGTATGGCCGACGCAAGATTGTCAACGCGCCCGACCAGGAACGTGCCGAGGTATCCGGCGATGGGTATAGCAAGGAAGCTCAGCATCCAGATGAGAAGGGTGCGGAACGGCGGGCGAACCTGCGGGGGCCTTGCTGTGATTGTGGATGTCGTGCTCATTGTTGATTCTCCTCAAAGATAGTGTACGGTGTACGTGAAGTCATAATGTACGCCGTACACGAAGAAAGAGTCAAGCGATGACAGAAAAGAAATCCGCAGCTCCCCGTCCGAGGCGGCCACGCAGCTCCGTTAACGCCGACGAGATTCTGGAGGCCGCCGAACATGTCGCACGCGATGGGTTCGAAGCGCTCACCATGCGCGCTGTAGCCACACAGATCGGGGCCTCCCCCATGGCGCTCTACCGGTACTTCGCGACCAAAGGCGAATTGATCGACGCCATGCTCGACCGGGTCCTCGGCCGCATCCAAGTCAACGCTCCCACAGACGATTGGCAAGCCGACCTGGCAGCATTCGCAACCGCTCACCGCGTGGTGCTGGCGGACCATCCCTGGGCCATCGTCCCCCTATTCACGCACTCCAACCCCGGAGTCAACGCGACCGTCATCGGTGAAACCGCACTGAGAATCCTCCAGCGCGGAGGCATCACAGGCGCAGAGTCTGTGGCGACGTTCAGCGGAATCCTGGCGCTGAACTATGGCTGGTTCGCATTCAACACCGCTCGCGACGCAACACGAGCGGCAACCGATCCCGAGGCCGAACTGACCGCCTCGCTGGCGAGGCTACCCTCAGTCCATTTTCCATTGACCCTGTCCGTTGCGAGCGAGCTGGCCAACTACGGGAGCGATGCCCATTACAAATTCGTTCTCCGCCAGCTTGTCACTGGCGTCAGCAACATCCAACGCGATGGAGGCGCGATCCAATGACACCCATGGACCCAGCCATCACCACGGTCGCCGGCATCCTTCTCATCGCGATACCCCTAGCCTTCAACGCGGCGTTCGCAGCCCTAGCGGCCACCTTCGACTATCCGGACGTCCTTCGGCGACCGTCTTCGGAGATTCTGGAGAAATTCCGCGACGGCGGCTCGCGACTGGTTCTGTTGTGGTGGGGATTCGCCCTGACGGCTGTGTTGCTCACGCCGTTGGCGATTCTCGTGTCCGCGTCGCTGGACGGCGTACCCCAGTGGCTCGCACTTGCGGCAGCGACCACTGGGGTCATTGCGAGCGTGGTGCAGTTTCTCGGGTTGATCCGTTGGCCCTTCTTGGTGCCGTACCTCGCGCGTGAGTCAGCGGATGCCGATTCGCCAGCCCGCAAAGAAGCCATCGACATCGTATTTCAGGCCTTCAACCGCTACCTAGGGGTCGCGGTGGGCGAGCACCTCGGCTTCCTGTTCACCGGCGGCTGGAGCGCCCTCGTTGGCGTGGGCATCCTCCAGAGCTCCAACGTCCCAGGGTGGCTTGGCATCGTGGGTATAGTCATTGGTGCTGCCCTGGTGCTGTGCTCACTGGAGTTCGTAGGGCCGTTCGAAGTGAAGGGGTGGCGCGTCGCGGCATCCGCCACCCCCGCCGTCTACATCCTGTGGTCGGTCTGGTTGGTCGCAACCGGAATAGCGCTCCTGCTGTGACCGCTGACCGGCGTGCGCTGGTGATCGGAGCGAGCGGATTCATCGGCCGGTGGCTAGTCAAGGAACTACTGGAGCAAGGCGTCGACGTCACAGTCGCTGTGCGCGACGGCAACGACCCCCGCCCGTTGCAGCAGTGGCTTGTCGACCACCATGCCAGTCGCCCGGTAAGGACGGTGAGGGTGGACCTGGGCGCGCTGGGACTAGGGCTGCGCGACGGGTCGCTCGAAGTCGACGAGATTTTCAACACCTCTGGCGCCTACGCATTCGGGATGGCAGCTGCGCATGCGCGTGAAGCCAACGTCGAGAGGCCGGCACGAATAGTGGAGTTCGCATCGCGGCTCGGCAGCGTGAAGCGCTTAGTGCACGTATCGGGCTACCGAGTCGGGAGCCGTGACGGAGAGCCGGTCCCCTGGTCGGACGAGGAGCGATCGGAGCGCTATGCACGCCTCGGCGCATATGAGGCGTCAAAGGTGGAGGGCGACGCAGTTGTCCGCTCTACCGCCATGCGGCTCGGTGTGCCGTGGACGGTGCTGAACCCGGCGACAGTAATTGGTCACTCAACGACTGGAGAGTCCAGCCAGACGATTGGGCTAGCGGCCACCGTCGTGGAGCTAAGCGCAGGTCGGCTTCGTGCCCTTGTCGGCAATCACCGCACCTTTCTTCCTATCGTCACAGCGGACTACCTTGCGGCGTTCATGGCCCTCGTCCCGCGGGTCGCCGACGCAGAGAACCGCTCTTACTGGGTATTGGATGACCGCACTCCACCCCTTCCCGATATGCTCCGCTTCCTGGCGACCGAACTTAACGTAAAGCCACCGCGACTGCGAATTCCAGTCCCTCTGGTGAAGCTGCTTCCGCCGTGGCTATCAGGCGTCGGAAGAGAAACGTTGAGCTTCTTAGCGGAAGATCGATACCCACACACGGAAGCAGAGGACCTTGCCCGACGCCACGGGCTACGACATCCGGAAGTGCATGATGCGCTCTCGCGCTGGGCTCGATACCTGAGCCGGCCAGCAGCGACGCGAACCTGAAATTCGCACTTGCGTACGGTGTACATTATCCTGTAATGTACAACGTACGCCAAGGCGATTCCGCCGCAGCGCTAAGCCCACGAAAGGGACAAAGCCGTGAAGACAATTACCCGGACCGCTGAGTGGACGATCGATCAGATTCCCGACCTGACGGGCAAAACCGTGATTGTCACAGGCGCGAACAGCGGCATCGGTTTCGAAGCCGCTCGTGCATTTGCAGCCCACGGAGCACACGTCGTGCTGGCCGTGCGGGACGAAGTCAAGGGGCATGCGGCAGCCGCCGTGATCGGCGGGTCCGTCGAGGTCCGACGCCTCGATCTCGCGAGCCTCGCATCGGTTCGACAGTTCGCCGAAGACTGGAACGGTGACATTCATACGCTCGTCAACAACGCCGGCGTCATGATCCCGCCGCTCGGCCGGACCGCGGACGGGTTCGAGCTCCAGCTTGGAATCAACCACCTCGGCCACTTCGCCCTTACCAACCTCTTGGTCCCTTATGTCACCGGGCGCGTTGTGACCGTTGCGAGTGGAGCCCACCGAGCGGGAACCATCGACTTCGAGGACCTCAATTGGAAGCGCCGCAAGTACGGCAACGGCTCGGCTGGCTACGCACAGTCGAAGCTGGCCAACTTGCTGTTCGCAATCGAGTTGCAGCGACGTCTTGAAGCTTCGGGCTCGACAGTCCTTGCCATGGCGGCGCACCCGGGCATGGCTGCGACAAACCTAGGCTCCCACTCCGGTAGTGCCATCATGACGTTCATCGGAGCGGTCGTCGTCCGCCTCTTCGCACAAGACGCTGCGGGCGGTGCTACACCCACTCTCTTCGCGGCCACTGCCCAATTACCCGGCGGAAGCTATGCCGGGCCGGGAAACGCCAGAGAGATGACTGGCGCACCGACATTGGTCGGTCGTTCGGATGCGGCGAAGGACCTGGCTACCGCCCGACGTTTGTGGGAGGCTTCGGAGGAACTCACAGGCGTCACCTTTCCGGCTACCCGGTAACCGACCCGGGCCCTGACCAATCAGTTGTGTTGGCGGCCGATTATTTGCCCTGCGGACACAGTGAAGCTGCGGCATGAGTGCGTAGATCACGATTGGTACCGCGACAGTAGCCAGCCCGTGATCAGAGACGCGCATGGACTGCCCGCACGAAACAGTAGACGCCGTACGAAACGAGTCCGAGGGCGATAACCGACAACACGACGGTGCCAAATGGCAGAGCCGCAAGGGCCTTCAGCGCTCCATCGAGTCCGGTGGCCTCACTCGCATCCGCGGAGAGGGCGGCCAGCCCGAAGAGGATACCGACGACCACCACTGCGATGCCTTTGGCGACGTACCCGCCGGTTCCGATGACGACGGTGACACGGCGGGTGGTTCCGCCGGGGAGGTTGAGGTCGTGCAAGAAATGCTGACGGATGCCTTTGGCGACGAAGTACACGCCTACCGCCGCGACCATGGTCGCGACCAGCAGCAAGGCCAGGACGCCGCCCGGGGATGAAAGCAGTTGCGCGCTGAACCCCGTCGCCTGATCACCGCTGTCGGGGGAACGACCGACGATAAAGCTGAGCGCCGTTGCGCCAACGAAGGCATAGGCGATCGCCTTCCCGCCCTCCTTGGCCCGCGCTCCCCAGGAATCCTTGTCCACGCCGGTGACCAGTGCGGTCTCGAGCAGTTGGAAGGCCGCCAGCCCCCACAGCCCGACGAGCACAGCCCACAGGACGGCTAACCCGCCCGGAGTCGCAGCAACCTGGGACATGGCACCTCCAGTGTCTGCCTCTCCCCCAGTGCCGAACGCTACCTCCACAGCGATGAGGCCGATGAGCACGTGCAACAGGCCGTTCACCACGAACCCGACCCGGGCCGCTGCGCGCATCGCCGCATTGTCTTGAACCTTCGTAGCGATATCTCGGACCTTGCCGGTTTTTGACATGGTTTCACCCTAACCAGCAGGCTTGACCGCCGGCCAACATGCGTTAGAATTAGACCACTGGTCGAACCAATGGTCGTAAACGGTGATTTCATGAAGGTTCTGATCGTCGGTTCAGGCATCGCCGGCCCCACGCTCGCGTACTGGCTGCGCAAGTCGGGACACGAGCCCACGTTGGTCGAGCGCGCACCGCAGTTGCGGCAGGGCGGCTACGTCGTGGATTTTTGGGGTTCCGGGTTCGACGTGGCGGAACGGATGGGGATTGTCCCGCGCCTGATGGACGAGGGCTACCGCATTCGCGAGCTCCGCGAAGTCTCCACCACCGGCCGGCGGATTTCCCATCTGGACCCGAGCCGTCTCATCGACAGTGTCCGTGGCCGTTACGTCAGCATCGCACGCGCCGACCTGGCATCCGCCATCTATGACGCGCTGGACGGCGAGGTCGAGACGATCTTCGATGATACCGTCCGCACGCTTGACGACGACGGTGACCGCGTGCATGTCGAGTTCGCCAGCGGCACGCAGCGGGACTTCGACCTCGTGGTTGGCGCCGATGGGCTCCACTCCCGCGTGCGGTCGCTGACTTTCGGGCCGGAGGATCAGTTTGAGCGCTACCTCGGCATTGCGGTGGCGGTTTTCGAGGTAGACGGCTACCGTCCACGCGATGAACTCGTCGCCGTGACCCACACGGAGGTCGGCGTGCAGGCCCTCCGGTTCGCCATGCGCGACGACACGACCATGTTCTGTTTCACCTTCCGCCATGACGGCGACCTACCTACGGATGATGTGGAGGCGCAGCAGGAACTCCTCCGCGCACGTCTGGCCGAGGTCGGATGGGAGGTTCCGGACATCCTGGATCGGATGCCGCAGGCGCGCACCTTCTACTGCGACCGGGCCAGCCAGATCCGGATGCCGTCATGGTCGAGTGGCCGCGTCGCGCTGATCGGCGACGCCGCGGCCTGCCCGTCGCTGCTGGCCGGTCAGGGTTCCGCCCTCGCAATGGTGGAGGCCTACGTGCTCGCGGCCGAACTGCATAAGGCCGGAGACGACTACCGGGCAGCCTTCGCGGCGTACGAAAGACAACTGGCGCCATTCGTACGCACCAAACAGGATGCCGCGATCGGTCTCGGCGCAGCGTTCGCGCCGCGCAACCGTATGCAGGTGCTGCTGCGCAGCACCGTGCTCGGCCTGATGGCCGTCCCGTTCATCGCACAACTCGCCATGGGGCGCAGCCTGCGCGACCCCATCCAGCTGCCGCCGCCGCCGACCGGTTGAATGCTCCTATGACCCGTCCGCGCTTCCACAAACTTCCCGCAGGGCAACAGGCTGCCATCCTGGATGCGGCCCTGGCCGAGTTCGCCGCCCACGGTTACAGCGACGCATCGTTGAACCGGATCATCGAAGCCGCGGGAATCTCCAAGGGGTCGATGTACTACTACTTCGACGACAAGCAGGACCTGTACGCGCACGTGATCCGCGTGCAGCTGGAAGCGCTTCTTCAGCGGGTTGGGCCGCTGCCGGTGCCCGACACACAGCATCCGGACGAATTCTGGGCGACGCTGCTCGACTATTACCTGCGATTGATGCGGATGCTGACGGCATCGCCCGAGGCGGCCTCGCTGTTGCGCGACTGGCTCACCGGGCCGGGGACACCGCCGCTGCGTGAAGCACAGCACGACGCTGAGCAGGAGATGTTGCCGTGGCTCACACAGACAGTCGTCGCCGGCCAGCGCATCGGCGCGGTGCGCACCGACGTCCCGGTGGAGCTCATCCTCGCCGTCGCCATGGGGATGGGTCAGGCCATCGACACCTGGCTCATCACCCAGACACTGAGCGATGCCGAGCTTGAGCAGGCAGCGCGCACCCTCATCGACATGATGCGTCGCGCCCTCACTTCGCAGTGAGGAGCCGCTCGACGCGTGGCTTCACTTCGGTGGCGAGCAAGGTCAGGGACTCGAGGAAGTGCTCGTGCGGAAGCCCACCGATGTCCATCTGCAGGAAGTGGCGCATGTGACCCAGGTAGCCGTGCAGGTGAACAATCCGCTCGGCCACATCGTCAGGGTCACCCACGTAGTAGGCGCCCGGGGCGGTCGCCTGGGCGTCATACTGCCGCTTGTCGGGTGCGCCCCAACCGCGCAACCGGCCCATCTCGATGTTGAGGTTGTGCCAACCCGGGTAGAAGCGTTCCAGCGCCTCCTTCTTGGTGGCGGCGATCAGCCCGAGCGCTCCGACCGAGACCTTGATGTCGTTCCCCTTGTGACCGGCCTGGGCGGCGGTGCGGCGGTAAAGCTCGGCCAGCGGAGCGAAGCGGTGCGGCTCTCCCCCGATGATCCCGTAGGAGATCGGCAATCCGAGGGTGCCGGCGCGCGCGGACGACGACGCGTTACCGCCGGTAGCAAGCCAGAGGGGCAGGCGTCCGCTCGCCGGTCGAGGAACCACGGCCAGATCATCGATCGCGGGGCGAACGGTGCCCGACCAGGTCACCTTTTCGGAGTCGCTGTTGTTGATGGTCATCAGCAGGTCGAGTTTCTCGGCATAGAGCCGGTCGTAGTCGCGCAGGTCGTAGCCGAACAGCGGGAACGTTTCGACTGAGGACCCCCGCCCGGCGGTGATTTCCACCCGCCCGCCGCCTGAAACCGCGTCGGCGATAGCGAACTGCTGGAACACCCGCACCGGATCATCCGTGCTGATGATGCTGGCGCCGCTTCCCAGCACGATCCTGCTGGTCGCGGCCGCAGCTGCGGCGATGACCGTGCCCGGGGACGATGCCGGCATGCTCACGGTGTGGTGCTCGCCGACGCCGAAGTAGTCCAGTCCGGCCCGGTCCGCGTGTACGATCGCGTCGAATAGGTTGCGGATCGCCTCCCCGGTCGGACGCGTGCCCCCGGCCGGGTCGAGTTGGGTGTCGCCGAAGCTGTAGGCGCCTATTTCCATGATGTTCTCCAAGAGGTCGGTGATGATTGCGGATGTTCGGTGCAGGTCAGCGACGCCCAGCGCCGCTCAGAGATGCGGCTGTACAAGCCAGCCCGATCTCTGCCCGAAGTGCGTTGGCTGAGAGGCGCCCACCGAAAATCGGCGTACCCGGCTCGAACGCGGCGCCGGTCGCTAGCGGTCCGGATGTGACCGGGTCGAAGCCGAACCGGTCGATGACCTCGGCGACGGTGTCGACCGCATCTTCGTCATCACCGGCGATCGCGAGTGCCCGCCGGTGCTCGTGACCGAACGGGCGCGAGTCGCTTTCCAGCTCGTGGTATCCGATGTGGTTGAGCGTCTTCACAACCGTCGCCCCCGAAATATGATCGCTGACGATCTCGCTACTGCTCCGAGCATCCGCCTCGAAATCATCGAGCCTGCCATCGATCGGTTCCCAGTAGTTCATGGTGTCGACCACCAGTTTGCCCGCCAGTATGGACGGCGACACTGTGCGGTACTTGTGCAGGGGCACGGCCAGGACAACCAGATCGGCGCCGGCCGTTGCCTCAGCCGCCGACCTGGCGCGGGCGCCCGGAACTACGATCTCGGCCAACAGGGCAATGTCTGAACCAGGGCCGGAAGCGGCGATGTTCACGGAGTAGCCGGCGGCCAACGCCGTGCGCGCGATCGCCGATCCGACCCGGCCCGCGCCGAGGATTGCGATGGTGCTGACCATGAGCGCCTTTCCTGCTGAGGTACTCAAGAATCGCAAGCTGTACCCGACAACGCCAACTGGAGGTAAGCTACTTACCAATAGTTAGTGAGGACAGAATGGCTGACACCGAGTTCGCCCGCATCGACGAAGAGGAATGCCGCAGGTTCCAGGCATCCGCCGAGCTTGCCGGCCGCAAGTGGAACGCGGCGATCCTCCTGGCCGGTGCGAGGGGCGCCCGCCGGTTCTCCGAGTACCGTGCGCTCGTCGAGGGAATCTCCGATCGGCTTCTCACCTCGCGGCTCAGAGAACTCGAGCTCGAGGGCCTCATCGTTCGCGACGTGCGACCGACTACTCCAGTGTCGATCACCTACGTCCTCACCGCGTCCGGCAGGCAACTGATCTCGTTGCTGCACCCATTGGTCAGCTGGAGCAGGGAACGGGCGGATGCGCAATCATCCGGAAATGTCAGGTCAACAGCTCCGGATCCGGCTCCCGCTCGGCATGAGCGTCGAGCGCGGGAGGGTTAGCTGGTTCTCGCGAACTTGTCCGGGGTGCTTCGCCGTGTTCGACCACTGTGACCCTGACTGAGTCGTGTTCAGGCACAGACACCCCGGGCAACGGATCCTGGGTGGAGATGTATAACAATCCCGGCCAGGCCAGCGCGCCAATGGGCGGCCCATCCGGGTCGATGTTCGCGAGGGTCACGCCCGCTTCGATGGCAAGGTCGCGACCGACGTGGAAGGGCAGGCCCACCACTTCCGGGACCTTGACCAGCTTGCGTGCGGATGACGCCATCCACCAAGGATCGCGCGTGACGTCAGCTGCGGCAAGAGCTCCCAGGGCCGCCAGCAAGATACCGTGAACACAAACGCGGCGAGCGAGGAATACCAAGTGTGACCACAGACGATGCGATCATCCGGCGCTCCCTCGACGAGCCGTCCGCTTTTGGTGATCTGTTCGAGCGTCACGGGTCCGTCATCTATCGCTACATCGCACGTCGTGTTGGGCACACCACGGCCGAGGACGTGATGAGCGAAACGTTCCTCACCGCATTCCGGGGGCGCAGCCGGTTCGACCTGACGCGAACGGATGCCCGCCCCTGGCTTTACGGGATCGCAAACAACCTCGTGAGCCGGCACTTTGCCGCTGAAACGCGTCGCTTCGCCCTCATCGCCGCGGTCCCTGCTGATCACGTCGCTGCCGATGCCTTCGAGTCGGCGGATGCGAGGCTGGATGCCATTGCCCACGTCGGCGGGCTCGGTCCCGCGCTTGCTGCTCTGAGCAAGGCAGACCGCGACACCCTGCTCCTCTACGCCTGGGGCGACCTGGACTACGAAGGCGTCGCCGAAGCCACGGGAGCAGCCGTCGGCACGGTCAAGTCTCGACTGAACAGGGCGCGACGGCGCATGAGGAATGCGGACTCAGACCGAGAATCGAGCTCGCGGCTCGACCCGGACGGAGCCGTCGGCCCATCTGGCGCAGAGGTGCCGAACCGGATGATATCCCTCCGAACCATCAATGAGAACGGAGCAAACCCATGGACGAACTGACTTTGCTACGAAGCATCGGAAGCGACATCGAGGGTCCCAGCGACTCCGCAACACAGCGAACGCGCGACCTTCTCGCCAAAGCAGCCGCCAGCGAAGTTCCACCGAAGCAGCGCATGCCGCGCCGTCGCATCCGTCATCGCGGACGGGTGCTCTGGGGAGCCGGGATTCCCCTGGCCGCCGCACTCACCGTGGCTCTGGTCGCGGTGAACCTCTCCGGCGGCGTTACCGTTCCGGGCTTTCCCGAAGTAACGCTGCCCATGGACAGCGCCAGCGCTGCGGAGGTGCTCCTGGAGACGGCGTCCCTCAGTGAAGCCGCCGCGGATCCCGTTGTCGGGCCTGGCAGCTTTCTCAAAGTCACCACAACGACAGAACAGGTTTTCACCAACGTGTTCCGGGGCGCTGTCGATATTGATCGCACCGCCAAGTGGGGGTGGCTCGAGCGGACCGAATCCGAGCTGTACATTCCGGCCAACCGTGCCGATGAATGGGTGTGGGTGATGGACACCACTCCGGAGGCGTTGGGCGGCCAGGTGCTCCAGTCCTGGGGAGAAGGCGCTGCCGAGGGGCGCCAGGAGCGCATGTCGTTCATCTACGGGGCCTATCCGGGTGAGGACCTCGTTCTGCGGTTCCGTGATGGATTCCTCAAAACCGAGAATCTCTACCGCGGCACGTGGAGCCCGCGCCTCCACCTGGCCGACTCGATGCCATCCGACCCCGACGACCTGATGGCCTGGTACCGGCAGCAAGCCCAAGATGAGGAGTGGATGCGAGGCGACGACGGTTCAGCATTCGACCTGATGGCAATCGACCTTCGCTGGAATCTCTTTCCGGCAGCCCAGCGGGGACAAATCTGGAGGGCCATGGCATCCATCCCGGGCATCGTCATCTCCGACGAAGGCACCACCGAGGACGGGCACCCCACGGTCACCATCGGCCTGCCGGATGCCACAGTGGCGACCGCCGACGATGCCATCGATGAGCCTGAGGCTGCCAGCCTTCGTGAGATCACGATCGACACGGTGACCGGCACGCTGCTCAGCCAGCGGGTGTTCGCCCCCTCCCCCGTGAAGGCAGACGGAACCGCCCTTTACCCCAGCACGATCCCGTGGAGGTCGAGTACCTTCACCGCTGAGGTGGTCAGCGAAGCGCCTTAGCCGGCTGGAAGCATTCGCTCAGCTAGGTGGAGCGCTGCCCGACGGCTCGAGGAACTCGTCCCAGTCGTGGTGCTTCTTCACGTAGGCGGCGATGAACGAGCACACCGGCACGATCCGTTTACCGGTGCTCGCCGCATCATCCAGTACATGCCTGGCGAGCTTGGAGCCGAGGCCCCGTCCGCCGTACTCCTTGTCGATCACCGTGTGTGTGAACACGATCTGGTCGGGTGTGAGCATGTACTCGGCGAAACCCGCCACCTTCTCGCCATCGCGCATCTCGTAGCGGTTCTTCTCCGGCACGGCAACGATGGTGAACTCGTCCTGATCCTCGGCAGCATCCATGACTCGATTCAAGCATGTTCAACTGAATGAGGAGCGTGCTAGGACACGTCAGGCGGAATGTGCGCGCTGGCTGCTGACGCGCTTCGCATAGGACCGCGCTGCTCGAACCCGCGCACCGCACGCCGGGGTGCACCATTCACGTCGCGGGTGGTCTTTGAGGAAGAACAAATCGCAGCCCGGGCGTTCGCACATCCGCAGGCGTACGGCGTCCGACCCCGAAAACAGTTCGATTGCATCGGCGGCCAACGCGCTGAGCACCTGGTCGAGGGGCACCCCCGCGGTCTGCGTCGTCTTCTTGGCACCGGCGCCCGGCCCCCACGTCATCGACGTCCAACGTGGCGATAGAGCGGCCAGGCGGTTGGCGCAGTCGACATCGTTCTGGTCCGGGTCGTCTCCGGCGACCACACGAGCGGCGATCCCGCGCACCGCGTTGCGCAACTCGAGCAACGCATCCAGGTCATCCTGGAGGATCCGTACCTTGATGGCCGACGGTGCACCGGCGTCTGCCAGCCGGTCGGCCACCTGCCGTACCCACGCGGTCGCGTGCTCCGGTGAACCGAGAGCCTCTGCCGGCTTACCGCGCGTGGCGTAATAGGTGTTCATCAAGTCGAGCGCCAAGCCCTCGCCGAGGATGGGGGCGCCGCCCGCGTAGCCAGCTTGAATCATGTTCTTATGGTAACAGTAGTTTGCAAACGTAAGAAGAGTGTGATGGGGTGTCTAATGGCACAAGCCAATAGCAACCATAAGAAATCCCCCTCAGGAGCATCATGACACGCATCCCTCTAATCGATCCTGCTTCCGCCACCGGAGCCGCTGCAGAGCAACTCGACGCCACGCAGCAGGCGATGGGCGCGGTGCCGAACATGACGCGGGCCATGGTGAACAGCCCGGCCGCGCTGAAGGGCTACCTCGCACTGTCGGGCGCGCTCGGCCGTGGCGTGCTGCGTGCCGCCACTCGTGAGCGACTCGCTCTGGCGATTGCCGAGGCAAACGAGTGCGGGTACTGCCTATCGGTGCACACCTACACGTCCACCCATGTAGCGAAGCTCGACGAGGAAGACATCCTGTCGGCGCGTGAAGGCTCGGCCGCCGACCCGAAGGAGAACGCCATCCTCTCGTTCGCGCTCGCGGTGAATGCCACTCGCGGTGACATTGCCGATGCCGACTTCGAGGCAGCTCGCGCGGCCGGACTGGGCGACGCCGAAATCGTCGAGGTCATCGCGGCGGTCGGGCTGAACACGCTCACCAACTACTTCAACAAGGCGATGAAGACCGACATCGACTTTCCTGTCGTGCTGCCGGGCACCGTAGGCCAGGTCGATGCAGCGTAACGCCTCTGGGAGACTGGCCGACACGATCGTGAAAACGATCGGTCGGCCTTTCCCGCGGCCGGCCGAGGGTGCACTACCCGATGCTCAGGCGGCCTCAGGAGGCGGCGGCGGGTTGGAACAACTCGACGACATTGCCGGTCGTGTCCTCCACCAGAATCTGCTGCCCACCAGGGCCGACCACAATGTCGTTGCGGAAGGTGACTCCCGCCGCACGCAGCCGGTCTGCCTCGGCCGCGATGTCGTCCACGATGAGCTGGATGCGGTTCCATCCGCCCGGCTCGGGCTTGGTGCCGTCCGGCATAGGTCGACCTGCCGAGCTGGTCGGCCCGCTCAGCAAGAGCCGCAGCCTGCCGCGGATGACGTCGGCAAACGCGGGTGCCGCGCCCATCCGGAGGGTGAAACCGAGATGCCTGGTGTAGAAGTCGACCGCCTTCTCGACGTCGTCGACCAGGTAACGGACGTTGACCAGGTCTGCAAGGTTGTCTGACATTTCTAGCTCCTTTCCGAACTAGTCAGGGAATGTTCCAGCGTGGACAGCAGGAACCGGATGCGAGTGTTCAGTTCGTCCGTAGTGCGGACGAACGCTGGGTAACTGTCTTCGTCTTCTGCCGCGGCGACCGCGGGATCCGGGATGCTCCAATGCGCGACCGATGGTGACCCGGGAAACTCCGGGCAGACCTCCCGCACGCGATCGCACAGGCTGATGACGTAATCGAACCGCTGCTCGACAAACTCATTCAGGTGCTTGGAGCGGTGCCCACCGATGTCGATGCCACGCTCGCGCATCACCCGAACGGCATTGGGGTGCACGGTTTTGGGATGGCTTCCGGCACTGGCCACTTCGATCCGACCGCCACCGAGTTGCCTCAAGATCGCCTCGGCCATCTGGGACCGGGAACTGTTTCCGGTGCACAGGAACAGCACCCGGACGGGTGGCCGGGCCGGCCATCGGTCCGGGCTTTGCGGGGCACCCGGGCGCAACCGAAGGCCGGGATGGAGTGCGGCGCCGGCATCCGTCAGCCGCTCGCCGCACACGGCGAGGTCGAGGCTGTAGTAGCTGTCGCGCTTGTCGGCCGAGCTGCGCCGCATGCTCACCAGCCCGGCGCGACGCAATTGACTGAGGTGGTACGACGTCAGGCTCTGACCCTGGCCGGTCAGAGTGGTGAGTTCACGGACCTGGCGGTCGCTGCGGGCCAGCTCACTCAGCAGCTGCCACCGTATCGGGTGCCCGCCCAGGCGCAGGAACGCGGGCGGTTCTCCCGATTGTTGTACGGATGCTTCCGAGAACATGCGAACAGATTACATCAATCCAAATTGATGGATCAAGTGGATCCTGTTCTGACCTTCGAGTGCACATCGCACTAGTGCGAGAGTGGATGCATGCTGACACCCATCGTGATTCTCACCGGAGCGGGGGTTTCTGCCGAGTCCGGCATCCGCACCTTTCGTGCGGCGGACGGGCTCTGGGAGGAGCACCGCATCGAAGACGTCGCAACTCCGGAGGGCTATGCCGCCAACCCGCAGCTGGTGCACCGTTTCTACAACGAGCGGCGGCGCCAACTCGTCAGCGGGACCGTTCATCCGAACCCGGCGCACCTCGCCCTTGCGCGACTGGAAGCCGAGTGGCCCGGCGACGTGCTGCTGGTCACCCAGAACATCGATGACCTGCACGAGCGGGCCGGGTCACGCAACGTCGTCCATCTGCACGGCGAACTATTGCGGATGCGATGCGAGGCCTGCGACACCGTGCATTCGGTTGCCGGTGATGTGAGCGTCGACAGCCCCTGCCCTGACTGCTCAGCCACCGGCACCTTGCGCCCGCACGTCGTCTGGTTCGGGGAAATGCCGCTACAACTCGATGATATTTTCGCCGCGCTCAATGACTGTGGGGTGTTTGCCGCGATCGGAACATCCGGGAACGTCTACCCTGCCGCCGGCTTCGTGCAGGAAGCCCGCGCGGCGGGCGCTCGTACCGTGGAAATCAACCTGGAACCGTCAGCCGTTGCCACGTCCTTCGACGAGGTGCGGATCGGGCGGGCCGGCGAGCAGGTGCCCCGCTGGGTAGACGAGTTGCTCGCCGGCCCGGCGAGCGACCGGCTGGAGAAGGCGCTCGAGTAACGCGTACCTACCCCCTGATTGGCACGATTCTGCCGCTGACTTCCACGGTCACCGGCACATCCGTACGGCCCAGCGCTTCGGCAATGTCAATGCCGAGCTGCTCCAGCGAGCGGCCGGCCGGCAACTCGACAATGCCGATTGTGATCCCGGACCCGTCCACTGCTGGCGACCCCATCGCGACCTCCACTCCGCCAACCATCCCGGGTGTGGCGACCGCCAGCCTGACCAGTTCCGCAAGCTCCGCCGGGCGGAAGGCAGCCGACTGGATGACCACCGTCAATTCTTCTGGCGCTTCAGCGATCAAGCCCTGCAGCCGAGCGCTGGGCTCGCCGAACCAGGTGATGGTGACTGTGGACCTGTCCCTGGAGATTGCCGGCGAACCGAAGTTCTCATCGTCCCCGAGCTCCCTCTGCAGGCGATCGATCCACGTCATGGTCTCCGCGTCTATCGCACCCTGAAGGTACTCCTCGGGTATCTGGTCCTCGATCAGGATATTCGGCACAACCTCCATCGGAGCCGTACCGACGCATCCGGTCAGCGCCAGCGTGGCACCCAGCAGCCCAGCGACCAGTACGCCCGTTCCGCCCTTGAGACCCATGACTGCTCCTTATCGGTGGCCGCGACCGTTCCCGGCTCACACTAGCTAAGACGCATAACCAGTAGACAACGTTGGGTCGGCGCCCGACCAAGCCCGCGCGCCGTTATGTCGTGAGAGTGTGCTCAGCGAAAGCCAGCAACGAGTCGGCCACACCCGTCGGATTGCTGAGCGCCGCATAGTGGCCCCCGGCGATCTCTTCTGGGTCGATGCCGAGCCGTTCGCGAACCTGTCGTCGCATGAACTCCGCCGGGAAGAACGCGTCATCCCGGCACAGGATGGCCTTCGTCGGGATGACCGGATCCGCTACTCCCGGCCATGGGCGGGACATCCAGCTGCCCTGTTGGTCTCGCTCGTGGGTTCTTGCCTCCCGTGCCAGGGCATCCGGAACACCGTTGAAGAACGAGACGTCAGGGTCCTCATCGATCGTCTCGCGGTCATGCCCGGTGTTCGTCCACCACTGATCGAAGGTCTCGCCCGGCAGAGGGATCATGCCGGCAAGGTAGACGAGGCCGATCGCGCCCAGTGCCTCCGCGGCCAGCGGGGCGGTGAATCCTCCTAGCGAATGCCCGACGACGATCACATCTCGCCGTGTTCCCACCGCATCCACTACGGCCTGGGCGTAATCCTCCAGCCGCGCACCGTCATCTTCTATCGGCAGGTCAACGGCCACGGCTTCGTGTCCGGCCTCCTCCAGAAGGGCCGCGACGAAATGCCAGTCCCAGGCGCTTGACCCACCGCCATGAATAAGGGCGAAAGTGACCATCTGACCTCCGGATGTTCGTGGTTCACCAATTCTTTCGCAATCCGGGGTCAGACGACACGGCGTCGCCGTCAGTCGCGGGTGAACCGCGGGATCTCCCGACCGTTGACGACGGTGGTGCCGAAGAACATCTCCTTCGGACGAACCCACCACTCCCCCGACGGCGAGGCGTAGACGACCAGCGCCTCCTCCGTCTCACTGTGGCGCGCAACACCGAGCACCTGGTAGACGCCGCCCTTGAAGTGGCGGTAGCTGCCGGTGAGGTCTTCCGAATCCATGCCCCAACGATATCCACTGCGCTGTACTCTGCCTCCATGAACACCCACGACGAACCCGAGATCTCACTCCACCCCTGGAGCGCCGACGACCTCCCCGTCCTTGAGCGCAGCAACACCCCGGAGATGACCGTCTACATCGGTGGGCCGGAATCACCTGAGAAACTCACTGAACGTCAGGCCCGGTTCATGCGACTCTGGGAGTCCGGCGAGGCGCGGATGTTCACGGTCTCGGCAGCCGATGCGGCGGAGCGTGTCGGCTCGGTCGGGTACTGGACGACAACCTGGCATGGCGAGCCGGTCTATGAAACCGGGTGGAGCATCGCCACCGCCCACCAGGGTCGGGGAATCGCAACACATGCGTTGCGCAAGTGCCTGGAGTACGCGGCTGAAAACGGCGATCGGGACTCGATGCTGGCGTTCCCCCGAATCGACAATGGGGCATCCAACGCGCTGTGCCGAAAGCTGGGTTTCGCGTTCACCGGCGAAGAGGACTTCGAGTATCCGAAGGGCAACCCGATCCGGGTGAACGCCTGGCTGTTCGACCTCAGCCTGCTGCGAACCCGGCGGCTGGGCAGCGAGGACTGAGCTCGAACCTGTGTGTTTCCTGCGAATAGTTCGTCTACCCCCGTTCAGGGGGCCGTTTTGCTAGCGTCAGGCTCACGGTTCCAACGCCGTCATACGACGTTGGATTTTTGCTGTGATCGAAGGAGATCCAATGAAAGAGAATCGAAAGCTGCGCCGGGTGGCCATCGCCACCGGCGTGGGGCTGGTAGTCAGCATCGGCCTACCGGTCGGAATGGGACTGCCCGCCTACGCGGACAACGGGACTGACACCACCGAATTGCGCGACGCGGTCAGCGCCGAGAACATCACCGAACACCTGGAAGCGCTGCAAGCCATTGCGGACGCCAACGATGGCCACCGCGCCGCAGGCTCGGCCGGCCACGTGGCATCCGCCGAGTACGTGGAAGAACAGCTTCAAGCGGCCGGATATGACACGGTGCGGCAGCCGTTCTCCTATGACCAGTTCGTGGAGATCGGCTCGTCTCTCGAGCAGGTCACTCCGACGCCCACCGTCTATGTCGACCAAACCGACTTCGACACCATGGACTATTCGGGGGCAGGTGATGTCACCGCACCGGTTACGGCTGTCGACGTCAACCTGACCGGGGATCGCGCCTCGACAAGCGGATGTGAAGCGGAGGACTTCGCCGGATTCACCGCGGGGAACATCGCGCTGGTCCAGCGCGGAACCTGTGACTTCCGGGTCAAGGTCGACAACGCTGCTGCCGCTGGCGCCGCTGGCGTGATCATCTTCAACCAGGGCAACACCGAAGAACGCAGTGGACTCCTGTTCGGCACCCTGGCGACCCCACAGGCCGCCATCCCTGCGATGGGCACCACATTCGCGCTCGGCGAGACCCTCGCCGGTACACCCGGACTGACGCTGCGGATGCAGGTGGATGCGACCGTCCAGGAGATCGACACCTTCAACGTGCTCGCCGACACCGAGGGTCGCGATGACCGCACCGTGGTCGTCGGAGGACACCTCGACTCCGTGTCTGAGGGCCCGGGTATCAATGACAACGGCACCGGCATCGGTGCTGTCCTGGAGACGGCGATCCAGATGGCCGAATCCGGTGACGAACCAACCAACCGGGTGCGGTTCGCCTTCTGGAGCGGTGAGGAAGACGGGCTGGTCGGTTCCGACTACTACGTCTCCCAGTTGACGAAGGACGACATCAAGGATCACGCGCTGAACCTGAACTTCGACATGGTCGGATCGCCGAACTTCGTGCGCTTCGTCTATGACGGGGACGGTTCGGCCTTCGGCACCGCCGGTCCGAACGGCTCGGCGAACATCGAAGCGGTGTTCCTCGACTATTTCGCCTCGCAGGGCCTCGCCACCGAGGCGACGGCGTTCGATGGACGGTCGGACTACTTCGGGTTCATCAACAACGGGATCCCGGCCGGTGGACTGTTCACCGGCGCTGAAGGAACCAAGACCGCCGAGCAGGCAGCAATCTACGGCGGAACCGCGGGTGAGGCTTACGACCCGTGCTACCACCAGGCCTGCGACGACATCACCAATGTCAGCACCGAGGTTCTGGAGCAGATGGCGGATGCGATCGCACACGCCACCCAGACCTTCGCCGAGACGACGTCTGCTGTGAGCGGCACCGCCAAAGGCGGAGGCCAGGGCGCTGCCGACATGGAGATGAAGGGCAACCGATCGCTGCGTTAGGACGAACATAGGTACTGGCACGGGCCCCGCACTGTCGGGGCCCGTGCTCGGTTCCCCACCACGTTCGGGCGGCGCATAGTCTGGGATGGTCATCAACGCGAGGAGGCGGGCATGGCCGCTGCAGAGTACGACTTGATCGTTATTGGCGCAGGCCCGGTGGGCCAGAACGTCGCCGACCGGGCCAAACAAGGCGGCCTCAGCGTCGCCATCGTGGAGGCTGAACTGGTCGGCGGAGAGTGTTCATACTGGGCCTGTATCCCGTCGAAGACCCTGCTTCGCAGTGGCGCCGCCCTACGCGCCGCACGCCGAGTTCCTGGGGCGCGGGAAGCATCCGTAGGCGCTCTCGACACTGCCGCCGTCTTCGCCCGGCGAAACGAGTTCACCCACGACTGGACGGATGACCACGAAGCGAAGTGGCTCGCCGGCGCCGGCATCGAGCTGTTCCGCGGGCGTGGGCGCATCACCGGCATCAAGCAGGTTTCGGTGACTGCACCCGACGGCTCGGTCACCGAACTATCGGCCGCGCACGCCGTCGCCGTCACCACCGGAACGACGGCGCACATCCCCGAGATTCCAGGGCTGGCGGATGCTCGGCCTTGGACCAGCCGCGAGGCGGTGAGCGCGCAAAGTGCCCCAGCGAGCCTGGCCATCATCGGCGGCGGCGTCGTGGCGGTCGAGATGGCGACAGCTTTCACCAGTTTCGGCACCCACGTCACCGTCATCTCACGCAGCGGGCTGCTCGGAGGGATGGAGCCGTTCGCGGGCGAACGCATCATCGAATCGCTCACCCACCGAGGCGCGACCGTGCTGCTCGGGTCCTCCCCCACGTCGGTGAGCCGTTCGGACGCCGGAGTCTCGATCGAACTCTCCGCCGGCGTCGCGGTGACGGCCGAAGAAGTGCTGGTGGCCACCGGCCGCGCTCCGCACACCGCCGAGCTCGGCCTTGACGATCTTGGCCTCGGTAGTGCGGCGATCAGCAACGGCTGGCTGAACACCGACGACACCCTGCTGGTGGCCGGCACGGACTGGCTGTACGCCTGCGGCGACTCCAACCACCGGGCACTGCTCACCCACCAGGGCAAGTATCAGGCGCGCGCCGCCGGTGATGTCATCGCGGCGCGGGCAGCCGGCGCGACCATCGATGACTCACGCTGGGGAGCGCACGTCGCCACGGCCGACCATGAGGCGGTACCGCAGGTCGTCTTCAGCGAACCGGAGGTAGCCAGCGTCGGGCTCACCGCCACAGCTGCGCAGGAAGCCGGCTATGACATCCGTGTTGTCGACTACGACCTGGGCTGGGTGTCCGGCGCCAGCATTCATGCGGAAGACTACGAGGGTCGTGCCCGCATGGTCGTCGATGAGGAGCGTCGCGTGGTGCTCGGCGTCACGTTCGTCGGACCGGACGTCGCCGAGCTGATTCACGCGGCCACGATCGCCGTTGTCGGCGAGGTGACCATCGACCGCCTGTGGCACGCGGTGCCGTCGTTCCCCACCATGAGCGAGATCTGGTTGCGACTGCTCGAAGAGTACGGCCGTCCGGCCGCCTGACAGAGGTCTGGCGCTTCGGCGACCTTTCGCTTTAACATCGGTGTATGGCTCACGGGACCCGTGAGGCGCGATTAGCGGAGCTCTTTGTCACCCTGGCGGACACACTCGTCGGCGGCTATGACATCGTCGAACTGCTTCACCTGCTGGTCGAGGAGTGCTCAAGCCTTCTCGACGTCGCCGATGCCGGCATCGTGCTGGCCGACGAGGCGGGAAAGCTTCAGTTGATGGCGTCGAGCAGTCGGCGAAGCGACCGCTTCGAGGTGCTCCAGTTGGGCCTGAACGACGGACCGTGCGTCGAGTCCTTCGCGACGGGTGCCGTGGTCGTCGTCGAGGATTTCGATGCCGCAGACGGCCGCTGGCCCCAGCTTCGCGACTTCGCGCTCGCTCAGGGTCTTCGCTCGGTGCGTGCCGTCCCCCTGCGGCTACGGGAGTCAACGATCGGCGCCATGAACCTGTTCCGGGAAAGGCCGGGACGGCTGAACTCGGACGACGCGGCGACCGCCAAAGCGCTGGTGGATGTTGCCACGATCGGCATCCTGCACGAACGGACGATCCGAGACCAGGAGGTGGTGACGGCGCAACTGCAGCATGCGCTCCAGAGCAGGGTGCTGATCGAACAGGCCAAAGGGGTCGTCTCCCAGGCGCGCAACGTGCCGACGGATGAGGCGTTCCAGTGGCTTCGGGAGTACGCCCGGAACCACAATGTGCGGTTGCGCGAACTTGCTGAGGGCGTCATCACGCGACGCTTCAGCGTGTGACCCTCGCCTGCCCGGGCTGGGATTCTCCTGTGGGTCGATGATGCACCTCTCGGGGCAGGTGTATTTTGGCGGTAGTTGCTCCAGACACCGGCAGCGTGTTCGTTCCGCTGAGTCTGGAGGCATGATGGGCCCAACCGAGCACGTCGTCACCATTTCCAGGACGACGGCACCGAAGTCACGACAGGCCAGTGACTTCGTGGTCATCTCCGACCAGATCCGCGCCGCCGGCCTCATGCGCCGACGCTATGGGTACTACTGGGCAAAGCTCCTCGCCGTTCCGGTCGTGTTCGCGGCGTGCCTCGGCGCGTTCGTGATCATCGGCGACACCTGGTGGCAGTTGCTCCTGGCTGCCGTTTTCGCTTTCGTGTTCACCCAGATCGCTTTCCTCGGCCATGACGCCGCCCACCGGCAGATCTTCCGCTCGGGGAAGTGGAATGACTGGACCAGCCTGGTCATCGGCGACCTGTTCGTAGGAATGAGCTACGGCTGGTGGCAGCACAAGCACACTCGTCATCACGCGAATCCGAATCAGGAGGGCGCCGACCCCGACATCGAGTTGCCGGTGATCGCCTTCACTCCCGCGCAGGTGTCGCGCCACCACTCTCCGATGGTGTCGTGGCTGATCGCGCACCAGGGCTGGTTCTTCTTCCCCATCCTGCTGCTCGAAGGGCTTTCCCTTCACGCGTCGAGCGTCCGACGGGTGTTGGCGAGGGGGCCGGTGGCGCGTCGTCCAGTGGAGATCGTGTTCCTCGTGAGCCGGCTCGGGGGCTATGTGGCGCTCGTTTTCCTCGTGCTGTCGCCCGGGATTGCGGTGGCCTTCCTCGGGGTTCAACTCGGACTCTTCGGACTCTATATGGGGCTGGCGTTCGCCCCGAATCACAAGGGGATGCCGCTTGTTCCGCACGGCCTGAAACTCGATTTTGTGCGCCGGCAGGTGTTGATGAGCCGGAACATCCGCGGCAGTCGCGTGCTCGACTTGCTGATGGGCGGGCTCAACTACCAGATCGAGCATCACCTGTTCCCGTCCATGCCTCGGCCGCACCTCCGGCGCGCCGCCCCACTGATCGCGGCCTTCTGCCACTCGCACGGGATCAGCTACACGACGACCGGCCTGTGGCAGTCCTACGGGATCGTGCTCCGATACATCAACAGGGTGGGACTGGGCCAGAGGGACCCCTTCGAGTGCCCTCTCCTGGCCCAGCGACAAGCGCTAGGAAAATGGGAAGGAGACGAGCCAGAGCACAGAGAAAAAGTGAGTCAGGTGCACCCGGGCACCTAGGGCGTGTCCGGGTGTACCTCAGTTCCAGCGCCGCTGTCGACGATGCCGATGAAGCGGCTGCCGATTCCGTCGAACTCTCGGCGTTCGGTACCGGATGCCGCCGCGGGCAGGTCGTCGATGTCGTGGTGCGAGCAGACCAGGTAGGTGAAGGCCGGCCACCACTTCTTCGGGCGCGCCGCCTCCGTGTACCGGCACACATCGCAGGTCAACTGCACCCACACCGGTCGGGTGGTCGCCTTGCGGTTGGCACGGGACTGCAGCAGCCAGGCGGGAGGGTGGGCCTCCAACTCGGCGAACTCGTCCTCGCTCATCCGCGAGGGCAGGCCGTGCCGACTCGCCATTTCCAGCGGGATATCGAGGCGCTGGGCCGCCTCACGTCTGGTGATCATCACCGTCAACGATAGGTGTTCCGCGCCAGCGGCGGCGACGACGCCACAGGGACTCCCCACGAGGTTCATCCGCCCGGCAACTGCAAGGATGGGAACATGGTCGCCACTCCTGCCCTCGGACTGCTCCTCGACGTCGACGGGCCGATCGCCAGTCCCGTCACCCGCCGCGTGCCATCCGCGATCATCCGCGACCTCGCACTGCTGGCCGCAGCAGGCGTCCCGATCGCTTTCATCACCGGCCGCTCCCTTGCCTTCCTCCGCGACCACGTCGTCGCCGAGCTGGTCGAGCACGGCCTCGATTCGGACGCGCGCATGTACGGCGTGTGCGAGAAGGGCGCAGTGTGGTTCCCGATCGACGCTGACGGGCTCGGAACGGTGGAGCTTGACGCATCCGTGGCCATCCCGGCCCCCGTCGTCGACGCCCTGCGAGACCTGGTGCAGCGCGACTTCGCCGCCACCATGTTCTTCGATGAGACCAAGCAGGCAATGGTGTCGGTGGAACAGCGGGAGGATGTCGCCCACGAGAGCTATCGGGAAGCGCAAGCAGAGTTCAACCGCGCAGCATTCGACCTGTGCGCCGAACACGGGATCGGTGTGGAGTACGGCGATGAGAAGGCTCCGGATGCCCGTGGCCAGGTTCCCTTCCGGATCGAACCGACCATCATCTCCACCGACATCGAGTCGATCACGCTCGACAAGGACCGCGCAGCCGAACGCGCCCTCGACTTCTTCGCGGGGAACGGCCCATTGCCAGTGCTCTGGCGTTCGGTCGGCGACTCGCGAAGCGACTACCTGATGGCCGACCACCTCCACTCGGTCGGCCACGATGTCGCCCACATCGACGTACGCCCCTCCGACGGCATGCTGGATCGCCCATACCCGGTCATCGCCATCGGCGAGTTGATCCACGACGATGCGGGCGCCGCCTTCCTCGACTACTGGGTGGAGAAACTCGACCTGCGCTGAACGGTGGCCGGCATTCGGGTCAGATCGTGAAATCGCCGAGCGGGTGGTTTTGCTGCAGCGCCTCGATGACGGCAGGCGAGACCAGCGCCGCCCACTTCCCGTAGGTCGCGCTGGTTCGATAGCGCTCCGTCGGCTCCGCCCGAGGGTGGAACGGAATGAACGTCGCCTGCGGCCACTGTGCACACACGCGAGCCGATTCGCGGTCAAGGGAGCGCGCATGCAGCTCGGCGAAGAGCCCGAACCGGTTGTCCAGGGTCGTGACCAGCCGAACCGGCTGAATGCCGACCACCAGAATGCGCGTGCCAGCCGCCGTGCGGCTATCGATGTCCTCGATGAGCGTCGACAGAGCGTTACGCCAGGCGCGGGTGGACGTTCGCCTGATGGCATCCGTGACCCCCACGAACAGCAGGATCGCATCGTAGGCAGTGAGGTTCGAGTCCCGAATGCGGGAAGGCACCTCGGCGGCCCTGAGGTCCGCCTCGGCAATCAGGTCGACATCGACCCCGCGGCCGGTGGCGCCGGAAACCTGCCGACCGAGGTGCCCCACGATACCGAGCTCATGGCTCAACACACCGAACCCGACGGTGATGCCGCCGCCGACAATCAGCAGGCGATCGGGATCAGGCCCCGGGATGTGCACCACCGGCGCATCCGTCGGCTTCGGAAGCATGCTCGAGGCAATGCCCGCACGAAGCAAGAAGAACGGCGACCACAGGCGGAACGCAGGATCCAGCAGCCGCTGAAGCAGGCGGGTCATTGTTGGATCCTATCGGCAGCAGACTTAGCACCGAAGGCCTCCTGACTTTCGGAGCACCCACAGGTACTCTGGTGTTGAGTCATCCGGCTCCGAAGGAGGAACCATCATGGCCGACAAGTCACCGAAGAAGTCGAGCACCAAGACCGCAGCAAGCAAGTCGTTGAAGGAGAAGCGCGCCGACAAGAAGGACAAGGCGAGCAAGCGCAAGGACGACTAACACGAAAAACCTCGAGGGGCCGGGCGGCAACACCCGGCCCCTCAGCCGTGTCCGGAGGCTTTCCGCGCTGCGGCTATCCTGTGGAAATGCGCCCTATGGAAACGCGCCCACCGGGAAGCCCCGCGAACCTGAAGCCGCTCCGGGTCGCGATCGTCCCCGGCGTGAACCCGGGCAAGTGGACCACAGCGTGGTCCGCGAGGCGGAACACCCCGATCGAGGTGACTCCCATCGCTGAGAGTGACCAGCGCTCCGCGCTCATCGAGGGGCGCGCCGATATCGCGTTCGTACGCTTGCCGATCGACCCCGACGGGCTCAGCGTGATCCGCCTCTACGAGGAAGTCACGGTCGTCGTGGTGCCGAACGAGCATCCGATCTCCGTGTTCGACGCCGTCACCACCGCCGACCTGGATGGGGAGACCATCCGCTCGGAACCGCTGGAGGACGCCATCGACCTGGTTGTGGCGGGCGCTGGCATCCTGGTGCTCCCCCACTCCCTGGCGCGGCAGCACGCACGACGCGACCTCGCCACGCGCCCGATCACGGATGCTCCGGCGACCCAGATCGCCATCGCCTGGATCACCGACGCCACGACGGAGGACGTGGAGGAGTTCGTCGGGATCGTGCGCGGCCGCACCGCAGCCAGCTCACGGGGAGCATCGCCTGCGAAGACGGCCGAGCCGAGCCCCCGCAAGCAGCCGGCTCGCCCGACTGGCAAGAAGCCTGCGGTCGACCGGAAGAAAGGCCGCCGCCCCCGTTAGATCGGCCCGCCCGCGCTAGACCGGCCGCGCCGCTGCCGCTGCCCGAGCCGCTGCGGGAAGGGCGTCAAGGATGCGACCAATGGCGTCATCGTCCATCGCGCCATTCACGAACCAGGCCTCGAACACCGACGGCGGCAGCGAGACTCCGGCGCCCTGCATCGCGTGGAAGAACGGCGGGTACCGGAAAGCCTCCTGGCTCTTCACCTCGGCATAGTTGCGGGGCGAATCCTGCAGGAAGGCGAACGAGAACAGGTTTCCAGCCCGCTGAACCACGTGGGTGACCCCTTCAGCGGCCAGTGCGGAGGAGGTCGCTGCCGCGAGCTGGTCGGCTACCGCATCCAGCCGGGAGTACAGCTCCGGAGTGGTCTGAATGAGAGTGGCCAGGCCCGCCGCCACTGCGACCGGGTTTCCGCTCAGCGTCCCGCCCTGGTAGACCGGTCCGGCCGGGGCCAGGTGGTCCATGAGCGCGGCCGAACCACCCAGGGCGGCCAGCGGCATCCCGCCGCCGACGACCTTGCCGAAAGTGAACAGGTCAGGCTGGTAGTAGCCTCCCGTCGCGGTCTCCAGTCCCCACCAGCCTGCGCTCCCTACGCGAAAACCGGTCAGGACCTCGTCGAGGATGACCAGTGCGCCGTGGTCGTGGGCGAGCTCGCAGAGCGCGGCGTTGAAGCCGGGCTCGGGAGCGAGCACGCCCATGTTGGCTGCTGCCGCCTCGGTGATGATCGCGGCGATCCGGTCGCCGTGCTCGGCGAACGCCAACCGCACGGCTTCCAGGTCGTTGTACGGCAGCACCAGCGTCTGCGCGGCCACGGCAGCGGGAACCCCGGCAGAACCGGGAAGCGCCAGGGTGGCAACACCTGAACCGGCCTCGGCCAGCAGCCCATCCGAGTGACCGTGGTAGTGGCCGGCGAACTTCACCAGGAGGTCACGACCGGTCGCACCCCGAGCGAGGCGGATGGCCGTCATCGTCGCCTCGGTGCCCGTCGATACGAGACGCACCCGCTCGACGGCCGGCGACATCCGCTCGCAGACCAGTTCGGCGAGTTCCGTCTCTCCTGGCGTCGATGCGCCGAACGACAGCCCGGATGCCGCGGCGGCCTGCACCGCGGCGACAACTGAGGGGTGGGCGTGGCCGAGGATCGCCGGTCCCCAGGACGCGACGAGGTCGACGTACTGCCGCCCCTCGACATCGGTGACGTACGCACCGCTCGCCGATACGAAGAAGCGTGGGGTGCCGCCCACCGAGCCGAACGCCCTCACCGGGGAGTTGACCCCACCCGGGATGGCAGCCTGCGCCCGGGCGAAAGCAGCCTCGTTGGTCAGCGCGGTGTCGGTCAGCGGCGTGCTTGTTGTCTGGTCTGTCATTGTTTGTTCCCCATGGTTCGGCGCAGTGTGCCTGCGAGTTCCGTCGCCCAATAGGTGAGCACGGCATCCGCGCCCGCCCGCTTGATGCTGAGCACGCTCTCTTCGATGGCGCGGTCGCGGTCGATCCAGCCGTTCGCTGCAGCGGCCTCAACCATCGAGTACTCGCCGGAGACCTGGTACGCCCACACCGGGACCTCGCTGACGGCTGCGGCATCCGCCAGCACATCGAGGTAGCTCATCGCCGGTTTCACCATGACCACGTCGGCGCCCTCCGCCACATCGAGCAGGATCTCCCGAACGCCTTCGCGCCGGTTCGCAGGATCCAGCTGGTAGCTGCGACGGTTGCCGACCAGGCTCGAGTCCACGGCCTCACGGAACGGACCGTAGAACGCCGACGCGTACTTGGCGGCGTAGCCGAGGATGGCCGTGTCGGTGAAACCGTCAGCGTCGAGCGCCTCCCGTACCGCTGCGACCTGGCCGTCCATCATTCCGCTGAGCCCGAGAAGGGCGGAACCGCTGGACGCCTGGGCGATCGCCATCTCGCGGTAGCGATCCAGCGTCGCGTCGTTGTCGACGCGTCCATCCGCGTCGAGCACCCCACAGTGTCCGTGGTCGGTGAATTCGTCCAGGCACAGGTCGGTCTGCACGACCAGACGCTCGCCCACCTCGGCCACCACCGCGCGGGTCGCAACGTTGAGGATGCCGTCTTCGTCGGTGGCGCCCGACCCGATCGCATCCTTGTGCTCGGGAACCCCGAACAGCATCACTCCGCCGATACCGGCATCGGCGGCCTCGGACACCGCCTGCTTGAGGCTGTCGATGGTGTGCTGCATCACGCCAGGCATCGACGCGATCTGTTGCGGTGACCGGATGCCTTCACGCACGAACAGCGGCAGCACCAGGTCGGCCGGATGCAGGCGAGTCTCGGCGACCTGCCGTCGCATCGCTGGGCTGGTGCGGAGTCGGCGGGGGCGGATGCTCGGTCCGGTTGTCATGGAGTGACCTCAGTTGTGGTGGGTGGAGTTGTGGTGGGTGAAAGTGCTGGTGGATTCAGTAGTGCTGGTGAATTCAGTAGTGACGTAGTCGCTGAGGGCTTCGACCAGGCCATCAGCAGTGCTGGTCTTGGCGACCACGTGCACCGGCAACCCGGCGGAGCGGGCGCCGGTTGCCGTGCTCTCGCCGATGCAGGCGACGATCGTCGTCGCGGGAACCGCGTCGCCTTGCCCGGCGACGGCCCGAGCGACGCTGGCAGAGGTGAGCAGCACTGCAGCGAAACCGTCATCGCACCACTGCCTGCGGGTGTCGTCATCCCAGCGGAGAGCGATGGTGTTGTACGAGGCAACCGCCGTGACATCCAGTCCCCGAGCGGTGAGCCCGTCAGCGAGCGTGGGTTCGGCGATCGCCGATAGCGGCAGTAGCACAGTGCCCGACGACACCGGCCACTCCGCGACCATCGCCTCTGCGGAAAACGCGGCCAATGGCATGAAGTCGACGCGGAATCCAGAAGTCTCCATCGCGTGACGGGTGCCCGGTCCCACCACTGCGACCCGGGTGCGCTCGGGGATCCGCACCTGGTGCTGCACCAACGTCTCGACAGCCGTGGCGCTGGTCAGCGCGACCCAGTCGAACTCGCCGGCCGACAGCCGCGCACAGGCATCCGTCACCGCCAGTGGGTCGGCCGGTTCCGAAAACTCAATCGCCGGCGCAATCACCGGAACACCCCCACGAGCCGAGACGGCGGCGGCAAGGCGGGCGCCAACGTCGCCGCCTCGGGGTACGAGCACCCGCAGGCCGGAAACGCCACTGGTTTCGACCATCACGCCAGTGGGGCGAACTCGGCCGCCCCTTGGGCGAGCAGCTCATCGGCGACCCGTTCACCCAACTCCTGGGCAAGGGCGTCGCGTTCGGCTGGTGAACCTTCAAGCACGCCGGCGTGGGAGCTGGTGAGCGATTTAGTGCCGTCGGGGCTCAGGACGGTCGCAGTGAGCAGCAGCAGGCTGGTGTCGATGACCGCCGTCGCGCCGACGGGTGCAGCGCATCCGGCCTCCAGCCGAGCAAGGACCGCCCGCTCCGCGCTTGCGGTCAGCCGTGAGGTGCTGTGGTCGATCTTCTGGAGGACGTCCGCGATCCCACGAGGGACGGAGGTGCGCACTTCAAGGGCAAGCGCGCCCTGCCCCGGCGCTGTCGGCCACTGGGACAACTCGAAGAACTGGCTGACAGACTCCAGCCGGCCCAGCCGGGTGAGCCCAGCGGCAGCCAGCACGACAGCATCCAGGTCGCCCTCGCTGACCCGGCCGAGCCGGGTGTCCACGTTGCCCCGGATGTCGAGAATCTCGAGGTCGCTCCTGGCGGCACCCAACTGGGCTGCCCGCCTGGGGGACCCGGTGCCTACCTTGGCGCCGACTGGGAGTGTGTCGAGTACCAGCCCGTCCCGCGCGACCAGGACGTCCCTGGCATCCGCCCGCTTCGGCGTGGCGCCGATCCGAAGCCCGGGAACCGGCGCCGTCGGAAGGTCCTTCAGCGAATGCACGACCAGGTCGCATTCGCCCGCCAGCAACGCTTCCCTCAGGGCACTGGCGAACACCCCGGTGCCGCCCAGGCTCGACAGGGATTCCTGAGAGGTGTCGCCGGAGGTGGTGATCTGCACCAACTCGACCTCACGCCCGGAAGTCCGGGCGATCTGGTCTGCCACGGCGCCCGTCTGCGCCATGGCGAGGGCACTGCGCCTGGTGCCGATGCGGATCGTTCCGGTATCTGTGGTCGTCATGGTGCCAATCCTGCCAATGCTGGTTTGAATCCGAGTCGAACGTTCTCACAGCACCCGGGCCGGCAGACGTCGTACCACGGACCGAGTTCGGTCAGGGCCGGCCGCTCGGCGACCGGCGTCCCCTCGATCCGCTCGACGACGAGGTCGACGAGACCGGAGACGAATGCCGCATGCACCCCCGGGGTGGGAACGCGCACGGCGGCCAGGCCGAGACCCTCCGCCGTCTGCAGGGCTTCCGTGTCGAGGTCCCACTTCACTTCGAGGTGGTCGCTCACGAAGCCGAGAGGCACGATCACGACAGCCTTGATGCCGGCGGATGCCAGCTCCGCAAGCTTGTCGTTCACGTCCGGCTCCAGCCAGGGCATCGCCGGCGGACCGGAGCGTGACTGGTAGACGAGCGTCCAGCCCTCCGCGCGATCGGCCATGACAACCTCGGCGACCGCTTGATGCTGAGCGGCATAGGCGCCTCCTGTGCCGAACTCGCGCTCGGCCGGGCCGCTGCGCTCTGCGTCGGTGGTGGGAATGCTGTGGGTGCTGAAGAGGACGTGCACCTGGTCTGCCGTGAAGCCGTCGGCTTCGAAGGCTGCCAGCGCCGAGTGGGTGCCTTCGACGAATGGGGTCACGAATCCAGGATGGTCGAAGAACTGCCGCACCTTGTCGATCCGCATCACGTCGTTCAGCCCGGTCTCATCCAGTGCCAGCGCGAAGTCCTCACGGTACTGGCGGCAACTGGAGTACGAGCTGTAGGCACTCGTCCCGATCGCGATCAGCCTGCGGTGGCCGGCGTCATGGGCTTCGGTGACGGCATCGCGCAGGTACGGCATCCAGTTGCGGTTGCCCCAGAAGACCGGCAGGCGGATGCCGCGGCGCCCCAGTTCGGCCTCGATGGCAGCCTTCAGCGCCCGGTTCTGGTCGTTGATCGGGCTCACCCCGCCGAATGCGCGGTAGTGGGTGGCCACCTCTTCCAGGCGTTCCTCCGGGATGCCGCGGCCGCGGGTGACGTTGCGGAGGAACGGGATGACATCGTCCTGGCCTTCCGGGCCGCCGAACGACGCCAGCAAGATGGCGTCGTACGCCGTCGGCTCTGTCACGTGCTCGGGGCCGCTGGCTGCAGCCTCGGTCGCGCCGGCAACGAGACTCAACTCAAGACCTCGACCAACTCCTGCGGGGTGACACGCCGGCCGGTGTAGAACGGGATCTCTTCGCGCACGTGCAGCCGGGCATCCGCCTGGCGCAGGTGCCTCATCAGGTCGACCAGTTCGAGCAGGTCGTCGGCTTCCAGTGCCAGCACCCACTCGTAATCGCCGAGCGCGAAGGCAGCGACCGTGTTGGCCAGCACGCCGGGGAAGGCGCCGCCCATGCGCCCGTGGCGGGCCAGCATCGCCTTGCGGTCGTCAGCCTCCAGCAGGTACCACTCGTAGGACCGCACGAAGGGGTAGACGGTCAGCCATTCGGCCGGTTCCTTGCCTCGCATGAAGGCCGGCACATGGTTGTGGGAGAACTCGGCGTCACGGTGAACGCCCATGGTGTTCCAGGTCGGCGTGAGCGGCGCCAGGATGGCGGTGCGACGCAGGCGCCGCAGCGCCGACTGGATGCTCTGGGGCGAGACCCCGTGCAGCCACAGCATCACGTCGGAGTCGGCTTTCAGTCCGGACACGTCGTAGATGCCGCGGAGGGTGACCCCGGTGGCCTCCAGCTCGGGAATGACGGCAGCGAGTTCGGCAGCATCCGCCTCGGTGGGCATCGCCTGGCCGGGGGTTCGCCGGAAGACCGTCCACAGGGTGTATTCGGTCTCCCCCGCCGGCGGTGTCGTGACCGCGTTGGCGAGCGGTGCTGGTGAACTGGAGGGTGCGGTGCTGGATGATGCGGTGCTGGCTGATGCGGTGCCGCTGTGGCTGGTTGTCATGCCTTCAATCATCCTCCAGACCCGCTGGTGTTCCTGCCAGTTCACTGAGAAGGCCGCCAGCCTCCCGCCGTGCGTGGCTGATGACCGCGGCCAGACCCGTTCCGGCCACCGACTCCCCGATGGCGATCACCCCATCAGGCACCGGAACTGCGCTCGGACTCGACGACCACGCGACCCGGGCGAATCCCTCCACCGCCTCCGGCGGAATCGCCACCCCCAGCAGGTGTTGGGCATCCGTCCTGGCGAGCTCAGCGAGGCCTGTCGAATCGAGATTCGTCGCGTTCAGGTCGGACGAGGATTTCAGATCGGATGAGCCCAAGTCGGAAGAGCCCAGGCGTGCAGGGTCGTAGGAGAGCCGCAGAACGTGACGATGCTCCCCCACCGACTCGGCGAGCCAGCCCCACTTCGCTGTTGCGTGAGTCAGCGCCTTCGCCGAAACGGTCGCCGAACCGGACTCGACGAGCAAACCTGTGCCGCGCGGCGCGTCGTCGAGGGCCGGAAGCCTGACAACCAGGGTCGCCAGGACGATCGGCGAACCGTCCGTCCCGGCCGCCGAGGTGAACACCGCGTGCCGCGCCTTGATCCGCTCCCCCGCTGCGGTCGTCACGCCGTCGGTATCGACCGATTGCACCGTGCAGCCGAACCGGGTCTCCCCGCCGAACGACACAACATCATGGTGCAACTCCGCTGCCAGGCGATGGATGCCGCCGCGGATGCCGCCGACGCTGGTTCCTGCTGGCGCGGCTTCCCGCAGAACGAGCACGGCTTTGGCCAGCGAATCGTACCTGCGCAGGCCCCTCCTGAGGCCGGGTGCCACCCGGTCTACCTCCACATCGTCCGGATGCCGTGAGTGCACGCCGCTGACCACTGGGGCGACGAGTCGGTCGAGCACGCGTCGTCCCATGCGCTTGCGGACGAGGGGCCCGAGGTGTGTCTCGCGCCCTCCGAACACGCCCGGGATGAGGGAGTCGAGCTGGGCACGGAATGCGCCGGCGAGGCCGATGACGTCGATCACATCCGTTGCCATCGGTGTGGCGGGGATTCCCAGCAGGCTTGTCCGGGGAAGCGGATGTGCTGAGCCGTCTTCGCGGTACAGCCACGCCCCGGCCGGATCCGGTGACTCCAACTGGTCGGCGAGGCCCAGCTCCCGGATCAGCGCAGCGACCGTGTCCCCACGGGTCGCGTAGCTCTCGGCTCCGGCGTCGAGTTCCACGCCGGCAACGGTATGGCTGGTCACCTTCCCGCCGACATTCTCGGACGCCTCCAGCAGCAGCACGGACAGTCCGCCCATGGCCAGGTCGCGCGCGGCCGTCAGCCCGGCGATCCCCGCCCCGACGACGATGACGTCATGGTCAGCCACGGGAGTGGACGAGCTCGACGATCCTGGTCAGCACCGCCGGGTCGGTGTCGGGCGGAACGCCGTGGCCGAGGTTGACCACGTGAGATGGAGCTGCACGACCGCGCTCGATCACGTCGATGACGTGGCTCTCCAGCGCTGCCCACGGCGCAGAGAGCATCGCCGGGTTGATGTTCCCCTGAAGCGGAACGCGGTCGCCGAGCCGATGGCTGGCCTCATCCAGGGGTGTGCGATAGTCGACGCCCATCACATCCGCCCCCACCTCGTGCATGGCGTTCAACAGCTCGCCTGCTCCGACGCCGAAGTGCACGATCGGCACCCCGAGGTCACGCACATGGCTGAGAGCCTGTGCCGAGAATGGGGCAACACGCTCGCGGTAGTCCGCGACGCTGAGAGAACCGACCCAGGAGTCGAACAATTGCGCCGCACTCGCACCGGCAAGCATCTGAGCCTTGAGGAACTGCCCGGTGACATCCGCCGCCCAGCCCAGCAGCGCGTCCCAGGTCTCCGGGTCGGAGTGCATGAGCGCTCGCGCCCGCAGGTGGTCCTTCGACGGCCCGCCTTCGACGAGGTAGGCCGCGAGGGTGAACGGTGCGCCGGCGAAGCCGATCAGGGGTGTATTGCCCAGTTCTGCCACGGTGAGCGCTACGGCATCCGAAATCGGCGCCAGTGAAGCCTCATCGATCGGCCGCAACGCTGCAACGTCAGCCGCGCTGCGGATGGGGGAAGCCAGCACCGGTCCCTTCCCAGGCACGATGTCGACCTCCACCCCGGCGAGTTTGATCGGAACCACGATGTCGCTGAAGAAGATCCCCGCGTCAACGCCATGACGCCGCACCGGCTGCAGCGTGATCTCGCTGGCCAGTTCCGGGTTCAGGCAGGCGTCGAGCATGGCTGTTCCCACCCGCAGGTCGCGGTATTCCGGAAGGGAACGGCCGGCCTGGCGCATGAACCAGACCGGAAGCCGATCGGGCCGCTCGCCCCGGTAGCTCCGGATCAGTGCGGAGTCGGCGGTGCGGCCGTCGAGGAGTGGATGGGTGGCAGGCAGGCGCGCAGAATCAATCACCTGTCAAGTCTGTCATCTTGGTGGACGTACCCTAGATGGGTGCTCGTTTGTTTCACCGCCAACCACCATCTCTCCAGTTTCGACATCCTGGAGTCGTTGGCGGCCCACGATTCCGGTAGTACCGAGTCCGTCCTGCGTGGGATCGCCGGGGTGAACGGCGCCGTGGTGCTGTCCACCTGCAACCGTTTCGAGGCCTATCTCGAGGTGGCAGACACCGTACCGGCAGCCGACCTGAGGGCATCCGTCCTCCAAACTCTCAGCAACTCCACAGGCATCCCGACCAGTGCGCTGGAGAACTCGATCGGCACGCTTCAGGAGGCGGATGTCGCGCCTCACCTTTTCGGCGTATCGGCCGGCCTGAAATCCGTGGTCATCGGTGAGGACGAGATCGCCGGCCAGGTGCGCCGGGCCCTGGAGCAGGCGCGGGCGGTCGGTGGTGCCTCCTCGGGCCTGGAGCGGTTGTTCCAGGCGGCGTCCCGAACCTCGAAGACGGTGAAGTCGACCACGGCGGTGGGTCGGGCAGATCGGTCATTGGTGCGCCTCGGGCTGGAGCTGGCATCCAGCCGAATCGCCGACTGGGTGGAAACCCGGGTGCTGTTGATCGGAACGGGGCAGTACGCCGCCACCACCGTCGCAGCCCTCCGCGACCGTGGTGCTGAAGACATCATCGTCTACTCCCCCTCCGGTCGGGCCGCCCAGTTCGCCGCTCGGCTCTCCCTCACGGCAGCCGAGTCCCTCGAGGCGGCCGTGGCACAAGTCGACCTGGTCATCGCCTGCACCAGCCGAGAACTACCGGTGCTCACCGGCGCCGAGTTGTCATCGGGCCGGCACCGCCTCATCATCGACCTGGGCCTGCCCCGCAATGTCTCCCCCGAGGTGGCGTCCCTTCCCGGCATCGAACTTCTCGACCTCGAGACCATCCGCCTGCACGCTCCGCTTGAGGAGCTCAGCGCCACCGAGGACGCCCACGCGGTAGTCGACGATGCCGTCCAGTCATTCAGCACGAAGGAAGCCGAACGCAGCACGGCAATGGCGGTCGTCGCCCTGCGCAAGCAGGTGCTGGCGACGCTCGAGACTGAAATCGAGCGGTCGAGGAACCGCGGCACCTGGAGTGCACAAAGCGAAGCCGACCTTCGCCACTTCGCCGGGGTGCTGCTCCACGGACCATCGATGCGTGCCCGGGAACTTGCACGGTCCGGTCGCGGCGACGAATTCGTCGGCGGTCTGGCCGCCGTGTTCGGAATCGAGCCGAAGGAGTCTGCGGCATCCGTCGTCGCATCCGAATCGGGTGAAGGCGAGCTGCTCGCCTAATCCCCGCTTGCCTAACTCCCTGCTTGTCTAACCGCGCCGCAGCAGGTCGATCCTGGCCTGCAACTGGGCGACGCTGGCCTGCGGAACGGCTGGGCCACCCACCCGCCGCCGCAACTCGGCGTGGATGATGGCGTGAGGTTCGCCGGTGCGCTTCGCTCGTGAGCCAACCAGGGAGTTCAGCAGGCTGCGCTGCTCCTTCAGGTTGCGGTAGAGCGGTGGCGGCTCGTCCGACACGACTCCGCGCTCCTCCGCCTGCCGCTTGCGATCGCCGACCCGCCTGGATTGCCGCGCCTGTCGGGCGCGCAGGAGGTCTCGCACCTGGTCGGGCTCGAGCAGCCCCGGAATGCCGATGAAGTCGAGCTCCTCCAGGCTGCCGACGTCTGCGGCGAAACCGAACTCGCCGCCGTCATACAGCACCCGGTCGAAGTTGGCATCGGATGCCAGTGGCTTGAAGTCGAAGAGATCCGCATCGGCGGAGGCCGACTCCGAGCGGTTCGCCTCATCCAGCGAATCGTCGTCGAGCAGGATCTCCTCGAGCCCGTCACCGGTGTCGCGATCGAGCGCGTGGTCGCGCTCCAGTTCCAGCGCCTGTGCGAGTGCGGTGAGCGCGGGAACGCTGGGGAGGAAGATCGACGCCGTTTCACCGCGGCGGCGGGTACGCACGAACCGCCCGATCGCCTGCGCGAAGTAGAGCGGCGTTGAGGCGGAGGTCGCGTAGACCCCCACGCCCAGGCGCGGGATGTCCACGCCCTCGGACACCATGCGTACCGCCACAATCCACCGGCTTTCGGCCGCCGCGAACTTCGCGATCCGATCGCTCGCCGCCTTCTCATCGGAGAGCACAACGGTCGGCTTCTCCCCGGTGATCGATTGCAGGATCTTCGCGTAGGAGCGCGCCGCATAGTGGTCGGTGGCGATGACCAGGCCGCCGGCATCCGGAATGCTGTGACGCACCTCGGTCAGGCGTCGGTTGGCCGCCCGGAGCACCGACGGGATCCAGTCCCCCTCGGGGTCGAGGGCCGTTCGCCACGCCTGCGCAGTGACGTCCTTGGTATCGCCCTGCCCGAGGCGTGCCTCCATCTCGTCGCCGGTGCGGGTGCGCCAGCGCATCTTCCCGGCGTAGGAGAGGAAGATCACCGGGCGAACCACACCATCGGCCAGCGCGCGCCCGTACCCGTAGGAGTAGTCGGCCCGCGAAGTGCGGATGCCGTGCTCGTCAGGGTGGTAGGACACGAACGGGATGGGCGAGGTGTCCGACCGGAATGGCGTACCGGTGAGCGACAATCGTCGCGCTGCAGGCTCGAACGCCTCGCGGATGGCGTCGCCCCAGCTCAGCGCGTCACCGCCGTGGTGCACCTCGTCGAGGATCACCAGGGTGCGGGCACCCTCGGTCATGGTGCGATGGAGGCTCGCGCGGGTCGCCACCTGGGCATAGGTGACGGCAACGCCGTGGAAATGGCGCCCATGCCAGCCGTGGGCGTTCTTGAACGCGGGGTCGAGGCGGATGCCCACGCGATGGGCTGCATCCGCCCACTGCCGCTTGAGGTGCTCAGTCGGCGCGACGACCGTCACCCGGTTGATGGTCCCGTTGGCCAGAAGCTCGGTCGCAATCCTCAGGGCGAAGGTGGTCTTGCCTGCTCCCGGCGTCGCGGCGGCGAGAAAGTCCTTCGGGCTGGTGTCGAGGTAGAGCTCCAGGGCCTCCTGCTGCCAGGCCCGCAGCTTGTCGGCGGTGCCGCGGGCGGCACGTTCGGGGAAGGCCGGAGAGAGGTGTTCCGCTGCCGAAGTGCCGACCTGATGGCCGAAAGAAAGGGGAGCGCTCACCTGACAAGACTCTACCGGCACCGGGTGACAACGGACTCCGCGACAGCGGAGTCCGCGGCCATGGGTGCCAACGACAATGGGCCCCGCGGCATCGCCGCGGGGCCCACCTGCGTCTACGCGTTATGCCCTATTGCGGCTTCCCTTGGTGGCGAAGCCATAAATGGCCAGAACCAGGATGGCTCCGAGGATGGCCACGATCCAGGTCTGGAATGACCAGAACTCTTCGAGTCCGATGCCGAAGATGGCGGAACCGATCCAGCCACCGATCAATGCACCGACAACTCCGAGCAGCAGCGTCATCAGCCACCCGCCGCCCTGACGACCAGGGAGAATGGCCTTCGCAATGGCTCCGGCAATCAGTCCCAGAACAATCCAACCGATGATACCCATGGTGTCAACTCCATACGGTCATATTTCGCGTTCCGCTTTGAAACGCTTGAACAATCGTCGCACTCCCCCGTTTGGGGGGCAACCCTTGTCTCTTGGTGAATCGCGCGCTATGTGGGTTTGGCGCGTCCGCCGTGCATCGGGCAGTGTTGGACTATGAGTCGGCAACACCCCTGGACCAGATACGTCGCCATTGGCGACTCGTTCACCGAGGGCATCGGCGACCCCGAACCGAAAAGTCCGGGCGGACATCGGGGCTGGGCCGACCGCGTCGCCGAGGTGCTCAGCTCCCAGACCGAGGAGTTCTCCTACGCCAACCTCGCCGTCAGGGGCCGGCTGCTCCAGCAGATCATCGACGAACAGGTCGAACCGGCACTGGAGCTGCGCCCCGACCTGATCACCATCTCTGCCGGCGGCAACGACATCATCCGCCCCAATACGGATCCGGACGATGTCGCCAGCCGGCTGGAGGAGACCGTCAAACGGCTGCGCTCGGACGGCGCGACCGTGGTGCTCTTCAACGGGCCTGATATCGGCATGACGCCCGTGCTCGGGCGGCTGCGCGGGAAGGTCGCCATCTACAACGAGAACCTGCGTGCTGTCGCCGTGCGCCAGGATGCGATCGTGGCGGATATGTGGGCCCTTACCGACCTGCGCGACCCGCGGATGTGGGCGCCGGACCGCCTCCACTTCTCCCCCACCGGGCACCACACTGTTGCGAGGATGGTGCTGGACGCGCTCGGAGTCGAGAATGACCTGGAGCCATTCGCCCCCGAACCGCTGCCACCCATCAACTGGCGGAAAGCGCGGGTGGAAGACATCGGCTGGGCTCGCGAGTACCTGGTGCCATGGGTCGTCCGGCGCATCCGCCACCAGTCATCGGGCGACAATGTGACGGCGAAACGGCCGGGCTACTAACCCGGCCGCGCGCAGACGAAGAAGGTGGCTAACGCCCGAACTGGGCTGCAGCCGGACAATCGAATGGATCGCTGCCGGCGGCAAGGCCGACCCGGTTCAGGTACTGGATGACGATCCCGTACGACTGGGTCAGAGTGGTCTCCGTGAACGGGATGTTGTGCGTCTGGCAATATTCCTTGGCAATCTCGTTCGCCTTGCGCAGGTGCGGCCTCGGCATGTTCGGGAACAGGTGGTGCTCGATCTGGTAGTTGAGGCCGCCCATGAAGGTGTCCATGACCCAGTTGCCCTTGATGTTGCGGGAGGTCAGCACCTGGCGACGCAGGAAGTCGACTTTGCTGTCGTGGGGCAGGATCGGCATGCCCTTGTGGTTCGGCGCGAAGGATGCGCCCATGTAGACGCCGAAGACGGCGAGCTGGACTCCGATGAAGGCGAAGCCCATTCCGACCGGGAGCATGAGGAAGATGACGGCGACGTACGCGCTCAGCCTGGTGAGGATCATCGAGATCTCCAGCCAGCGCTTGTCGACCTTGCCGCGCCCGAAAACGGTCTTCAGGCCGTGCATGTGGAGGTTCAGTCCCTCGAGCATGAGTACCGGGAAGAACAGGTAGCCCTGGCGTTTGAGCGCCCAGGCGTAGATGCCCTTCGTCTTCGCCGTGTCTTCCTCGCGGAACATGACGAAGTCCGGCTCGATGTCCGGGTCCTTGCCGACGATATTCGGGTTGGCGTGGTGGCGGCTGTGCTTGGTCATCCACCAGGAGTAGCTGATGCCGACGAAGAGGTTGGCCAGTGTCCGGCCGGCGAGGTCGTTGACCTTGCCCGAGGTGAAGATCTGGCGGTGTGCCGCCTCGTGGGCGAGGAAGGCGTACTGGGTGAGGATCACGCCGAGTGCTGCCGCCATCAGCAGCTGGAACCAGCTGTCGCCGAGCAGGATGAATCCGGTGACCACCCCGCCGAGCGCGAGGGTGATGAGCGAGAAGATCAGGTAGTAGAACCCGGTGCGCCTGCGCAGCAGGCCGGCGTCCCGGACGGTGTTCAGCAGGGACGAATACTCGGTGGTCGGATTGCCTCGGCGTCCACCCGGTTTCGTCTTGGTGAACGTGACCACGGGAGCCTGCGTTGCGGTTGCGGACGAATCAGTCACGGGACCTCGATTCTGGTGACTTCCCAGTCGGGTTTGGTGATGTAAGCAAACGCTCAAACGGATGTCTACGACACTACGGCACGCGCCGCGCCCAGCGCTCGGATTCCGCTGCGTTTTGCGAAGATTCCCAGCATCTATATGCTGTTTGAGGCATATGAAGCATCAACCGGCGAGGGCGAATGGGTTGCTGAGACGCCACAGCGGACCGGGATCCGCGAGGTCGCCTTCGAGCTCCAGGGGCACCTCTGTGACCGTTCCGTTGACCGTCAAACGCAGGGTCCCGACCGGTGTTCCGTCAACGGCGACGCCAATGCGATTCACGACGATTTCGGACTCGATGCTCGGTGCTCCCCAGACCAATTGCGAGTACCCACCTCCGGCGATTGCCTCTGCTCGCCCGTCCCACACCGAGCTGTAGTCCGCGAGCACTTGCCCCTTGCGGACCAGCTCGAGGTCATGGAACCCAGCAGCGACCGTGTTCATGAGGGCGTTCACCTGGGGAAACTGCGTGTCGTGATCGACACCGCCGAGTGCAACGCCGACCACCGTCACCGTCTTCTCACCCACCGGGAAGTCGGCGGAGAAAAGCAGGCAGGCGCCTGACTCATCGAGCGTTCCCGTCTTGATCCCGTCAATGCCGAGGCTGCCGAGCAACCGGTTCGAGTTCTCGAAGGTCCCGATGTGCGGCAGTGTTGCCGAGGGCATGGCAACGACCGCGGAGACGGTCGGGTCGGCGATCGCCAGCTTGGCCAGTTCGAGCAACTCGGTCACCGTGCTCGTGTTCCGTGGGTCCATGCCGGTCGGCTCATAGATCGCCGTCGTCGTCAGCCCGTGCTCGTCAAGCCAGCTGCGTGCGGCATCCAGGAAGGCGGATTCGGAACCGAACCCCCAGACCGCCAGCGACTTCGCGTAGTTGTTCGCCGAGGAGATCAGCACCACCTCCAGCAACTCGCGCTGGGTGAGTGTCAGGCCGGCACGCACCGGCTTGACCATGCCACCGACGGATTGGTAGTCGTGGTAATAACTCACATCCACCCTGTCGAAGGTCACCGTCGGACCGGACTCACCTTCGGCCAGCGGATGTTCCTGCAGCACCACCAGAGCGGTGATGATCTTCGAGATGCTGGCGATCGAGCGCGGCTCATCAGTTCCGGTGGATGCCAATACGCCGGGGAACCCGACAGCACCGACCGCAGTTGCAGCGTTGGACGGCCAGGCAAGAGCGTGCTCCGTGACCTCGGGCGCCTCGTACGGCAGGACTTCGGCGGTGACCTGCCCAACCGGGGCCAGCAGCGTGAGCGGCAGGTAGGAGAGTGCGGAGAGCACCACAGCGAGGCCGCCGAACACGGTCAATCGGCGGCGCCGATACTTCTGGGCCGGGTTTACTCGCACTCGAACAGCATAGTTTTCACCGAAGTGCCCAGAGCGCCACCGCGCTGGCCGCTGCGACGTTGAGGGAGTCAACTCCGGCCAGCATCGGGATGGTCACCACCGTGTCGGCGGCGACCATCGCTTCACGGCTGAGGCCGTCACCCTCCGCACCCATGACAATGGCAATGCGTTCCGGCGGATCCGCAGCGAATTGATCGAGGTCCACGGCGCTATCGGACAGCGCGAGGGCCGCGATGTGGAACCCGGCCTCCGTCAGCATTCCCCGGGCTTCGCTCCACTCCGGCAGCCTCGTCCACGGCACCTGAAGCACCGTGCCCATACTCACCCTGACGCTTCGGCGGTACAACGGATCGGCGCAGCGCGGCGAGATCAGCACGGCATCCGCGCCGAGTCCCGCGGCGGCACGGAAGATGGCACCGACGTTCGTGTGGTCGACGATGTCCTCCAGCACCACCACTCGCCTCGAGCCCAGAAGCAACTCCCCCACCGGCGGAAGTTCCGGGCGGTGCATGGATGCCAGGGCGCCCCGGTGCAGGCTGAACCCGGTCAACGAGTGGAGCAGGTCATCCTCTCCGACGTAGACGATCGCATCTGTGGCTTCGGCGAACGGCACGACGGTGTCCAGCCATTTCTCGAGCACCAGGAACGATCGGGGGCGATGCCCGGCGCGGATGGCACGGTCGATCACCTTCGGCGACTCGGCGATATAGAGCCCGCCAGCAGGCTCGGACACCCGGCGCAGCGCGACATCTGTCAACCTCGCATAGTCGGCAAGCCCGGCATGATCCAGGTCGGTTATCCGGATGATCTGCACGTGGCCTCCCTGACCGCTGAAACATTTCCGCAGCTCGGCGGGTTTACCCTGAGACCGAGACGGACGAGGAGATTCATGGTGTCACATCCTGGCGCGCTGGCTGCCGCCGTCACAGCGCTCGGCGGTCGAACGATTGCCGTTCTCACCGGGGCGGGCATCAGCACCGACTCCGGCATTCCCGGATATCGCGGTGAAGGCTCCACCCCACGGACTCCGATGACGATCTCCGACTTCCTGACCGACGAACGGTATCGCAAGCGTTATTGGGCCGGCAGCCAGCTCGGCTGGGCCAGGTTCGGGTCCATCGAGCCGAACGTCGGACACCGGGTGCTGGCCGACCTCGAGCGGGCGGGCATCGTCACCGGCGTGATGACGCAGAACGTGGACAGCCTGCACCAACGGGCTGGTTCGGCCAAGGTCATCGAACTCCACGGCAGCACCGACCGGGTGCGCTGCCTGACCTGCGGGCAGTTGTACTCCCGGGAGGCGGTGGCCGAGACCATCGCCCGGCGCAACCCGTGGCTGCTCGAACTCGATGAGGGCGTTCTCGGGCCGGACGGCGACGTCGAGGTGTCGGAGCTTGACCGCCTGGTCGTCCCGCAGTGTGAAGTGTGCGGAGGCGTCCTCCGCCCGGACATCGTCTACTTCGGCGAGTTCATCCCCCCGGCGAAGAGCGTGCAGGCACGCGGCATGATCGCGTCGTCGGATGCCCTGCTCATCGTCGGCTCGTCCCTGGTCGTCAACTCGGGCATCCGCCTTCTCGACCAGGCGGTGCGACGGGAACTGCCGGTGATCATCGTCAACCGCGGTGAGACCAGGGGTGACCCACGGGCCACTGTGAAGATCGATGCGGATGCGTCGTCAACGCTGACCGCATTGGCCGGCCGCTTGATGCCCGGGCACCGAGAGGCTGGGGTCCGATGACCTACCTGTACCTCGTTCGCCATGGGGAGACCGACTGGAACCAGGCCAGGAGGATCCAGGGATCAACGGACATCGAGCTCAACGACACCGGCCGGGAGCAGGCCAGGGCGACCGGACGGCTTCTCGGTCGCCGCCGGTGGGATGGCGTGGTCACCAGCCCGCTGTCCCGAGCCGCGGAGACCGCAAGCATCATTGCGGCGGAGCTGGGCCTTCCCGAGCCGGCAATGCTCGACGCCCTGGTCGAGCGCAACTACGGCGAGGCGGAAGGATTGACCGGAGAGCAACTGCTTGAGCGGTTCCCAGGGGACACCCCGGTCGCCGGCCGGGAACCCCGCTCCGCCGTGGCCGACCGTGCGATACCAGCCCTCATCGAGCTGGCTGAGCAAGGGCCTGGCCGCTCCTTCGTCGTTGTCAGCCACGGTGGCGTCATCCGCACGGTCCTGAAGGCAGTCGGGCCCGACCACGGCCCGCACCACACCGATGCCATCCCGAACGGGTCGGTGCACAGCCTCCGTTACGTCGATGAGGTGCTGGAACTGGTCGCCTTCGACGACCCGATCGAGACCGCGTCGGTCATGCCCGGGTTGGACGACTTCCCGGAACAGAATCCGATCGAGGGGCGGGAACGCTGACCGTTTTCCTGATCAGCTCGAACAGCACCCCGGCCGACTCCTGCCAGGTGAACTGTTTGGCCTGGGCGACGGATGCCCGCGAACGCGCCTCCCACTCCCCCGGACTCTCCAGGGCCGTCACAGCTGCAGCCAACGCGCTCGGGTCGTCCGGTGGAAAGTAGCCGGCCGCTTCGCCACCGATCTCGTGGAAGACGGGGATGTCACTGACCACGACCGGTGTGCCGACCCTCATCGCCTCGACCAGCGGGATGCCGAAACCCTCCTGCCGGGATGCCGTGATGAGGGCCGTCGCAGTGGATAGCGCATCGAAGTATTCGTCCTCGCTCACCCCGTCATGGAACTCGAGGGAGCCGACCGGCGCCAGGGCGCTCAACCGATCCCGGTCCGCCGGCGAGATGCCGCTCAGCAGGTGCAGGGTGTAGCCGGGAAGCCGGTGCAGCGCCGTCGCAATCGTCTCCACGTTCTTGTACGGCATGAACGAGCCCATATATACCAGGTTCTTGCCGGTGGGCGCCGGTCGCGCCGCCACCCCAGCGCGGTCGACGGCACTGCGCACCACGGTGATCTCTCGGTCGTAGACACGCGCGTCCAGGAGCTCCTGCCTGGTCGTGTATGACCCGGTGACAACCGCGTCCGCCCGCCGCAGGAGCAGCTTCACCGGCAACCACGAAAGGTGATAGACGCGCCACCCGAGCCGAACCGGCCAGGAGAAATACCGCGGTGGCGTGCGGTTCGTGTAGTAGATGAGGTCATGGAGGGTGAGGATCAACCGGTAACGTCGACCGGCTGAACCCATCATCTGCATCGGGCTGAACACCACGTCGGCCCCCGCCCGGTTGACCGCCCGCGACACCCACGGTTCACGCAGGCTGGTCGGATCGCAGCCCATGATCCACGGCAGGTCGGGCAGGAGTTCGAGTTGCCGCTCGTCGCTGATCAGCATGGTCACCGGATGCAGTTCGGAGAGCGCGGTGACCAATCCGGCCGTGTACCGGCTGATTCCGTCGTGACGGTCAGTCCTGGTGTAACGGCAGTCGAAGACGATCTTCATCGAGTGGAAGCCTCAGGCCCTGCCCAGGTCGGCAAGGAACTCCTGGATCGCGGCTGCCGCCTCTTTCGGCTTCTCGTAGTGGATCAGGTGGCCGACATCCGGCAGCACGACCAGCCTGGCGTCGCCGATGGCGTTCACGACCGGGGTATGCGCGGCCACCGGCGTGATATCGTCCAGTTCGGCGGCGACCATCAGGGTGGGCACCGAGATCCCCGAGGCGAAGTCACCGACGTGGTGGCTGATGGATGCGTCGAACGCCTCGACCACGACGTCGCGATCGGCGAAATCGCTGAAGTAGGTGTGGTGCTCGCGGTGAATCCACTTGCGCAGCGCCTTGTCCCTGGTCTTCACCAGGGACATGCTCATGAACTGCACGATCAGCCAGCTCTTCAGCAGGGCCAGACCCAGGCGTTCCGGCAGCCAGCCGGCCACCTTGTAGTACCAGACTGTCGCGCGCGTGGCGAGCGGCCGCGGGCCGTTCAGGCCGGAGACGGAGATCGGGTTGATCAGGATGAGGGCGGGCGTCTGCAGCCCCTTCGCCAAGGCGGCCGTGGACGTGATCGTGCCGAACGAGTGACCCAGGATGACGGCAGTGCCGGTGAGGCCGAGAGCATCGACGAAGGCGGTCAGCCAGGTGGCATACCCGTCGATGCTGTGCGGTGCCTCGGTCATCGGCGTGGACTCGCCGAAGCCGGGAAGGTCCGGCCCGATGAAGCGGACTTCGGGCAATTGTGCGATGACCGGCTCCAGGCCGTGGTGTTCGCCTCGGTAGCCGTGGGAGATGACGACGGTGGTCGTGGCATCCGGAGCCCCATAGATCCAGTAGCGAGTGGTGGAGCCCAGCACCTCTACCTCGTGCTTTTCGATGGGGAGGGTGCTCAGTTGGCCGGCGAAGGGCGATTCTAGGTTCATCAGGTGTCAGTCTAGGCAATGCAGCTTCAGGCAAACGCTTGCACGGCGACCTAGACTCGAACCGTTCCCACATTTGCAACGACCTCCCTGCTCGGAGAGGAGCCCTGTGAGCTTCACCGCACCGATCCAATTGCCCGGGTTGACCCTGGATCCCCAGTGGTATCGACGATCCGTCTTCTACCAGGTGATGGTCCGTTCGTTCGTGGACAGCAACGGCGACGGCTCGGGCGACCTTCAGGGGCTCATCTCGCGGCTCGACTACCTGCAGTGGCTCGGCGTGGACGCATTGTGGCTTCCCCCGTTCTTCGTCTCGCCCCTGCGCGACGGCGGCTACGACGTGGCCGACTACCGGGCGATCCTGCCTGAGTTCGGAACGCTCGACGAGTTCCAGGAGCTGGTCACCAAGGCGCATGAACGAAACATGCGGGTCATCATCGACCTGCCGCTGAACCACACCTCGGATGCTCACGACTGGTTCCAGCAGTCCCGCCAGGACCCGGATGGCCCGTACGGCGATTTCTATGTGTGGAGCGACAGCGACGAGAAGTTCCCGAACGTTCGCATCATCTTCACCGACTACGAGGACTCCAACTGGGCTTTCGACTCCGAGCGCCGCCAGTTCTACTTCCACCGATTCTTCTCACACCAACCCGACCTCAACTATGAGAACCCGGCCGTTCACGAGGCCATCTTCGAGGTGGTCAGGTTCTGGCTCGACCTCGGTGTTGACGGATTCCGGCTGGATGCCATCCCCTACCTGTACGAATCCGATGAGGGCAATGGTGAGGGCGAACCGCCGACGCACGAGTTCATCAAGACGTTGCGGGCAATGGTCGACCAGGACTATCCCGGTCGGGTGATGATCGCCGAGGCCAACCAGTGGCCCCGGGAGGTTGCGGCGTTCTTCGGCACCGAGGAGGAGCCGGAGTGCCACATGGCGTTCGACTTCCCGGTCATGCCGCGAATCTTCTACTCGCTGCGCTCCCAGCAGGCGGACGAACTGGTCAAGGTGCTGTCGGAGACCACGGATGTTCCCGAAGGGGCCGGGTGGGGCATCTTCCTGCGCAACCACGACGAGTTGACGCTGGAAATGGTCTCCGAGGAATACCGGCAGGCGATGTACGGCTGGTACGCCTACGACCCGCGGATGCGCGTCAATGTTGGCATCCGCCGCCGCCTGGCCCCTCTCCTCGACAATTCGCGGGCCGAGCTGGAACTCGCGCACGCCCTGCTGTTCTCGCTGCCCGGCTCACCGTTCCTCTACTACGGGGACGAGATCGGGATGGGCGACAACATCTGGCTCCCCGACCGTGATGCCTCCAGGACGCCGATGCAGTGGACCCCTGACCGCAACGCCGGGTTCTCCTCGGCCGACCCGGGCAAGCTCTACCTCCCGGTCGTCCAGTCGCTGGTCTACAACTACGCCCTGGCCAACGTTGAGTCGCAGCTCGCCCAGTCGCGCTCGCTGCTGCACTGGGTGCGCAACGTCATTCACGTGCGGAAGGCGCATCCGGTGTTCGGGCTGGGCTCGATCACCGTGCTGGAGACCGATAACCCGTCCGTTCTTGCTTTCGTCCGCTCCTACGGCGGCGATCAGCAGCGGTTCGGCGACTCCGCAGAAGACGTGCTGTGCGTCTTCAGCTTCGCCCACAACCCCACCTCCGTCACGATCAAGTCGGACACGTTCGGCGGGTCAGAACTTTTCGACCTCTTCGGCGGAGGCCGGTTCCCCGACTTCACCGAGGACGGCACCCTCACCCTGACCCTCGCGACACAGAGCTTCTACTGGCTGCACGTCGGCACGCCAGGGTATGCCGGTGGTCGGCAATAGGGTTAGGGCGTGAGCAACCCTTGGCATGAAACTCTTGGCGTCTTCGACCTCGAAACAACCGGCATCGACCTGGAAACCAGCAGGATCGTCTCTGCCCACGTCGGCGTCATCGATGTCGACGGTGACCCGATCGAGACCCGCAGCTGGCTGGCCGACCCGGGGATCGAGATTCCGGAGCAGGCCACCGCGGTGCATGGCATCTCCACCGAACGCGCCCGTGCGGATGGTCGTCCAGCGGCGGAGGTGATCGCCGAGATCATCATCGAGTTGAAACTGCTGGTGGCTCGGGGCATTCCGATCACCATTTTCAACGCACCATACGACCTGACACTGCTCAACCGCGAAGCGGTTCGCTACGGGATCGCTCCCCTGCCGACGCCCCTGGCCATTGTCGACCCGCTGGTGCTCGACAAGGCGATGGACCGCTGGCGCAAGGGCAAGCGCACTCTCGAAGCGGCGGCCCTGGTCTACGGGGTCATCCTCGAAGACGCCCACGATGCGGCAGCGGATGCCGTGGCCGCCGGCAGGGTCGCGCAGGCCATCGCCCGACGGTATGGGGCGTCCCTCGAGTCGGATGCGCAGGACCTCCACCGCATGCAGGTCGCATGGTGCGCCGAACAGTCCGCGAGCTTCGAGGACTACATGAGGCGCACCAAGGACCCGAACTTCTCCAAGTCGCACCTTTGGCCCGAGCTGTAGGGAGGGCGGGCGCGAAAAAGGGCGACCAGCCGGTGCTGGTCGCCCTCTCCTGAAAGCCTTGTTACTTGCTGCCGAAGCCCTTGTAACGCGTGTTGAACTTCTCGACGCGACCGGCCGAGTCCATGATGCGCTGCTTGCCGGTGTAGAACGGGTGCGAAGCAGACGAGATCTCGACGTCGATGACCGGGTACGAGTTGCCGTCTTCCCACTCGATGGTCTTGGCGCTGCCCACGGTGGACCGGGTGAGGAACGTCTCGCCGGACGCGAGGTCACGGAAGACTACGGGTGCGTACTCGGGGTGAATGCCAGACTTCATGGTTGTTCCTTGAATTGGGTGTTGCTTGAATGATTGTGGGATGTCGACCGGCCAGTGTGCCCGGGTCGAAACGATAGGACGGGTGTTAAGCCGACTATCCACGATATCAGAGTTAGACGGCCCTCGCGGTGAAGCGGCCGTCGTGCTGCTCGATTTCCACTCCGAGCCCGAACGTGTCGCTCACGTTCTGGGAGGTGAGCACGCTCTCGATCGGGCCGGCCGCCTGGATCTCGCCATCCGCCAGCAGCATGGCGTGGCCGAACCCGAGAGGAATCTCCTCGACGTGGTGGGTGACCATGACCATCGCCGGTGCCTCGCTGGCCGTGGCATAGCCGCCGAGGAGCATCAGCAGTTCCTCGCGTGCACCGAGGTCGAGACTGCCTGCCGGCTCGTCGAGCAGGAGCAGCTCAGGATCGGTCATGACCGAGCGAGCGATCTGCACGCGCTTCTGCTCACCGTCGCTCAGGTCCCCGAAGCGGCGATCCGCGAAGGTGTCGAGCTTCCATTCGGCCAGAACTCGCTTGGCGCGTCGGATATCGACGTCTTCGTACTCCTCACGCCACCGCCCGGTGACCGAGTACGCCGCCGTCAGGACGACGTCGAGCACCGTCTCAGCACGCGGGATCCGCTTGGCCATCGCCGTCGAGGCGAAACCGATCCGTGGACGCAATTCGAAGACATCCACCGAGCCGAGCGAACCGTCGAGCAGGCGCGCCTGTCCGGAGGTGGGGTGCGTCATCGCCGCGGCAACCTGCAACAGGGTGGTCTTGCCTGCCCCATTCGGCCCGAGGATGACCCAACGCTCTTCCGGTTCGACCGTCCAATTGACGGAGGAAAGGATGTGGTTGTTGTTGCGGACGACGGAAACGTCGGAAAGCTGGAGAACGCTGGCCATGCTTTTACCCTAACCTGTGGCACCACCGGGCGAGCGCAGCGGCCCGGAGTGCAGCGCTCAGAGGAGGGAGCGGTAGATCTCCTGCGTTGCCGCGGCTATCCGGTCCCAGCCGAACTCCCGTTCGGCACGGGCTCGCCCCTCCTCCCCCATTACCTTGGCCCGGACCGGGTCGGAGACCACTTCGGTCAACGCAGCGGCCAGGTCGCGAACAAACCCGTCCGGATCGATGGGAAGCCCGGTGCCGTCCTGGGCCTGCATGATCGGGACGAGGCGTCCTGTGACACCGTCGTCGATCACTTCCGGGATGCCACCGGTGGCTGTGCCGACGACAGCAGCACCGCAGGCCATGGCCTCCAGGTTGACGATCCCGAGCGGCTCATAGATCGATGGGCAGACGAACGTCGTCGCGGCGGTGAGCAATGCTCCCAGTTCCGGTTGGGACAGCAGGCGTTCTATCCAGACGACGCCATCCCTGGTTGCCTGCAGCTCCGCAACGCCACGTTGCACCTCCTGCAGGATCTCCGGGGTGTCCGGCGCGCCGGCGCACAAGACGAGCTGAACCTCCGGCGGAAGCAATGCAGCAGCCCGAAGCAGGTAGGGCAGGCCCTTCTGGCGGGTGATCCGCCCGACGAACACCACGGACGGGCGGTTCGGGTCCACGCCGAGGCTCCTGACCAGTTGCTCATCGTGCACCGGCTTCCACCGAGTGAGGTCGATGCCGTTGTGAACGACGTGCACCTTGGCCGGGTCCAGAAAGGGATAGGAGCGGAGGATGTCGCGGGACATGCCTTCGCTGACCGCGATGATGGCGTGCGCCCCGGAGAACGCCGTCTGCTCGATCCAGCTGGAAATGCGGTAACCACCGCCGAGTTGCTCCGCCTTCCAGGGGCGAAGCGGTTCCAGGCTGTGGGCAGTGACCACGTGGGGAATCCCGTGGAGCATCGCGGAGAGGTGGCCGGCCAGATTTGCGTACCAGGTATGCGAGTGCACCAGGTCTGCGCCCTCGGTGTCTGCCGCCATCTGGAGGTCGACGCCCATCGTGGCGATCGACGGATTCGCCTCCGCCAGCTGGCCGGGCACCCGGTAGGCGTCAACGAGGTCACCCTCCCGATCGCTGCCGAAGCACCGCACCCGAACGTCGATCTCCGATCGCAGCGCACGCACCAACTCGGTGACATGGACGCCGGCTCCGCCGTACACCTCAGGCGGGTATTCCCTTGTTAATATGTCGACTCTCACGCTAGTGACGCTAGTACAGACGATATCGGGAGCCTACTGTGGAGCCATGGCTTCCCAGAAGATCTTCGGTATCGTGCTCGCCGGCGGCGAGGGAAAGCGGCTGATGCCGCTCACCGCGGACCGGGCCAAGCCCGCAGTCCCGTTCGCCGGCAACTACCGACTGGTCGACTTCGCGCTGTCCAACCTGATCAATTCCGGCATGCGCCAGATCGTCGTGCTGACGCAATACAAGTCGCACAGCCTTGACCGCCATGTGTCCCAGACCTGGCGGCTCTCCGGGATATTGAACTCATACATCGCATCCGTGCCCGCCCAACAGCGACTGGGTAAGCGCTGGTTCGCCGGCTCTGCCGACGCCATCCTGCAGAGCCTCAACCTGCTGCGCGACGAGAAGCCTGACATCGTGGTCGTGGTGGGCGCCGACCACGTCTACCGCATGGACTTCAGCCAGATGATCGATGCGCACATCGAATCCGGCGCAGGGGTCACGGTGGCAGCGATCCGCCAGCCGATCTCCCTGGCCAACCAATTCGGCGTCATCGACGTGCATCCGGATGACCCGACCCGCATCCGCGACTTCCTGGAAAAGCCGGAGAACCCGACCGGTCTGGCGGATGCTCCGGACCAGGTGCTCGCATCGATGGGCAACTACGTGTTCGACGCGGACGTGCTGATGGACGCCGTTCTCCGCGACGGGGAGCTGGCGTCGTCGAACCACGACATGGGCGGCGACATCGTGCCGGAATTCGTGTCGCGTCAGGACGCAGCCGTCTACGACCTGAACCGCAATGAGGTTCCGGGGGCGACCGACCGTGATCGCTACTACTGGCGGGACGTCGGGACGATCGAATCGTATTTCGATGCCCACCAGGACCTCATCTCCGCGCTCCCGGTCTTCAACCTCTACAACCGGGACTGGCCGATCTACAACCAGCAACTGAACCTGCCGCCGGCGAAGTTCGTACGCGACGCGGACGGCAACCTGGGCACCACGATCGACTCGATCGTCTCACTCGGCTGCCTGCTCTCCGGTGCGCACCTCGAGCGCAGCGTCCTGGGGCCATGGGTGAGCGTGGGGTCAGCTGCGAAAGTGGTCGACTCGATCGTGTTCGACGGCGTGCAGATCGGCAAGAAGGCGACCATCCGCCGGGCTATCCTCGATAAGGAAGTCGTTGTCGATGATGGTGCGACCGTCGGAGTCGATCCGGCCGCAGACCGCGAACGCGGCTTCACGGTCACCGATACCGGGATCACCATCGTGGGCAAGGGCGTTCGCGTCCGCTAGTCCCCTCTCCCCGGGCTGATGGCCCGGAGCTTGGATGGTATTGCCCGATGGCCCGCTTCCTTGTCGTGCTCGACGTCGATTCGACCCTGATCGAGAATGAAGTGATCGAGTTGCTGGCGGAAGAGGCCGGCTCGCACGACCTGGTAGCCGAGATCACCTTCCGCGCCATGAACGGTGAACTCGACTTCGAGCAGAGCCTGCGAGAACGGGTGGCAACACTGCGCGGCCTCCCCATCTCGGCGCTGGCGGCCGTGCAGCAACGGGTAGTCGTCACGGAGGGGGTGCCAGAGCTGATCCGTGCGGTACAGGGCTCTGGCGGCTTTGTCGGCGTCGTCTCCGGCGGCTTCCACGAGGTTGTCGACCCGGTGGCTGCTGAGTTGGGGCTCGACCTCTGGCGGGCGAACCGTCTCGAAGTGCACGAAGGAGCACTCACCGGGGGCCTTCACGGCGCGATCATCGACGCGGATGCCAAGGCCTCCACCCTGATCGAATGGGCGAAGCAGCACGACATCCCGTTGCGTCAGACGGTGGCGGTCGGCGATGGAGCGAACGACCTGAAGATGATGGAGATCACCGGGCTGTCCGTCGGGTTCGACGCGAAGGCGCCGGTGCGCGACGAAGCGGATGTCATCCTCGACGTTCGCGACCTGAGCCAGCTCCTGGGGTTGCTGGGCCTGAGGGGCTGAGAAGCGAGCCCCCGGACTTCAGGGCTTCAGTGACCCATTCCGAGGCCGCCGTCGACCGGGATCACCGCTCCGCTGATGTATGCAGCGTCGTCGCCGGCGAGCCAGGTGATGACTTTGGCGACCTCGGCAGGGGTGGCGTAGCGGCCAGCCGGGATCTGCTTCTTGTATTCGGCCTGCGTCGCTTGGGGCAGCTCGGCGGTCATGTCGGTCTCGATGAAGCCGGGAGCGACGACGTTCGCGGTGATCCCGCGCGATCCAAGCTCCCGCGTCACCGAACGGGCCAGCCCGACCAGACCGCTCTTGGACGCGGCGTAGTTCACCTGACCGGCGCCACCCAGGAGACCGACAACGCTGGACACCAGGATGATGCGGCCGTGCCTGGCCTTGATCATCCCCTTCGACGCCCTCTTCACCACGCGGAACGCTCCGCTGAGGTTGGTGTCGATCACCGAGGTGAAGTCGTCGTCGCTCATCCGCATGAGCAGCATGTCGCGGGTCACGCCGGCGTTGGCGACCACCACTTCGACTGGGCCGAGCTCGGCCTCGACAGCGGTGAACGCCGCGTCGATGGAGTCGGCATCGGTCACGTCGGCCGTGACGGTGAGGCTTCCCTCCGGGCCGGCGCCGGAGCGGGCAGTTACCGCAACGCGGTGGCCCTGGGCGATGAATTCTTCGGCAATCGCGTAACCGATTCCCCGGTTCCCGCCTGTCACAAGCACTGTCCTGGCCGTCGTCATAATGGTCCAATCCTAGTCTGGGAGGCAGCTTCAGCCGGGGCAGCCGAATGGACTTAGGCTTGGTGCAGAGTCCCATGGCCAAGCAGCAATCGATCACATCACTCCCCCGGTCACCCGAGGAGGATCGACGCGCCCGGATGCTGAAATACAGCGTGACCATGGGCATCCGCCTGGTGTGCATCTTCGTCTGCTTCCTGGTCCCGGGATATTGGATCATCATCCCTGCCATCGGCGCGATAGTGCTGCCGTACGTGGCCGTCGTACTCGCGAACGTCAGCGATTCCCGCAAGCGGGTCGTGCTCCGCCCTGATCAGTTGAGCCTCCCACCGGCCGACAATGACCGGAGGGAACCATGAGCCTCCGCCTGCCGGGTGAAGCACCGCTGGAGCCCATCTGCTCGCGCGCCGGCTGCACCCAGGACGCTGCCTGGAACGTGAATTGGCGCAATCCGAAAATCCACGGCACGGAGCGGGTGAAAGTCTGGCTTGCCTGTGATGAGCATCGGCATTACCTGAGCGAGTTCCTCGCGGCGCGTGATTTCCCTGTCGTGGTGACCGCGTTGACCGAGCACCTCGAACGGCTCCCCAGCAGCCCTACCCCCGGCAGCCCGCTCCCCGACAGCGCAGTGCCGACGCCCGGAAGCACGACGTGAGCGGACAGCGCGACCCGAGCGGCTGGGGATTTGCGCTGACGCCGCGGTGGCTCGGTTACCTGGCGATCGCCGTCGTGTTCGCCATCGTCTGCTCCATGCTCGGCATGTGGCAGTTCCAGCGTCGCGCCGAGGCTCGTGCGGCGATCGACGTTGTCGAGGCGAACTATGACGAGAGTCCGCGGCCGGTCCACGACGTGTTGCCGTCCCTCGACGCCTATGAGCCCAGCCAGCAATGGACCCCGGTGGTGCTGCGCGGGGAATATCTCGTGGACGAGCAACTCCTGGCGAGAAACCGCCCGTTCAACGGTCATCCTGGCTTCGAGGTGCTCACTCCGCTGCAGCTGGAGGACGGCACCGTCTTCATCGTCGACCGCGGCTGGGTTTCCGTCGGTTCTCGTCAGGATGCGCCGGACACTGTGCCGGCGCCCCCTGCCGGCGAGGTGACCGTCGTAGCCAGGCTGAAGGCCGGTGAACCCACCCTGCCCGGTCGAACGGCCCCCGCCGGATCCAACCAGATCGCCACAATCCACCTCGACGAGGTTGCTGACCGCCTGCAACTTCCCACCTACACGGCCGCCTACGGGCTCGTGTCCTCCGAGAACCCGGCGCCAGCCGAGACCCCCATCGCCACGGTCAAGCCGGAACCGGATGAAGGCCCGCATCTCTCATACGCGCTGCAGTGGTTCGTCTTCGCCCTGATCGGTTTCATCGGCCTGGGGTGGGCGCTGAGGGAGGAATACCGGGTCGTCAACGTCGCCGATCCCCTCGAGCAGGAGCGTGCTGCAGACCGGGCCAGGCGCAAGTCGCTGAAGAAGCCGACGGATGCCGAAACCGAGGATGCAATCCTCGACCGCACCTGATCGCGGAGAAATACGCAGCTCAGACCACTCTGCTCAGGCCAGAGTCACCAACTCGGCGTAGTCCTTGCTCCAGAAGTCTTCCACCCCGTCGGGCAGGATGAGCACCCGCTCAGGGTTGAGCGCCTCAACGGCGCCCTCGTCGTGGCTGACCAGAACGACTGCGCCCGAGTAGTTGGCAAGCGCATCCAGGATCTCGATCCGGCTGGCCGGGTCGAGGTTGTTGGTCGGTTCGTCGAGGAGCAGCACATTCGCACCGGAGACGACGATCATGGCCAGCGCGAGCCTGGTCTTCTCCCCACCGGAGAGCACTCCGGCAAGCTTGTGCGAGTCGTCTCCGGTGAACAGGAAGGAGCCGAGCACCCGCCTGGCCTCGGTCTCGGTGATGCTGGGGGACGACGAGACCATGTTCTGGAGCACCGTGCGCTTCACGTCGATGGTCTCGTGCTCCTGCGCGTAGTATCCGACCCGCAGGCCGTGTCCCGGCTCCAACTGTCCGGTATCCGGTTGGTCGACGCCGGCCAGGATTCGCAGCAGGGTGGTCTTTCCCGCCCCGTTGAAGCCGAGCACTACGACTTTCGACCCGCGGTCTATCGCCAGGTCGACGGCTGTGAAGATCTCCAGGGAGCCGTAGCTCTTGCTCAGGTTCGACGCCATCAACGGGGTCTTGCCGCACGGAGCGGGCTCCGGGAACCGCAGTTTCGCCACTCGGTCGGAAGTTCTCACATCGTCCAGCCCGGACAACATCTTCTCGGCGCGACGCACCATCTGGTGTGCTGCGGCAGCCTTGGACGCCTTCGCACCGAACTTCGCCGCCTGGAGCTGCAGCACAGAGGCCTTCTTCTCGACGTTGGCGCGTTCCTTCTTGCGGCGTTCCTCATCCGCCTCGCGCTGACGCAGGTAGTGTTTCCAGCCCATGTTGTAGATGTCGATCATCTGGCGGTTGGCATCGAGGTAGAAGACGCGGTTGACGGTCTCCTCGACCAGCTCGATGTCGTGACTGATCACGATGAGGCCGCCGGCGAAGTTCTTCAGGTAGTCCCGCAGCCACACCACTGAGTCGGCGTCGAGGTGGTTGGTCGGCTCATCGAGCAGCATGGTGTCCGCGCCGGAGAACAGGATCCGCGCGAGCTCGATACGGCGGCGCTGCCCACCCGAGAGCGTCGACAGTTGCTGGTCGAGGATCCGGTCGGGAAGGCTCAGGTTGCTGGCAATGGAGGCAGCCTCGGCCTCGGCGGCGTAACCTCCCAAAGCCAGGAAGCGGTCGGACAGGTTGCTGTACTTCTTCATTGCGGCTGCGCTGACAGCAGAGTCCGAACTGCCCATCTGCTCGGTGGCGGTCTGCATCCCCAGCATGATCTGGCCCAGGCCACGGGCGTCGAGGATCCGGGTGCGAGCCAGGTCGGATGGGTTCCCGGACCGGGGATCCTGAGGGAGGTAGCCGATCTCGCCCGAACGGTCGATCGTGCCGCCGGTGGGCGCTGTCTCCCCGGACAGCGTCTTGGTCAGGGTGGTCTTGCCTGCGCCGTTGCGGCCCACCAGGCCGATCTTGTCCCCGCGGTCGACACGGAACGACACGCCTTCCATCAGGGTGCGGGCCCCTACCCGGATCTCGAGGTCATGCACGCTGAGCACAGGAATAGTCCATTTCTATTGCTGTCGAGCCGACAGCGGGGTTGGGGGGAATTCTCCAGTATATTTCGAAGTAGTACGGCTCGGCGTCGAGGAGGGGTTTCATGGGTCTGTCGCACCTGTCCCTGTCACTGGGCAAACCAACCCTGGCTGATCGCCTGATCGGTCGTGGGCTGGCCATCGACGTCGTGCTGATCGTCACCGGAGTCGCATTCACGTCGATCGCCGCGCAGGTTGCGACGCCGGCGTGGCCGATCCAGCTGACCGGCCAGAGCATGGCGGTGCTGCTGGTGGGAATGGCGCTCGGCTCCCTTCGTGGTGCGATTGCGATCACCTTGTATGTTGTCGGTGGTGCGCTGGGACTGCCGATCTTCAGTAACAGCACTTCCGGGTTCGAGACGATCACCGGTCCCCCGGGCGGATACATCATCGGGTTCATCATCGCCGCCGCGTTCGTCGGCTGGGTGGCAGAGCGCGGACTCGATCGTACCTTCCTGCGTGCAGTCGCCTCGGCGACCGGTGGAACGGCCATCATCTTCATCGTCGGCGTTCCGAGGCTGGCCGTGGTGAACGACCTGGCGTTAGGCGACGCCATTGCACAGGGTTTTCTCCCGCTGGCGGTTGGCGGAGTTGTGAAGCTCCTTCTCGCAGCCACCATCACTACCGCCGCCTGGGCGGCCCTGAACCGGATGGAGGTTCGCGACGCTGACCGGTCGAGCAGCGCCGCGTGAGCAGAACCGCCGGTAGCAGCTCCCGCGTCACATGGCGAAGCCGAGCGCCCTCATCATGTCGCGGCCATCATCCGTGATCTTGTCCGGGCCCCACGGCGGCATCCACACCCAGTTGATGCGGAACTGCTCGACGATCCCGTCCAGGTTCTGGGAGATCTCCTCTTCGATCACGTCCGTCAGGGGGCATCCTGCTGACGTCAGCGTCATGCTGATGATCAGGGCGTTGTTCTCTTCATCCCAGGTGAGGTCGTAGATCAGCCCGAGGTCGACGATGTTGACGCCGAGCTCCGGGTCCATGACATCTTTCAGCGCCTCTTCAACCTTGTCGAAAAGGGCTGGTTCAAGTGCGACTGGCATGACTTCAGCCTACGTTCGTCTTCGCCAGAAAGCGATCGTAGCCCTCATCTTCGAGACGGTCCGCCAGCTCGGCGCCACCCTCTTCTGCCACCTTGCCGTCAACGAACACGTGCACGAAGTCCGGCTTGATGTAGCGCAGGATGCGGGTGTAGTGGGTGATCAGCAGCAGGCCGAGACCGGTGTTCTCCTTGGCCCGGTTGACGCCATCCGCCACGATCTTCAGGGCATCCACGTCGAGCCCGGAATCTGTCTCGTCGAGCACCGCGAACTTCGGCTTGAGGAGCTCGAGCTGGAGGATCTCATGGCGCTTCTTCTCGCCACCGGAGAAACCTTCGTTGACGTTGCGCTCGGAGAAGCTGGAGTCGATCCGCAGGTTGTTCATCGCCTGGCGGATGTCCTTGACCCAGTGGCGGATGGCCGGAGCCTCTCCGTCGATCGCCGTCTTCGCGGTGCGCAGGAAGTTGGTGACGGTGACGCCGGGAACCTCCACCGGGTACTGCATGGCGAGGAAGAGGCCAGCGCGGGCGCGGGCGTCGACGCTCATCGCCAGGAGGTCGACGTCATCCAGGTGCACCGATCCGGATTCGACGTGATACTTCGGATGCCCGGCGATCGTGTACGCGAGGGTGGACTTGCCCGAGCCGTTCGGCCCCATGATGGCATGGGTTTCGCCCTCGTTGACGGTCAGGTCGACGCCGTTCAGGATCTGCTTGGTGCCCTGGTCGGTCTCGACGCTGACGTGGAGGTCCTTGATGGTCAGTACTGACATGGTGTGTTCGCTTTCTACGGAGTAAAAATGTCGGTGGGGTCGATGTAAACATCGCCGTCCACGATGGAGACGGTGTACACCGGCACGGGTTCGTAGGCCGGCAGCGTGAGTGCCTTGCCCGACTTCAATGAGAACTTCGAGCCGTGAGCCCAGCACTCGAGGGTGTCGTCTTCGACGAACCCTTCGGACAGTGAGATGTCGCCGTGCGTGCAGGTGTCGCCGATGGCGTAGATATCGCCTGCCGAATCCTTGACGAGGGCGATCGGCTTGTCATCGATGACGACTCGCACAGCTGCCCCAACCTCGAGGTCTGCTGCTGGGCAGATCTTGACTCCGGCCATCAGGAGGCCGCCAACTCTGCTTCGATCGCTTCCTCCAGGCGCTGTTCCAGCTCGGGAACGCCGACCTTCTGCACGATTTCCGAGAGGAAGCCGCGGACAACGAGCCGACGGGCCTCCAGTTCGGGAATGCCCCTGGCCTGCAGGTAGAACAACTGTTCGTCGTCGAAGCGACCACTGGTCGTGGCGTGGCCGGCACCGGCAATGTCACCGGTTTCGATCTCGAGGTTCGGGACGGAGTCGGCGCGGGCGCCGTCGCTCAGCAACAGGTTCCGGTTCTGCTCGTAGCTGTCGGTGCCGGTGCCCTTCGGCGTGATCAGCACGTCGCCGATCCAGACGGTGTGAGCACCGTCACCGTGCAGGGCACCCTTGTAGCTGACGCGGGAGCGGGTCTGCGGTGCGTCGTGGTTCACGAACACCTGGTGCTCGATGAACTGTCCGGCGTCGGCGAAGTAGAGGCCGTAGAGCTCGGCGTCGGCACCAGCCCCCACCAATTGCGTTGACGGGTTGACCCTGACCACTGCACCGCCGAGGGAAACCACCACGTGCTTGAGACGTGCGCCGTTCCCGAGGGTCGCGAAGTGGCTGGCCACGTGCACGGCATCCTGGTCCCATTGCTGCACACTGACCACCGTGAGGTTGGCATCGTTCTCCACGACGATCTCGAGGTTCTCGCTGAGCAGCGCTCCCCCGGAGTTCTCGAGGACGACCAGCCCGTGGCTGTTCGGTTTCGCGACAATCACCGTGTGAGCGGCACGCGCCGTCGATCCGAGCGCACTGCGCTTCACGGTCGCCTGGGCAGGCTCATCGCCGGAGATGGTGATCGCGAGGGCCTGGTCGAAGTTGCTCCAGGCGTTGGCCGACGCGCGCTCCTCTGGGGCGCCGCCTCGGCCGATCCGCGCATCCGCCCGGTCCACCCATTCGATGGTGGCCCCTGCAGTCAACTGGAAGTCCAGCTCGGTCGGCGACCCGTCGAGGGCGTCGTCCAGAAGCGGACGCACCGCCTTCAGCGGGGTGTACTTCCACTGGATCTCGCCACCGGTGACCGGCTCGAATTCGGCGACATCGTAAGAGTGGAAGCGTTCGGCCCGACTCTGTACCGGGATCAACCCCTCGCCGCCCGCGCTGTTCTGCTTCGAGCTCAGTCGCGAGTGGTTCAGTTTCGGATCCTGGTGTGACTTCGGTCCGTGATGCTGCGTCGGTGTGATGGAAACAGACATTTAACCGACGGATCCTTCCATGCTCATTTCAATGAGCTTGTTCAATTCGAGCGCGTACTCCATGGGAAGTTCCCGCGCGATCGGCTCGATGAAGCCGCGCACGATCATGGCCATGGCCTCTTCTTCCGCCATCCCGCGCGACATCAGGTAGAAGAGCTGCTCTTCGCTGACGCGCGAGACGCTGGCCTCGTGGCCCATCTGCACGTTGTCTTCGCGGATGTCCGTGGTCGGGTACGTGTCGGAACGCGAAATCGTGTCGACGAGTAGCGCATCGCAGACCACGCTGTTGGCGGAGTGGTGCGCGCCTGCCGCGATCCTCACCTCGCCGCGGTAGCCGCTGCGGCCGCCGCCCCTGGCGATCGACTTCGAGAGGATCGACGATTGGGTGTACGGGGCCATGTGCACCATCTTGGCGCCGGCATCCTGATGCTGACCGGGGCCGGCGAAAGCGACGGAGAGGGTTTCACCCTTCGCATGCTCTCCCACCAGGTAGATCGACGGGTACTTCATGGTCACCTTGGATCCGATGTTGCCATCGACCCATTCCATGGTGGCGCCCTCGTGCGCGATGGCACGCTTGGTCACCAGGTTGTAGACGTTGTTCGACCAGTTCTGGATCGTCGTGTAGCGGACGCGGGCATCCTTCTTCACAATGATCTCGACCACGGCGGAGTGCAGCGAGTCCGAGGTGTAGATCGGCGCCGTACAGCCTTCGATGTAGTGAACGTAGCTTCCCTCGTCGGCGATGATGAGCGTGCGCTCGAACTGCCCCATGTTCTCCGTGTTGATGCGGAAGTATGCCTGCAGCGGAATCTCCACGTGGACACCGGGCGGAACGTAGACGAAGGAGCCACCGGACCAGGCTGCCGTGTTCAGCGCGGCGAACTTGTTGTCGCCGGCCGGGATGACGGTTCCGAAGTACTCGTCGAAGAACTCCGGGTGCTCGCGCAACGCGGTGTCCGTGTCGGTGAAGATGACGCCCTGCGCCTCGAGGTCTTCACGAATCTGGTGGTAGACCACTTCGGACTCGTACTGTGCGGTGACACCTGCCACCAGGCGGGAGCGTTCCGCTTCCGGGATGCCGAGCTTCTCGTAGGTGTTCTTGATGTCTTCCGGGAGGTCTTCCCAGGTCTGTGCCTGGCGCTCGGTCGAGCGCACGAAGTACTTGATGTTGTCGAAGTCGATTCCGGAGAGGTCTGCACCCCAGGCCGGCATCGGTTTCTTGTAGAACATTGAGAGGCCTTTAAGGCGATTCTTCAACATCCATTCCGGTTCGTCCTTGAGCGCGGAGATTTCCGCGACGACCTCGGGTGAGATTCCCCGTTTGGCCGTGGCTCCGGCAACATCCGAATCGGACCAGCCGAATTCGTAGATGCCCAGGCTCGAAAGCTCCGGTCGACTGATCAATACTTCTGTCATGGGTTTCATCACTCCTCTACTGGCCGCAACTAACGCGGAACGGAGATCATTCCCGCCTGCGACCAGCATTGTCGTTCGCGTGCCTGTATACGGGGGCTGGGTATCGATTGTTCGAAGCGGTTCGGCGTTTTCAACTTCGCCACCTGCCTAGAATGATCGAGGAACCGGGAGAGAACTCCGGCATCTGCGATGACGCCCCGGTATCGGCTGTGTTCTGCGAACAATTCGATTCTACAGCGTTGCCGGTGGGAATTGCTTGAAAGGATGGCAGTGAGCGGCCAGTCGTTATCGGTTCGTCAAGAATCCGCGGAATCGGGAGTCGGCCTTCCAGGCATCAGGGACGCACGTATACGGATAGCGGCATGGGTTTCGTTCGTCTGCGAAGTGGCGATCATCGGCACCGGCGGTGCGGTGAGGCTCACCGGGTCCGGCCTGGGTTGTCCGACCTGGCCGACCTGTACGGCGGAGTCCCTCATCCCGACTGCTGAACTCGGCTTCCACAGCCTGATCGAGTTCGGGAACCGGATGATGACCGGCGTCGTCGGAATCGCGGCACTCGTGCTGCTCCTGCTGCTGTGGCGGCTCCGGACGGAACGGCGGGACCTGTTCACGCTTGCCGCGGTCGTCATCGGAGGAGTTTTCGCCCAGGCCGTCGTCGGCGGAGTCACGGTGTGGACCGGATTGAACCCCTTCATCGTCGGGTTCCACTATGTCGCGTCGCTCGCACTGGTTTGCGTCATGGCGGCCTTCCTGGTGCGGATGAATCAGGGCGCCGGGCTGCGAGTCCGGGCAGTGCCGGTGTGGTTCGCCGCGCTCACGCACGGCACCAGCGGTGTGGTCGCCGTGACCATTGCTGTCGGCGTGCTGACCACCGCGTCCGGGCCGCACTCTGGAGACGTGACCGCCGGCCGAACCGGTTTCGATGTCGAATTGCTCGAGCACCTCCACGCCTGGCCCGCCTATCTCACCTTCGCGTTGACGATCGTGCTGGTGATTGCAGGCATCCGTCTGCGTCTCGCCATCGCGCCATGGGCGGTCGCGTTGCTCGCGATCGAGCTGGTGCAGGTCCTTCTCGGCCTCTACCAGGCACGCAATGGCCTCCCCGAGCTGGCTGTGGGCGCCCACATGGTGCTCGCCGCACTGCTGGCCGCGGCGATGACCGTCGTCATCCTGCGGCTGAAGACTCCGGTCGCCGAGGGCCGTTAGTCGACGAGGATTCCGAACGCTCTGCGCTGGAGAAGTCTAGAAGGGCAGCAGCGGGTCCACGCCGACCGCGACGAACAGCAGGGTCAGGTACGTGATCGACGCCTGGAACACCCGCATCGGCTTGACCTCCCCGTGACGGATCGCCTTGGCGTAGAGCACATGTGACTCGTAGATGAACCAGCCACCGGTGCTGATCGCCACCAGGCTGTAGACCAGGCCCATGTCGCCGACCGGGATCAGCAGCAGCGAGCAGGCGACCGTCGCCCAGGCGTAGAGGATGACCTGCAGCCCCACCTGGGTGCGTCCGCGCACGACCGCGAGCATCGGCACGTTGACCGAGGCATAGTCGTCGCGGTATTTCATCGACAGCGGCCAGTAGTGCGGTGGCGTCCACAGGAAGACGACGGCGAACAGGATGAGCGGCGCCCAGGTGATCGACTCGGTGACGGCCGTCCACCCGATGAGCACCGGGAAGCATCCGGCGATCCCGCCCCAGATGATGTTCTGCGAGGTGCGGCGCTTCAGGATCAGGGAGTAGATGACGACGTAGAAGAAGATGGCGACGGCGGAGAGCACGGCAGCCAGCCAATTGGCTGCCACCCACAGCACAGCGACGGATGCCACGGCCAGCACCCAGGAGAACACCAGTGCCTCACGAGGGGTGATGGCACCGGTGACGAGCGGTCGCTTGCTGGTGCGTTTCATCACGCGGTCGATGTCGCGGTCGATGTAGCAGTTGAATGCGCCGGCCGCGCCGGCACTCATCGAACCGCCGACCAGGGTCCAGAATACGAGCCAGAGGTCGGGAATGCCCCGTTGGGCGAGGATCATCACCGGAGCTGTCGTCACGAGCAACAGCTCGATCACCCGGGGCTTGGTGAGTGCGAAGAATGCCTTGACCCTATCCAGCCCATGCGCCCGGCCAGTGTGGAGCTGGTTGTCTACGGCTACGTTCATTGCTCCTCTAACACGGGGATTTTGCTCTCATCAAGTCTAGGACACCGGCCGGGAGCCCCGGGCCGGACGGCACACGGGCCGGAAGCGCTCCGGAGGGTGGTTCTCTATACTGTAAGGAGCTTGCCAGTCGCAGCCAGCGCGTCACACAGGCCGGGTTCCAGACTCGGTCGACGCAATTGCGGCAGTGCCGATGACGTCCACGGCGAGTGTCTATTCCGCGTCCAGTCGGGGCATCGAGTCTCGAACAGCAACTGTCAACACAGCGGCGTAGCGGCTCAGATTCGCTCCGACCGAAGCAGAAGGGTCATCATCACGTGGCAGCTCTCCAGTGGGATTCCATTGACAATCAAGCGGTAGACACCGCCCGAATCCTGGCTGCGGATGCCGTTGAGAAGGTGGGCAACGGGCATCCGGGCACTGCCATGTCGCTGGCTCCGGCCGCCTACCTCCTCTTCCAGAAGGTGATGCGCCGCGACCCGCGCGACAACGAGTGGATCGGTCGCGACCGCTTCATCCTGTCGGCCGGGCACACCTCGCTGACCCAGTACGTGCAGCTCTACCTCGGCGGGTACGGGCTGGAACTGGATGACCTGAAGGCACTGCGCACCTGGGGTTCGAAAACCCCGGGGCACCCGGAGTACGGTCACACCGATGGTGTGGAGATGACCACCGGCCCGCTCGGCCAGGGGCTGTCGTCCGCCGTGGGCTTCGCCTACTCCTCCCGCTTCGAGCGTGGGCTGTTCGACCCGGATGCCGCCCCAGGCCAGAGCCCGTTCGACCATTACATCTACAGCATCTGCAGCGACGGTGACCTGCAGGAGGGCGTGACCAGCGAAGCGTCGTCCCTGGCCGGGCACCAGCAGCTCGGAAACCTGATCGCGATCTATGACAGCAACCAGATCTCGATCGAGGATGACACCGACATCGCGTTCACGGAGGACGTGAAGGCACGCTACGAGGCGTACCACTGGCATGTGCAGGTCGTCGACTGGAAGAAGACCGGCCAGTACGAGGAGGACATCCACGAACTGCACGCTGCGATCGAGGCGGCGCAGGCCGAGGTCACGCGTCCGTCCATGATCATCCTGCGCACCATCATCGGATGGCCGTCCCCCGGCAAGATGAACACCGGCAAGATCCACGGTTCCGCACTCGGCGGCGACGAGCTCGCCGCCGTCAAGCGCGTGCTCGGTTTCGATCCGGAGAAGACCTTCGACGTCGCCGACGAGGTGCTCGAGCACACCAGGAAGGCCATCGACCGCGGCGCCGACGCCCATGCGGAGTGGGACACCCGTTTCGAGGCCTGGGCCACGGCCAACCCGGAGCGGAAGCAGCTGCACGACCGGATCCTCAGCGGCGAACTGCCGGCGGGCGTGGAAGACGCACTTCCCGTGTTCGAGGCGGGCAAGGATGTCTCGACCCGCGCCGCGTCCGGCAAGGTGCTCGGGGCGCTCGGCGCTGTGATCCCGGAGCTCTGGGGCGGCTCGGCCGACCTGGCCGAATCCAACCTGACCACCATCGCCGGAGCCGAATCATTCGTTCCCGCAGAACACTCCACCGATGCCTGGAAGGGCAACAAGTACGGGCGCGTGCTGCACTTCGGCATTCGCGAGCACGCCATGGCGGCGATCATCAACGGGATCGTGCTCCACGGGAACACCCGCCCATTCGGCGGAACCTTCCTGATCTTCAGCGACTACATGCGTCCGGCGGTTCGCCTTGCCGCCCTCATGCAGGTGCCGTCGATCTTCGTCTGGACCCACGACTCCGTTGCGCTCGGCGAAGACGGACCGACCCACCAACCGATCGAGCAGCTTGCCAGCCTCCGCGCCATTCCGGGAATGACCATCGTGCGCCCCGGTGACGCCAACGAGGTGTCGTTGGCCTGGAAGACCATCCTCGAACGTCGCGGCGGCCCGGCCGGGCTCGCGCTGACCAGGCAGAACATCCCCGTCTTCGAGCGTGGCGACGACGTCGCCAGCGGCGACACCCTGGCCTCGGCCAAGCACGTCGTCAAGGGTGCGTATGTGCTGGCCGAGGCTCCGGGCGGCAGCCCCGACGTGATCTTCATCGCGACCGGCTCCGAGGTGCAGGTGGCCATCGAGGCGCGCGAACTGCTCAAGGCGGACGGCATCAACGCCCGCGTGGTGTCGGCCCCGAGCCTGGAGTGGTTCGAGGAACAGAGCGCTGACTACCGCGAATCCGTGCTCCCGGCAGCCGTCAAGGCGCGGGTGTCCATCGAGGCCGGCGTCGATCTCAGCTGGCGGCGGTACGTGGGCGACGCCGGTCGCTCCGTCTCGATCGAGCACTTCGGCGCATCCGCCGACTACAAGACCCTGTTCCGTGAGTTCGGAATCACCGCGGAGCATGCTGTCAGTGCGGCCAGAGAGTCGTTGGCGGCGCTCTAACCGTGGCATCCGCAGGACCGAGAACACAGAACCCAACAGGACAAAGGAACCCGCAATGAACACCACCAGTCCACTCGCAGCCCTCTCAACAGCGGGCGTAAGCATCTGGCTCGACGACCTCTCACGCGACCGCATCGTCTCGGGAGGGCTCAAGGAGCTCATCGACACGCGCAACGTGGTCGGTGTCACCACCAACCCCACCATCTTCGCCGGTGCACTGGCGAAGGGCGACGCCTACGATGCCCAGGTGGCAGAGCTGGCTGCGGCAGGCAAGACCGTCACCGAGGCGGTCTTCGAGATCACCACGCACGACGTGGCCACCGGATGTGACATCCTGCGGCCCGTCTACGATGCGACGAACCGCCTTGACGGGCGTGTTTCCATCGAGGTCGAACCCGGTGTCGCCCACGACGCAGAGGGAACCATCGCTGAGGGTCTCGAACTGTGGAACAAGGTCGACCGCCCGAACGTCATGATCAAGGTTCCGGCCACTTTCGAGGGGCTCGAGGCGATCAGCGCGCTGACGGCCGAGGGCGTGAGCGTCAACGTCACCCTCATCTTCAGCCTGGAGCGATACCGCGAGGTCATCAACGCGTACCTGACCGGCCTGGAGCGCGCGAAAGCGGCCGGCAAGGACCTCAGCACCATCCAGTCGGTCGCCTCGTTCTTCGTGTCCCGGGTGGACACCGAAGTCGACAAGCGCCTGGCCGAGATCGGAACGGAGGAGGCACTTGCGCTGAAGTCGCAGGCCGGAGTCGCCAATGCGCGCCTGGCCTACCAGGTGTTCGAGCAGTCGTTCGCCACCGAACGTGCCAAGCTGCTGCTGGCATCCGGAGCGAACCTCCAGCGGCCGCTCTGGGCCTCCACCGGCGTGAAGGACCCGAACGTGCCAGACACCACCTACGTGGTCGAGCTGGTCGCCCCCGGCGTCGTGAACACCATGCCGGAAAAGACCATGGAAGCCACGTTCGACCACGGTGAGGTGCGCGGAGACACGGTGACCGGCGCCTATGCGGAAGCGAACCAGGCGCTCGACTCCCTCGCGGCCGTCGGAATCTCCTATGAAGACGTGACCGCGGTGCTCGAGAAGGAAGGCGTCGAGAAGTTCGTCGTCTCCTGGAACGAGTTGCTCGACACGGTGAGCGCTGCCCTGGAGGCGGCCCGGTCCGGAACAGCACAATGAGCTTCGACGTGGCGGTGAGCGGGGCGGCTGCCGAAGCCGTCTCCCGGGTGGTGCCGCAACTGGTGTCCGACCTCGTCGCATCCCGCATCACCGGGCAGGATGCCAGCCTGTGGGGCGCCGCGGCCGAGGATGAGGCGGCCAAGCGCCTGGGCTGGACAGAGGCCGTCGTCGTCTCGGACGGAATGGTCGATGACATCCTGGCGCTCCGCGACGAGCTCCGGTCGGCAGGGGTCGATCACGTCGTCCTCGCCGGAATGGGAGGATCATCGCTCGCTCCAGAAGTGATCACTCGCACCGCAGGCGTGCCGCTGACCGTGCTCGACTCCACACATCCGGGCCAGGTGAGGGCCGCCGTCGCCGACCGACTCGAGCGCACCGTGCTGGTCGTCTCGTCGAAGTCCGGATCGACGGTCGAGACCGACAGCCAGAAGCGCATTTACGAACGCGCCTTCCTGGATGCCGGAATCGACCCGATCACCCGCATCGTCGTCGTCACCGACCCGGGATCACCACTCGACGTTGCTGCTCGTGCTGACGGATACCGCGTCTTCAACGCGGATCCGAACGTCGGCGGGCGCTATTCAGCGCTGACCGCTTTCGGGCTGGTGCCATCCGGACTCGCGGGAGTGGACATTGCCGGCCTGCTCGATGAGGCGTCCTCCGTCAGCGGCCGCCTGGCCGTCGACCACCCGGACAATCCTGCTCTCGTCCTGGGCGCGGCCATCGCCGGGACACGCCCGCTCAAGGACAAGCTCGGCATTGTCGCCGATGGCACCTACATCGTCGGGTTCGCCGACTGGGCGGAGCAATTGATCGCCGAGTCCACCGGCAAGAACGGCACCGGACTGCTGCCGGTGGTTCTCGAGCCGAGCTCCCCCGAACTGCGGCTCGGGCTCCCGGACCTCCAGGTCGTCAGGCTGGTGGAGAGTGCACGGGAAACCCATGAAGTTCTCGAGGGCGAAATCGAGATCAGCGGAACGCTGGGCGCCCAACTACTGGTCTGGGAGTACGCCACCGTTGTTGCCGGTCGGCTGCTCGGAATCAACCCGTTCGACCAGCCGGATGTCGAATCCGCGAAGACGGCGACCCGTGGGCTGCTCGACGATCGCCCGGAGCCCGAAGCCCCTGCGTTCGAGGTCGACGGCATCGAAGTGCGCGGTTCAGCATCCGTCGTCTCCGGTGCCTCCACGCTGGCGCAGGTGATCGACAACCTGACCGCAGAGATCGGCGAGGACGGCTATCTCGCCATCCAGGCCTACCTGGACCGGCACGCGGACCATGCGGTATCCGGGTTGCGTGATGCGTTTGCCGCTCGCCTTGGTCGTCCGGTCACTTTCGGCTGGGGGCCACGGTTCCTCCACTCCACCGGCCAGTTCCACAAGGGCGGCCCGAGGGTGGGGGCATTCCTGCAGCTTCGCGCCGCTGTTGATACGGCCACGGCAACGGATGCCGACCTCGCCATCCCCGACCGGCCGTTCACTTTCGGGCAGCTGATCCAGGCGCAGGCCGCCGGGGATGCCAGCGTGCTCGAGGAGCTCGGTCGCCCGGTCCTCAGCCTCACCCTGACCGATCCGGCGGCCGGCGCCGCTGCCATCCGCTCCGTGCTTGGCTGAGCTCACCCAGATGAGTTCGTCCCTCCCATACTCGTCCCACGCAGACTCGTCCCATGCAGACCCAGAGGAGACAGATGTCGCCGGTTGAGATCACACCAGAGTTCAACCCCCTCCGGTTGCCCTCCGATCGGCGCCTGAATCGGATCGCCGGGCCCAGCGGCCTGATCATCTTCGGCGTCACCGGGGACCTGTCCCGCAAGAAGCTGATGCCGGCGGTGTACGACCTGGCCAATCGCGGGCTGCTCCCGCCCGGGTTCGCGCTGGTCGGCTTCGCCCGCCGTGACTGGGAGGACCAGGACTTCGAACGAGTGGTCCACGACGCCGTCAAGCAGTACTCGAGAACCCCGTTCGACGAGGACGTCTGGAATCAGCTGGCCCAGGGCATCCGCTTCGTCTCCGGCGAATTCGATGATGACGAGGCGTTCGAGAACCTGGGCAGGACGATCGAGGAACTGGATGCCCATCGCGGCACCATGGGCAACCACGCGTTCTACCTGTCGATCCCGCCCAAGTCGTTCCCGGTGGTCACCGAACAGCTCCGCCGCTCGGGGCTTGCCGAGCAGAAGGAAGGCCAGTGGCGTCGAGTCGTCATCGAGAAGCCGTTCGGCAGCGACCTGCAGTCTGCACGCGAGCTGAACGCGGTCGTCGAGTCGGTCTTTCCGCCGGACTCCGTGTTCCGCATCGACCACTACCTGGGCAAGGAGACCGTTCAGAACATCCTGGCCCTGCGATTCGCCAACCAGCTCTACGAGCCGATCTGGAATGCGAACTACGTCGACCACGTGCAGATCACCATGGCGGAGGACATCGGGGTCGGTGGTCGCGCCGGCTACTACGACGGAATCGGCGCCGCGCGTGACGTGATCCAGAACCACCTTCTCCAGCTTCTGGCATTGACGGCGATGGAGGAGCCTGTGTCGTTCGAGGCGAGCGACCTGCGGGCGGAGAAGGAGAAGGTGCTCTCCGCGGTGATCCTGCCGAAAGACCTGGGGGCGGCCACCGCGCGCGGTCAGTACACCGGTGGCTGGCAGGGTGCGGAGAAGGTGGTCGGCTTCCTCGAAGAGGACGGCATGAACCCGCAGTCCACCACTGAGACCTACGCGGCCATCCGGTTGAACATCGGTACCAGGCGCTGGGCGGGAGTCCCGTTCTACCTGCGGGCAGGCAAACGACTGGGCCGCCGGGTGACCGAGATCGCCGTCGTCTTCAAGCGGGCGCCCCAATACCTGTTCGCCGACAGTCAGATGTCGGCGCTCGGGCAGAACGCCCTGGTCATCAGGGTGCAGCCCGACGAGGGCGTGACCATCCGCTTCGGTTCGAAGGTTCCGGGGGCCGGCATGCAGGTGCGGGACGTGACGATGGACTTCGGCTACGGGCACGCTTTCACCGAGGCCAGCCCTGAGGCCTACGAACGGCTGATCCTCGATGTGCTGCTGGGTGATCCCCCACTGTTCCCACGCCACCGGGAGGTGGAGCTCAGCTGGAAGATCCTGGACCCGATCGAGCAGTTCTGGGCGACCCAGGGCCCGCCGGAACAGTACCGTCCCGGCACCTGGGGTCCGGCATCCGCCGAGGACCTGCTGGCCAGGGATGGACGAGCCTGGAGGCGACCATGATCGTAGACCTGCCGAACACCACGGCCAGCAAGATCTCGAAAGCCCTCGTCACCATCCGGGAGGAAGGCGGCGCCGTCGCGCTCGGCCGGGTGCTGACACTGGTGATCTCCACCACCCTGGGCCAGGAGGAGGCGGCCATCGAGGCTGCGAACGACGCCTCCCGCGAGCATCCGATGCGCGTGATCGTCATCTCCAAATCGCCGATAACGGATGCGGCCACGGAGCTGCGCCTGGACGCCCAGATCCGGGTCGGTGGAGACGCCGGAGCCAGCGAGGTGATCGTTCTCAAGGTGCACGACGCAACCGGAATCGATGACGAGGGGCTGGTGATGGGGCTACTGCTCCCGGACGCCCCTGTGGTCGCCTGGTGGCCCGGCATCGCCCCGGAGAAGGTGTCAGAGTCGACACTCGGCCGCATCGCCCAGTGCCGCATCACCGACTCGGCCGCGCAGGTGGACCCCGGCGCGTTCCTCCAGGGAATCTCGGTCAACTACGCCCCAGGCGACGTCGACTTCGCCTGGACCCGCCTGACGCTGTGGCGTGCACAACTGGCCGCGGTGCTCGACCAGCCACCGTACGAGCCCATCATCGGCGTGCAGGTGCACGGCTCATCCGATTCCCCGTCCACCCTGCTGCTTGCGGCCTGGCTTCAACTGCAATTGCAGGTACCGGTCGAGTACGAGCTGACCTTGCCGGGCGCAGCGCCGACCGGCATCCACGGGGTGACGCTGACGCGCCAGTCCGGCGCCATCCGGTTGGAGCGACCGCAACTGACCATCGCAACCCTCACCCAGCCGAACCAGCCGGTCCATGACATCTCGCTGCCCAGGCGGAGCCTCCGGGACTGCCTCGCCGAGGAACTGCGTCGGCTGGACCCTGACGACCTGTTCGGCGAAGTGGTGACCATAGGTTTGCGGCAACTGGGAGAGCCGACCATCATCCCGCCCGGCCAAGGACACGAGGACCAGGGACAAGCGAACCAGACGAAGGACAGGCAATGAACAAGCGCGTATTGATCCACCTTGACTCGAGCGAGCTGATGACGGTTGTTGCCGGGCGCGTCATCCGCACCGCGAGGCGTACGCTCGAGAACAAGCCGTCGATGAACGTCGTGCTGACCGGGGGTTCGGTCGGAATCGGCATCCTCAGTGCGATCAGCGCCGCGGAGGACCGGGGCAGTGTCGATTGGGGCCGCGTGCACTTCTGGTGGGGGGACGAGCGTTGGGTGCCTGCCGGGCACGCCGACCGCAACGACCAGCAGGCGAAGGATGCGCTCCTCGACGGCCTCGACCTTCCTGCTGAGAACCTGCACCCGTTCCCGGCTTCAGACCAGGGATACGACCTGGATACTGCCGCCGAACGATACTCCGATGAGCTTGCCGCGGCCGGCGGCGATTCCCCGCAACCGCACTTCGATATCCTCCTGCTCGGGGTCGGCCCGGACGGCCATATCGCCTCACTGTTTCCCGAGCGGCGCGACCTGGTGGACGCGCCGGGCACAGTGGTGGCCGTGCGGAATTCCCCCAAACCGCCGCCCGAGCGGCTGAGCCTGACCCTCACGGCGATCAACAGCGCCGAGCGTGTATGGATCGCCCTGGCCGGCGCCGATAAAGCTTCTGCCCTGGGGTTGGCCCTTGCCGGGGCCGGCCGTTACCAGCTTCCCGTCGGCGCAGCAGAAGGCCGCCGCAAGACGGTGTTCTTCGTCGACGAGGCGGCTGCGGCCGAAGTTCCGGCCGACCTGATCGCCAGCCAGTACTGAACCAGGCGGTAGCGGTCAGGCGGTAGCGGTCAGGACGTAGCGGTCTGGCCGCGGCGGGTGCGAAGCTGCTGAAGCGCTTCGTCGAGAAGGGCGACAGCCTCTTCTTCGCTCCGGCGCTCCTTGACGTACGCCAGATGAGTCTTGTACGGCTCGAGCTTGGCGATGAGCGGCGGGTTGGCCTTGTCGCGCCCGGCTGGTGTGCCGCAGTTCGGGCAGTCGATCGTGACCGGGATCTCGTCGGGATCGATCGTCGCCAGGAAGAACGGGCTCAGCTCGTGGCCGTTGCCGCACCAATAGTGAACCTGGATCCGTTCGGCGTGAAAGCCGCGATCCTGTTCGCCCATCGGGCCTGCCCCAACGCGGGAACCGCGAATAGCACTACCACCAGAAGCCATGAGTACTCCTAACCGACCGAATCGAACTTGGTGATGAGCCCCAGCACGACAATGCAGGCGACCCACACCAGTCCCAGGATCACGGTGAAACGATTGAGGTTCCGTTCGGCGACGCCGGAGGAACCGAGATTCGAGGTGACTCCGCCGCCGAACATGTCGGAGAGCCCACCACCGCGACCACGGTGCAGAAGGATGAGGAGGGTCAGCAGGAGACTCGTGATGCCGAGCACCACCTGCAGGACGACCTGGAGAATTTCCACAAAAAACCTTTCTACGAGCCGTTACCGGCCGTTGATCAGTATAACCGGGCTGCGGATGCTCGCCTCCCCGGGCGCTGGATCCTATGTTCCGACGTGGTGACGGAAGCGCGCAATGCTGGAGAACTCGGCGATGTCGAGGCTTGCACCACCGACCAGCGCGCCGTCGAGGTTCGGCTGGCGCATGAACCCGGCAATGTTGGCTGCTTTCACCGAGCCACCGTACAGGATGCGGGTTGCTGCTGCAGTGTCGGCGCCCAGGGATTCGGAGATCACCGCACGAAGAGCACCAGCAACCTGTTCGGCCTGCTCGGGTGTTGCGGCCTGCCCGGAGCCGATGGCCCAGACCGGTTCGTAGGCGACGACGATATCGGTGCCCGCTTCCAGTTCGGACAGGGCGACCGTCAACTGGGCAACCGGCACCGCACTCGGCCCATGCTCCTCAAGGTCTTCTGCCGACTCACCGACACAGATGACCGGGGTGAGCCCGACGCCGACGGCGGCCTTTGCTTTGGCAGCGACCTGCTCGTTGGACTCGTCGTGCAGCGTCCGACGCTCGGAGTGCCCGATGATCACGTACTCGCATTCCAGCGCTTTCAGGAACGCGGCGGAGATCTCACCGGTGTACGCCCCGGAGGCGTGTGCGGAGACATCCTGGCCACCGAACGTGATCGGCAGGCGATCGGCCGAGACCAGGGTCTGCACAGACCTCAGGTCGGTGAACGGCGGGAAGACCGCCACCTCGACCTGGCTGAAGTCGTGCCTGGCATCCTTCAGGCTCCAGGCGAGCTTCTGCACGAATGCGATGGACTGCAGGTGGTCGAGGTTCATCTTCCAGTTGCCGGCGATGAGCGGAACGCGCCCACCGCCTGTCGTGGTCATGCTTGCCAACCGAGAACCTCCAGTCCAGGGAGGCGCTTACCCTCGAGAAACTCGAGGCTGGCACCTCCGCCCGTCGAAATGTGGCCGAACTGGCCGTCGGTGAATCCGAGCGCACGTACCGCCGCAGCCGAGTCTCCCCCGCCGACGACTGACAAACCGTCCACCTCGGTGAGTGCGGCCGAGATGGCTTTCGTCCCGGCAGCGAACGCATCGAACTCGAAGACGCCCATCGGACCGTTCCAGAAGACCGTGGCAGAGGAGCGGATGGCTTCTGCGAAGCGGGCGGAGGTTTCCGGGCCGATGTCGAGACCCATGCCGGACTCACGCCATGGCGTCGACTCGAACGAGTCCGCAGCGGTGACCGCATGCTCAGCGTCAGCTCCGAACTTCGAGGCGACGACAACATCCGTCGGCACTTCGATCGTCACACCGAGGCGGTCGGCCTCAGCGAGGTAGCCGCGAACTGTCTCGATCTGGTCCTTCTCCAGCAGGCTGGCCCCGACCTGGTGGCCGAGGGCAGCCAGGAAGGTGAACATCATGCCGCCACCGATCAGCAGCGTGTCGACCTTCGGCAGGAGGTGGCCGATGACGCCGAGCTTGTCAGAGACCTTCGAACCGCCCAGCACCACCGTGTACGGCTTGGCCGGCCGTTCCGTCAGGCGGTCCAGGACATCCAGTTCGGTCGCGATCAGCAGGCCTGCGGCACTCGGCAGCAACTCGGCCAGGTCATACACGCTGGCCTGCTTGCGGTGGACGACGCCGAAGCCGTCAGAGACGAAGAGGTCGCCGAAGGAGGCGAGTTCCTCTGCGAATGCTCCGCGCGCGGTGTCATCCTTCGCGGTCTCCCCCGGGTTGAACCGGAGGTTCTCAAGCACAGCCACCTGGCCATCCTCGAGCTGGGAGACGGTGTCCCGCGCCGAGTCGCCCACGGTATCGCTGGCGAAGCGCACATTCGTGCCCAACAGCTCGCCGAGACGGGTTGCGACGCCGGAGAGGCTGTACTTCGCATCCGGCTTGCCCTCTGGACGGCCGAGGTGCGAAATCACCACCACCCGGGCGCCGGCGTCGATCAGCTCGCGCAGAGTGGGCACGGATGCCCGGATCCGGCCATCGTCCGTGATCTCGCCGTCACTCAGCGGAACGTTGAGGTCGCAGCGGACGATGACCGTCTTTCCGGTCAACGGGCCCAATGAACTGATCGTGCGAAGGGACATCTGCTGGAGGCGTTCGGCGTTAGAGACGCTCGGCGACATACTCGGTCAGGTCGACCAGTCGGGTCGAGTAACCCCACTCGTTGTCGTACCAAGCCGACAGCTTGACCTGGTCGCCGATCACGCGGAGCAGCCCGGCATCGAAGATGGAAGAGTGCGGGTCGCCCACGATGTCGCTGGAGACGAGCTCGTCCTCGGTGTACTTCAGAATGCCCTTGAGGTAGCCGTTCGCCGCATCGCGGTAGACCGCCTTGATCTCATCGGCCGACGCTGCGCGGCTCGCGGTCACGGTGAGGTCGGTGATGGACCCGGTCGGAACCGGCACCCGCAACGCGAAGCCGTCGAGCTTTCCGACGAGTTCAGGCATGACCAGGCCGATGGCCTTCGCGGCACCCGTCGAGGTCGGCACGATGTTGATCGCGGCCGCCCTGGCGCGGCGGAGGTCCTTGTGGGGACCATCCTGCAGGTTCTGGTCTGCCGTGTATGCGTGGATCGTGGTCATCAGCCCACGCTCGATCCCGAAATTGTCGTTGAACACCTTGGCCAGCGGGGCCAGGCAGTTCGTGGTGCACGACGCGTTGGAGATGATGTGGTGGTTCTCAGGGTCATACGACTCATGATTGACGCCCATGACGAACGTGGCGTCCTCACCCGACGCCGGTGCGGAGATGAGCACCTTCCTGGCGCCGGCGGCGATGTGCTTGCGTGCATCATCCGCCTTGGTGAAGAAGCCGGTGGACTCGATGACGATGTCGACACCCAGGTCGCCCCACGGCAGGTTGGCAGGGTCTCGGTCTTCCAGGACCTTGATCGGCTTGCCGTTGACGATGATCTGGTCGCCCTCAAGCTCAACGTCGGCGGCGAGCCGCCCAGTCACGGAGTCGTATTTCAGCAAGTGCGCGAGAGTCTTGTTATCGGTCAGGTCGTTGACCGCGACAATCTCCAGGTCGCTGCCCTTGGCCAGCGCTGCCCGGAAATAGTTGCGACCGATGCGGCCGAACCCGTTGATGCCGATCTTGACGCTCATGGGTACTCCTTGAATTCTTAGCGCCTCGGCGCGACTCTAAAGGGACTGGGCGACGTTGACCCCTATGACAATAACAGCAGCCCAGAGGTCTTCTCACGTGCCGCAGTGAAGCGATCCTGCACATTTGCCCAGTTGGCGATGTTCCAGAATGCCTTGACGTAATCGGCACGAACGTTGCGGTAGTCGAGGTAATAGGCGTGCTCCCAGACGTCGAGCATCAGCAGCGGAATCGTCCCCGCGGCGAAGTTGCCCTGCTGGTCGAAGAACTGCTGGATGATGAGGCGCTGGCCGATCGAGTCCCAGGCGAGTACCGCCCAGCCGGAGCCCTGAACGCCCATGGCGGCGGCGGTGAAGTGTGCCTGGAACTTGTCGAACGTTCCAAAGTGGTCGTCGATCGCCGAGGAGAGGTCGCCGGTTGGCTTGTCGCCGCCATCCGGTGACATGTTGGTCCAGAAGACGGAGTGGTTCACGTGGCCGCCGAGGTTGAAGGCGAGGTCCTTCTCCAGCTTGTTGACGTTCGCCAGGTTGCCGCTGTCGCGTGCTTCAGCCAGCTGGGCGAGTGCAGTGTTGGCACCGGTGACGTAGGCCTGGTGGTGCTTGCTGTGGTGCAGCTCCATGATGGTGCCGCTGATGCTGGGTTCCAGAGCCGAGTAGTCGTACGGCAGTTCGGGAAGCGTGTAATCAGTCATTGAGATCTCCTTGCTTGAGTGGCCCCGGCGCGACTTAACGCGCGGATAACGGGGGTAACCCCAGTCTATGCATCCTCAAACTCGGGTGGCAGGTTCGCGTCGGTTCCCGGGATTCCGAGGTCCTCCGCGCGCTTGTCGGCCATCGCCAGCAGGCGGCGGATGCGACCGGCGACCGCATCCTTGGTCATCGGCGGCTCGGAGTGGTGTCCGAGCTCATCCAGGCTGGCGTCACGGAATCGCAGTCGGAGCTCCCCCGCGTAGCGAAGATGGTCGGGCATCTCGCCGTCAAGGATCTCCAGCGCCCGCTCGACCCGCGCACAGGCGGCGACGGCCGCCTGGGCCGACCGGCGAAGGTTCGCGTCGTCGAAGTTGACCAGTCGATTGGCTGTCGCCCGCACCTCGCGGCGCTGTCGGAGCTCTTCCCAACTGAGCACGGTGGCGTTCGCCCCCATGTGCACGAGCATGGCGCTGATCGCTTCACCATCGCGGATCACCACGCGGTGAACGCCGCGCACCTCCCTGGCCTTGGCCGGCACCTTCAGCCGCCCGGCAGCACCCACCAGCGCCATGGCGGCCTCGTTGCCGGGGCAGGCGATCTCCAGGGCCGCTGACCGGCCGGGATCGGTGAGTGTCCCCTGGGCCAGGAAGGCCCCGCGCCAGACGGCGGCCAGTTCTTCCCTGGTCCCGGTGGTCAGGCGGTTCGGGAGCCCGCGGATGGGGCGGCGACGCGCATCCAGCAGGCCGGTCTGCCTGGCCAGCGTCTCCCCGCCTTCCACGACGCGAACGAGGTAGTGATTCGCTTTGCGGATGCCGGAGGCCGAGATGACGGACACATCACTGCGCACGCCGTAAATCTCGGCCAGGTCTTTGCGCACGCGCCGGGCGAGATGCACGCTGTCCAGTTCGGACTCGACCGCGATGCGGCCGGAGATGAGGTGCAGCCCTCCGGAGAACCGCAGGATGGTGGCCAGTTCGGCAGCCCTGACGGTTGTCTTGCTCACTTCGACGCGGGCGAGTTCGTCTTTGACGTCGGTGGTGAGAGCCAATCGGGGCCCCTTTCTGTGTGGTCGTGTCGTCGTTCTGGGAGGAGTGGGTGGCAGCGGCGGGGTGGAGCCGTTACTCGCGCCCCAGATCCCGGTGCCGAACGTTCACAGCTACCCCGGGCAGCGATCTTAGTCTTTTCGCCATCTCCTCGGCGACGGCGATGGAGCGGTGCTTGCCTCCGGTGCATCCGACAGCGAGGGTCACGTGGCGCTTGTTCTCGCGCTGGTAGCCGGCCAGTACCGGCTCCAGCGCCTTGGTGTAGCCGTCGATGAACTCCTCGGCACCCTCCTGGGCGAGCACATACTCGCTGACGACCTCGTCCTGGCCGTTGAACGGGCGGAGGTCGGGGTTCCAGAACGGGTTCGGCAGGAACCTCATGTCGGCGACCAGGTCGGCATCCGCCGGTAGCCCGTACTTGAACCCGAAGCTGAGCACAGTGACCTGGACACCTGGAGTGTCGTCGTCTGCGAAGGTGTCGGCGATGCTGGTCGCCAATTGGTGGATGTTGAGATCGGAGGTGTCGATGATGATGTCGCTGGACTCCCGCAGCTCCAGTGTCATCGCCCGTTCGGCAGAGATGCCGTCGAGCAGTGTCCCATCGCCCTGCAGCGGATGAGGCCTGCGCACCTGCTCAAAGCGGCGGACGAGTGCTGCATCCGTGGCTTCCAGGAAGATCACCCGAACCGAGGTTCCCCCGCGAAGCGAGTCGATGATCTCGTGGAGGTCGGCGAAGAGCTTTCCGCCACGCACATCGACGATGGCCGCGAGTTTCGGCAGGTTGCTTCCCGCACGGCCGGCGAGCTCCACCAGCGGTCGCAGCATTTGCGGGGGCAGGTTGTCGACGACGTACCAGCCCAGGTCTTCGAGGGCGTTGCCTACGGTCGACCTGCCTGCTCCGGACATACCCGTGACGATCAGCACTTCCTGCTGGACGGTGCCATCGGTCATCGTCTGTAGCCTCAAATCGTTGTTGATCGACGTTCCTCCAGCCTACCGATTTCGCGGCGCGACTCTGTCCGGGGGCTGTGTGGTCTGTTTCACTCGCGAAGCGAGCGATGGATCGTCTCCGCGGTGACCACCCCGATGCCCTTGACCTGGGAGATTTCGACGGCTGTCGCCGCGCGCAGCCTGGTGACGGAGCCGAAATGGCGCAGCAACTCTCGAACACGGCTCGGTCCGACACCCGGCACTTCGGAGAGCACGCTGGTGACATCTTTCTTGCGGCGTTGGCGTTGATAGGAGATGGCGAAGCGATGAGCCTCATCGCGGATGCGCTGGATCAGGAACATGGCATCGCTGTTTCGCGGAAGGATGACCGGGTAATCGGAGTCGGGCAGCCACACCTCTTCCAGTCGCTTGGCAATGCCGCACAGCTGGATGCCGGTGACACCGGAATCTCGCAGGGCGCGGGCGGCGGCCTGCACCTGCGGCTGGCCTCCGTCGACGATGAGCAGGTTGGGCCGATAGGCGAACTTCTTCTTTGCCGGGGCGGATTCTTCGTCTTCGCCTGGTTCTTCGCCCTGTTCCTGGACGGTTTCCGCCGTGGGATCGTTCATCCGCGCGAGTCGCCGCGACAACGTCTGGTAGATCGAGTCGGTGTCATCAGTGGAGGCGGGGATGCTGAACCGGCGGTACTGGTCTTTGCGGGCCAGCCCGTCTTCGAACACCACCATCGACGCCACGATGTTGGTGCCAGACAGGTGCGAGACGTCGAAGCACTCCATCCGCAGGGGTGCCTCCTCCATCCCGAGTGCTTCCTGAATGTCGGCCAGCGCCTGGGAGCGTGCCGTGAAGTCGCTGGTACGCCTGGTCTTGTAGAGCATGAGCGCGTTCCGGGCATTGGTTGCCACCGTCTCGGCCAGCGCTGCGACGTCTCCGCGCTGGGCGACCCGCAGTGAGATCCGCCCGGAGTTGCCTGTTCGTTCCCACTTGAGCGATGCGAGCCAATGTTCCAGCTCAGCTGCGTCCGAGGGCATCACGGGAACGACGACCTGCCGTGCGGGCACCTCATCGCCCTCATAGGCATTCCTCAGCACGGATTCGACCAGTTCGTCCAGGTCGACGTCGAGTTCCTTGTCGACCACCCAGCTGCGAACACCGCGGATGCGCCCGCCGCGTACCTTGAACAACTGGACGGCGGCCGCCAGCTCATCGTGGGCAATCCCGAAGAGGTCGGCATCGACGTTGTCGGCCAGCACGATCGTGTTCTTCGACAACACGGTCTCGAGTGCCGCCAGCTGGTCGCGGTAGCGCGCCGCATTCTCGTATTCCTGGGTCTCAGCCGCTTGTTTCATCCGCCTGCCCAATTCTGCGACATAACGGGTGTCCTGGCCGGCCATGAACGATGCGAAGTCCAGGGCGATCGACTTGTGGTCCTCTTTGGAGATGCGGCCGACGCACGGTGCAGCACACTTGCCGATGTCACCCAGCAGGCAGGGGCGGCCGGTCTGCTCCGCCCGTTTGTAGGTCGCATCCGAGCAGCTGCGCATCGGGAAGGCCTTGAGCATGAGGTCCACGGTTTCGCGGATCGCCCACACCTTGGTGTACGGGCCGAAGTACCTGGCGCCCGGCAATTTCTTGTTGCGGGTCACCAAGACGCGCGGAACGTCATCCGCCAGTGTGATCGCCAGGTACGGGTAGGACTTGTCGTCCTTGAACTGCACGTTGAACGGCGGGTTGAACTCCTTGATCCAGGTGAACTCCAGCTGGAGGGCCTCGAACTCGGTGCCGACCACCGTCCATTCGACCGAACTGGCCGTTGTCACCATCCGCCTGGTGCGTTCGTGAAGATTCTGCAGAGGGGCGAAGTAGTTGCTCAGGCGCGCCCGGAGGTTCTTGGCCTTGCCCACGTACAGCACGCGACGGTTGGAGTCCCGAAATCGGTACACGCCCGGTTTGGTGGGAATTTCACTCGCCTTCGGGCGATAACTGACGGTGTCGGCCATCGGTGCCTACTTGGCCGCCAGCACTTCTTTGAGGAAGGTGCCGGTGTGGCTCTTCTTGTTGCGCGCAACCTGCTCCGGCGTTCCAATGGCCACAACCTCACCACCGCCTGCTCCACCCTCCGGCCCCAGGTCGATGACCCAGTCTGCCGACTTGATCACGTCGAGGTTGTGCTCGATGACGATCACGGTGTTGCCCTTGTCGACCAGCCCGTTCAGCACCAGAAGGAGCTTCCGGACATCCTCGAAATGGAGGCCGGTGGTCGGCTCGTCGAGCACGTAGATGCTGCGGCCGTTCGACCGCTTCTGCAGTTCGGTCGCGAGCTTCACCCGCTGGGCCTCACCACCGGAGAGCGTCGTGGCGCTCTGGCCGAGGCGCACGTAACCGAGTCCGACGTCGACCAGGGTTTGCAGGTAGCGATGGATGGCGCTGATGGCCTGGAAGAACTCCGCTGCCTCAGTGATCGACATGTCGAGCACCTCGGCGATGTTCTTACCCTTGTAATGCACCGCCAGCGTTTCGCGGTTGTAGCGCGCTCCCCCGCAGACTTCACAGGTGACGTAGACGTCCGGCAGGAAGTTCATCTCGATCTTGATGGTTCCGTCGCCGGAACAGTTCTCGCAGCGGCCGCCCTTGACGTTGAAGCTGAACCGACCAGGGAGGTAGCCGCGGGACTTGGCCTCCATGGTCTCGGCGAACAGGTTGCGGATGCGATCGAAGACGCCCGTATAGGTCGCCGGGTTCGAGCGCGGGGTGCGGCCGATGGGCGCCTGGTCGACGTGGACGACCTTGTCGAGCTGGTCGAGCCCGGTGACCCTGCTGTGCTTGCCCGGGACCTGCCTGGCACCGTTGAGCTGGTTGGCGAGGACCTTGTAGAGGACGTCGTTGATCAGTGAGGACTTGCCTGAACCGCTGACCCCGGTCACCGCGGTCAGGGTACCGAGCGGGAAGCTGGCTGTCACGTTCTTCAGGTTGTTGGCGCGTGCACCCTGCACGGTGACCTGGCGGCCCTTGTCCACTGGTCGCCGCGACCCCGGGGTTGCGATCGACAGCCGGCCGGAGAGGTAGTCGCCGGTGATGGATGCCGTGTTGGCCAGCAGTTCGTCGTAGGAACCCGAGTGCACGACCATGCCGCCGTGCTCACCGGCGCCCGGTCCGATGTCCACCACCCAGTCGGCGGTTCGAATGGTGTCTTCGTCATGTTCGACGACGATGAGGGTATTGCCGAGGCCCTTGAGCTTGACCAGCGTCTCGATCAGCCGGCGGTTGTCCCGCTGGTGGAGGCCGATGCTCGGCTCATCGAGCACGTACAGCACGCCGGTGAGGCCGGAGCCGATCTGGGTGGCCAGGCGGATGCGCTGCGCCTCACCACCGGACAGCGTTCCGGCCGATCTCGCCAGGTTCAGGTAGTTCAGTCCGACCTCGAGCAGGAACTCCAGCCTCGCCCTGATCTCGCGAAGTACCGCCGCAGCGATCTGCTCCTCGCGGGCGGTCAGGGTCAGTTCTTCCATGAAGGTGAAGGCATCGGTGAGACTGAGCTCACAGGCATCCGCAATGCTCTTGTCGTTGACCGTGACCGCAAGCACTTCTGGCTTCAGCCGCTTGCCATCGCAGACCTGGCACGGGATCTCTCGCAGGTAGCTGGCGTACCGCTGCCGGGCGGAATCACTCTCGGCTTCAAGGTACTTGCGCTCGATGTAGGGGATGACGCCTTCGAAACCGGTCGAGTATTTCATCTCCCGCCCGTAACGGTTCTTCCACTTGACGGTGACCTGGAAGTTGTTGCCCTTCAGGATCGCTTCCTGGACATCCTCGGGCAGGTTGCCCCACGGCGTGGAGAGCGTGAAGCCGAGATCGCGTGACAGGCCCTCGAGGAGGCGCTGGAAGTAGTTGTACAGGCCCTTGCCGGATTGCGCCCACGGCAGGATGACACCCTCTGCGAGCGACAACTCCGGGTCGCCCAGCAGCAGGTCAGAGTCGACCGACATCCGGGTGCCGAGCCCGGAGCACTCCGGACATGCGCCGAACGGTGCGTTGAACGAAAACGTCCTGGGTTCGATCTCGGTCAGCTGGACGGGGTGACCGTTCGGGCACGACAGCTTCTCGGAGTAGCTGCGCCACGCGGCGTCGCCCTCCTCATCGATGAAGTTGATGGTAACCAGGCCATCCGTAAGGCGTAATGCCGTCTCGAGCGAGTCGGTGAGGCGGGTGAGTACGTCATCCGCTGCCACCAGGCGGTCGACGATGACCGAGATGTCGTGCTTGAGCTGCTTCTTGAGGATCGGCGGGTCGCTCAGCTGGATCGGCTTGCCGTCGACGATGGCGCGGGAGTACCCACTGGCCGCCAACTCCTTGAAGAGGTCGACGAACTCGCCTTTCTTCTGCGAGATCATCGGGCTGGCGATCTGGTACCGCGTTCCGGCCTCGAGGGTCATCAGCTGGTCGGCGATCTGTTGCACGGTCTGGCGCGAGATCCTCTCGCCGCATTCTGCGCAGTGCGGCACCCCGATGCGCGCCCAGAGCAGGCGCATGTAGTCGTAGATCTCGGTGATCGTCCCCACCGTGGAGCGTGGGTTGCGGTTGGTGGACTTCTGGTCGATCGAGACGGCGGGGCTCAGGCCCTCGATGAAGTCGACGTCCGGCCGGTCCACCTGGCCCAGGAACTGCCTGGCGTACGCGGAAAGTGATTCGACATAGCGTCGTTGCCCTTCCGCGAAAATGGTGTCGAAGGCGAGGGACGACTTGCCAGAGCCGGACAGGCCGGTGAAGACGACCAGCGAGTCGCGGGGTATTTCAAGGTCGACGTTGCGGAGGTTGTGGACTCTCGCACCGCGAACGCTGAGGCGCGCGTCGGAGTCAACGGGGGAAATGGTCACTGGATTCAGTCTACGTTCTCTTCGGCTGACAACTTCGGGTGCGGCGGCTTCGAACACATGTTCTATACTATCCGCTCAACGCAGCGAAACCGCCGCACGGCTGGGTCAGATGTGGCCAGCCGCCTCCATCTGGCGGAGTTCCTTCTTGAGATCGGAAACCTCGTCGCGCAGGCGGGCGGCCAACTCGAACTTGAGTTCGGCCGCTGCCGACAGCATCTGCTCGTTGAGGTCTCGGATGATCGTCTCCAGATCGTTGGCCCCGCTGGCGGCGAGGCCCTCGCGTCTCAGGTTCGGAGTGGGTGAGCGCCTCCGCCCGTCACGGTTGGACAGGAGTTCCTGGGTGTCCGCACCCTCGCGCGCGAGAACATCCGTGATGTCGGCGATTTTCTTGCGCAGCGGTGTCGGGTCGATCCCGTTGGCCAGGTTGTATGCGACCTGCTTCTCCCGTCGGCGGGTTGTCTCTTCGATGGCGATCTTCATCGAGTCGGTCAGCACGTCCGCGTACATGTGGACGGCTCCGGAGACGTTGCGTGCGGCGCGGCCGATCGTCTGGATGAGAGACGTCGATGAGCGGAGGAAACCCTCCTTGTCGGCGTCGAGGATGGCCACCAGCGACACTTCGGGAAGGTCGAGGCCCTCCCGAAGCAGGTTGATGCCGACCAGGACGTCGTAGACGCCCTGCCGGAGCTCGGTGAGCAGCTCAACCCGGCGCAGGGTGTCGACATCCGAGTGGAGGTAGCGAACCCGAATGCCGGCCTCTCCCAGGAACTCGGTGAGTTCCTCCGCCATCTTCTTGGTCAGGGTCGTCACCAGCACGCGCTCGTCGCGTTCGGTGCGCGTGCGGATCTCCTCGAGCAGGTCGTCGATCTGGCCCTTGCTGGGCTTGACGACGATCTGTGGGTCGACCAGGCCGGTTGGGCGGATGATCTGCTCGACCACACTGTCAGTGATGCCCATTTCGTAGCGGCCGGGTGTAGCGGACAGGTAGACCTTCTGCCCCACCCGGTCGAGGAACTCCGAGAACTTGAGCGGCCGGTTGTCGAGGGCACTGGGCAGGCGGAACCCGTGCTCGACCAACGTGCGCTTCCGGGAGGCGTCGCCCTCGTACATGGCGCCGATCTGCGGCACCGTGACGTGCGACTCGTCGATCACCACCAGGAAGTCCTCGGGGAAGTAATCGATGAGGCAGTGCGGGGCCTCCCCCGGCGCTCGCCCATCGATGTGCCGCGAATAGTTCTCGATGCCGCTGCAGAAACCGATCTGCTCCATCATCTCGAGATCGAAGGTGGTGCGCATCCTGAGCCGCTGGGCCTCGAGGAGCTTGCCGTCGCGCTCCAGCTCGCCGAGGCGCTCCGCCAGCTCCTCCTTGATGGTGCCGATCGCGCGGTGCATCGAGTCCGGGCTGGCGACGTAGTGCGAGCCGGGGAACACGGAGACGGCATCCAGCTTCCTCACGACATCGCCGGTGAGCGGATGCAGGCTGTACAGCGCCTCGACCTCGTCGCCGAACATTTCGATGCGGATGGCGAGTTCCTCGTACATCGGGATGATCTCGATGGTGTCGCCTCGCACCCGGAAATTCCCGCGGGAGAAGTCGACATCGTTGCGTTGGTACTGCATGGAGACGAACTTGCGGATGAGCGCCTCGCGATTGATGCGCATGCCGACCTGAAGCGCCATCATGGCGTCCAGGTATTGTTCAGAGCTACCGAGGCCGTAGATGCACGACACCGTGGACACCACGATGACGTCACGCCGGCTGAGGAGGGAGTTCGTGGTCGAGTGTCGCAGGCGCTCCACCTCGGCGTTGATCGAGCTGTCCTTCTCGATGAAGGTGTCCGTCTGGGGTACGTAGGCCTCGGGCTGGTAGTAGTCGTAGTAGGAGACGAAGTACTCGACGGCGTTATTCGGCATAAGTTCGCGGAACTCGTTCGCGAGTTGTGCGGCGAGGGTCTTGTTGTGGGCCATCACCAGGGTGGGGCGTTGCACCTGTTCGATGAGCCAGGCGGTGGTCGCCGACTTGCCCGTTCCGGTTGCGCCGAGCAGTACGACATCCGTCTCCCCGGCGTTGATCCTGGCGGCGAGTTCGGCGATAGCGGCCGGCTGGTCGCCGGACGGAATGTACTCGCTGATGACCTCGAACGGGCGCACGGCTCTGGTCGGTTGCATTACTTCAGTTTAGGCAGCACCGCTGACAAAGCCGTCGACCAGGGTGGACGGCCGCTCAGCGCGCAAGGGCGGTTCGGCGGGCACGTTCGAACAGGGCATCCGCCTGTGCCAGCGTCTCGTCCAGGGTGCCGTTGCTGTCGATGACGACATCGGCGATGGCGAGACGGTCTGTGTCGGTTGCCTGGGAGTTCAGCCGGTGCTTTGCCTCATCGCGGCTCAGTCCGCGAAGCGTCTCCAGTCGTTCGAGTCGGGTATCGATGTCGGCATGGACCACGACGATGAGGTCGAAGGGGTGCGCCTTGTCGACGGAGGCCTCGACCAGGAGTGGAACGTCGTAGACGACGATCGCTTCCGAATCGGCTTCGCCCGCTTCTGCGATCAGCTTGCCGGCGAGTTCCCTGACGGCGGGGTGGGTGATGGCGTTGAGTTTCGCGAGACGCTCCGGGTCGCCGAACACGAGCGAGCCGAGCGCTGCGCGATCCAGCGAGCCGTCGGATGCGATGACCTCGGAGCCGAACTCCGCAGCAATCCGGGCCAGCGCCGGCCTCCCTGGTTCGACAACCTGCCTGGCCAGCACATCCGCATCGATGTGAATGGCGCCATGCACGGCCATCCTCTTGGCGACAACGGTCTTGCCTGAGGCGATACCGCCGGTCAAACCAATCAGATACACGCCGCCCATGCTACTGTCACGCTGAGCAGGAGGTCGACTGGCATGCTTGAGTTCCTGACCGGAGCGGGTCTGGCACTTGCTGCCGGCGTCAACGCGTACATTCCGCTGCTCGCCATCGGGCTGGCGAGCCGGTTCCTGGAGTTCGTCCAACTGCCGGATGCCTGGCAATGGCTGGAGAACGAATGGGTTCTCGGTATCCTCGTCGCGCTGCTGGTGATCGAGTTCTTTGCCGACAAGATACCCATAGTCGACAGCGTGAACGACTGGGTGCAGACGGTGATTCGCCCCGCTGCGGGAGGTCTCGCCTTCGGATCCGGCTCCACCACTGAGACGCTGACGGTTCAGGATCCTGCCGCATTCTTCGAATCGAACCAGTGGGTTCCGATCGCCGTCGGGGCGCTGCTCGCGCTCGCGGTCCACGTGGTGAAGATGATTTCGCGCCCGGTGTTGAACGCGGTGACGGCCGGCGCAGCGGCACCAGTCGTGAGTGTCGCGGAGGACATCGGCAGCCTGTTCGTCTCAGCCCTGGCCATCCTGCTGCCTATCCTGGTCATCGTTTCTGTTCCGCTGCTCGCCTGGTGGGCATGGACGGCAGTGTCGCGCGCCCGAAAGCGCGCATACAGGAGTTAACGAAGAAGCGGCCGGACCCGGGGGTCCGACCGCTTCCTGATGAACTGTTGCTAGCTGCTACTCGTTGCCACCGGAGAGCTTCTCGCGGAGTGCGGCAAGCGCCTCGTCGTCTGCGAGGGTGCCGACGCCGGCAGAGTCACTGGAGAACGATGAGCCGGATGCGGCCGGAACGTCCTCGATGACCTGCGTCGCTGCTGCGGCGACCTGCTTCTTGTGGGCTTCCCAGCGGCCCTGGGCTGCAGCGTAGTCCTGCTCCCACTTCTCGCGCTGGGTCTCGAAGCCCTCTTTCCACTCGTTGGTCTCCGGGTCGAAGCCGTCCGGGTACTTGTAGTTACCCTGCTCGTCGTACTCGGTGAGCATGCCGTACAGCGCCGGGTCGAACTCGGTGCCCTCGGGGTCGACACCCTCGTTGGCCTGCTTGAGGCTCAGCGAGATGCGGCGACGCTCCAGGTCGATGTCGATGACCTTGACGAACACCTCGTCGCCGACCGAGACAACCTGCTCCGCCAGTTCGACGTGCTTGCCCGACAGCTCGGAGATGTGAACCAGGCCCTCGATGCCCTCTGCGACGCGAACGAACGCGCCGAAGGGGACCAGCTTGGTGACCTTGCCGGGTGCAACCTGGCCGATGGCGTGGGTGCGGGCGAAGACCTGCCACGGGTCTTCCTGCGTCGCCTTGAGCGACAGGGAGACACGCTCGCGCTCGAGGTCCACTTCGAGGATCTCGACGGTGACCTCCTGGCCAACCTCGACAACCTCCGACGCGTGCTCGATGTGCTTCCAGCTGAGCTCGGAGACGTGAACGAGGCCGTCCACTCCACCGAGGTCGACGAACGCACCGAAGTTGACGATCGACGAAACGACACCCTTGCGAACCTGGCCCTTGGCGAGGTTGTTGAGGAAGGTCGTACGGCTCTCGGACTGGGTCTGCTCGAGCAGCGCACGGCGCGACAACACGACGTTGTTGCGGTTCTTGTCGAGCTCGAGGATCTTCGCCTCGATCTCCTGGCCGAGGTACGGGGTCAGGTCGCGAACGCGGCGAAGCTCGATGAGCGATGCCGGCAGGAAGCCACGGAGGCCGATGTCGACGATGAGGCCGCCCTTGACGACCTCGATGACCGTTCCGGTGACAACACCATCGTCGGTCTTGATCTTCTCGACGTCGCCCCAGGCACGCTCGTACTGTGCGCGCTTCTTGGACAGGATCAGGCGGCCTTCTTTGTCTTCCTTCTGGAGGACGAGGGCTTCGACGGAATCTCCGACCTGCACCACTTCGGTGGGGTCGACGTCGTGCTTGATGGAGAGCTCGCGGGAGGGGATGACACCCTCGGTCTTGTAGCCGACGTCGAGGAGGACCTCGTCCCGGTCGATCTTGACGACGATGCCCTCGATGAGGTCTCCGTCGTTGAAAAACTTCAGCGTCTTTTCGACCGCGGCCAGAAAATCTTCAGCAGATCCAATGTCATTGATGGCGACCTGCTTGGGTGCCTTGGTCGTTACGGTTGTCATGTAGTTGTTGCTCCAGGATGGACATAAATTGGGCCACGGACGAGGTCGTGCTCTTGGTTTTGTGTCCCCGACTTCGATGAGTTGCGGGGAGGTCTCGCCATGGCAGGCGGATGAATCTTCGCAGAATGCGACTCTCAAGCTTAGCTCACCCCCATTAACAAGGGCAAATGACGCGTTGTGGGGCTAATGCCGTCGCAGGATGTCGGCCAGCGCCGGTTCCAACTCGGGGAACCGGAACTCGTACCCGGCTTCCTGAAGGCGCTGCGGCAAGACCCACCGGCTCTTCAGGATCAGCTCGGTCTCGGTGCGAATGGCGATCGACCCGAGTTCGAGCATCCAGCGGAACGCCGGAAGTCCGGCCGGTACTCGCAGTACCCTGCGCAGCGTCGCCATCAGGGTGCGGTTGTCTGAGGGGTTCGGGGCAGCGACGTTGACCACCCCGCTGAGGTCGTCTCGCTCCATCAGGAATCGGATGCTGCCCAGCACGTCATCGAGGTGCACCCAGCTGAACTTCTGGCGCCCTCCTGGCGTGCGGAACTCATGGAACGTGCCCTCTCGACGTCCCTCCGCGGTCGAGAACCAATGGCCGTCGAGCTGCGGACCGCCGAGCCCGAACCTGGCAAGCCCGGCCAGCGGGAGCAGTGCGCTTCCATCACCGAGCACGATCGCCATACGCAGGGCAACGCGGCGGGTTTCCGAGAGTTCAGCGTCGAAGAACTCCTTCTCCCAGGCGGTGGCGACGTTCACCGAGAAGCCGCGACCGATGTCTCCGCGCGCTTCGGTCATCGGCCGGTCATCCGCATGGCGGTAGATGGTGGCGGTCGACGAGTTCACCCACAGCGCGGGCGGATGCTCGCAGTCGGCGACAGCGCGCGCCAGCTCCCGAGTGGTCTCCACCCGTGATCGCAGGATCTCGGCACGGTTGGCGGAGTTGTACCGGCAGTTGACGCTCTTGCCGGCAAGGTTGATCAGCAGGTCTGAGCCGTCGAGCAGGTCGGTGATGGCCGCGGTGCTCCCCCAGCGGGCATCCGGCCCATTCCTGCCGATGAAGGCGACGTTGTCGCCGTCCGCGCGGAATGCCTCCGCCAGGTACTGTCCGATGAATCCGGATCCACCGGCGATCACGATTCGCTTGGTCATGCTGTGCCCCCTTCGCTCGGCCTGAGCTCGTAGTCGAACGAGCCGGCATACTCGTAGATTCGGCCGAGAAACGGCGCAGCCGTGACGACCTCGACCTGCTGCCGGCCGGACTCATCATCGAAACGTTCGGTCAGTGTCACTGTCGGGCTGATCCAGCGCGGCACCGTGACCCAGGTGGTGCGGATGCGCACCGCCAGACTGGTCATGGACAGTTGGAGGGTACCGGCGCTGACTGACGCGGCGAAGCGTCCGCGATACCGGCGATTATTGCCGAGGTAGTCGACCAGGTCGGTGCCTTCCGTTGTGATGGCGTCGACCATGTGCCGGTCCCCACCGCGAAGCTTGAAGGTGCGCGTTGCGACGACTGCGGCGTTCCCGTTGGCCTCCAGGGTGGGGACATTGACCACAGTGAACGGCACGCCCCGTTCCCAGACCGGGAAGAGCACGCCCTGGCGCGCGAGTACCCTAAGGACCGGCCACAGCCACCGGCGCGGGGTTCCCACTGTCGCGAAGGTTCCTTCCCCGGCTCCGTGGTGACCGCCGGGGATGCCGCGGAAATACGCCTGCAATCGCGGATGCAAGAGCGAAATCCGTTCGCCGAGTGCCAGTTCATAAGGCGATTCGGCTTCGTACGGCGATTCGGCGCCGAGCACTATGTGAGCAATGCGGAGCGGAGCGTGTCCAGCCCGACACCGCCGAGGGCCAGTGCCTCGCGGTGGAACTCCTTGATGTCGAAGGACTTCTTGTCGCGCGCTTTCCGCTCGTCGCGCAATTGCTCCCAGATTCGCTGCCCCACCTTGTACGACGGGGCCTGGCCCGGCCAGCCGAAGTACCGGTTCACCTCGAACCGGGTGGTCGCATCCGTCTCGTGATAGTTGGAGCGGAAGAAGGCGAGCGCGTAATCGAAGTCCCACTCCCCTGTGCCGTCGAGGCTGCGCTTGCCGAGGTGCACGCCGAGATCGAGGACGACGCGCGCGGCGCGCATCCGCTGGGCGTCCAGCATGCCGAGGCGGGTTCCCGGGTCGTCGAGGTAGCCGAGCTCCTGCATGAGGCGCTCGGCGTAGAGCGCCCAGCCCTCGGCGTGACCAGACGTGCCGGCGAGCTGGCGGCGCCAGGTGTTCAGCTGACCGCGGTTGACCACGGCCTGTCCGATCTGCAGATGGTGGCCTGGGACACCCTCGTGGTAGACGGTTGTCGTCTCGCGCCAGGTGGAGAACTCGGTCTCACCAACGGGAACCGACCACCACATCCGGCCCGGCCGGGAGAAGTCATCGGACGGCCCGGTGTAGTAAATGCCGCCGTCCTGGGTGGGTGCGATCATGCACTCGAGGCGCTTGATCTCCTCCGGAATCTCGAAGTGGGTACGGGAGAGCTCCTCCACCGCGGTGTCGCTGAGCTGTTGCATCCAGCGTTGGAGCGCGTCGGTGCCGTGAAGCTTGTTCGACGGGTCGGCGTCGAGGATGCTGATCGCCTCCTCGACTGAGGCGCCCTGGCGGATCTCGTGAGCGATTGAAATCTGTTCGGCGGTCATCCGCGCGAGTTCGTCTATCCCCCACTCGTACGTCTCGTCGAGGTCGATGGCGGTGCCCAGGAACGCACGGGAGTGCAGGGCGTAGATGTCCCGTCCGACGGCGTCCGTCTCGGTGGCCGCCGCGTCCAGCTCACCGGCGAGGAAGTCGGTCAACCGCTGGTACGCCGACGACGACGCTGTGGCACCACGCCCCAGGTCGGAGCGCAGCGAATCCGGAACGCTTTCAGGTGCGGAGTCAATGAACTTGGGGAAGAACCCTTCGGGCGATGCGTGCCGGGTGGTCTGCTCGATCACCGCGAGGACTTGGCGGCGTGCCGGCACCACGCCGTCGGCGATGCCCTGCCGAAGCGTCTCGATGTACTGCTCGATGGCAGTGGGAAGGGTGTTCAGGCGACCCGAGATGTCGGTCCAGTCCTCGACAGTCTCGTTCGGCATGAGGTCGAAGACTTCGCGAATCTCCTGCGCGGGGGAAGCGAGCACGTTGAGGTCCCGCAGGTGCAGCTTCGCTGCGTGGAACTCGTCGGCAAGCCCCAACTCGGCCAATAGGTCGGTCTTGGTGACCTCATCGACACTGTCGATCGCGTCTGCGGCTTTCAGCTTGCGCTGGACCTTCTTACGGGCATCCGCGAAGGCCTGGTGGCCTGCCGGCGAGTAGTCGCCGTACTCGCCGAGCTTTCCCGGCACTCCGATGTAGGTGGCGATCGTCGGATCAAGCTCGGTCATGGTGCGCACCCAGCCCTCGGCGATGGCATCGATCTTGCTCGGCGTCCTCGGATCTGTCATGCCGCCAGCCTATTGTTCTGGGTGTTGAGAGGCCTAATGCGCTGCGGCGTCCCAATTTGCGCCGGTGCCGATCTGCACGTCGAGCGGCACCTTCAGTTGCGCCGCAGAGCCCATCTGGGTCGTGACGATCTCGGCGAGCGAGTCCAGCTCTCCTGGTGCTACTTCGAAGACCAGTTCGTCGTGAACTTGCAACAGCATGCGACTGCTCATCCCCTGACCGCGCAGCTTCTCGGCAACGCCGAGCATGGCCAGCTTCATGATGTCGGCCGCCGAGCCCTGAATCGGGGCGTTCAGCGCGGCCCGCTCCGCGTTCTCGCGGAGTACCCGGTTCGAGGAGCTCAGGTCGCCGAATGGGCGGCGCCGGCCGAAGATCGTCTCGGTGTAGCCGTCTTCCCGCGCCTGGACGACGACCCCGCGCAGGTAGTCGCGCACCGCCCCGAAACGTTCGAAGTAGTCAGCCATGAGTTGCTTCGCCTCCGCGGTATCGATGCGAAGTTGCTTGGAGAGGCCGAATGCGCTGAGGCCGTAGGCGAGGCCGTACGACATGGCCTTCACTTTGGTGCGCATGATCGGAGTGACGTCGGCCGGATCGACGTGGAAAATGCGTGAGCCGACGAAGCGGTGCAGGTCCTCACCGGAGTTGAATGCCTCGATCAGCCCGGCATCGCCGGAGAGGTGCGCCATGATCCGCATCTCGATCTGCGAGTAGTCGGCGGTCAGCAGCGTGTCGAACCGGGCACCGTGTTCGAAGGCGGTGCGGATCTCCCGGCCCACCTCAGTCTTCACTGGGAGGTTCTGCAGGTTCGGGTCGTTCGAGGAGATTCGGCCGGTGCTGGTCCCGGTCTGGTCGTAGGTGGTGTGGATGCGCGCATCCGCCCCGATGCTCTTCTCCAGGGTCTCAATGATCTGCTTGAGCTTGGTGGCGTCACGGTGTTGCAGCAGCAGACCGAGGAACGGATGCGGCGACTTCTCCTGCAAGTCGGCCAGCGAGGCGGCGTCGGTCGAGTACCCCGTCTTGTTGGCCCGGGTCTTCGGCATTCCGAGTTCTTCGAACAGCACCTGCTGCAATTGTTTCGGCGAGCCGAGGTTCACCTCACGCCCGATTTCGGCGAAGGCGCGAGAGGCGAGGTCTGCGGCAGTTTCCGTCAGCCGACCGCCCAGCTCGGAGAGCACACCGGCGTTGGCGGTGACCCCGGTCAGCTCCATATCGGCCAGAACCCGCACGATCGGAAGCTCGATGTCATCGAGTACCTTGCGTGATCCGGCGTCAAGCTGTTCGGCGAGCTGGTTCGCAAGACGGAGCACGTACCAGGCTTCCGTCGCCGGGCTGAGGGACTCGACCTCCGGGACCAGCTGGTTGGGGTCGGCGATGGCGATGGTTTCGCCCAGGTGGCTGTAAACCTGGCCCGCGAGGTCTTCGGACCTGCCACCGGGTTTCAGCAACCAGGAGGCAAGGCTGGTGTCGAAGCGGATGCCGCCCACGGCCAGTCCTGCGGTCAGCAGCACCTTCAGCTGCTTCTTCGAATCGAGCAGGTACTTCGGGGACTCCCCCGCAAGCCATTCCTCCAGCGCGACGTAGTCGTGGCGTCCGGCCGCCCACGGAACGTAGGCGGAATCATCGAGGGAAGCGACCCCAAAACCGGTCGCGCCCTCCGGGCCCACCTCCAGCTGCAGCCCTAGCGGCTGGGTGCCATCCCTGGACGCTCGCGCCAGCCATTGGCCCAGTTCCTCGTCGATGAGTGTTCGAATCACCGGCGGGGTCGTTTCCGCGGTCGACTCGACGATCGGCGCTGGCGTGCCCACGGCATCCGTCACCCCTTCTTCGGCGGCAATCTTCATCACGCGTTCGAGGAGTGTCTTGAACTGCAGCCGGTCGAAGATCGCCCGCACCGCTGTCGGGTTGATGGGTTGCCGCTCCAGGTCTGAAGGTCCGACCGGCAGTTCCACGTCGGTGACCAGGCGGTTGAGCTTTCGGTTGCGGATCGCGTTGTCCTTCTGCTCCCGCAGTTTCTCGCCGACAACGCCCTTGATCTGATCAGCATGGGCGAGGATCTCATCGAGGCTGCCGAACTGATTGATCCACTTGACGGCGGTCTTCTCCCCCACCTTGTCGATGCCGATCAGATTGTCACTGGTCTCACCGACGAGCGCGGCGACATCCGGATACTGCTCAGGGCGGATGCCATAGCGTTCGATGACCGCAGCGGTGTCGTAGCGTTTCAGCTCGGAGACGCCGCGGGCGTTCGGGTAGAGCAGCGTCACATCGTCGTTCACGAGCTGGATGCTGTCTCGGTCACCACTGACAACGAGCACCCGGTAGCCCTCCTGGGCGCCGCGCATGGCGAGCGTTGCCAGGATGTCATCCGCTTCGTAGTCCTCCTTGGTGATGGTGGCGATGTTCATCGCGGCCAACGCCTCCTCGAGCAGCGGAACCTGGCCGATGAACTCCGGCGGGGTGTCGCCGCGGGTGCCCTTGTACTCCGGGTACTCCCTGGTGCGGAACGAGTAACGGGAGATGTCGAAAGCCACGGCGAGGTGGGTCGGCTTCTCTTTCTGCAGCAGCAGGATCAGCATCGAGATGAAGCCGTGGATGGCGTTGGTGTGCTGGCCTTCTCGGTTGACGAAACTGTCCACCGGGAGGGCGTAGAACGCCCGGAACGCCAGCGAATGACCGTCAATAATCAGGAGGGTAGGCTTTTCGTTGTCCGACACCCAGCCAGCCTAGTGGCGGCCGGTGACAGCCAGAATGCCCCCAGAATGTAGAGGCCAGATGACGAAGTTGCCCGACCACCTTCCACCGGAACTGGCCGAGATCCTTCGCACCACCGGGGGCGGCGAGCTGAGCGTCAAGATGGGCATCGAGTTCCTGGAACTGTCAGCCGAACACTCTGTCGCGCGGATGCCCGTTGACGGGAACCGCCAGGTGGTGGGCCTGTTGCACGGTGGAGCGCACCTGGTGCTGGGCGAGTCGCTGGGGTCGATCTCGTCGGCGATTCACGCGGGCGCGGGACGGGTCGCCCTGGGGATCGAGATCAGCGCGAGCCACAGTCGGGCGATCACCGAGGGTTACGTGATTGCCACGTGCCATGCGATCAGCCTGGGGCGCACGCTTGCGACCCACGAGATTGTCGTGCGCGATGAGGCCGGCAATCGGCTGTCGACAGTGCGGATGACGAACTTCCTGAAGGACGCCGGCCCCGCCTCTTGAGCTGGCGACCAGGCTCGTGATTCCAGCTGCGCGCCCTTTCAGTGCAACGCTGCGGCATCCGTCGCCGCGCCGCACTGAAAAGGCCGCGCAGCATCCGTTGTTACTTGTTCGCGAACTGCTCGATGATCGTCTTCGCGACGTCCTGCATGGTCAGGCGGCGGTCCATGGACGCCTTCTGGATCCAGCGGAACGCCTCGGGCTCGGTCAGGCCCATCTTGTCGTTGAGCAGGCCCTTGGCCCGGTCGACCAGCTTGCGGGTCTCGAACCGTTCGGCCAGGTCGCTCACTTCGGACTCGAGCGCGATGATCTGGGCGTAACGCGCCAGTGCGATCTCGATCGCGGGGAGCAGGTCGCTGGGTGTGAACGGCTTGACGACGTAGGCGAGGGCCCCGGCCTCGGTTGCGCGCTCCACCAGTTCCTTCTGGCTGAACGCGGTCAAGAGCACGACCGGCGCGATGTGGTTCTTGCTGAGCTTCTCTGCGGCGGAGATCCCGTCGAGGAGTGGCATCTTGACGTCCATGATGACCAGGTCAGGTCGCAACTCGGTGGCCAAGGCGACGGCCGCCTCGCCGTCACCGGCCTCCCCGACGACCTCGAACCCGTTGTCGCGAAGGGTCTCGACGATGTCGAGACGAATGAGCGACTCATCCTCGGCAACAACAACACGGCGAGGGGCTTGGGGAGATTCTTGGTCGGTCACGCCCTAAAGCCTACGGTATTCTGATCTGCGTTACTGTGCGCCGGTGTGGCGGAATGGCAGACGCGGAGCACTCAAAATGCTTTGCTCGAAAGGGCGTGTGGGTTCAAGTCCCACCACCGGCACAAATTGATAAATATTCACGACAAAGAAGCATGAGCACCTTTCCGGCCGATTGCCCCCTTGGCAGTGGACTGCACTTAACATCCCGTCCGTCGCGCTCTAGTGGACAACCGACGGATTCCGTCACCGCTGTGAATCTGGACGGATTATGAGGCACGTGCTGGATGCTGTGGCGAGGATGCGGCCATCGGTGTCCCGCACATCGGCTTCGGCGAATGCCACGTTCCGGCCGACTTTCGTCACCCAACCATGAGCGGTCACGGTTCCCGTATCGGCGGTGATGGGGCGCTGGAATGAAACCTTGATCTCCAGGCTTGTGTAGCCGACGCCAACGGGAAGGGTGCTGTGCACGGCGCATCCGCAGGCTGAATCGAGAACCGTGGCGAAGAAGCCTCCATGAACGGATCCGATCGGGTTGTAATGAGATTCGTCGGGTTCCGCGGTCATCAGGACATCACCTTCGTCGACTGACACGATTTGCAGTCCAATATGGCTGCTGATCGGCGGCGCGGGAACGCGCAGTTCGACCATCGCACGAAGCTGCTCTAATCCTGAGCTCTCGAAGACCTTTGCCTTGTTCTGTTCGGCAACGGTGTAGTGCAGCGTTCTTGATCGGAGCCCACCGGCGTCTTCGCTCACAGGACAACCACTACCTTGCCGTTCGCGTGACCTTGTCCGACGTAAGCCATGGCCTCCAGCGTCTGATCAAACGCGAAGGTACGATCAAGGACCGGCCGAAGAGCCCCGCTGTCGTAGAGGCGAGCCGACTCCTTCAGTTGCCCACCGTTAGCGCGCATGAAGAAGAACGAATACCGCACCCCAATGTCTTTCGCTTGCTTCCGAATGTTTCGGCTCAGCGCCGCCAGTACCGGCTTGAGTAGCGGTCGACCGATTTGTGCCGCGAATGCGGGGTCGGGCGGCCCGACAAGGCTGATCGCGAGCCCATCCGGCTTAAGTACAGTCAACGACTTCTCCAGGTTCGTGCCTCCGAGAGAGTCAAGAACGACATCGTAATTAGGGCCGACCTCTGCGAAGTCCGTGGTGGTGAAATCGATGACCTCATCAGCCCCTAATGCGCGAACCCTATCCGCGTCGTTGCCGCGCACTGTGGTGGTGACATGGACTCCCAAATGCCGTGCGAGCTGAATTACAGTCGAGCCAAATCCGCCGGCGCCCCCATGAACGAGAATGCGTTGACGTGGCTCGACGCGCGCGAGCTCGACCAGCGACTGCCAGGCCGCCAAGGCGACAAGCGGCACCGCGGCTGCCTCCTCGAACGAGAGGGATTCCGGTTTGAAAGCCGCGTCGGCTTCATTGATGGCGATGTATTCGGCGAACGTACCGATTCGAAGGTCACGCGGCCTGGAATAGACCGCATCTCCAACCTTGAACGCACGCACGTCCGCGCCAACCTCTGTCACAACGCCAGCAACATCGTGGCCGAGCACGAATGGGGGTTTGTACTTCAGCAACTGTTTGAAAGTGCCGTCGCGGATCATCCCGTCCAGCGGGTTGATACCTGCCGCTCGGACCTCAACCAGAACTTCGTGAGCACCTGGCGCGGGTATAGGTACTTGCGCGGACTTCAGCCCGTTCTCACCATACGAGTCGACTACGAACGCTTTCATATCAGCCTGCTTTCTACACGTGAGCCTTCGATGTGGTCGCCTGTTGTCGCGCGGATTGGCTGCTGTTTGGCGCTTGACCGCTGAGGAGCATCACGTTCTGTGATCTCGCCGCGTCGCACCACGTGGCCGCAGCTCTGGCATGCGACAACGGGGTGGTAAACCTCACCACAGGTGTGCGTGAAGGTCAGCGGAGACTCCGCTTCCGCAGTGAGGTGCCGATTGCCGAATTCGCGCAACATGCTGATGATAGGACCAAGCGCATTGCCGAGGTCGGTGAGGTGGTATTCGAATCGTGGCGGGCGCTCCTGATACTGAACTCGGGTGACGAAACCCCCCTCTTCCAGATGACGCAGCCGAACCGTGAGGACGTCTCTCGGGGCTCCGGTGTAGTGAACGATCTCGTCGAAGCGATGGATGCCGAGAAGCAACTCGCGCACAATGAGTAACGACCATTTCGCACCCACAAGCTCCAGCGTGTGCGCCACCGAGCACTCCCGAATCAGCTTCCCCATACCAATCAACCTACCTGAGTTTGATTTTCCAACTGAATCGGTTCAATTCCACGCGGCATCCCGCTCCCATTGCGCCCACGGCGTGGACGTACCCGCCTGCGGCTCTGTTGCGACTGAGTATTTCCCACGGTGGAATCAGCGACCCTCCCCCCACTGCACAATCTCTTAGCCTCAAATACCGTTCAGTTAAGACTCTGAATGTGGATTTCGCGGCTGAATTCGCGGATTTCCTTTGCATTGGCGGGGAACCGAGCGGTTCCCTGCCTCCGATTGTGCGCAGTCAAACCCGGTCGTTCGGGGCTGATTTCAATGGGTAAGTGTTGGGCATCCCCACGACTCGAACCACGACAAATGAGAGCTTCTCGGACGCCCGGGTCTACCACTCCCCGTGAGTGAGTGCCGCCTCATGCTCACGCAGAACCAGTTCGATCAGGCCAGGGAACCTGCGGTTGAGCTCCTCGCGGCGAAGCCAGTTTCGGTGACGGGTGCCGTCCACCTCCTGCTTGATGATCCCGGACTCGCGGAGCACCCGCCAGTGCCTTGTCAGAGCCGACTTCGACACCCCGAAGTCCGAACCGCTGCACGCTGTTCCTGGTTCCTGGGCGATGTGGAGAACAATCGCACGACGGATGGGATCGTTGAGTGCGAACATCGCTTCGAACAGATCGAACTCGCTTTCGGCCGGAATCGCCAGTGGATGCGTTAAACGACTTGCCACGATTCTTGTCCTCACGTTCGGAGCCGTACCCTATGTACGCATATGCGTGTACATCAGCTACAGTAAATGTACACGCCGACGTGTACATCATTGCACGACACAAAAGGCACGATCACCATGACCTGTAGCTACCTCTGTACTGACGCCCGCCGTTCAGGCCCCAGGACCACGGCGCTGATGGTGCCCGACGAAAGAAGGACGAGAAATTATGACGACCATTGGCTTGATCGGAAGCGGAAACATCGGAAGTGGTGTGGCTCGTTTGGCAATCGCCGCGGACTACGACGTGGTGCTAAGCAATAGCCGAGGCCCCGAGACACTCGCGGACCTTGTTGCCGACCTCGGACCGCACTCTCAAGCAGCGACGCCATCGGATGCTGCCGCAGCGGGCGACATCGTGATCGTGTCTATCCCCCTGAGCGCCTATCCGAACGTGCCGGTCGCCGAGCTTCATGGCAAAACGGTGATCGACACGAACAACTACTATCCCGAGCGCGACGGTCACTACCCGGAGCTCGATGACGAGTCGACGACCACGGCCGAGATGCTCCAGGCACATCTGCCAGAATCGCAGGTGGTCAAGGCCTTTAACAACATCTACTATCCCCATCTCACGGGCCTGGCCCGACCATCGGGGGATCCTGAACGCTCCGTCCTCCCGATTGCCGGGGACGATTCAGCCGCGAAAGCAACGGTGACGGAGTTCCTCGACGCCATCGGATACGACACCTTGGACACGGGTGCGCTTTCCGAGGGGTGGCGGTTCCAGCGAGATACTCCCGCGTACACGCGCCCGTATTTCAGCGAAACCGACGACCCGAACGTCGGGCGCCCTGTCCAACGCGACGAGCTGGCCGACAGGCTGAGCGAAGCCAAGCGCTACCGCGATTTCTGAGGCACTGAGCAATTGATCACGGCTCCATCGGCAGCCACTCGGCTATCTAGCGCCGCCGTCTCGGCGACGCAATCCCTACCCTTCCAGTGCGCGTGGGTACAGTCGCGGACACGGAGGACGAGACTCGTCGCGCAGTAGCGCACTCCCTCCGAACAGGAATGGAGAATGAACATGTCACGATTGAGTGGAAAAGTCGCCATCATCACGGGCGCCGCGAGCGGGATCGGCCTGACGACCCTAGAAATTTTTGCTGCAGAAGGCGCGAAGGTTGTGGCCACCGACATCTCCGAAGAGGCGCTGAACAGCGTGGTCGACACGGTTACAGCCAAGGGCCGGACGGCCATCGGGCGCGTTCTGGACGTTAGCTCGCCGGATGCCTGGCGCGGTGTCGTGGAGGACGTCGTTGCGGAGTGGGGAACCATCGACATCCTGGTCAATAACGCCGGTATCGCGATACCCAAGGGAATTCTCGAAGCCGAACTCGATGACTGGAACAAAGTGATGGCTATCAACGCCACCGGCACATGGCTAGGTATGAAAAACGTCATCCCCGTCATGCAGAAGGCCGGCCGAGGGTCAATCGTCAACGTCTCGTCCCTCGGGGCAATCATCTCAGGGAACGCCGACGGTGGGGCGGCGGCATACTCGGCGTCCAAGGGTGCCGTCCGCTCACTCACGAAGCATGGTTCGTTCTGGTTCGCTAAAGACAGCATCCGGGTGAACTCCGTGCACCCCGGCCCGATTTACACGAGCATGATTGAGGGCTACGGCCTGACGAAGGAGGAGGCCGCTGTGTCGGACAACGTGCCGCTTCCGCCTCACATCGGTGAATCATCTGATATCGCGTACGGCATCCTTTACCTCGCTTCTGACGAAGCGAAATATGTTACCGGTGAAGAACTCATCATCGACGGGGGGTACGCAGCCCACTAGCGAGTACCACGGAAAGCATCATTCACGGACGAGAAGTTCAACGAGGCGATCTCGCGCATGTCCAGGACCACCAGCGTCAAGTAGGCCATGGCGAACGCGGACATGGTCATTGAGGCTGTTCCGGAGAACATGGAGATCAAACACGAGCTCCGGGGAAATCTCCGAGGTCTTCTGGGCCTGCCCATTGGCATGATGGACGTGTATGACATGGTCGGGTCCAACGTCGTCTATGCGATGTCCCCAGGCTCCCGTATCCGTTGGTGGGACACCTGTACAACCCGCACCACCGGCACTGTAGAAATTGCCTCAGCTGTTCGGCGTTCGCGCGGTGACAGCTTGTTCATGCTTGCGCGGGTGCCCAGAGTCGGTACACCAGCACCCCGGCTGCGATGACGGTCAACGTCCAGCCGAGGACGACAGCGGCCAGCGCCAGGCCGCGACCACGCTCGCCCGTGCGACCTATCTGCGACAGCGCCACATGGCCGAGAATCAACCCCATGGGCGAGAAGAGGAACACGACGATGACGGAGGCGATGGCGAGTCGATTGGTGCGGCCGGTTTGAGTCGTGGGCGTCACCGGGTCATTGGCTGCCTCCGGTGCTATCTCTACGATGCCGCCGTGATCCGCTCGCATTGGGCGGGCAAAGACAAACACAGAAAGTATCGCGCTCAGCGCCACCGGAAGCATGAAGTAGATGCTCAGGGGACCTAACAACGTTCCTTCAGCGAAGAATGTCAGCCCACCGACCACAATTGCGGGGGCAGCGACAAGGACGCAGGCCCAGGCCGGGGACCTCATCAAGCGGGCGAGAAGAGCCGCCAGGAACAGAACGCCTGAGCCTAAGAGGATGAGGCGGCGACCTTCACTTGCCTCGGCAAGTACGTCCTCGGTTGCGAAGAAGTAGAAAGTCTTCTGCGTACCCCATTGGAGCAGCAACATCCCGAATACCACGACTGCTGCCCAGGAAATCAGGATCACCACGTGAAGCAGACTCTTCGCCACCGGGTTCATGCGCGGCTGCTGTGTTCGAGCGCCTGCCCGAGAACGCACGCGCCGTGTGGGAAGGCGCTCGGGTTCGGCCCCGAATAGTTGAGTCGCACGAACGGTCCTGCCGGTTCGGCGGGAAACCATTCGTGACCCGGAGCGATCACCACTCCGCCGGCTTCGCAGTCGCGGGCGAGTTGGTCGAGATCCGTGCCATCGGGTAGACGGGCCCAGAGGTTCAGGCCACCGGCGGGCACGTGATCGATGCGGGCCAGCGGGGCGTGCTCCTGAACGCTGGAGATGAGCAGATCCCGCCGGGCCCGAAGTTGGTGCCGGAGCCCGCGAAGGTGCGTCTGCCAGGCCGGCTGGGTGACGACATCCAAAGCCGCCGCCTGCAGAAACCCGCTGACGTACATGGATTCAGCACTCCGATCGGCCAGTATCCGCGCATGCGCCGGTCCGCGGGCAATCACTGCGGCCACGCGCACGGCCGGCGACACACTCTTGGTCAGCGACCGCAGATAGACGACATGACCGGAGTCGTCGCGTGCGGCAACAGGCTGGACGCTGGTGGTTATTCCGAAATCATGCGCCCAGTCGTCTTCGACGAGGAAAGCCCCGGATGCGCGCACTACCGCCATTATTTGCTCAACGCGATCGGCGGACCACTGCGCCCCGGTCGGATTGGCATAGTTGGGCTGGGCGTAGAAGAGACGCGCGCCCGTTTCGTCGAAGGCTCGTGCCAGGTCCTCCGGGTCAGGTCCATCCGGCCCGCTTGGCACCGGGATGACCTGAACACCGACCTGGGCCGCGGCGAGGATCGCACCCCAATAGGTCGGCGACTCCATCAACAGGGGTTGGCCGGTCTTGACCAGGGCACGAAAGATTGAGCTCAGCCCGCTTTGACTTCCCGGCAGCACGATCACGTCGCTGGCGGTCGGAGGGGCGACGCTGACCGGTGTACCGGCACGCATTTCCTGCGCGAACCAGGCCTGGAGGTCAGGGAGACCGCCGGCGGGTGGGCGGGATAACGCCGCTTCACCCCGCGAGGCCCGCGTGAGGGCTGCCCGCACCAGGCGCTCCGGCAGCAACTCTCGGTCCGGATAGCCGTCGTGGAACGCAATCACGTCGTTCCCGGTGCTTCGGAGCGCAGTGGAGGTGCTTCGAAGTGGAGCAAGGGGCGATCGCAGTGCCGCGCTCTGCCAGCCGTAGTCCGGTGGCTGCACGGTGCTGCTCGCGCGCACGAATGTGCCAACACCCGGTCGGCTCTCGACCAGGCCCTGCCGGGCCAGCGCATTGACCACTTTCTGCACAGTCACCGGGCTGGCCCGATACTCGGCCACCAGGGCGCGCGTCGAAGGCAGCCGAGAACCCGGTGCCGCTTGCGCGATCCACGCGTGGAGTCGCTCGGCGATACGGGAACTGTTATCCTGATTCATGACACACAATAGTAGCGCTACTGGTGAGTTGGCCATCCCGTTATCGTCGAAGTCATCGGCCGGCCTGTGGTGGGGACTGCTCGGCGTTGCCGCATTCTCGTTCACGGTGCCGTTCACCCGCGTGGCTGTTGAGGGGCTTTCCCCCCTGTTCATCGGGTCCGGCCGCGCCGTCGTTGCTGCCGCCCTGGCCGTTCTCGCCCTGGCACTGACCAGACAGCGCTTTCCCGACCGGATGCTCTGGGTTCGCCTCGCGATTGTCGCCGGCGGCGTAGTCGTCGGGTTTCCGATCTTCACTTCTTTCGCGCTCACCACGGCTCCGGCCAGCCACGGTGCAGTGGTGATCGCGCTACTGCCGGCCGCGACGGCTGTGATGGCGGTCATCCGGGGTCGCGAGCGTCCGCCGCGGGCATTCTGGATCTGGACCGGACTGGGCACCGTCGCAGCAATCGCCTTCGGGTTCTTCCAGTCCGGGGGCTTCGGCGCACTGCATTGGGCCGATCTACTTCTCCTTGGCGGTGTCGTGGCGGCCGCCATCGGTTACGCCGAAGGAGGCTTGCTCGCCCGCGAACTCGGCGCGTGGCAGACGGTGTCCTGGGCGCTCGCCCTGTCGTCGCCGCTCATGCTTGCCCTGACCGTGTTCTCTGTTGTTCAGCAGCCGCCTTCAGGTACACCGGTGCAGTGGGCAGCATTCGCATACCTGGGCGTAGTGAGCATGTTCCTCGGGTTCTTCGCGTGGTACCGCGGCCTGGCGATTGGCCCGATGACGCGGGTGAGCCAAGTGCAACTCGCGCAACCGGTACTCACGCTCGTCTGGGCCGGACTCCTCTTGCACGAATCCATGACCTGGACCACCATCGCTGGCGGACTTGTGGTGATCCTTTGCGCCGGAGCGGCAGTTCGCGTCCGTTCCGGACGGACTCCGGTCCTCCGTTAACGGGAATGCGGGTATTCGACGTCAGGGGCCACCGGCGATCGATCTCACACCAGCCACTCGGGGTCGCGCCGAAGCGCCGTGAGCCGAGCGTTCCTTTCCTGCGAGACCGTGACATCCGCCTCCACCCACGTCCCGGAGACCGGACCGATGACTGTCACCGCGTCGTCGGCGACAAGCCTGATCGTCCCGGTGCCGTCATCGATGGTGAACGCGAGTGCGGCAATCGGACCGCCGACGTTGATCGTCCGTCCCTGCACCGTGCCGGACACCGTTCCGTGGGTCGAGGCGTCGAGCAGGTCCGCGATCGTCGTCGTTGCTCCCCGCGGCAACAGCGACTTCGTCGACGTGCCCATGGATCGCAGCCATGGCTCCGGCGTGCCGGTCTCGTACTTCACGATGGAGGTTCCAGCCGGTGGGTCGGGGTACCGGAAAGCATGAGGACTGCGCCCCAGCCGGTAATCGCCGTCATAGCGCAAGGCGCCGAGCAGCAGTTCCCTTCTCCGATCGAACGATTCACTGGCATCCGTTGCCATGTCGTTGAACGTTGCGATCATCGCCTCCAACGACTCGTGCATCAGGTTCAGCCAGACATCGTGGGTGTGGCCGGCCCACACCGAAGGGTCCGCGCTGCAACCGGGGACGCCGAGGGAGACGAAGTGAAAATCGGGGCCATCCGTGAACGGAAGCCACGCCGGCGGATGCTCCAGTGAGCTGATGTTGAAATCCCGGCTTCCCGAAACTTCCGCGGCCGACAACATCCGCTTCCCTCCCAACACGCGGTGCTCGAGCCCGTCGTGCCAGCGGTACAGGGTTTCCAGGTCGGCGCTGAGATCAAGAGGCGCCACCGCCAGACGAAATTCATCGATTCCCAGCTCATCCAGGCCCGGCCGCGGCGCGGGAAGCTCAGGGAAGAGCTCCTCCAGCACGATATCGAAGCGTTTCAGTTCCCTCAGCAGTGACATGAGCATCACTCTGACTCAAACCCGGCGCACCGGCAAGGACTCAGGCTGCAGCGAACCTCTTGGCGGAACGCGCCTTCGCCTTCTCGGCCTCGACCTCGCGGTTCTTCGGCGGCGCGGAGCTCACCAGGTCCTCGAGGAGATGCCGCGAAACGTGGGCGATCTCCTCCACCGCGCGGTTGAACACCGCCTCATTGGCCTTCGACGGCTTGGTGGAGCCGCTGATCTTACGGACGAACTGCAAGGCCGCCGCGTGCACCTCATCGTCGGTTGCTGCGGGCTCGAAATTGTGAAGCGTATGGATGTTCCTGCACATGCCAACGAGGGTAACGCTCAGGCGCCTCCCTGTGAACCCTCGCCGGCTTCGCGCGCGACCTGGTCCAGGCGGGCCCGGTAGGCCACCCACCAATCGCGATCTCCCGGCGGGAGGTTGTCGTTGTCCTTGCGCAGGCCGGCGGCACCGTCGATCAGCTCCCGCACGATATCGGCATGGCCAGCATGGCGGTGGGTTTCCGCGATCAGGTGCACCAGGATCTGCTGAAGCGTGACCGTGCTGCGATCGTCCGGCCACCACGCGACACGGCCGGGGGCATCCAGCGCGAGTTCCTCGATCGTCGCATCGGAATGCGCTGCCACCCGGTGGTACAGGTCGACGATCGACTCGGGCGTCTCGTCCGCGGTCGCCCACATGTCGGCATTCGCCTCGGCATCCTCGTCCATCCAGGGCAGTGACTCCGGGAACGGCCGACCGAATGTGGAGCCGAAGTAGCCGGCCTCAACGCCGGCAAGGTGCTTCACCAGCCCGAGCAGGTTGGTGCCGGTCGGCACCAGCGGACGACGGAGGTCATAGTGCGACAGCCCATCGAGCTTCCACAGCATGGCCTCCCGGCCCGACCTGAGGTAACGGTGGAGGATTGCCTTTTCGCTGGTGTCTGCCATCCCGCCAGCCTTTCAGACACCCGCGACATTCGACAGAAGCGGCACGCGGCGGCCCGCAGTAGCGTCGTGGCATGGCTCCTACCCCCCTTCGAAACCGGATGCTGCTGCCAGCCACCGGTGGTCTCGTGGCGTTGGCCATCGCCGTCGGCTTCGGAGCCGTCAACAGCGGGGCCTACCGGGGCGAGCCACTGCCCCTGGATTCCGCCTGGATGGACACCGTCGGTCCCGGTCAGCCAGCCTGGGTACCTCCATCCGTGGTGCTTCATGAGGTCGGTGCGGGGCTCCCCGCCTTCGTGCTGGCGTCCATCATTGCCGGCACGCTGCTGCTGTGGGGGCGCGCCTGGGGTGCCGGGTACTTCCTCACAGCCGCGATCGCGAGCACTGCGCTGGTGGAACTGCTGAAGAACACCATCGGGCGACCGCGACCGGCGGATGCGATCATCGAGGTCGGATTCGGAAGCTACCCTTCAGGACACAGCGCCCGGGCGGCCATGCTGGCCGTGACCCTCGGCATCCTGATCCCGCGACTCTGGGTATGGATGCTCGGCTTCGCCTACATGCTCGCGATGATGTTCAGTCGCACGCAACTCGGGGCGCATTGGCTCAGCGACACGATCGGGGGTGCGCTCACCGGGGCGGCGGTTGCTTTGCTGTGCTTCGCGATGCTTTCCAGACAGCTGCAACGCGAAGGTGAGCGGGCGCATCCGCCTCCGTGGGGACGAGCAGGGTGAAACCAGATCGGTACGCGGTTTCGATACGGTCGCTTCGCGACCTACTCAACCCACAGGTTCGGGGTCAGCCCTTCGCCCATACTGGCGCCGCTCCCTTGCGGGCGTCGCCGACGTGGTGCACCCGCAGGTCGTTGGTTGAGCCGGAGATACCGGGAGGGGAACCAGAGATCACCACGACCTTGTCGCCGATCTCGGCAAGCCCATCACGCAGCAGCACGTCTTCCACCTGTTCGTACATGGCGTCGGTGTGCTTCACCCGGTCCACCAGGTAGCCCTGTACCCCCCAGCTCAGAGACATGCGCCGCAGCGTACCCATCTGCGGGGTGAACCCGAGGATCGGGATGCCGTTGCGTAGCCGGGTCATCCGGCGCACGGAGTCGCCTGACTCGCTGAACACGCAGAGGAACTTTGCGCCGACGAACTCCGCGACCTCGGCAGCGGCTGCCGTGACGGCGCCGCCCTGCGTCCGGGGGGTCGTGCCGAGTGGTGGGATACGCTCCATGCCGTGCACTTCGGTCGACTCGATAATGCGCGCCATGGTCTGCACCGTGACCACCGGGTACTTGCCGACGCTGGTCTCACCACTGAGCATGACGGCATCCGCCCCATCCAGCACAGCGTTGGCGACGTCAGAGGTCTCGGCGCGAGTCGGAATCGGGTTGTCGATCATCGACTCCAGCATCTGGGTTGCGACGATGACCGGTTTGGCCATTCGGCGGCTCAGCTCGACAGCGTGCTTCTGCACGATCGGCACCGCCTCAAGCGGAAGCTCGACGCCGAGGTCGCCGCGGGCGACCATGATGCCGTCGAACGCGTCGATGATGGCTTCGAGGTTGTCGACGGCCTGCGGCTTCTCGATCTTGGCGATGACCGGAACCTTGACGTTCTCTTCGGCCATGATCTCGTGCACGCGGTCGATGTCTGCGGCGTTGCGCACGAAGGACAAGGCGATCAGGTCAGCCCCGAGTTTCAGGGCCCAGCGGAGGTCGTCCTCGTCCTTGTCCGACAGCGCGGGGACGTTCACGGCGACACCCGGCAGGTTGATCCCCTTGTTGTTGGAGACGGCGCCGGCCACCACGACCTTCGTGGTGACGACGATGCCGTCGGTCGAGACGACTTCCAGCTTGACCCGGCCGTCATCGATCAGCAGCGGGTCGCCCGGCTTCACGTCGGTCGGCAAGCCGGAATAGGTAGTGCTGCTGAGCTCCTTGGTCCCCAGGATGTCTTCAGTGGTGATCTTGAAAACGTCGCCGACAGCCAGGTGGTGCGGTCCGTCGGCGAACTTGCCGAGGCGGATCTTCGGGCCCTGCAGGTCGACCAGGATAGCGACGGCCTTCCCCAGGTCATCGCTCGCCTTCCGCACATTGCGAAAAACCTCCTCGTGCACGGCGTAGGTGCCATGGCTGAGGTTCATGCGGGCCACGTTCACTCCGGCGTCGATGATCGCTCGGATGTTCTCGTAGCTTGATGTTGCCGGGCCCAGCGTGGCAACGATTTTGGCGCGTCTCATAGATATCTTTCTTTTCTTCAGGTCACAGACCAGATTAGAGGGCGATTGCCCTGTCTGTTGGCTTCACGGGTGCCGGCAGCTCTGTCTCGCCCTGCAGGAAACGGTCGACGGATGCCGCAACCGACCGCCCTTCCGCGATCGCCCAGACGATGAGCGACTGCCCACGGCCGGCATCACCGGCGACGAACACGCCGGATTCACTGGTCTGATAGTCGTCGTCGCGCTCGACATTGCCCGCGTCGAGCGGCACCCGCAACTGCGTGCGCAGGGAATCGGACTCCGTTCCGCTGAAGCCGAGCGCGAGCAGCACCAGGTCTGCCGGGATTTCCCGCTCGGTTCCGGCTTTCGGCACCCGACGCCCGTCGAGGTACTCAGTTTCGGCGACCCGGATCCCCCGTACCTCCCCGACCTCGTTGGGGAGGAACTCCACGGTGGAGGCCAGGTAGACCCGCTCGCCGCCCTCCTCATGTGCGCTCGACACCTCGAACAGGGTCGGCGACATGGGCCAGGGCTGATGTTCGGCTCGCTCCGCCGGCGGCCTGGTCCCGATGGCGAGGTTTGTCACCGATAGCGCCTGCTGGCGGTGTGCCGTCCCGATGCAGTCCGCCCCGGTGTCGCCGCCGCCCAGCACGACGACGTGCTTGCCCGCCGCGGTGATCTGGTTGTCGACGCGGTCTCCTGCACCGACCCGGTTCTGCTGCACCAGGTACTCCATGGCGAAGTGGACGCCTGGCAGGTCGCGCCCGGGGATGGGGAGGTCGCGCGGCACCAAAGCGCCGGTGGCCACGATCACGGCGTCATAGCGCGATCGGAGATCAGCCCAGGTCACGTCGACGCCGACGTTCACCCCGGCCCGGAACCGGGTTCCTTCGGCCTGCATCTGCCGCAGGCGCATTTCGAGGTGTTTCTTCTCGAGCTTGAAGTCCGGAATGCCGTAACGGAGCAAGCCGCCGATACGGTCGTCGCGTTCGAACACCGCAACCGTGTGGCCGGCCCTGGTCAGCTGCTGCGCGGCAGCCAGCCCGGCGGGTCCGGAGCCCACCACGGCCACGGTCTTGCCGGTGAGGCGACCTGGCGGATGCGGTTCCACCCACTCGTTGGCGAACGCCTGGTCGATGATCGACACCTCCACCTGCTTGATGGTCACCGGCGGCTGGTTGATCCCGAGCACGCAGGAAGATTCGCAGGGTGCCGGGCAGAGGCGCCCGGTGAGCTCCGGGAAGTTGTTGGTGGCGTGCAGCCTTTCGATCGCCTGTCGTCCCTCCCCCCGGCGCATGAGGTCGTTCCACTCCGGGATGAGGTTGCCGAGCGGGCAGCCCTGGTGGCAGAACGGGATACCGCAATCCATGCAGCGCCCGGCCTGGCGGCGCAGTGTTGCGGCATCGCCTTGCTCGTACACCTCCTTCCAGTCCATCAGGCGAATGGATACCGGCCGCCTGGGGGGAAGCTCACGCTCGCGCGTCTTCAGGAATCCGCGTGGATCAGCCACCGGTCACCTCCATGATTCGTCCCCAGACAACGTCCCCGTCGGGGTCGAGCCCTTCTTCGATCGCCGCCTGCCTGGTCGCCACAACGGCAGCGAAGTCGCGGGGCAGCACCTTGACGAACCTGGCCAATGCTGTTTCCCCGGCTGCGAGCATCCGCTCGGCAAGTGTCGACCCCGTTTCCGCCAGGTGCCGCGTCAGGAGGTCCGTGACGATGGCCAGGTCCGCGCTGCCGAGAGGGAGGAGGGCGAGCTCTCCACTGCTGAGGGCTTCGCGGTTGACGCTCTCCCGGTGGAGGTCGTACACGTACGCTGTGCCGCCGGACATGCCGGCACCCAAGTTGCGGCCGGTCGTGCCGAGGATCACGGCCAGTCCGCCGGTCATGTACTCCAGCGCGTGGTCTCCGACGCCTTCGACCACGGCAGTGGCGCCGGAATTGCGCACCAGGAACCGCTCGCCGACCAGTCCACGGAGGAACATGCTGCCCTGGGTCGCGCCGTACCCGATGACGTTTCCAGCGATGACGTTGCGCTCGGCCGGGAACACGCTTCGATCGTCAGGGCGAACGATGATCTGGCCACCGGAGAGGCCCTTGCCGACGTAGTCGTTGCTCTCCCCTTCGAGCCGGATGGTGATTCCTGGCGGCAGGAAGGCCCCCAGCGACTGCCCGGCGGAACCGGTGAGCTTCACCTCGATGGTGCCGGTGGGAAGCCCGTGCTCGCCGTGGCGGAGCGTGACTTCATGGCCGAGCATCGTTCCCACTGCGCGGTCCGTGTTGCGCACCGGCAGCGAGATCGCTACCGGGTTGCCGGTGAGCAGGGCGTCGGATGCCCGCTGAATCAGCTCCATGTCGAAGTGGTTTTCCAGGTCGTGGTCCTGGGGGACGCGATTCGCCCTCGGTGCATCGTCCGGGAACGACGGCCCTTCGAGGATCGGGCTCAGGTCGAGTCCGCCGGCCTTCCAGTGCTCGATCGCCTGGTCTACCTCGAGTACTTCTTTGTGCCCGATCGCATCCTCGATGGACCGGAAGCCCAGTTCGGAGAGATATTCGCGCACCTCCTGGGCGAGGAATTCGAAGAAGTTGACGACGAACTCCGGCTTACCGGAGAAACGCGCCCGCAGTTCGGGGTTCTGGGTGGCAACGCCAACGGGGCAGGTGTCCAGGTGGCACACCCGCATCATGATGCATCCGGAGACGATCAGCGGTGCGGTGGCAAACCCGAACTCCTCCGCGCCGAGGAGTGCGGCAACGATCACATCGCGACCGGTTTTGAGCTGGCCGTCCACCTGCACGACGACGCGGTCCCGCATGCCGTTGAGCATGAGGGTCTGCTGGGTCTCCGCGAGCCCCAGTTCCCAGGGGGTTCCGGCGTGCTTCAGCGAGTTCACCGGGCTGGCGCCGGTTCCCCCATCGTGTCCGGACACCAGCACGACGTCCGCCAGCGCCTTCGCCACGCCGGCAGCCACCGCGCCGATGCCGCTCTGGCTGACCAGCTTGACGTGCACGCGGGCGGTCGGGTTGGCCCGCTTCAGGTCGAAGATCAGCTGCTTCAGGTCTTCGATCGAGTAGATGTCGTGATGCGGAGGCGGGGAGATGAGCCCCACGCCCGCGGTGCCGTGCCTGGTCCTGGCGATCCACGGGTAGACCTTGGCCGCGGGCAGCTGGCCGCCCTCTCCCGGCTTGGCTCCCTGCGCCATCTTGATCTGGAGGTCAGTGGCATGGGTGAGGTACAGGCTGGTGACGCCGAAACGGCCGGAGGCCACCTGCTTGATGGCGCTACGCCTGGCCGGGTCGAGAAGGCGATCGACGTCTTCTCCGCCCTCACCCGTGTTGCTGCGGGCGCCGAGCTGGTTCATGGCGATGGCGAGGGTTTCATGCGCTTCCTCGCTGATGGAGCCGTAGCTCATCGCTCCAGTGCTGAAACGCTTCACGATTGATGCGACCGATTCCACCTCATCGATGGGGACCGGCTTGCGGATGTTTGTTCTCAGCTTGAACAGACCGCGCAGGGTCATCAGGTTCCCGGCCTGGTCGTCCACGAGCTTGGTGTAGTCCCGGAAAATGTCGTAGCGCCGGCTCCTGGTGGCGTGTTGCAGCCGGAAGACGGTGTCTGGGTTGAACAGGTGTGGTGGCCCGTCCCGGCGCCATTGGTATTCTCCGCCGACAGCCAGCCGCTCGTGCGGGCGCTGACCGTCATGCGGGTAGGCGCCCTCGTGCCTGGCCAGGTTCTCGGCGGCGATCACATCGAGCCCGACGCCATCGAGTCGGCTGATGGTTCCAGTGAAGTAGCGGTCCACGAACGAGCGAGACAGCCCGACGGCTTCGAACGCCTGGGCGCTCGAGTACGATCCGACGACGGAGATGCCCATCTTCGACATGATCTTGAGCACGCCCTTCCCGAGCGCCTTGATCAGGTTGTGCACTGCCTCTTCCGGCGTGACCCCGGTGATCATTCCCCGGCGCACCAGGTCTTCCGCCGTTTCCATGGCCAGGTATGGGTTGATCGCGGCAGCGCCGAAGCCGATCAGCAGGGCGACATGGTGCACTTCGCGCACGTCGCCGGCCTCGACGATGATGCCGACCTTGAGGCGGTTCTCGTTTCGGATCAGGTGGTGGTGCACGGCTGCGAGCATGAGCAGCGAGGGAATCGGGGCGAGGTCCCTGGTGGAGTCGCGGTCGGACAGCACGATGTAGCGTGCGCCACCCCGAATCGCGTCGTCTACTTCCGCGCACATGGCATCCAGCCTGGACTCCATCGCCTGTGGCCCGTCATCCACCCGGTAGAGGCCCTTCACCGTGGTGGTGGTGCGGTTGCCGGGCGACGCGTCGATGTGCTGGATCTTTGCCAACTCGTCGTTGTCGATGACCGGGAAATCGAGCACGATCTGGTACGCGTGGGCGGGGGTTGCCGCGAGGAGATTGCGTTCCGGTCCGAGGTTCTGTGTCATCGACGTCACGACCTCTTCCCGGATCGAGTCGAGCGGCGGGTTGGTGACCTGCGCGAATTGCTGGGTGAAGTAGTCGAACAGCAGCCGCGGCCGGTCGGCGAGAACAGCGATGGGAGTGTCCGACCCCATGGCGCCCAGGGGCTCCACCCCGTGCTGGGCCATCGGCGCCACCAGGATGCGCACTTCCTCCTCGGTATAGCCGAAGGTGCGTTGGCGCCTGGTGACGGAAGCCGGCGTGTGCACGATATGTTCGCGTTCCGGGAGGTCCTTGAGATTGATCCGCCCGTTCTGGAGCCACTCGCCCCATGGTTCGGACGCCGCAAGCTCCGCCTTGACCTCGTCGTCTTCGACCAGCCGCCCGGCCTCCGTGTCGACCAGGAACATCCGCCCCGGACGCAGGCGACCTTTTCGAACGATTCGACTCGGCTCGATGTCGAGCACACCGGTCTCGCTGGCCAGCACAACCAGTCCATCGTCGGTGATGAGGTACCGGCCCGGGCGCAAGCCGTTGCGGTCCAGGGTTGCCCCGACCAGCGTGCCATCGGTGAACACGAGAGCGGCTGGGCCATCCCACGGCTCCATCAGCATGGAGTGGTACTCGTAGAAATCGCGTCTGGCCTGGTTGATGTCCGCCCGGTTCTCGTACGCCTCGGGGATCATCATCATCACGGCGTGCGGCAGCGATCGTCCGGTCAGGCTGAGGAGTTCGACGACCTCATCGAACGACGCCGAATCGCTGGCACCGGGCGTGAGGATCGGCAGGATCGGGTCGAGGTCACCGAGGAGTTCGGACTCGAGCTGCGATTGGCGCGCCCGCATCCAGTTGCGGTTTCCCTGAACGGTGTTGATCTCGCCGTTGTGGGCGATCATCCTGAACGGCTGGGCGAGCGGCCACGACGGGAAGGTGTTCGTCGAATAGCGCGAGTGCACCAGTGCCAGCTTGGAGGCGAACCGCTCGTCGCTGAGGTCCGGGTAGAACGGCTCCAGCTGCAGAGTCGTCACCATGCCCTTGTAGACCAGGGTACGGCAGCTCAGCGAAGGGAAGTAGACGGTGAGTTCGCGCTCGGCGCGCTTGCGAAGACGGAACGCCTGCCGGTCGAGGGCGATCCCGGACAACCCGGCGCCCGCCGCATCCGTGCGGATGCTGCTCAGGAAGAGCTGTTCGAACGCGGGCATGGCCGATCGGGCCAGGGTTCCCAGTTCAGCGGGGCGAACCGGGACGGTCCGCCAGCCCAGGACAGCCAGGCCCTCCCCGTCGGCGAGGCGGGCAATCGTGTCCTTGATGCCGGCCCGTTCGGCCTCGTCTTCCGGCAGGTAGGCGATGCCGACGGCGTAGCTGCCCTGCGCCGGGAGGACGAAGTCCACCACGGCCCTCAGGAAGGCATCCGGAATCTGGGTGATGATGCCCGCGCCATCTCCGGTGCCGGCATCGGAGCCGATGGCTCCACGATGTTCGAGGTTGCGGAGCGCCTGGAGGGCTGTGGCGATGATGTCATGACCGGCTGTGCCGCGAAGCGTCGCGACCATGGCTAACCCGCACGCGTCGTGTTCGAGTGCGGGGTCGTACAGTCCGGTGGCGCTGGGAGTTGCGCTGAAGCGCTGGAGGGCGAGCGATCGTACGGCGGGCGCTGAGCTCTGCCTGGGGCGTACGGGGATTTCGGAATCGGTGAACATGCAGAACCGTCCTCGCGTCAGAAGAACCTTGCGTGTGGGACGTCGGCGGCCCAAAGAGCAGTCACACGGCAGGGCGAGGGTTCGGCCCGACATCAATCCTTGAGGCTAAGACCTGGACTGAGGCTAAGACTTGGCGCTGGACCCGCTTGTGGCGGACGGTGCTGCGCCGTTGGCTACAGGGGAAGCGAGTTCGGAATGCCTGGCGTCGTCATCGTCGTCATCTTCGCTGTCTGTATAGGTGTCGTCAGAGTGTACAACAGCATCCGGCTCCCATTCGCGTCCCGGAACATAGACACTCGGTTCCAGTCCAGGATGGCGGCGTGCCTGCACCACGAGGATGACCACGCCGATCAGGATCGCAGCAAGCGCCGCCCACACGTTCGTGCGGACGCCGAGGAAGATCTCACTCGGGTCGATGCGGATCGACTCCCACACGGTGCGTCCCACGCCGTACCAGATGAGGTAGACGGCGAAGAGACGACCCCACTGCAAGCGATACGCGCCCGGGATCAGGGTCGGAACGGAGTAGCCGGCAATGTCCCTGCGGCCGAGGCGGTACTTGCGCTCGAGGTAGAGCAGCACCAGCACACCGAGCACATTCCAGATGACCTCGTACAGGAACGTCGGGTGGAAGAGTGTGCCTTCCGGCAGCCCGGCAGGGAACGCCGGGTTGGTCGATTCGATCTCCAGGCCCCAGGGCAGGTCGGTCGGAAGGCCGAACAATTCGTGGTTGAACCAGTTTCCGAAGCGTCCGAAGGCCTGTGCCAGCAGGATGGCCGGCGCGAGCGCATCCGCGAAGCTCCAAAACCGCACCCCGGTGACCCGGCAGCCGATGTAGGCGCCGACGGCGCCGCCGAGGAGCGCACCGAAGATCGCGATGCCGCCCTCCCAGATGTACAACGTTCGCATCAGGTCGGCGCCGGGGAAGAAGTAGTCGTCCGGGTGCGTGACCACGTGGAAGATCCGTGCGCCGATGATTCCCAGCGGCACGGCGAAGAGGCAGATGTCCAGGATGACCCACGGCTCACCGCCGCGGCGGACCAGGCGGCGATTGGTCATGAAGGCAGCGACGAAGATGCCGATCAGGATGCAGACGGCGTAGGCGCGGATCTCCAGGTTGAAGGTGGCCCACTCCAGGCCGAGGTCGCGCAGCCACTGGCCGACGTTGAAGGACTGCCAGTCGTAGCTCGGGCTGGGAATGCTCAGGGGCAACAAGGAACTGGTCGCCTTTCGTTGTCTGTCGATCGGGTGGCTCTGGCCGACTATGCCTCGGCCGGCTCACTGAGAACTGCGTGAACAGCCTAGTTGGTTGCGTATGACAGGTGATTACCGGGTACCGGCCGAAAGCTCGGCGGCCACCCGGGCCAACGCCGGAACTCCTCCATCGGACAACGCCTTCACCAGGACGGAACCCACGATGGCGCCATCCGCGTATTCGAGCACCTCGCGAACCTGGTCGGCGGTGGAGATGCCGATTCCGACACAGGTACTGGTTGACCCGGCTTCGCGCAATCGTGCAACCAGGGAGCGTGCCGCGCTGTCGACATCCGACCGGGCACCGGTGATGCCCATGGTCGAAACGGCGTAGACGAAACCACGGGTGGCGTGCACTGTGCTCTTCAGGCGTTCGTCCGTTGAGGTGGGTGCGGCGAGGAAGACCCGGTCGAGTCCGGTGCGGTCGCTGGTCGCAATCCAGTCGGCGGCGGAGTCCGGGGTGATGTCCGGGGTGATGAGTCCTGCCCCGCCCGCGGCGACCAACGCGTCGGCGAACCGATCGACGCCGAACTGCAGGACCGGGTTCCAGTAGGTCATCACCAGCACTGGCACATCCACGCGGGCACGGATCGCCTCGACCGCGGTGAAGACGTCGCGCAGCCGGAAGCCGTTGCTGAGCGCGGACTGGGTCGCCTGCTGGATGACGAGGCCGTCCATGACGGGGTCGGAGTATGGCACACCGAGTTCGAGAACGTCGGCGCCGTTCTCGGCCAAGGCGACGGCGGCATCAATGCTCGTCTTCAGGTCGGGGAAACCGACGGGCAAGTAGCCGACGAGGCTCCCATTGCCTTCGGTCTTCCTCGCGCGGATTCTCTCCTCAACGGAATGCACGGTCGTGGTCATTCCTGTCGTGCTCCTTCGTCCATCAGCCCGAACCAGCGTCCGGCGGTTGCGACGTCCTTGTCGCCGCGTCCACTGAGGTTCACCAGGATCACTGCGTCTTTCCCGAGTTCCTTGCCGAGCCGGATGGCTCCGGCCAGGGCGTGCGCGGACTCGATGGCGGGGATGATTCCCTCGGTGCGGCTGAGCAACTGCAAGGCATCCATTGCTTCAGTATCAGTGGCCGGCAGGTAGCTCGCACGGCCGATGTCGGCGAGCCAGGCGTGCTCCGGTCCGACGCCGGGATAGTCGAGGCCGGCGGAAATCGAGTGCGATTCGATGGTCTGGCCGTCGTCGTCCTGCAGTAGGTAGCTGCGTGCGCCGTGCAGAACGCCGGGGCGTCCTCGTTCGATGGAGGCGGCGTGCCTGTCGGTGTCGACGCCGTCTCCGGCTGCCTCAATCCCGTACAGCGCGACATCCGCGTCGTCGAGGAAGGCGTGGAAGATGCCGATGGCGTTCGATCCGCCGCCGACACAGGCCATGACGGCGTCGGGCAGCCGGCCGGTGAGGTCGAGCACCTGCTGCCTGGCCTCTTCGCCGATGATTTTCTGGAAGTCACGCACCATGGTGGGGAACGGATGCGGACCGGCCGCAGTTCCGAAGATGTAATTGGTGGTCTCCACCGAGGTGACCCATTCGCGGTACGCCTCGTTGATGGCGTCTTTCAGCGTGCGGGACCCGGTCGTCACCGGGACGACATTGGCGCCGAGCAACCGCATTCTGGCCACGTTGAGGGCCTGTCGCTCGGTATCGACCTCGCCCATGTAGACCGTGCAATCAAGCCCGAACAACGCGGCCGCGGTCGCAGTGGCCACGCCGTGCTGTCCTGCACCGGTCTCGGCGATCACGCGCGTCTTGCCGAGCCGCTTGGTCAGCAATGCCTGACCGAGGACGTTGTTGATCTTGTGCGATCCGGTGTGGTTGAGGTCTTCGCGCTTGAGGATGATGCGCGCTCCCCCAGCATGCTCGGCGAATCGGGCGACCTCGGTGATGATGGACGGGCGGCTGGTGTAACTTCGGTGCAGCTCAGCCAGTTCCGCCTGGAACTCCGGGTCGTCCTTGGCCACGTCGTAGGCTGCCGCCAGTTCGTCGATTGCCTTGATCAGCGATTCGGGCATGAAACGTCCACCGTACTCGCCGAAGAATGGTCCTGTCTGGTCTCGTAGTGCCATCAGACGGCCCGGAATTCTTCGAGAGCCTTCACCGGATCCCCGCCGATGACGAGGGCCTCACCGACCAACACGACATCGGCGCCGGCCTGCCGGTAATGCGCCACGTCAGCCACGGACTTCACTGCAGATTCTGCGACGCGGATGACGCCGGAGGGAATCCGGTCGGCCAGCCTCCCGAAGAGGTCCTGGTCCATTTCGAAGGTATTCAGGTCGCGTGCGTTCACACCGACCAGCCCGGCTCCGACCTCCAGCGCCCGGCTCACCTCTTCGGCGTCGTGCGCCTCCACCAGCGCGGTCATCCCGAGCTGGGTGACCAACGCGTACAGTTCCTGCAGGGTCGGCTGGTCGAGCGCGGCCACAATGAGCAGCACGATGTCTGCACCCGCCGCACGTGCTTCGAACACCTGGTACGGCTCGGCGATGAAGTCCTTGCGCAGGACGGGCAGGCTCACCGCATCCTTCACCGCTTCAAGGTCGGCGAGTGACCCGCCGAACCGCCGCCGCTCGGTGAGTACGCTGATCGCGCTCGCGCCGCCGAGCTCGTAGGAGACGGCCAATGCTGCCGGATCCGGGATCTGCGAGAGCAGACCACGGGAGGGACTGGCGCGCTTGACCTCGGCGATGATCTTCACCCGTTCGGCCGGCGCAAGCGCCTGCATGGCGTCGATGGCCGGCGCTCGGCTCAGCGCCGCCGACTCCACCTCAGCGAGGCTGCGGCGCAATCTCCGGCTGGCGGCGTCCTCCCGCGCACCACCGACGAGGTCGGCGAGCAGGGAGCCGGTCTGCAGGTGACCGATGGATGTCTGGTCGGTATTCACAGCCAGGCGTCAGTTATCGCCCGGAGTGTAGCGGGAGCCGCCTACCCCGTAGCCGGCCCTCGTCATCGTCCAGCCGACAATCGCGCCGACGACGATGAGCGCGCCCGCACCCCAGACGATCAGCGGAACGTCGAGCCAGAACCCCACCGTGCCGATAGCGAACGCGATCAGCATGATGATGACCGAGGTCCATGCTGCGGGTGAGTGGCCGTGTCCGGGGTCTGAGATGTCTTCGTTCATGGTGCTCCTTAACGCGGGTGAATTCTCGAAAAGTCTATCGTGACGTGGGATCTGAGCCATCGCTCAAGGAGTCCCAATCCGAAACCGCGGAGCGCGGGGCATCCGCCTCCTCCAGCCGGACGCTCTGGTACCGGCTCGTCGCCGTGGGCCAGGTGCGAGCGGTGACGACGATGAGGACGCCGGTCAGTGCCATGAGGACGCTGATGACCATCGTGATTGCCGGCCAGGGAGTGGTGGAAGCTGCCGTCACCAGCGCCTCGATCGACTCACCACCGGAGATTCCGGTTGTCTGGGTGACGAGTGGCGTCGAGGCGGCAACGGGATCCACGATCGCGCCCCAGGCGGAGATCCCGATGCTCGCCCCGATTGCCACCTGAAGCAGGCCCAGGACGATTCGGAAGGCAGGGCCGGCGATGGCCAGCGCCGCCACCAGGGCAAGGCCGGCAAGGCCGAGGGCCGCGAGTGCCGGTGCAGCGACTTCGCCGGTCACCGGGATGGCCTGGCCCGCACCCTCGCCGCCGAGGTTCACCACGAACCAGGTCATCGTCCACGACAGCAAGGTCAGGGCGCTGAACAGGAGGCTCAGGAGGAGGCTGATCGGCTTCAGACGGCGAATCATCTCAACGCACCCGCCGCATAGCGTTCGCCACGGCAACCGCGCGGAGCGGAGCGGCAGCCTTGTTCTGCGATTCGACGAACTCCGTGCGCGCGTCAGAGTCGGCGACCAGGCCGGCGCCGGCCTGAACGCGGGCGACACCCCCCGAGATCGTCGTGGTCCGGATGGCGATGGCCAGGTCGAGGTTTCCGGCGAAGTCGAAGTAGCCGACCACGCCGCCGTAGAGGCCGCGCTGGGCGACCTCCAGCTCGTCGATGATCTCCAGCGCCCGGGGTTTCGGTGCACCGGAGAGCGTGCCTGCCGGGAACGTCGCTGTGAAGACGTCCAGCGGTGAATGTCCTGGTGCCAGGTCGCCCTCGACGCTGGAGACCAGGTGCATGATGTGGCTGAATCGCTCCACCTGCATGAACTCGGTGACCTCAACAGAACCTGGAAGACAGACTTTCTGCAGGTCGTTCCGGGCGAGGTCGACCAGCATCAGGTGTTCAGCACGCTCCTTCGGGTCACCGATCAGGTCTTCGGCGAAGGTGCCGTCCTCATCGGGCGACGCCCCACGTGGGCGGGATCCGGCGATCGGGTGACTGTAGACCCGACCGGACTCCACCTTCACCAGCGCCTCAGGAGACGAGCCGACCACCCAGTACGGTTCGCCGTCGGGGGTGTCCAGCGCCAGCAGGTACATGTACGGGCTCGGATTGAGCGTTCTGAGCACCCGGTAGACGTCGATCGGTTCGGCGGACACCTCGTGGTCGAAGCGTTGCGAGATGACCACCTGGAAGACATCCCCATCGTGGATGTACTGCTTCGACCGCTCGACGGCTGCCGCAAACTCCGCCTCGGTGGTTCGTGCGACCGCGGTCGGCTCACGAGCAAGGTCGACTTCTGCCAGCCACGCTTCTGCCGGTTCGGCAAGCCGCTCCTGCATGGAGCCCAGCCTGGCCTGCGCGTCGAGCCACAACTGGTCCGGATCGTCCACCCCGTCGTTCAACGCGGTCGCCACCAGGAGCACAGAACCGGTTCGGTGGTCGAGCACCACCAGTTCGGAGACGAAGCTGAAGGCCTGACCCGGGATGTCGTAGTCGGCCGGCGGAACATCGGGAAGCCGCTCGATCTGGCGCACCGCCTCCCAGCCGATGAAGCCGACCAGGCCCCCGGTCAGCGGCGGATGTCCTTCGACGGCTGGGGTTGCCCAGCGGGCATGGAGGTGCGCGACCGCGTGCAGGGGGGTGAGCGGATGCTCGGGGCCGAGTGCGCGCTCGGCGGAGATTCCATAGTCCAGCCAGGTCACGGCATCCGCCCTCTGGGTGAGGACACCGAATGAGGAGACGCCGATGAACGAGTAGCGGGACCAGATGCCGCCCTGCTCGGCCGATTCGAGCAGGAACGTGCCCGGCCGGCCGGCCGCCAGCTTGCGGTAGATGCCGACCGGGGTTTCGCCGTCGGCGAAGAGCTGACGGATCACCGGGACCACGCGGTGATCGTCCAGGAGGTCGTTGAATTGCTGGCGGGTCGTCGAACTCACGGCTGCTCCACCTCGGGTGCGAAACGGTTCGAGGCGACGTCGAGCGGGTCGACGTCGAAGCAGGAGTGCGCGCCGGTGTGGCAGGCGGCGGCAACGGCTTCGACGGTGACCAGGATGGTATCGGCGTCGCAGTCGAGAGCGGCACCGCGAACGTGGAGGTGGTTTCCGGAGGTGTCGCCCTTGCGCCAGTACTCCTGCCTGGACCGGGACCAGAACGTCACGAGGCCCTCGGTGAAGGTGCGCCGCATCGCCTCCGCATCCATCCAGCCCAGCATGAGCACCTGCCGTGTGCCTGCTTCCTGGATGATGGCGGGAAACAACCCGTCGGCATTGAACCTGGTTCGCTCAATTGCCGCTTCCAGCTCGTCCGGGGTCATGCCGGAACCTCCCTCACGTCGACGCCGGCCGCTGCCAGCTCCCGCTTGACATCGCCAACGGTGAATTCGGCATTGTGGAACACGGATGCCGCCAGTACGGCATCAGCGCCGGCCGCGATCGCGGGCGGGAAGTGCTCGAGCGCCCCCGCTCCCCCGCTGGCGATCAGTGGCACCGTGCTGACCTCGCGCATGGCACGCACCAGCTCGAGGTCGAAGCCCTGCTTGGTGCCGTCGGCGTCGATCGAGTTGACCAGCAACTCCCCTGCGCCACGTTCGATCGCCTCGCGCGCCCAGGCGAGGCCGTCGAGGTCGGTCTCGGTTCGGCCACCGTGGGTCGTCACCACGAAGCCGGATGGCACGCGGTTCGAGCGCTTCAGGTCGAGCGAGAGCACCAGCGCCTGGGAACCGAAACGGTCGGCGATCTCGGACAACAACTCTGGCCGGGCGATTGCGGCGCTGTTCACGCCGACCTTGTCCGCCCCCGCTCCCTGAAGGCGGGCGACGTCGTCGACGGAGCGCACTCCGCCACCGACGGTGAGCGGTATGAAGACCTGCTCCGCCGTGGCGCTGACCACATCGTAGGTGGTCGCCCGGTTGTCGACCGTCGCCGTCACGTCGAGGAAGGTGATTTCATCCGCCCCCTGCTCGTAGTACTTGCGGGCCAGCTCGACCGGATCGCCGGCATCGCGAAGGTTCAGGAAGTTCACGCCCTTGACCACGCGGCCGGCCGCAACATCCAGGCACGGGATCACGCGCACGGAGACGCCCATCAGAGCCTGGCTGCGTGGATCGGACTGACCAGGATGGCGCGCGCGCCCAGGGCGTACAGCTGGTCCATGACGTGGTTCATGCCGGCGCGCTTCACCATCGAACGCACAGCGACCCAGTTCTTGTCGCGCAGCGGCGAGATCGTCGGCGATTCGAGTCCTGGCGTGATCGCCGAAGCTGCCTCGATGAGTGCAGCCGGGAGGTCGTAATCCATCATCACGTATTGACGCGCCACCAAAACTCCCTGGAGGCGACGCTGCAGCGTCTGGAGACCCGAAGGCGGGGTGGGGGCGCTGATCAACACAGCGGATGACTCGAGGATGACCGGTCCGAAGATCTCCAGCCCCTGCGCCCGCAGGGTCGAACCGGTCGAGACCACGTCGGCGACGGCATCCGCCACCCCCAGCTTCACTGCAGACTCGACGGCGCCATCCAGGCGGATCAGGTCGGAGGTCACGCCGTGCCGGGTCAGGAAGTCACCCACCAGTCCCGGGTAGCTGGTCGCCACCCTTTTGCCGGCGAGGTCGCCGAGCTCGCGGTAGCTGTCGCTGGGGCCGGCAAACCGGAATGTCGAGGCTGCGAAGTCCAGTTGGGCGACCTCGACCGCCTCCGAACCGGAGTCAAGCAGCAGGTCTCGCCCGGTGATGCCGACATCGAGCGCCCCGGAGCCAACGTACGTGGCGATGTCACGCGGGCGGAGGTAGAAGAACTCGGCATCGTTCGCCTGGTCGCTGACCGTGAGGGCGCGCGGATCCCGGCGACCCGCATATCCGGCCTCATGGAGCATCTCGGCTGCGGTCTCGGCGAGCGAACCCTTGTTGGGCACTGCAATGCGAAGCATGGTGGTCTTTCTGTTCAGCGTTGGGGCGGTCGATGACACACATGCGCGCTACAGACCGCAGCGCGCTGAGGGTCACAGATGTCGGTACACGTCCGCCGTCGACAGGCCCTTGGCAAGCATCAGCACCTGCAGGTGGTACAGCAGCTGGGAGATCTCCTGCGCCGTCTCGTCGTTCGACTGGTACTCGGCCGCCATCCACACCTCAGCGGCCTCTTCGACGATCTTCTTGCCGATCGCATGCACACCGGCGTCGAGCTCTGCCACGGTGCCGGAATCGGCTGGCCGGGTCTGGGCTTTCAGCTCCAGTTCCTCGAAGAGGTCGTCGAAGGTTTTCACACGGTCAAGGCTACTAGCCCCGGCACCGTGTGACGCCTCAGCTGACGCCAAGGAGGTCGATCACGAAGATCAGTGTGCGCCCGGAGAGCTGGTGCCCTCCGCCTGCCGGTCCGTAGGCGAGGCTCGGCGGGCAGATCAGCTGGCGGCGCCCACCGACCTTCATTCCGGGGATGCCCTGCTGCCAGCCGGCGATGAGGCTTCCCAGGGGGAAGTTGATGGACTGCCCGCGGCTCCAGGAGGAGTCGAACTCTTCGCCGGTCTCGAGGTCGACGCCGAGGTAGTGCACATCGACGGTCGCGCCGGGGGTTGCTTCGGCTCCCTCGCCTGTCTCAATGTCGGTGATGACGAGTTCGGTGGGAGTTTCGCCGTCGTAGAAGTCGATTTCCGGCTTGGTCTTGTTGGTTTCGCTCATCCGCCAATTCAATCACTCCAGCCCTGCAAAAGTGCCCGTTCCGGACGATAGTGCCCGGCGGAACGGACGCAAGCGACCGGAACGGGAACTATTGGTGGGCGTGAGCGGATGCTGCCTGCCGCAACAGGCCGATTTGCGCGGCGCGGTCTGGCGAGCCGAACACGCTGGAACCGGCGACGAAGGTGTTGGCTCCGGCAGCGGATGCTATGGCGATCGTGTCCTGGTTGATGCCGCCGTCGACCTGCAGCCAGACGTCCAGCCCTGACTTCGAGACGGCCTCCGCCAGTGACCTCAGTTTCGGCATGGTCTGCTCCATGAAGGACTGCCCGCCGAAACCGGGTTCGACCGTCATGACGAGCACCTGGTCGAATTCGGGCAACAGGTCGAGAAGTGGTTCGATCGGTGTGCCCGGTTTGACGGCGATGCCCGCCCGGGTGCCGATCTGCCGCAAGCGGCGCGCCAGTGCCACTGAGTCAGCGGCGGCCTCGGCGTGGAAGGTCACCGAGTAAGCGCCGAGTTCCGCGTAACCGGGTGCCCACCGGTCCGGATCCTCGATCATCAGGTGCACATCCAGCGGGATCGGGGACACCTCCTGGATACGGCCGACCATCTGCGGGCCGAACGTCAGGTTGGGGACGAAGTGGTTGTCCATGACGTCGACGTGAACCAGGTCGGCCGACGCGATGGCGTGCAGGTCGGGCTCCAGGTTGACGAAGTCTGCCGAGAGGATGCTGGGGTTGATGCGCACGGTCATGTGCCGAGCCTAACGATGAACGCCCAGCCGAATCAGGCGGGCACTCCGCCGTCGGCTGGCACCGCGCCATCAGCTGGCACCTTCTGCAGCAGGCAGATGAACATCGCATCGGTGCCGTGCCGGTGTGGCCACAACTGGACGCTGGTGTCGGAGGGTCCGAGGTCCAGCGGGGAGCTGGCCACTCCCTGAAGCACCTCAGCCGTGTTGAGTTGCACAACCGTGCCATCCGCGGCCCTCACCGCGTTCTCCACAATGAGCCGGGTTTCGCCCAGGTGAGGTGAGCAGGTGACGTAGGCGAGGAGCCCACCTGGCTTGAGGGCCGCCAGCCCGGAACTGAGGAGATCAGCCTGCAGGGCGGCGAGCTCCGGCACATCGCGGGGCTGCTTGCGCCAGCGTGCCTCCGGACGACGACGGAGCGCGCCCAGGCCGGTGCACGGTGCGTCGATGAGTATTCGGTCGAATTGCTCAGGAAGGTTCTGGCCGAATGTGGTGCCGTCCTGTACCAGTACCTGCGGTGGTTCCGCGAAAACGGCCAACGCGTTCCGCACCAGCTGGGCGCGCGCGGGAACCACCTCGTTGGCGACCAGTGTTGCGCCGCCAGTCAGCGCCTCCGCTGCGAGCAGTGCCGCCTTCCCGCCCGGACCTGCACAGAGGTCGAGCCAGCGTTCGCCCGGCTCGATCGGTCGTGCACGGCTGAGTGCCAGCGCCGCCAGCTGTGAGCCTTCGTCCTGGACCCGAACCCGCCCCTCCCGCACACCGGCCAGGTTCGCCGGGTCGCCGCCGTCGCTCACCGCTGCCACCGGGGAGTACTCCGCTTTCCTCTCGCCGGCCACCTCGCGCACCGAGGCGAGGCCGGGGAGGGCGACCAGGCTGACCTTGGGCGCCCGATTGTCGGCCTCCAGCAGGCTCTCCAACTCATCCGCCCTCCCCTCGGCACTGAGCGCCTGCCGAAAGGCGCGGACGATCCACACCGGATGCGAGTGCTCCAGTGACAGCCGTTCGTCATCGTTCCGCGGGTTGCTGAGCACCCGGGCGCGCCACTCGTCCGGAGTCGTGCGGGTGACGGTTCGGAGAACCCCGTTGACGAAGCCGGTTGCCGACCGCGACGCGACCTCCCGCGCCTGATTCACCGCTTCATCGACAGCGGCATGCTGGGCGACCCTCATCGACAGCAATTGGTGACAGGCGAGCCGGAGAACGTCCAGCACGGCCGGGTCGATCTTGTCGGTCGATCGCGCGGCGGCGAGAGCGATGACGGCGTCGTAGTAGCCCTGCCTGCGGAGCGTGCCGTAGGTGAGCTCGGTTGCCAGGCCGGCATCCGGGCCGTAGAGCCCAGCCCGCTCGAGCTTGACCGGCAGCAACAGGTTTGCGTAGGCGTCCGACTCCCGAACCGCACTGATGACCTCGTAAGCCACGCGTCGTGCCGGCTGGATCCGTGGACCGCTCATCGGTTCGCCGCCTGATCAACGCTGGACGTGGCATCGGGCTGGCGACCCCGCCACCAGTCCGCAGCGGCCATCGCCTTCTTGCCGGCCGGATGCACGCGCACCAGTTCAATCGGGTCCGTCGCCGTACCGATGACCGGGCGGCCATCCACCTCGCCGAGCCGCCCGGGAGGCAACCGTGGCGTGCCGTGCGCGATCGCCGCTTCGAGCACCTTCACTCGAACGCCGTCAAGCTGGGTGAAGGCCCCAGGCTCCGGGGTCACCCCGCGGATCTGGCCACCCACCATGGTCGCGGAAGCGGTGAAGTCGATCCGGCCATCCGCCAGCGACAGTTTGGGTGCCAACGTCACGTCGCCCTGTTGCGCCTCAGCCCTGGCTGTGCCGTCCGCGAGGGCGTCGATGACGCGAAGCAGCAGCCCGGCACCGCCATCCGCCAGCGACTCCAGGAGGTGACCGGCCGTCTCGTGAGCGCCGATCGCCTGGGTGAACTGGCCGTACAGCTCGCCAGCATCCAGTTCGGGGACCAGCTGGAAGACGGATGCGCCGGTCACGTCGTCGCCGGCCATGATGGCGCGCTGCACCGGCGCAGCCCCCCGCCAGCGGGGCAGGAGGGAGAAGTGAAGGTTGATCCACCCGAGCCTGGGAACGGAAAGCAGCGGCTCGCGCACCAGGCCGCCGTAAGCCACGATCACCCCGAGGTCTGGAGCCAGGGCGTCGACCTCCGAGGTGACCGCGGAGTCCAGGCGATTCGCCTTGATCAGCGGGAGCCCGTGCGCCGCCGCTTCCAGGGCGACGGCTGTCTCGGTCATGATCCGCTTGCGTCCCTGTGGGGAGTCTTCCCTGGTGATGACGGCGGCAACCTCGTGGCGTGAACCGGCGATCAGGCGCAGGCTCGGCACCGCGGCATCCGGGCTTCCGGCGAAAACCAGTCTCATTCCGCTCACGGACATCCCATCAATTGGCGAACGGTTCGGAATCATCGAACCGCACTTTCAGTGTAGGCAGCGCAGGAGGACGCCCATCACCGGGCGGCACCCGCTTACGCCTGGTGGTGGCGTTGCGGATGATGGCGGAGCGAAGAATGGACGCGACCTGGCTTCCCGCACCGTACTCGAACCGGACGATCGCCCGCACACCGTCCTCGACAGCCGTCGGTCCGAGCACGTCAACGCCGGCCACCTCTGCTGCGGCGGCGACGGCCGTGTCCACGGCGTCCGCACTGCCGGTGACCGTCGCAACACGCACCGCTGGCGGAAAGCGCAGCCGGCGACGATCGGCCAACTCGGAACTGACATAGTCGGAGAGGCGCCAGGTCGCCATCGCCGTGGCCAGCGCACCGCCGACACCGACCAGGATCACCGGACCTCCCGGGGCCGCGAGAGCTGCGGCATTGGACCACCAGCGCAGGCAGTCCTCCCCCACCCTCAGCGCTTCGCGTGCGAGCATCCGCTCCCCGTCCAGCAGCAGTACAGCGCGGTAGCCTCCGTCGGCGACGGGTTCTGCGCCCCGGGTGGAGATCACCAATGCCGGCTTGCCTGGAACGGTCAGCAGCGGGCGGTCGCCGTCGGCCACCACGACCTTCACGCCGGGAAAGGCGCGCCCCAGGTCTTCGGCCGTTCGCGTCGAACCCTGGCCGACCAGCCGGTAGCGCTGCCCGCCGCAATGGTTGCAGGACCAGTTGGCGGCGATGGCCCCACACCAGTGGCAGGACGGCGCCCCGCGGGCAGACTTCATCCCCAGCGGACCTTCACAGACGGTGCAGCGGGCCGATTGCCCACAGCTGTCACAGGCCAGCCGCGGCGCGTAGCCGGGCCTGGCCACCTGCACCAACACCGGACCGTCGCGCACAGCGTCGCGGGCAAGCTGCCAGGCACTGGACGGGATACGGGCGAATGCCGCGTGGGGATTGTCAGCGCCCTGGCCTGCAGTCGGAATGACCTTCGGGAGATATGCGCGCTGGGGGCGCACCTCGGTCGCCCACCCGTGCTCAACGAGCCGCTGCACCTCCGTGCTGCGGGTGTGTCCCAGGAAGACCAGCGCACCGCCCTGTTGCTCCTGGCGCACCAATGCGGCGTCCCGAGTGTGCACGTAGGGGCTGAGCGGCTCGGCGTGCAGCGGATCGGAGTCGTCCCACAAGCCGATCAAGCCCAGGTTCCGGGCGGGCGCATAGACGACGGAGCGGTTGCCGACAATCACGCGCGCCTGCCCATCGAGGCAGGCCAACAGGTCGCGGTAGCGTTCAGGGTTCGCTTGTCGGGCATCCAGCCGAACCAGCCTGTCCGCCGGGAGCATCGCGGCCAGGGCCAATTGCAATTGCTCCTGATCGCGGTAGTCGGGAACAGCGAGGATCGCCGACTTGCCGGATGCGACCACCTGGGTGGCCAGAGCGGCAAGTGTCACCGCCCAGTGCCCTACCCAGGAGCCATCAGGCAATTGCACCAGGCGCGGGATCGCGTCGACAGCGAGTCTGCCGCCGTGCTCGAGGACTGCCTCGAACGCATCCGACGGGTAGTCCTGAACCGAATTGGCCTCCACGGGCGACAACACCGGTGTCTGAGCGGACAACCAGGCCTTCTCGACACGCACCTGGCGTTTCGGCACCGCGAGCCTCACCACGTCGTTCGCGCTGCCGGCTGCACGGTCGGCCAGGCGCCGAGCCAGCGTGTACACCTCCGGCGCCAGCACCCGGACAGGCGACGCGACGGAGTCCAGTTCGCTCAGCACACCGGTGTAGTCGACCGAGTCAACGAGCTCGACAATGAACCCTTCGGCGATCCGGCCGGCCGATCGCAGGGGTACTTTCACGCGCACGCCCGGCACCGCGGCATCCGCCAGGTAATCGGGGATCGAATAATCGAAAAGCCGGTCCAGCTGGGGCAACGACGAATCGATCAGGACCCTGGCTATCGGCGCCGAGCGTGCCACTACTACAGCCCTGCCATTGCTACGGCCCCATCATCGCTACGGCCCGGCACTGTTAGAGACGGCACTGCTGGAGACGGCACTGCTAGAGACCGGCACTGCTGCGCAGGTCGTCGACCCGATCCAGCCGCTCCCAGGTGAAGTCGGGAAGCTCCCGGCCGAAATGACCATAGGTGGCCGTCTGGGCGTAGATCGGACGCAGCAGGTCGAGGTCACGGATGATCGCAGCCGGGCGGAGGTCGAACACGTCATTGATGGCGCGGATGATCACGTCGTCGTCGACAACGCCGGTTCCGAAGCTCTCCACGTACAGGCCGACCGGTGCCGACTTGCCGATCGCGTAGGCAACCTGCACTTCGAGCCGCTCCGCGAGCCCGGCGGCTACCGCATTCTTGGCAACCCAGCGCAACGCGTAGGCGGCGGACCGGTCGACCTTCGAGGGGTCTTTCCCACTGAACGCGCCACCGCCGTGCCTGGCAGCACCGCCGTAGGTGTCGACGATGATCTTCCGCCCGGTGAGACCGGCGTCGCCCTTCGGGCCGCCGATCTCGAACTTGCCCGTCGGGTTGATCAGCAAGGTGGCCCCTGAGGCGTCCAGGCCGGAGGCCTCGAGCACCGGATTGATCACGAACTCCGCCATGTCGGCGGCAAGGGCCGACATCGCTATACCCGGCGCGTGCTGGGTGGACAGCACCACGGTGTCGATTGTGCGCGGAACCAGGCCCTCGTAACCGATGGTCACCTGGGTCTTGCCATCCGGCCTCAGGTAGTCGAGTACCTGGCTCTTGCGAGCCTCCGCAAGCCGCTCGGAAAGTCGGTGCGCCAGCCAGATCGGAAGCGGCATGTACGACGGAGTCTCCGTGGTTGCGAAGCCGTACATGATGCCCTGGTCGCCGGCGCCCTGGTGGTCGAGCGGGTCTGCTCCGTGCCCTTCGCGTTCTTCCAACGCGCTGTCGACGCCCTGCGCGATGTCGGGCGACTGGGCGCCGATGGAAACCGTCACACCGCAATTACTCCCATCGAAGCCCACCTCGGACGAGTTGTAGCCGATGCCCGTGATGACTTCGCGCACGATGCGGGGAATCTCGACGTACCCGTCGGTGGTGACCTCGCCGGCCACGTGCACCAGTCCGGTCGTCACCAGGGTCTCGACCGCAACCCGGCTCCGCGGGTCCTGTTCGAGCAGGGCATCCAGGATGTGGTCCGAGATCTGGTCGCAGATCTTGTCCGGGTGCCCCTCGGTCACGGATTCCGAGGTGAACAGGCGAAGCGGGGAGGTCATCGGGGGCCCTTCAGTCAGTTCGAGCCTGGTCGTCGTGCGGTTCGAGGGAGCACGCTCACGCGAGCAGGTCGAGAATACGATCAGCCACCGACGCCTTGCTCCCGGTGGCCTCGCTCACTATAACGCCGGCCGCATCGAGCACGACGACCGTGTTGCCTTCTGTGGCAAACCCCTGCGACCATCCCACGGTGTTGAGGACGAGGTAGTCACAGCCCTTCCTGGCGATCTTCTGGCGGCCGAGCTCCAGCAGCCGCTCCGGATCCGTCTCGGTTTCCGCACCGAAGCCGATGATGGTCTGACCGGGCTGCCGCGAGGCGACCAGCCCGGCGAGAATGTCCGGGTTCTTCACCAGATTGATCGACAGGCGGTCGCCGGTCACTTCTTTCCTGATCTTGCCCTCGGCAACGGCCTCCGGCCGATAGTCGGCCACTGCTGCAGCCATGATCACCACGTCGGCGCTCGGCGCGACGCCGTCCACCGCCGTCTCGAGTTCGCGGGTGGAGCTGACCGGTAGCAGGCGTACGGATGCCGGCACGGCTACTTCGAGGTTCGCTCCGATCAGCGTCACCTCGGCTCCCCTGGCGGCCGCAGCGACGGCAATCGCAACGCCTTGCCTGCCGCTGGAGCGGTTGCCGATGAAGCGCACCGGGTCCAATGGCTCTCGGGTGCCCCCTGCGGTGACCAGGATGTGCGTGCCGGCCAGGTCCTGTGCCCGGACCGCGGCGAGGGCTGCGGACACCACGTCGTCCGGCTCCGACATCCGACCAGGGCCGGAGTCCCGCCCGGTGAGCTGCCCGATGGCCGGCCCGACCACCACGACTCCCCGGCTGCGAAGCGTTGCCATGTTCGCCACTGTGGCCGGGTTGGCCCACATCTCGGTGTGCATCGCCGGCGCGATCACGAGCGGTGCAGTGCTGGCGAGGATCGTGTTCCCGAGAAGGTCGTCGGCCAGTCCGTGCGCAATCCTGGCGATCGTGTTGGCGGTCGCCGGCGCAACGACGATCAGGTCAGCAGCCTGGCCGATGGCCACGTGGCGCACTTCTGCGACCCCTTCGTAGAGGTCGCTGTGCACCGGATTCCGGCTGATGGCCTCAAGGGTGGGCCGCCCCACGAAGCGAAGCGCGGCATCCGTGGCAACGACGTGGACATCATGCCCGGCGAGCACCAGCGAACGGACGACGCCGATCGCCTTATAGGCGGCGATCCCGCCGGTCACGCCGACGACGATATTCAAGACTGGTGTGCTCACAGAGCCATTGTCCCTGATCGCGGACAATGGGAGTGAAACTTGGGCTCGCTACTCAGCGAGGGGCTTGAGAACCAGCTTGTCTTCATTGATCTCGTGCATCGCGACCGACAGGGGCTTGTCGTCGATGGTCGAGTCGACCAGCGGGCCGACGTTGTCGAACAGGCTTCCCTCATGCAGGTCGGCGTAGTAGTCGTTGATCTGGCGGGCACGCTTCGAGGCGAAGATGACCAGCGCGTACTTGGAGTCGACCTTCGAAAGCAGTTCGTCGATGGGCGGGTCGATGATGCCCTGTGAACGTTCGACCATGGTGGATGCTCCTTGAAAACTAGTGGGATTCGGTGCCGCGGAGTGTTGCCGGGCGCGCGGACGCTGCCGGTGCGGGCACGGACATCAAGTCTACGACTTCCTGGGCGGCTTCGCTGACAGTGTGATTGATGACCTTGTAATCGAACTCGTCCTGCGCCGCGAGCTCGATCTTCGCTGTCTCCAGCCGGCGGGCCTGCTCCGCGGCCTCTTCGGTGCCTCGACCGATGAGCCTGCGGACGAGTTCCTCCCAGGTCGGCGGAAGCAGGAAGACCAGTACCGCCTCCGGCATGGCCCGCTTGACCGAGCGTGCACCCTGGATGTCGATCTCCAGGAGCACGCTCCGGCCCTCGGCGAGTGCTTCCTCGATGGGTGCACGCGGAGTGCCGTAGCGGTAGGCGTTGTGCACCGTCGCCGTTTCGAGCATCCGCCCGGTCGTTTCCAGGTTGTCGAACTCTTCGTCGGAGACGAAGTAGTAGTTCACCCCGTCCACCTCGCCGGGACGCGGTCGCCTGGTGGTCGCGGAGACAGACAGGTGCACGCCGGGGAAATTCTCGCGGATGTAACCGGAAACGGAACCCTTGCCGACCGCTGTCGGGCCGGCCAGCACCACCAGCCGCGATGGCTTACGACGCTCCTCCTGGGCCTCCCGGGTGGTAAGCCAGTCGCGAAGGGACTTGCGCTGCCTGGAGCCGAGCCCGCCGACCCGCTTGGACTCGGCGATGCCCAGCTGCTCCATGACTCGCGCTACCCGGATCGGACCCAGCCCCGGAATACTCCCCAGCAGTTCGCGCACCCGGAGTGACGCTTCGGGCTGCGACGACTCCCCCAGCCAGGCGGTCTCGGCAACCTCCAACGGAGTGCGACGGTGGGTTGCAATGTCCCGCTTGACCGCTGCCCGTGCGCGCCGCGCCGCAACGGCGGCGCGTGATGCCGCTGCACGGTCCACATCTGGAGGCGTTATCCGCGGCATGCGACCACCTCGGCTGCCTCACGGGAGATGGCGGCACGGATCCCCTGCGGTCCGGTGCTGAGGATGCTGCGGGACACCGTGACGAGCACGGAGCCTGCGGCTGCGCCGAACAGGTCGGGCAGTTGTTCGATGCGTGCACCCTGGTGACCGAATCCGGGGGCGAGGATCGGCAGCGGATCGACGGAGTCGAAATCGATGCCGTAATCGGATGTCTGGACGGTGGCGCCGATGACAACGCCCACCGACCCGAGCCGGCCCAGTGAATGGGTCGTGTTCCAATCGGCGACCTCCTGAACGATCGCCTGGGCAACAGTCTCACCGGACGCGGTTCTGGCGAGCTGCAGCGCTGCGGCCTCGGGATTCGAGGTTGCGCTCAGCACGAAGAGCCCCTTGCCGTGCTGCGCAGCCAGTTCCAGCGGAGCGCGGAGGGAACCCACTCCCTGGAACGCGCTCACCGTGATGGCGTCGGCCTCCAGCGGACTGCCGGGAGTGAGCCAGGCCTGGCCGTACGCCTCGACACTCGTTCCGACGTCCCCGCGCTTGACGTCGGCGATGACCAGCAGTCCCGCTGAACGGGCGGCGGCCAGTACTTCCTCGAGAGCTTTGTAGCCGGCCGATCCGAAACGCTCGTAGAACGCGACCTGCGGCTTGACTGTACCGACCTGCCCGGCCGCTGCTTCTACGACGCGCAGCCCGAACTCCCGTGCGCCGATCGCGGTATCGGGAAGGCGCCACTCCTCAAGCAACCAGGAATGCGGGTCGATCCCGACGCACAACTGGCCGTAGCTTTCGAAGCTGTCCGCCAGACGGTCACCGAAGCTAGCCAATCAGTGCCAGCCTCTCTGCCCGGTCGATCGCGTAATCCTGCAACGATCGCACATCGAAACCCTCGCGCATGATCTCGATCGAGTGTACGGCTGCGCCAAGCTGGGCGATCGTCGTGTACAACGGCAGGTCCGCAGCGACTGCGGCCGCCCGGATCTCGTAACCGTCGGCACGCGCACTCCGGCCGCTCGGCGTGTTGATCACGATGTCGACCTGTTCGCTGTTGATCAACTCGACGATCGACAGTTCGCCCTCGACCGCGGACTCCCCCTGGTCGTACTTGCGCACCACCTGGGCGGAGATGCCGTTGCGGCTCAGGATCTCTGCCGTTCCGAGCGTCGCCAGGATGCGGAATCCGAGTTGCTGAAGACGAAGCACCGGAAGGATGATCGCCCGCTTGTCGCGATCGGCGACAGAGACGAACACGGCACCCGACTGCGGGAGCCGAACGTACGCCGCCTCCTGGCTCTTCGCGAATGCCCGCGGGAAGTCGGAATCAATGCCCATGACCTCACCCGTCGACCGCATCTCCGGGCCAAGTACCGAATCGACGATGCGACCTTCCTTGGTGCGGAACCGCTTGAACGGCAACACCGCCTCCTTCACGGCAACGGGTGAGTCCATTGGGACCACCGAGCCGTCCTGCAGCGGCAGCATCCCACTGTCGATCAGTTCGCGGATGCTGGTCCCCGTCATGATCAGGGCAGCAGCCTTCGCAATGGGGAGGCCGAGGGCCTTGGCGACGAATGGCACGGTGCGCGATGCCCGTGGGTTGGCCTCGAGCACGTAGAGCACGCCTGCGCCGATCGCGAACTGCACGTTCAGCAGGCCTCGCACGCCGATCCCCTGGGCGATCGCCAGCGTGGCCTCACGGACGCGGTCGATGACCTCGCGGCCGAGAGTGACCGGTGGCAGGGTGCAGCTCGAGTCGCCGGAATGGATGCCGGCCTCCTCGATGTGCTCCATCACGCCTCCGACGTACAGCTGCTCGCCGTCGTAGAGGGCGTCGATGTCGATCTCCACCGCATCGTCGAGGAAGCGGTCGACCAGCAGCGGATGTGTCGGCCCGATAATGCCCTGTCCGGCCATCCGCTCGAAGTAGCCGGCCAGTGACGGGCTGTCGTAGACGATCTCCATCCCGCGCCCGCCCAACACGTATGACGGACGCACCAGCACCGGGTAGCCGATCTCTTCTGCGACCGCGACGGCGCCCGCATAGTCGATGGCTGTGCCGTTGCGCGGCGAGAGCAGCCCGGCATCGTCGAGGAGTCCCTGGAACAGCCCACGCTCCTCGGCGAGGTCGATGGCCTCAGGCGATGTGCCCAGGATGGGCACCCCGGCAGCCTTCAGCCCTTTGGCCAGGCCGAGTGCCGTCTGCCCGCCAAGCTGCACGACGACACCGACCAATTCGCCGCTCTGGCTTTCGGCATGGATGACCTCGAGAACGTCTTCCAGGGTCAACGGTTCGAAGTAGAGCCGATCGGAGGTGTCGTAGTCGGTTGAGACCGTCTCCGGGTTGCAGTTGATCATGACCGTCTCGAAGCCGGCATCCGAGAGCGCAAAGGATGCGTGCACACAGGAGTAGTCGAATTCGACACCCTGGCCGATGCGGTTAGGACCCGAGCCGAGAATGACCACCTTGCGTCGCTCACTCGGCACGACCTCGGTCTCCTGGTCGTAGCTGGAGTAGTGGTACGGGGTGAGCGCCGGGAACTCCCCCGCGCAGGTGTCCACCGTCTTGAACACCGGTCGAAGCCCCAGACCGTGACGGATGCTGCGGATGTCCGCCTCGCTGAGCCCGCGAAGTTCGCCGAGCTGGTGGTCGCTGAAACCGTGGTCCTTGGCAAGCCGCATAGTCGCGAAGTCGAGCTCGACAGCATCCGCCACCGTCGCAGCGATCTCGTTGATGAGGATGACCTGGTCGATGAACCAGGGGTCGATACCGGTGACGTCGAAAACCTCCTGGGAAGTCGCGCCGGCCAGCAACGCCTGCTGCACGGTGACGATCCGGCCGTCGGTCGGCACCGACGCGACCTCCAGCAGCTCAGCCTTGGTGCGGGAGTCACCGTTCCAGTGGAATGACGAACCCCGCTTCTCCAGAGAGCGCAGCGCCTTCTGGAGGGCGGATGCGTAGTTGCGGCCGATCGCCATCGCCTCACCAACCGACTTCATGGTGGTGGTCAGCCGCTGGTCTGCCGCCGGGAACTTTTCGAAGGCGAAGCGCGGCACCTTCACCACCACGTAGTCGAGTGTCGGCTCGAAGCTCGCGGGGGTGACCTGCGTGATGTCGTTCGGGATCTCATCGAGCCGGTAGCCGATGGCCAGCTTCGCGGCGATCTTCGCGATCGGGAAGCCGGTCGCCTTGGACGCCAGGGCGCTGGAGCGGGAGACTCGCGGGTTCATCTCAATCACGATGACCCGGCCGTTCGCCGGGTCGATGGCGAACTGGATGTTACATCCGCCGGTATCGACCCCGACGGCACGGATGATGTCGATGCCGATGTTCCGCAGGTTCTGGAATTCGACGTCGGTCAGGGTGAGGGCAGGCGCGACGGTGATCGAGTCACCGGTGTGCACGCCGACAGGGTCGACGTTCTCGATCGAGCAGACCACGACCGTGTTGTCGGAAGTGTCGCGCATGAGCTCGAGTTCGTACTCCTTCCAGCCGAGGATCGACTCCTCCAGGAGCACCTCGGTGGTCGGGCTCTGGTGAAGGCCGTCGGTGACCATCCGCACGAGCTCTTCGCGGGTGTACGCGAAGCCGGATCCCAGCCCGCCCATGGTGAACGACGGCCGGATCACCAACGGATAGCCGAGGTCCTCGGCGAAGTCGATCGCCTCCTCGACAGTATGGGCGATGTGGGAGCGGGCGACATCCGCTCCGCACGCCAGCACCAGGTCCTTGAAGATCTGGCGGTCCTCACCCTTGTTGATCGCCTCGAAGTTGGCGCCGATCAATTCGACGTCGTACTTCTCCAGGATGCCGTTCTCGTGAAGCTCGATCGCCGCGTTCAGGGCGGTCTGGCCGCCCAGGGTGGGGAGGATCGCATCCGGCCGCTCCTTGGCGATGATCGACTCGATCACCTGCCAGGTGATGGGTTCGATGTAGGTGGCGTCCGCAAAATCCGGGTCGGTCATGATGGTGGCCGGATTCGAGTTGATCAGGATGACGCGCACGCCCTCCTCGCGGAGCACGCGGCAGGCCTGCGTTCCGGAGTAGTCGAACTCGCAGGCCTGGCCGATGACGATCGGCCCTGAGCCGATGACGAGCACCGATTTAATGTCATCGCGCTTCGGCATTAGTTTTCCTCGCTGGCCCGGAGCTGGTGCGAAACGACCATCTCCCTGAATCGATCGAATAGGTAGTTGGCATCGTGCGGCCCTGCAGCCGCCTCCGGGTGGTACTGCACGGAGAAGGCCGGTATGTCGAGGGCGCGAAGGCCCTCGACGACGTTGTCGTTGAGGTTCACGTGGCTGACCTCGACTCGCCCGAAGCCGGCCGGTGAGTCGACCGGTTCGCCGATCGGCGCATCGACCGCGAAGCCGTGATTGTGCGAGGTCACTTCGACCCGACCGGTAGACCGGTCGACCACCGGCTGGTTGATGCCGCGGTGGCCGAACGGGAGCTTGTAGGTTCCGAATCCGAGCGCACGGCCGAGCAACTGGTTGCCGAAGCAGATGCCGAAGAACGGAATCCCCTCGCGCAGCACGGATTGCAGGAGCTCGACGTGGTTGTCCGACGCCCCGGGGTCGCCAGGGCCGTTGGAGTAGAACACCGCGGTGGGCTTCAGCGCCAGCAACTCGGCAACCGTCGTGGTCTGCGGCACCACGTGCACGTCGAAACCGCGCACCGCCAGGTAGCGAAGAGTGGATGCCTTGACCCCGAGGTCGAGGACGGCGACGGTTCCGATGCGCTCACCCTCCGCCGGTACGACGTACGGTTCGCGAGTGGACACGGTCGACGACAGGTTCGCCCCGGTCATCTGGGCTGATGACCGCACGGCCTCGAGTTGGGACTCCAGTGACACGTCAGCATCAGCACCGGAAAAGATGCCGGCGCGCATGACGCCGGCATCGCGAAGCCTGCGAACCACGGCGCGCGTGTCGATGCCGCTGATGCCCACGATCGATTCGTCCACCAGGCGGTCATCGAGGCTGCCGGTTGCCCGATAGTTGGAGACCATCCGCGCCGGGTCACGCACCACGAAACCGGACACCCAGACCCGGTCGGACTCGTTGTCTTCCTGGTTCACGCCGGTGTTGCCGATGTGCGGAGCCGTCATCACGACGATCTGGCCGGCGTAGGAAGGGTCGGTGAGGGTTTCCTGATAGCCGGTCATGCCGGTCGCGAATACCGCCTCGCCGAAGGTCTGGCCGATCGCCCCGTACGCCTGGCCGCGGTAACTGGTGCCGTCTTCGAGGACGAGAACTGCTGGGTGGAGCGTGGTCACTGGGCGCGACCTCCTGTCTGGTCGGTCCTGGCTGTCTGGGCGGTGCCGGAGTGCAGCTGCTGCACGGAACTGAAGAACTGTGCGGCGTTCGCCGGGTCGATGATGCGCAGATAGCTGTCGACCTCGCGCCGAGCATCCGCCGTCTCACCGAGGGCCCAGCGGATCAGGATCAAGCCGTCCTGTTCCACAGCCCGGTCGATGGCCCAGGTGGCCCGCTCGACGGTGCGGATGCTCTCGGCGGGGATGTAGATGGCCGGCTGCCCCGGAATGGACAGCCGAAGGCCGTGCTCCAGCACACCTACGGTGGCGCGAGCGCGATAGCCGAGACCTCCGACGGCAATCCGGTTCAGCGGCTCTCCGGCGACAGTGGTGGCGACATATAACGCGTCAGCGGCCAGCGTCTCGGCACCCGGGTTCTCCGGGAGTGCAAGCGGTGCCGGGAAGGCGGCCTGGCTTCGCTGGCGCTTTCGCCAGCCGAGCACCATCAAGGCGAGGAGGATCAGAAGGAAGGCGATGACGATGGCCATGAGTAGCGGTCTATCCATGCTGAGCTCCGTTCGCGACGGCCGCTGAGGCCACCGTTTCCTCGTCAACGAGTTCCCCGTCAAGGACCGTGGCGTATCCGTTGTGAATCGTCGCCATGACGCGTCCCGGGAGGGTGCGTCCGGCAAATGGCGTGTTGACACTTCGGCCGCGCAGCAGGGCCGCCGAGAACTCGCGACCGACAGTGGGGTCGTAAAGCGTCAGGTTGGCCGGCGCACCGATGGTGAACCCGTCCGCGTAGCCGGCGACCCGTCCGATTTCCGCCGGCTTTTCCGAGAACACCCGGGCGATACCGGTCCAGTCCAGGTGCCCGGTGTCGACGACCGCCGCCTGCACCACGGACAGCGCAGACTCGAGCCCCACCATGCCGAAGGCTGCGGCGCTCCACTCGCATTCCTTCGCCTCGAGCGGATGCGGTGCGTGGTCGGTCGCAATGATGTCGATGGTGCCGTCGGCGAGCCCTTCGCGGAGAGCCTGCACGTCTTCGGCTCGGCGAAGCGGCGGGTTCACCTTGTAGGTCGCGTCGTAACCCTGGACGAGCTGTTCGTCAAGCAGCAGATGGTGTGGCGTCACCTCCGCGGTGACGGCAATCCCGCGTGACTTCGCCCACCGGATGACGTCGACCGACCCCGCGGTCGACAGATGGCAGATGTGCACTCGAGAACCGACATGCTGGGCGAGCAGCACGTCCCTGGCGATGATCGCCTCTTCAGCAACCGCCGGCCAGCCGGCCAGGCCGAGCTCACCGGAGAGCGTTCCCTCGTTCATCTGGGCGCCCTCGGTAAGCCTCGGCTCCTGGGCGTGCTGGGCGATCACGCCATCGAATGCCTTCACGTACTCCAGCGCCCGGCGCATCATGAGTGCGTCTGAGACGCACGTGCCGTCGTCGGAGAACACGCGAACCGCCGCGCGGCTACTCGCCATCGCCCCCAGCTCGGCGAGCCTCTCCCCCATCAGGCCGACGGTGACAGCGCCGACCGGGCGAACCGTGACGTAGCCTGCCGAATCGCCCAGTGACTTGACCTGTTCCACCACACCGGCGGTGTCGGCGACCGGGAACGTGTTGGCCATGGCGTGTACCGCAGTGAAGCCGCCGATGGCTGCAGCCCGTGAGCCGGTGAGAACGGTTTCGCTCTGCTCTGCTCCAGGTTCCCGCAGGTGCGTGTGGAGGTCGACCAGGCCGGGCAGCGCGATCAGGCCGTCAGCGTCGATCCGAGTGACGCCGGTGGTACTGAGGCTGGAGCCGAGCTCGGCGATGACCCCGTCGGCCACCAGGATGTCTGTCGTTGTTCCGTCGGCCAGGGCCGCTCCGGTGATCAAGATGCGCATGTCAGTCCTCCAGCGATCCGGAGAGCAGGAGGTAGAGCACTGCCATCCTCACCGCTACCCCGTTCGTTACCTGTTCCCGCACTGTCGAGAGGCTGGAATCGGCCGCTCCGGAGGAAATTTCGAGACCTCGGTTCATCGGGCCCGGGTGCATGACAATCGTATCCGAGCCGAGCCTGGCCAATCGCGCATCGTCAAGTCCCCACCGCCTGACGTACTCCCGCGGGTTCGGGAAGAAGGCCGCGTGCATCCGCTCGGACTGGATGCGGAGCATCATGACGACGTCGGGGGCGCTGGACAGGGCACTGTCGAGGTCGTAGCCCACCTCGACCGGCCAGTTGGTGGCGCCGACCGGCAGGAGAGTCGGAGGAGCGACCAGCCGAACGGACGCGCCCATGGTTGACAGCAGCCAGACGTTGGAGCGCGCCACCCTCGAGTGGAGGATGTCGCCGACGATGGTGACCGTCGTGCCGTCCAGCCCCTTGCCTCGCGAAGCACTTCCGTGCAATCGGCGGCGGATGGTGAACGCGTCAAGCAGGGCCTGGGTCGGGTGCTCGTGGGTTCCGTCGCCCGCATTGACGATGCCCGCATCGATCCAGCCGCCATCGGCCAGCACCCGGGGGGCTCCGGACGCGTTGTGCCGCACCACGACGGCATCCGCGCCCATTGCCGCAAGGGTCTGCGCCGTGTCCTTCAGGCTCTCCCCCTTGGAGACGCTCGAACCCTTCGCGCTGAAGTTGATGACGTCAGCGCTGAGCCGCTTCGCCGCAGCCTCGAAGGAGATGCGGGTACGGGTGGAATCCTCGAAGAAGAGGTTGACCACGGTCTTGCCGCGCAGCGCCGGGAGTTTCTTGATCTCCCGGCCCGAGACATCCGCCATGTCCTCTGCGACATCGAGGATGGCGATCGCCTCGTCGCGGCTCAGGTCCCTGGTGCTCAGCAGGTGCCTCATGCGCGTCCCTCGAAGTTGTCGATGGTGATCGAGTCTTCACCGTCCACCTCCACCAGGCGCACGTTCACCCGCTCCTCGTGGGACGACGGCAGGTTCTTGCCGACGAAGTCCGGGCGGATAGGGAGCTCTCGGTGCCCACGATCGATGAGCACCGCGAGCCTGACCGCCTTCGGCCGACCGACATCACCGAGGGCGTCCAGTGCCGCCCTGATCGTGCGGCCCGAGTAGAGCACGTCATCGACCAGAACAACCGTCGCACCGTCGATGCCGCCGGGCGGGAGCTGGGTAGGAGCTGGGGTGCGGGTCCTGCCGCGCGAGAGGTCGTCGCGGTACATGGTGACATCCAGCGAACCGGCGGGCACGTCGTCTTCGGAGAACTGCGCCAACTGGTCGGCCAGGCGCCTGGCCAGGTGCACTCCGCGAGTGGGAATACCCAGCAGCACCAACCCGGAGGGGCCCCGATTGGACTCCAGGATCTCGTGGGAGATCCGAGTCAACGCTCGAGAGATATCAGCTTGCTGCAGCACTATACGCGTGGGCAACCTGACCTCCTTCCCCGCCTCACAGGACGGAACTTAAAGGATGTCTGTTTCGACAAGCATACCGCTGTCGGAACCTACCCCCAGCGCTTCAGCAGGTACTTCTCGAGAAGCCCGATGAGGGCATCCGTCGTCTTTCCGAGAATCCCGAGCAGGATGATCGTCAGGAACAGGCGATCGACCCGTCCATTGTTCTGCGAGTCCACCAGCAGGAAGCCGAGGCCCATCGAGGACGCAATCAGCTCAGCAGCCACCAGGAACAACCACGCCTGCGCGAGTGCGAGCCGAAGCCCGGAGACGATGCTCGGCACCACAGCGGGGAGCTGCACCTGGCGGAGCAGCTCGACCCGCCCCAGCCCGTAAGCCTGACCGAGTTCCACCAGGTGCGGATCGACGTGCCTGAGCGCGCCGGCAACCGTCGTGTAGACCGGGAAGAGAGCGCCGATCGCGATCAGCGTCACTTTCGAGTCTTCATTGATGCCGATGTAGAGCACGAGTAACGGGACCCAGGCCAGGGATGGCACCGCCCTGAACGCGCCAATGGTCGGCGCGAGCAGGATGCGGCCCCGTCGTGACAGCCCCACCACCGACCCGAGAACGAGCCCGGCGACCGCGCCGAGGACAAAGCCGATCAGCACGCGCTGGGTGGAGATGGCGATGTGGATGCCCAGCTGGCCCCGATCGAGAAGGTCGGTCGCTGCCAGCCAGACTGTGGTCGGTGCTGGAAGGCGGAAGGCCGGCACCCAGGCGTAATGGGCAATGAGGAACCAGATACCGAGCAGCGCCAGCGGAAGCAGCAGCCCTCCTCCGATCACCCAGCCCCTGCCGCCACGGCGGGTCGCCGGTTGCTTGGCCGGGAGCGGGTCCGCTGCGGTGCCAGCGGCCGAATACCCGTAGCCCGACGCATAGTGGTGCAGGGTTCGATCCTCGAGTCGGACCGGCCGTTCATCCGTCGTGGTACTCATGGGCTAACCGATCCTGGCCGGGTCGGCCTTCGCGAAGAAGCCGTCGTTGAACAACGCGTCCAGGGCGTCGTCGATCAACGCCTGGTTCGCGACGTCACCGGACTCCACGAAGATCGGCCCAACGATCTCGAGCACGTCGCGCTGCTTCTCACCCGGCGCTCCGACGTCGAGGTTCGTGCGCTCCAGGAGCACTTTCCTGGCGACCTCGATCGTGACTCCCGAGTAGTCGGCAAGGACCTGTGCCGTCTCCTCCGGATTCTGCGCTGCCCACTCCCGCGCCTTCTCGTAAGCGTTGACAACCACCTGGGCGATATCCGGCGACGCAGTCAGGAAGCTCTCCGTGGCGTTCAGGAAGCCGTAGGTGTTGAAGTCGATGTTCCGGTAGATGAGCTTGGCACCGGAGTCGACTTCTGCGGTCGCCATGATCGGATCCAGTCCGGACCAGGCATCAACGGCGCCGGAGAGGAGTGCTGCTCCCCCGTCGGCGTGCTGAAGGTTCTGGATGGTGACCTCATCCAGCCCGATGCCCGCCTCTTCGAGTGTCTGGAGCAGGAAGAAGTACGGGTCCGTGCCCTTGGTGGCAGCGATGTTCTTGCCTCGCAGGTCGTCGACAGACTCGATCGGTGACCCTTCCGGCACCACGATCGCTGCCCACTCCGGTTGAGAGTAGATGTCGATCACCTGGATGGGCGAGCCGTTCGACCGCGCCAGTAGTGCGGCAGAACCAGCGGTGGACCCAACATCGACCGCGCCTGCCCGCAACGCCTCGTTCGCCTTGTTCGAGCCGGCCGATTGCAGCCAGGTAACGGTGACGCCGTCCAGCTCTTCCTCCAGCCAGCCCCGCTCCTTGATGACCAGGCTGAGCGGGTTGTAGGTGGCGAAGTCGATATTGAGAGTGTCGGATGACCACTTCCCGCTGGTTTCTTCGTCTCCCAGAGCCGCTGAGCCTTCGCCTGCGACGCATCCGCTGAGCGCCAGAATGGTTGCGGCGGCAATGGCCGCTGTGGCCAGGGGTGTCTTGGTTCTCATGCTGCGTTTCCTTAACTCGATGTGGTGCTGCGATGGGTGGGTACGCCGAGGCCGCCAAGCAGCTCGGCGCGGAGGTGAGCAAGGTGCGCATCCCCGCGGTCTCGCGGGCGCGCGCCAGGCACGTCGATAATCGAGCGGATGCCGGAACCAGACCCCGGTGTGCGGGGATCCTCCCCGAGCAGCACGACCCGGTCGGCCAGGTAAAGCGCTTCTTCGACGTCGTGGGTGACGAGCACGATCGTGGTGGGCTCCGCTGCGTGGATGTCGAGAAGGAGGTCCTGCATCTGGAGCCGGGTCAGCGCATCCAGCGCCCCGAACGGTTCATCGAGAACCAGCACGCCGGGTTCCCGCGCGAGCGCCCTGGCGAGGGAGACCCGCTGGGCCATGCCGCCGGAGACATGGCGTGGGCGGAGGCCGCTCGCCGCGCCCAGCCCGACGAGCTCGAGCAGCCCGGCGACCCTTCGTGCACCGCCGGCGCGGCGCGTTCCGTTGGGGAGGCCGAGTTCGACGTTATGGGCGATGGTTCGCCACGGCAGCAGCCGCGGCTCCTGAAAACCGACTGCGCAGCGCAGGTCGATCCCGTCGACCGGCGTGCCATCGATCGCGACGTGGCCGACGGTTGGCGCGTCCAGCCCAGAGATGAGCCGCAGAAGTGTGGATTTTCCGCAGCCGGAGGCACCGAGGAGCGCCACGATCTCGCCGGCGTCGATGGTCAGGTCGATGCCGCTGAGCACCGATCGGTCGCCGTCGAAAACCCTGCCGACGCGCTGGACGGTGATGGCGGAAGCGCGGGCCGCGGTACGTGCCGGGGTCGCTGTAGTTGAGGTCACAGCAGGAGACTATGAGCCGCCTGGCCGGCCGCCTACGCCGGTTGTAACAGTGCGAAACGCAGGCGCGTAACGCGACGAAACACTGGCCCTACGAGCGAAGCTGGGTGATGCGTCCCAGGAGACCGTTCACGAAGCCGGCTGAGTCGTCGGTGCTGAGCTCTGACGCCAGTTTCACGGCTTCGGAGACCGCGACTGAGTCCGGCACCTCATCGTTGAACATAATCTCCCAGATGCCGATTCGCACGATCGCCCGGTCGAGGGTGGGCATCCGGTCGATCGTCCAGCCTTGGGCGTAGGTCTCGATGAGTTCATCGATCTCATCGCCGTGTTCGGTGATTCCGACCACGATCTCTCTGGCGTAACGCCAGGAGGCTTCACGGTCAGGCTGCCCTTCGGCTCTGGCCGATTCGACGGCGATTGCCTCGTTCAGTGAGATTTCGCGGAGGTCTGCCCCGTAGAGCAGGTCGACGGCGCGCTTGCGCGCTTTAGTGCGGGCGCTCACTAGTCGTTTACGCGTCCCAGGTAGTCACCGGTGCGGGTGTCGACCTTGACCTTGGTGCCCTGGTCGAGGAAGAGCGGCACCTGGATCTGGTAGCCGGTCTCGACGGTGGCCGGCTTGGTACCGCCGGTCGAACGGTCGCCCTGCAGGCCGGGCTCGGTGTAGGTGATCTCCAGGACGACGGATGCCGGAAGCTCCACATAGAGCGGGTCGCCATTGTGCAGCGCGATCGTCACGTTCTGGTTTTCGAGCATGAAGTTGGGCGCATCGCCGACCTGCACGTCGCTCAGCGTGATCTGGTCGTAGTTGTCGGTGTTCATGAAGACGAAGCTGTCCCCGTCCTTGTACAGGTACTGGAAGTCGCTCCGGTCAACTGTCTCGGTCTCGATCTTCGCACCGGCGTTGAAGGTGCGGTCGACGGTCTTGCCGGTGCGCACGTTCTTCACCTTGGTGCGAACGAACGCACCGCCTTTGCCCGGCTTGACGTGCTGGAACTCGATAACGGTCCACAGTCCGCCGTCCATGTTGAGAACCACACCGTTCTTGATGTCAGCGGTAGAAGCCATGCGTCAATTGATCCGTTCGATTGGGGATGAGCTGCGGCGAGTGCGCCGAAGGGAAAGTTTACCGGTTAGGCGGCCGTGCGCCGAATGTAGTCGAGGGCGAGGAGGTAGGAGTCGAAGCCGAGGCCGGCGATGACGCCGGTTGCAACACCTGAGATGACACTGGTGTGGCGGAACTCTTCACGGGCGTGCGGGTTGGATATGTGCACCTCCACCAGCAGGAGTCCAGCACCGGTCACCATCGCAGCGGCGTCCCGCAGGGCGTAGGAGTAGTGCGTGAATGCTGCCGGATTCAGGATCACTGCGGCGCGGGTGTCGACGGCTTCGTGCAGCCAGCCGATGAGTTCGGCCTCATCGTTGGTCTGCCGCAGGTCGATCTCCGTGCCGGTAACTTCGGCCAGGCTGGCACGCAGGTCGTCCAGGTTGGCTGTGCCGTAGACATCCGGCTCCCTGGTGCCCAACCTGTTGAGGTTCGGGCCGTTCAGCACCAGCACTCTAGTCATGGGGCAAGCCTATCGAGCATGCTGTGGGCGGGTTCTCCGGTTTGGTGAGCGTGCGCTCCGCCCCCGCTGGTCTAGCTTGCGGTGTACTGAGCTCGTCGAAGTGTCGAAACCTGCGCCCCGCTGGTTGAGCTCGTCGAAACCTGTTGAGCCCGTCGAGGCCCGCGCGTTGTGGGGCAGAGTTCTACCCGGTGAGCGGGATGCGTTCTTGTTCTCGCCCGTCTCGGTCTTG
>NZ_JBTMWX010000006.1:0-157615 GCF_054489245.1 Homoserinimonas sp. A520 | reverse complement strand
GGGTTTCGACAAGCTCAACCAGCGAAAAACAAGCTCAACCAGCGAAGCCAGGCGCAACCAGCCGAACCAAGCGCAACCAGCGAAGCCGGGCCCCGCCAGCGAAACCCAGCTCAACCAGCCGAAGCAACCGTGAATACGCGGGCACGCTCAGGAGCCGGCACGCACGGAGCCGAAGCGCCGAGCGCGCCAAGCACCTGCCTTTCCTTTCACACCACACAGGTGTAGACCTTTCGCATGACTGACACAACGAATCGGGACACGCTCACCCGGTGGGTGGAGGCTTATCGGCGGGCCTGGGAGTCGAACGAGCCGGACGACATCCGCGCCTTGTTCACGGAGGACGCCGAGTACTTCACCGAACCGTGGGAGCAGCCGTGGCGCGGACACGACGACATCGTCGCCCAGTGGCTGAAGGCAAGGGACGAGCCGGGCGACACCACCTTCAGCTGGGAAGTCGTCGCGGTCGACGGCGACACCGGGGTGATTCGCGCCATCACTCCGTACACCGGCCGCGCGACTTACCACAACGTCTGGGTGATCCGTTTCGCGAACGATGGGCGGGCGACCAGCTTCACCGAGTGGTGGATGGCGCAGAATCCCACCAGCGAGGATCCGGCAGAGAATTGACGGATGCGTCTTCGCCGACCTCTGCTCGCCGTGGCGACCGCCTGCTATCTGGCGTGGGTCGGCTGGTTGACGCTGGGACCCCAACCGCTGGACGCCAACGGCCGGGGGCTGCTGCACCGCATCATCCGCTATCTGAGCGGTGAGAACACGCTCGACTGGATCACCTACGCCCTCGTCGAGTTCACCGCCAACGTGGTTCTGTTCGTGCCCGTCGGCGTGCTTTTCGTGCTGCTTCTCGGTTGGCGCCGCTGGTGGCTGGCAGCGTTGCTGGGCATCGCGTTGACGGCGTCCATCGAGTTCGTGCAGCTGTTCCTGCCGGACCGGGTGACCGACCCGCGCGATCTCACCTCCAACTCGATCGGAGCCGGTATCGGGGTGGTACTGGTGCTCACGGTCAATGCGCTGAGGTCCAGGGGTTCTGTTCGAGCGGATGCTGCGGAGCGCACGCTCGTCGGCTGACGGCCTGACCGGCGGCTGTCGACTAGTAGCTTGATGGCATGCGTGCTGTCATGTTCCGTGAGTTCGGTGGTGTGCCCGAATTGGTCGACGTTCCGAAGCCTGAGGCCCGGGCATCCGGTGCCGTCATCGCGGTGAAGGCAACCGGGCTGTGCCGCAGCGACTGGCACGGCTGGATGGGTCATGATGACGGCATCCGCCTGCCCCATGTTCCGGGTCATGAGCTGGCCGGCGTGGTGGAGGCGGTCGGCTCTGCCGTGACCCGCTGGAAGGTCGGCGACCGGGTGACCGTCCCCTTCATCTGCGCCTGCGGCCGGTGCGAGCAGTGCACCACCGGAAACCACCAGGTATGCGACCACCAGGAGCAGCCCGGTTTCACCCACTGGGGCTCTTTCGCCGAGTCGGTGGCCATCGCCGAGGCTGACGTCAACCTGATCGCACTGCCGGATGCCATCGATTTCGTCTCCGCCGCGGCTCTCGGCTGCCGGTTCGCGACCGCCTACCGCGCGGTGATGACGCAGGGCAGGGTGCAGCCGGGGGAGTGGGTGGCGGTGCACGGCTGCGGCGGTGTCGGCCTGTCAGCGATCATGATCGCCGTCGCTGCTGGCGCACGCGTTGTCGGCATCGACATCTCGACGGCGGCCCTGGAGCTGGCGGCGCGGCTGGGAGCCGAGACGATTGCCGGCGCCGGTGACGTGGCATCCGCTGTCCGGGAGTTGACGGATGGCGGTGCCCACCTTTCGCTGGACGCCTACGGGAGCACCGCGACGGCGGTGAACTCAGTCCGCAGCCTGCGCAAGCGCGGGCGCCATGTGCAGGTGGGGCTGATGCTTGGGGAGCACTCGACGCCGCCCGTGCCGATGGACCTGGTCGTGGCCAACGAACTCGAGATCCTCGGCAGCCACGGGATGGCGGCACACGAGTATCCGCAGATGCTGGACGCGATCGCCTCCGGCCGCATCGACCCCCAGCTGCTCGTCGGCCGCACGATCAGCCTGGACGAGGCACCGGCGGCGCTCGTCGGAATGGACGGCGCGCACCCCGGCATGACGGTCATCGAGCTGTCGTAGCCGCAGTCGGCGGATGCTATCCAGCGCGCACGTGGGCGATGGCCAGCCCGATCGGGATGCTGGCCAGGATGATGACCAGCAGGGCGCGGTAGGTGACCAGGGCCCAACGCGGTTTGGCGTTGCCCCGCACGGTCACGATCAGGAGAACGAGGGCGGTGATGAGCAGCAGGCCGCCGACGTGCACCAGTGCCAGCATGGTCAGGACGGTACCGAGGATGACGGCCGCGCATCCGCCGTTCCAGGTCGCCAGCTGAGCGACGACCACGCGCCGGGTCGGTTGCTTCGATGCCAGCGCGGCCTGCACCACGCCGATGGTGTACTGGGCGACGCCGGCAACGAGCACGCAGAACGCCGCTGCCCAGGATCCGTTCTCCAGCTGCAGCGGGCCGGTCACGGCGGCGACCAGGCCGCCGGCGATCACCCAGCCGGCACCGAGGATGCGGAAAAACTGTTCAGGGGAACGGACCATGTTCCTCAACATACTGTGTCGCGATTCCCGTGAATGTCATAAGAATCGGCCGCTGCGGTCGGGCAGCCGACCGCGGGTACCCCAGACTGGAAGCATCCCGTTTCTTTCTTTGTGAGGTCCCCCGTGCGCAAATCCGCCACACTTTTCGTCGTTCTCGGCCTGGTCGCCGGGCTGACCGCGTGCAGCGCACCGGAGGAGGCTCCCGAGAAGAAGGATGCCGCTGTTGGCGCATCCGATTGCCTGGCAGCCAGCGGCGCCAGCTCTGAAGCGGTGAAGGTCGACGGCGAGTTCGGTGCCAGCCCGACGGTCAAGTTCGACTTCCCGGTTCAGGTGAAGAAGACTGAGCGCACCGTTCTGCTGGAGGGCGACGGCGACATCGTTTCGGCCGGCGATGTGATCTCCACCGGTTTCGCCATGTACAACGCCACGACCGGCGAGGAGATCTCGAACAGCATCGCCGAGGGTCAGGCCGCCGAGTTGACGGTCAGCACCGACTCGATCCTCGAGGGCCTGGTCAGCACACTCCAATGCTCGACCGTCGGTTCGCGCGTCATTTCGGTCATCCCGCCGGCAGAGATGTGGGGCGAGCAGGGCTACGCCGACCTCGGCATCGAGGGCACCGACAGCGTGGTGATGGTGGCGGATGTCGTTAGCATCGTTCCGCCGCTGACGCCTGCCACCTGGGAGGACAACGTTCCCGAGGTCGAGTTGGGCGACGCACCGGTGGTGACGCTCCCCGCGGGCGAGGCCCCGGCGGAGCTGCTGCTGGCGGTGTTGGAGGAGGGCGACGGCGAGGTTGTCGAGGCCACAGACCCGGTCACGCTGGACTACCAGGGCACCAGCTGGGAAACCCGCGAGGTGTTCGACCAGAGCTACGGCAAGGAGCCGATCACCCTGCAGGCGAACGGGTTCGTGAAGGGCTTCACGGCCGCGCTGGTAGGCCAGAAGGTCGGCTCGACGCTGCTGGTGACGATCCCGGCCGAGTATGCCTACGGCCCGGATCCCGCCGCCCACGAGCTGGGCGGCCAGAGCCTGGTCTTCCTGATCGAGATCACTGGCGTCGGATAAGCGGATGCGGCGCTCACCCGTCAGCTGCGGACACACCCGACCGCGTTGCGGGTACAGGCGTGTCGCTAACTGACGGACGAGCCGATTGCGTTCTCGAATGCGCGGTACGCCTCGTCGCTGAAGAGTACGAAGGTGGCCACTTCGACCGCGGTGTCCGCGTCGCGAACCGTGCTGACCGCGATGCGGGCGGCATCCGCCATCGGCCAGCCGTAGACGCCGGCGCTGACGGCAGGGAAGGCGACGGTTCTCGCGCCCAACTCGTCGGCGACCGCCAGCGCTGAGGAGTAGCACGAGCTGAGTGTGGCGCTGCGGTCTTCGCTGCGGCTGTAGACCGGGCCGACCGTGTGGATCACCCAGCGTGCGGGCAGGTTTCCGGCACCGGTGGCGATCGCTTGCCCGGGCGGCAGCCCGTCGGGCAGGGACGTCTCCCGCAGCGCCCGGCAGTCGCGCAGGATGCTCGGCCCGCCGGCCCGGTGGATGGCGCCGTCGACGCCACCTCCGCCGAGTAGGGAACTGTTGGCTGCATTGACGATGGCGTTCGCCTCGAAGCGGGTGAGGTCACCGCGGTGCAAGCGGATGTCCACAGCCATGCGTTTGTTCCCGTTACTTCTCGTGCCTATTTCTCACCCGGACCGGGATCGCCGGCGAGCGGAGCTGGTGCGGGCATCCGGGTTTCGGCTTCCTGGATGGTGCTCGCCTCGGCGGTAGCTGGGCGGAACGCCTCATCGAGCGCGCCGAACGCACCAGCCAGCCCGCCACGCCGGCGCTTGCCCCTGGCGCGGGCTCGGCGCTCGCACACCACGGCGACGTACGCGATGGCGACCGCGGCCCCGATGACGATCACAAACTCCATGCGGTAAGGCTACGCCGTGGCCCGTTGAGATCCGGAAAGTGGTGGTTCCCTGGGCTGGGAAGAACCATTTTCCGGATCTCACGGGAAATCAAGGGGTCTCAGCGATATCTTGGCGGTAACGGAAGGACTGCTCATGGATTTCCTGTTGATGCTCCTGGTCGGCATACCGATTGCCGGAGTGATCGCCGCCGTCGTGGTGCAGCTCCGCCGTGAAGCGCGCGACCGCCACCTCGAGAACCATGTCGGTCCTGCTGGGCCGGCCGAGCACCTGGACGGCAACATCGAGGCCAGGGCGGCCGCCTACGCAGCATTCATCTCCCGCGGCGGCAACAGCCTGGGCTACTAGGGGAAAGGCAGCACAATGACCGAGTTCCTGTTCCTGGTCGGGTTCACGCTGATTCCGGTCGTCGTGATCACCCTGGTTCTCGCCTGGCAGGGTCTCCGTAATCGTCGCGCGGAGGCGCGAAGCGGGCACGCCTGGTCGTCCACTGAACAGGCCCGGCAGGAAGCGGCGGATGATTCCGCCCAGGTCATCGACAAGGTGCGCAAGGCCAGCTGGATGCACCTCGGCGCATAACATCAGCTTGCGAACACCGGCACCCGCGACTCGCTCACCGAGGTGATGTTGGTCACGGTGGCGTAGCCCTCCTGCAGCAGCGCGGCATCCGTTCCCACGTCCTGGTCGGTTGGTGTGTCTGAGACGGAGAGGCGCACATGCTGGTCGCCCGCCTGCGCCATCAGCGTCTGCACGATACCGAAGGATGCCAGCGGGCCCTCCCGCAGTTCGAGCGGCGTGGTGACATTGGGCACGTTGAGGTTGAAAACCGTGCCGGCCGGCTGGGTGAGGAGCGCCGGCACCAGTTGTTCGATGAACGGGGCTGCGACGTCCCAGTGGCACATGTCCGGGTCCATGCCGACATCCAGCGACACGGCCAGCCCGCGGGCTCCGTTGACGCCGGCAGTCAGTGCCGCGCCGACCGTACCGGAATGCAGGATGGCACGCCCCACGTTCGCGCCCCGGTTGACGCCGGAGAACACGATGTCTGGTGCCACGCCGAACGCCCGGTGGGCGGCAACCAGCGAGATGAGTGCCGGCGCCGCGTGGACCGCGAACACCGGGATGTCGAAGCCCTCCAGCTTCCGGTGCTCGAACGGGACTCGTCCGTTGGCCTCCGTGCCCAGGATCGACGCACTGCTGCCGCTCGACTGCGCAGCAGGAGCCGCAATGGTGACGTCCAGCCCGGCGGCGATGGCCATCCGCGCCAGGCTCAGCAAACCGGGTGACTCGATGCCGTCATCGTTGGTGATCAGCGCGGTGGTCATTCCTCCTCCGCCCTGGCCGCCAGCTCATCCGGAGTCAGGCTGGCGGATGCCTCCGACTCCCCATATCGGCGCACACTGACCAGCGCGCGAAGCTTCTCGATCGCCTCCGGGTCGCCGGTGCCGAGCCCGTGGCGGGTGACGTTGAGCGCGCCGGCCGCAGCGCCGAGCGTGATCGCATCCAGCATGATCGCGCCGTTCGCCAGTGCGGCCGAGACGCCGGCGGTCAGCGAGTCGCCGGCACCTTTCGTGTCAGCGACCTCCAGCGTTGGCGTGATCACTTCGCTCACCACACCGTCCGCCAGCATGAGGATCGGCTTGTCCGCGCGGGTGATGATCACCGACTCTGCCCCCTGCTCGGCAATGGCATGGATGGCGGCGAGGATACGCTCGGTGGTGTTCTCCTTGATCCGCCCGTCGGCCAGCAACTCCTCGTCGCTCACCTTGGCGACCGTCACCCCGCCGGCGAGTGCCGCTGTCAGCCGTTCTCCCGAGAGGTCGACAACCACTTGGGGTTTACCCGCCCGCAGGTCCGCTGCAAGCCGTCGGTAGACATCCGCCGGCACTGTGTCATCACCGGCCGGACCGCTCAGGATCACCAGCCCGGCATCGAGGCCCTCCCGAAGGGTCACACCGTAAAGCTCGTCGAAGTCGTGGCGCGAGATCGGGTCGCCGTCGATCTCAACGATGCTGACTCGCTCGCCGCCGCGGCGGTCGTGCACGTAGGCACCGCTGCGGGCGTCGCGCTCCACCGCGACCACGCGGATGCCCTCATCGGCGAGAAGGTGCCGCAGCACGCGCCCACTCTCGCCGGAGAGCACACAGCACATGGCGACGTCGACTCCCATCCGCAGCAGCATCCTGGCCTGCCAGACCCCCTGGCCGCCGGCGTGCAGGTGCAGGTCGGGGCCGTCGGCCTGGTCCTCGACGGTGACGGTCAGAACCGGTGATGGCGCGAAAATCACAACCTCGGTCATACGGAGAGGCTAGGTCGGGGCGGGCAGTGTTGCGGCGAAAATTCGGGCAACTCGCAAGTTCAGATCGTGGCCACTCGGCGTAAAATTCTGACTGGAGAACCGGATTGTGGACGCATTCCTCGCACTGATCATCGGCACCGCCGTGGTGGTGGTGCTGATCACCGCGCGCCTGGCCTGGCGAGAGCACCGTGACCGCCGACTCGGATCGCGACTGGGCTACTCCTGGGGTGCCAGCTTCAACGACAAGCAGCAGGCTGCACGCGCCGCGCAGCGTGAGGCCGACCCGGCGCGAATGGCCGGCTGGCTGCTGTAGACCTCAGGCCGAACTAGGCCTTGCTGAGCGAGTCGAGCATGGCGGCATCCGCCTTCTTCCGCCGCTTCGGGAGGAACAGGCCGATGAGCGCGCACACCACGGGGCCGGCGATGAGCGAAACGACCCAGATCCAGCCGCCGTCGAACGGCCACCCGAGCCAGGTGAGCCCGGCCCAGACGACGGCTGCGACGGCCGCACCGACCGCCGGGAACATCGCCTCGCCGAAGGTCTCACGCGCGCGGAAGATGTAGCGCACCGCGAGGGAGAGACTCGCCGCCAGGAGCACGACGAACAGCAGTTCCATGCTCACGCGACGAAGCCGACCTTGCGGGACATCTCCGAACCGACCTCCATGTAGGTGAAGGATTCGGTGGGGACGACGAAGACGCGACCCTTCGAATCGGTCAGCGTGAAGAACTTCGCGCCGGACTCCAGGGCGGTCGTGACGATCTTTTGAACCTCCGCAGCGGTCTGCTCCGTCTCGAAGCTGAGCTCACGCGGGCTGTTGGCGATACCGATGCTTATGTCCACGACCCCAGATTACGACAATCCGGCGGATGCCCGGCACACGTTCGCCCGCGGCGGAACGCCAACCGGGGATGTCGTAGCGAGGCGATAGCTTGGATGCCATGGCCACCCTTCCTGACGTCGCGCACGCCGCCCGGCAGGATGTGCCAACCCTCGACGCCAGCCAGCGTGCCGTCATCGACCTGCCGGATGCCGCATCCGCCACCGTCATCGGTGCACCAGGCACCGGCAAGACCACCACCCTCGTCGAGTTGGCTGCCGACCGCGTGCTGAACCGCGGCTGGGCGCCGAACGAACTGCTGGTGCTCACCACGGGCCGCCTGGCCGCCACGAGACTTCGCGACCGGGTCGCTCTGCGCCTGGCGCGGCCGAGCACCGGCCCGCTCGCCCGCACCGTCAACTCGTTCGCATTCGACCTGGTCGGGCACGCGGCCCGGGAGGCCGGGCGCACCCCTCCGCGGCTGATCACCGGCGGCGAGCAGGACAGTGACGTGGCCGAGCTGCTGGCCGGCCACCTGGAAGACGGCACCGGCCCGGCCTGGCCAGAGCACCTCGGTCCGGAGGTTCGCCGCCTGCGCGGGTTCCGCACCGAGCTGCGCGAGCTGATGATGCGTGCCACCGAGTTCGGTGTCACCCCGCACCGCCTGGCCGATCTCGGAAAGCAACTCGACCGCCCGGAGTGGGTCGCAGCAGGCAGCTTCATCGCCGAGTACCGGCAGGTGCTCGAGCGGCTGCGCCCTGACCAGCTTGACTCCACCGAGCTCGTGCAGCAGGCCATCGAGATCGTGGCCGACGGCGTTCTCAGCGAGACTGTATCGCGGCTGAAACTGGTCATGGTCGACGACCTGCAGGAGGTCACGCAGTCCACTCTGTCCCTGCTTCGGGCGCTGGCTGCCCGCGGTGTCTCCGTGATCGGGTTCGGCGACCCGGATATCGCCGCCAACGCGTTCCGCGGTGGTGAACCGGATGCGCCTGGCCGGCTCGCAACGCACCTGGGCATCCCGGTGCAGACTCTCACCCTGTCCACCGTCCACCGGCACAGCAGCCAGCTCCGCGCGCTGATCAGCCGGGTCACCGACCGCGTCGGCACGGCAGCCGCGGGCACGCAACGAAAGGCAACCGCATCCGCGACCGGCGACGGGTCGGTGACCATCGTGCAGGCGACGACGCAGGCCCGGGAGTGGGCGTCCGTTTCCAGCCTTCTGCGCGAGCGCCACCTGATCGACAACGTCGGCTGGAACGACATGGCCGTCGTGGTGCGCAGTGGGGCGCAGGTGCCGGCGATCGCCCGCGCTCTCGCGCTCGCCGAAGTGCCGACCCGAACCTCCGTCGGGGCACGCGCGTTGCGTGACGATCACGCTGCGCGCGCGTTGCTGACCATGGTCGATGTCGGGATGGGGCGCACGCCGCTGAACGCAGAACTGGCATCCGGCCTGCTGCTCGGGCCGTTCGGGGGGCTCGACCGCCTTGGCCTCCGCCGGTTGCGCCTCGCCCTGCGTGCCGAGGAACTCGCAGGCGACAACAACCGGCCGGCCGACGAACTGGTGGTCGAGGCGCTCTCCGCACCCGGGCGGTTCGCCACCATCGATCATCGCGTCGGGCGTCAGGCCGAGAAGCTGGCGGCGACGCTTGCGGCGCTGCGCGAGGCCGCCGACAGCGGGGCGACGATCGAAGAACTGCTCTGGCTGGTCTGGGAACGCAGCGGCCTGGCCCGCACCTGGTTCGACGCTTCCCTCACGGCAGGAATCGCCGCAGCCGAGGCGAACCGCAACCTCGACGGCGTGCTCGCCCTCTTCTCCGCGGCGAAGCGCTTCGTCGAGCGCACGCCGGGGGCGCCGGCCCGCAACTTCCTCGAAGCGGTGCTCGACGCCGAAGTGCCAGAAGACACGCTCTCGCCCCAGGCGCGTGGCGACGCCGTGCTGGTCACCACGCCGTCCGGGGTGGTCGGCCTCGAGTTCGACACCGTCGTCGTCTCCGCCCTCCAGGAGGGGGTCTGGCCGAACCTGCGCATCCGCGGTTCGCTGCTCGCACCCCAGCAGCTGGTGGATGCCGTAACCGGGCTGTCCGCTGACGTCGACGCCCGCGCCCAGGTGCGCGACGACGAATTGCGGATGTTCACGCTCGCCGTCTCCCGCGCGAGAAGCCGGGTCATTCTTTCCGCCGTCGCCAGCGATGACGAGGCACCCAGCGTGCTGTTCTCCCTGGTGCCGCCAGGCGCCACTCTTGCCGATACCGCGAGCCTGATGCCGCGCTCGCTGCGCGGGCTCACCGGCCGGTTGCGACGCGAGGCGACCAGGGCCAGGTCGCTGTACGAGCGGGAGGCGGCGGCATCCGCCCTCTCCCGACTCGCCTCCGAACGCGTGCCAGGGGCCAGCCCTGACGAGTGGCATGGGCTCATCGAACCGTCCACGACCGAACCCATTTTCGGGGAGGAAGACACAGTGCCGGTCTCCCCGTCGCGCCTGGAAGCGTTCGAGGATTCGCCGGTCGACTGGTTCATTGATTCGGTGTCCGGCACGCAGAGCAGCACCGCGATGGGTATCGGCACGATCGTTCACTGGGCGATGGAGCATGCCACCGACCCCAGCGTCGATACCGTCTGGCAGAACATCGAGAGCCGCTGGGACGAACTGCTCTTCGAGGCCCCCTGGGTGGGTGAGCAGCAGAGGCGGGCGGCGCGCATCCTGGCCGCCGGCGTCGCCGAATACCTGGGCGACTTCGAACGGGACGGCAAGGCGCTGGTCGGGGCGGAGAAGCGGTTCGAGCTGGAGATCGGAACAGCGAAGGTCAGCGGGTCGATCGACCGCGTCGAGCGTGCCGCCGACGGGTCCGTGGTCATCGTCGACCTGAAGACCGGGTCGGCAATCACCCGGCAGGATGCCATCAACGAGCATCCGCAGCTCGGCGCCTACCAGCTCGCCTACGCGGAGGGGGTGCTCGACCCGTTCCTCGACGAGCTCGGCGAACACCACAGCGGTGGGGCGAAATTGCTCTACGTGAAGAAAGGCATTCGCGGAAAGAATTACCGCGAAGGCGTGCAGGCCCGACTCGACGACGAGCACCTGGAGGGTTTCCGCCGTCGCATCCGGCAGGCGGCGATGGCGATGGCCGCCGCCGAGTTCACCGGCGTCGCCGACCTGGACGCCTGGGGCGGATTCAACACGGCAGCGCGGATGCTGCACCGAGTGGGGGCAGTAAGCAGTGATTGAGCACAGTGCAGTGATTGAGGCGGTGACCGAGCAGGCAGTGACTGAGCAGACAGTGTTGCCGGTCACGATCGGCGCGAACGAGATTGCGGATGCCCTCGGCATGTTCCGCCCGACCGAGCAGCAGCGGGCCGTCATCGAGGCCGACCTGTCACCTGCCCTCGTCGTCGCGGGTGCGGGCAGCGGCAAGACCGAGACGATGGCGGGGCGCGTGCTCTGGCTGCTAGCCAACGGGCATGTGAAGCCGGGTGAGATTCTCGGGCTCACCTTCACTCGCAAGGCGGCCGGTGAACTGGCGGAACGCATCCGTCAGCGTGTCGCCCAACTCGCACACAAGGGGCTGATTCCCGGCGGCTACGACGAGTTCGACCCGCCCGCTGTCGCCACCTACAACTCCTTCGCGAACACGATCTTCCGTGACCACGCCATCCTGCTCGGGCGGGAGAGCGACGGCGCGGTGCTGGGGGAAGCCTCCGCCTGGCAGCTCGCCCGCAAGATCGTGGTGGCCAGCAGTGACCCGCGCCTGCCCGAGCTCGGCAAGAGCGTCGACGTGGTCACCAGGGCGGTGCTGCAGCTGAGCCACGCCCTCAGCGAGAATGTGGCGGATGCTTCGGAGGTCGCCGCCATGGCCACCAGGTTTGCCCAGCTGGAGGACTTGCCGTCGGGCGATCGTCACGCCCGGGAGCAGGCGGTCGAACTCGCCCGCACCGTCGGCGCCCTCCCGCTGCTGCTCGAGTTGGCCGAGGAGTTCTCGGGCATGAAGGCCAGGCGCGGTTTCGTCGAGTACGCCGACCAGGTGGCGCTCGCCCTCCAGATCGTGCGGCGGGTGCCCCAGGTCGCGGAAGACTTTCGCAGCAAGTACATGGTGGTCCTGCTCGACGAGTACCAGGACACTTCAGTGGTGCAGACCTGGTTGCTCTCGGAGATGTTCGCCGGGCATCCGGTCATGGCGGTCGGCGACCCCAACCAGTCGATCTACGGGTGGCGCGGGGCCAGCGCAGCCAACCTGGAGGACTTCGCAACGCAATTCGGTGGGGGTTCGGTGCAGAACTTCACCCTCTCGACCAGTTGGCGCAACGGCCACCAGGTTCTCGCCGCCGCCAACACCCTGGTCGAACCGCTGATGGCCCAGACCCGGGTGCGCGTGGAGAAACTGGGGGCGGGGCCGAACGCATCGAACCTCCCGATCGACGTTGTCGTCGAGGAGACCCTTCCCGAGGAGGCGGAGGCTGCCGCCCTGTGGCTGAAGGCGAAGCTGGCCGGGCCGGCCGAGGCGAAGCTCTCCCAACAGGCACAGGCACAGGCCAAGCTGACGGCAGCCATGCTGTTCCGGGCGCGCAAGACCCAGACGGTGTTCATCGAAGCGCTGCGCAAGCACGACGTACCATTCCACGTTCTCGGCATCGGTGGGCTGATGAGCGAACCGGAGATCGCCGACCTGGTGAGCGCGCTCACCGTGCTGAACGACCCGGCCGCCGGCTCGGAACTGGTGCGTCTGCTCGCCGGTTCGCGGTGGCGCATCGGTGCGAAAGACCTGCGAGCGCTCAGCCGGCTCGCATCCGTTCTTCGCGACAGGGACTATGCCCACCGCCCACTCGAAGACGACCTGAAGAAGCGGATGCGCGAAACCGTCACCGACGGGGAGGGCGGCTCCGTCGTCGACGCACTCGACTTCATCGGCGGTATGCGCGAAGACCACAACCTATTCGGCTTGCGCCCCCTGTTCAGCGATGTGGGCCTCGAGCGGATGCGCGAAGCCGGCCAGACGCTGGCACGGTTGCGTTCCCGCGCAGGCCTCGACCTGCTCGACTTCGTGACCGTGGTCGAACAGGAGTTGCTGCTCGACATCGAGGTGGCCGCCAACGAGTCCCGGGTGCTCGGCATGGCGAACATCGAGGCCTTCTTCGACGCACTGACCGGCTACCTCGCGGTGGATGACAACGCGAGCCTGGGAGGGTTCCTCGGCTGGTTGAAGGAGGCGGAGTGGCGTGACGGGCTGTCGCCCCGGCCGGAAGACGCTGAACCGGGAACGGTTCAGCTGCTCACCATTCACGGCTCGAAGGGGCTCGAGTGGGACTTCGTCGTCGTGCCGCGGATGGTCGCCGACGAGCTGCCGAGCAAACCCAACGGGGGCACGAAGGCGTGGCTGACGCTCGGTGAACTGCCGTACCAGTTCCGCGGGGATGCGGCGGAGCTCCCCGAATTCGACTGGCAGAACGTGCAGACCCGCAAGGAGCTGCTGGACAACTTCGAGACCTTCAAGCTACAGGTTGGCGAGCACTTCGGGCGCGAGGAACGGCGGCTCGCCTATGTCGCCGTCACCAGGGCCAGGCACTCGCTGCTGCTGACCGGGTCATTCTGGGCCACGCAGACCAAGCCGCGGGTGCCGAGCCCGTTCCTGCGTGCTCTCTCCGAAGCGGGAGTCATTGGGCCGATGCCCGACTCCACTGAGCACGAAGCGAACCCGCTGGGGGAGGACGTGAACCTGTTCACCTGGCCGATGGACCCGCTCGGTCACCGCCGGGAGGCCGTCGAACGCTCAGCGGAACTGGTGCGCGCCGCCGTACCGGGGAACGCCGGGCGCTGGGAGCAGGATCTCGACCTGCTGCTCGAGGAACGGCGTCGCCGGCTGACGGAGAGCGACGAGGTGGAGGTGCCCAGCCGGGTGCCCGCCTCCCGCTTCAAGGACTACGTGACCGACCCGGCATCCGTTGCCGCCGCCCTTCGTCGCCCCATGCCGGAGCGACCTTACCGGGCCACCCGCCTCGGCACCCTGTTCCACGATTGGGTGGAGAACCGCTACGGCGTGCACGGCAGCATCGAGGCGCTCGACGCCTTCGATGGTGAACTCGACGCCGACGAGGTGCCGCTCGAGCAGGAACAGTTGCAACTGCTGCAGGCCACCTTCGAACGGTCACCCTGGGCGACGCTCAGCCCGGTCGACGTCGAACGTGAAATTCACCTGCCGCTGGATGACCGCATCATCATCTGCAAGCTCGACGCCGTGTATCGACTGGAGGACGGCCGGTACCAGGTGGTCGACTGGAAGACGGGCAAGGCTCCGAAGGATGCGCAGGACCTGCAGGACAAGCAGCTGCAGTTGGCGCTGTACCGCCAGGCGTACGCCGAGTGGAAGGGCATTGACCCGGAGCGCATCGACGCCGTCTTCTACTACGTGGCGGATGATGCGATCATCCGCCCGGAACGCATCTTCAGTCGCGCCGAGCTGGTGTCCCTCTGGCGCGCCTCCCGCCCGTAAGGGGGTCGAGCCCTTAAGTGGGTCGAGCTTGTCGAGCGCCGTATTGAGCCTGTCGAAGTGACCAGTCGAGCTTGTCGAGCGCCGTACTGAGCTTGTCGAAGTGACCGTTACGGAAGCAGCAACGCGACAAACGACACCAGAAACGCCAACACCCCGACTCCGAGCAGGATCAGCCCGAGCATCCGCAGCACCCCTTCAGCGTGGTCCACCGGCTGCAGGTCGACGGTGTCGGGGGAGTGGCGCCGATAGTAGACGAGCAGCTCGTCGGGGTCGCCGATCTCGGCGCGTTCAGCCTCGGTAAGCGGGCGACTGCGCAGTAGTCCGTCGTCGGCCAGCCAGCGGAGTTGCGTGCCGTCCTCCGACTCGGCGAGCACGCCCTCCGACGAAACCGACTTTCCCTGGAACGCCCGCACGAACAACAGGATCAGGAAGCAGAGCGCTGCGCCGCCCAGACCCAACCAGATGAACAACTCCGCAGCGATCCCGAGGACTTCCTGCGCGCTGGTCACGGAGTGATCTTATTCACTAAAGCTGGTCGAGCTTGGGCCCACGCCGCCGGTTCCGCACGATGCGCCAGCATCGGGCGGCCGTGCGGTGGGGAGCGAGACCCGCTGACCCTCGGAACGACTACTCCGCTGAACCGGCGGCGCGCTGACGCTCGTCGAGCATCGACTCGACCTCGTCCACCGTCATCACCGGCATGGTGTTGTGGCTGATCGTCTGGTCGAGGTTGCCGTCCACGCGGTCGACCAGGCCGTGCAGCATCCGAACCGCATCATCCACGATCTCGGTGTTGCGCTCCTGCGTTCCGTGCAGCAACCACTTGGCGATCTCCAGTTCGGCGTAGAGCCTGGCGCGCTTGCTGAGTTGCCGGTCGGTACCGCCGCGCACCTGGGTGTACGCGTCGATCGCCGTGTCGATCACGGCCTCGTCGGGGGAGCCGAGCAGCCAGCACAGGTCGCGGGCCGGGTCACCGACACTGAGCCCGTGCCAGCCGAGTACCCCGCTCACCTCACCGTCGGCGTGCAGGAACGAGTCGGCGGTCAGTTCGCCGTTCACGGTGGTCGGCGCGAATTGCCAGAGGGCGGAGTCGTCGGCAGCCTTCTCCCAGCGGCCGAGCAGGGTGGTGGGAACCAGGTTGGTGGCTGAGGCCCGATCCATGATGGTTACGGTGCTCCGCAGTATGTCGTGCGGGGCGAGAACCGGGAGTCCGGCATCCGCCACGAAGCTGGTCGGCAGCAGGTGGATTGCGGCGATCGCCCGCCCCACGGAGGCGGCGAGACCATCCGGACGCAGCGCTGCAAGGCTCAGCTTGGTGCCGTACACGAACTCGTAGACGACGGCTCGGGTGTTGTCGACCGGCGCCTGGCCGGCGTACGACGACACCGAGAACGGGAGGCGGGTGCGGATGCCCTGGCTGAGTGCACGCAGCGCCTGCAGGTCCGCAGACTGCTCGGCTTCCGTCCGCTCGGAGTTGGGCACGCGCACAATCCAGTGCCGGCCGTCAGTGCCGGTGACCAGCGCAGAATCGAAGTCGCTGTTCGCGCCGGAGCCGAACCGGCTGGCGCCCTGGGCGTCCAACCCGTCTACAGCGGAGGTGGCCAACGCGGCTAGAGTGAGATGGGATCTGGCCATACCTGACAGGGTAGGTCGACATCTGCCGCCCGGGGTCCAACGCCACGCTGTTCCCGCTCCCTTCACGAGATTGGCCGCCCATGGAAGACCGGTTCCCTCCGCGGCTTCACGCGCTGGCAACCTCGCAGCTTCCGCTCTCCCGCAACGAGCTCGACCGCGACTACCTGTCCCGCAGTCGCGCCGACCTGTTCGAGGTCCTGATGGCCCAGTCCGAAACCCGGGTGCTGCCGCTGTGGAAGCGCAAGGCGCTGATGGCCGGTGGTTCGCTGGCACTCTTGTCGGTCGGCGACCTGCCGCCGAAAACCACCCGCACCGCTGAGGTGCTCGTCTACCTCGGCCGCACGATCACCGATTCCGCCGACCTGCCGGAGGGCACGCCGATTGTTGCGGCGGTGGTGACGGATGCCGTCGCCGGCCTTCTCGATGACGGTCCGGAATCCTGGGGTGACCTCCGCACGATTGCTGGAAGCCTGGGCGACCGGGATGCCGGCCTTCTCACCCAGGCGGTGGCCATGGCGAATTGGCACGACTCACACCGCTTCTCCCCGCAGACCGGTGAGCCGCTTATCGTGGCGCAAGGCGGCTGGGCGCGAACCGACTCGCGCGGTGAGGTCTTCCCGCGCACCGACCCGGCTGTGATCGTGGCGGTCATCGACGATGACGACCGCATCCTGCTCGGCTCCAACTCGCAGTGGGAGGCGAACCGGTACTCGCTGCTGGCCGGCTTCGTCGAGGCGGGCGAGTCCCTGGAGGCTGCCGTCGCCCGCGAGGTGTTCGAGGAGTCGGGCATCCGCGTCGTCGACCCGGTGTACCTCGGATCGCAGCCCTGGCCGTTCCCGGCGTCGCTCATGCTGGGTTTCGCCGCCCGCGTCGACCCCGACCGGGAGTCGACGCTTGCCCCCGACGGCGACGAGATACTCGAGCTGCGCTGGTTCAGCCGGGACGAATTGCGTGCCGCCCTCGGCGAGATCACCCTCCCCGGCCACAGCTCGATTGCCCGCGCCATTCTTGAGCAGTGGTACGGCGGCCCGATCGAGGACGGTGAGCGGGCATGACGATTGCCGCAGGCGCCGAATCGCTGCTGGGCAGGCTGGACACCGACCAGCGGCTGGCCGCCGAAGCCACCCTCGGCCCGGTCTGCCTGCTCGCTGGAGCCGGCACCGGCAAGACGACGGCCATCACCCACCGCATCGCTTATGGCGTCGCCACCGGCGTCTACCCGCCCAGCCGGGTGATGGCACTGACCTTCACCGCCCGGGCGGCGGCGGAACTCCGCGGACGGTTGCGGATGCTCGGCACGACCGGTGTCGCAGCCCGCACCTTCCACGCATCCGCCCTCTCCCAGCTCGGCTACTTCTGGCCCCAGGTGGTCGGCGGAACCATGCCCAGCATCCTCGACAGCAAGGCGCGAATCATCGCCCAGGCGGCCGATTCGGTGAGCCTGAAACTCGACACCGCGACCCTGCGCGACCTCGCCGCCGAGATCGAGTGGCGCAAGGTGTCGATGCTCACCCTCGGCCAGTACGCCGCCGCCCTGCCCGGGCGCACCATTCCGGCGGCGCTGGATGCCGACAAGATGATCGCGCTGCACCAGGCCTATGAGGCGGCGAAGGATGCCAGGAGGCAGCTCGACTTCGAGGATGTGCTGCTGGCGACGGCGGGCATGATCGAGTCGGAGCCGTGGGTCGCGCAGCAGGTGCGCGAGCAGTACCGCTTCTTCGTGGTCGACGAGTACCAGGACGTCTCGCCCCTGCAACAGCACCTGCTCGACCTCTGGCTGGGAGATCGGCAGGACCTGTGCGTTGTCGGCGATGCCAGCCAGACCATCTACTCGTTCGCCGGTGCCTCGTCGTCGTTCCTGCTCGGGTTCGGCAGCCGCTACCAGAACGCGACAGTGGTGAGGCTGGAGTCCAACTACCGGTCGACGCCGGCGATCGTCGCGACAGCCAACCGCCTGATGCGCGACCGCCCCGGTGCGCTGGTGCTGAGCGCTGCCGAGTCAGCGCGAGGTGTCGAACCGGAGGTGCGCTCCTACCCGACCGACAGCGCGGAGGCACGCGCGGTAGCCGGCCGCATCACTGAGCAGATCGCGGCCGGGGTTCGGCCGCAGGACATCGCCGTGCTCTATCGCATCAACGTCCAGGGTGCAGCTCTCGAGACCGCGTTGAACGATGCCGGGGTGAGCTACCAGTTGCGAGGCGGCCGGCGCTTCTTCGAACTTCCCGAGGTGAAACAGGCGCTGATGATGCTGAAGGGTGCGGTCATCGCATCCGTCGGCGAGCCGCTGTTCAAGACGGTGAGCGACGTGCTGCGTTCACTCGGGTGGACCCAGGATGCACCAGAGACCCGGGGCGCGGTGCGCGATCGCTGGGAGTCGCTGAACGCGGTCATGGGCCTTGCCGAGTCGGCGCCGCGCGAGACCACGCTGCGCCAATTCGTCGAGGAACTGTATGAGCGGGCATCCGCACAACACGAGCCCACAATGGAGGCGGTCACCCTCGCCACGCTGCACTCGGCGAAAGGCCTCGAGTGGGACACGGTCTACCTGGTCGGCCTCAGCGAGGGGCTGGTGCCGATCACCTACGCCAAGTCGTTCGAGGCGATCGACGAGGAGCGCCGCCTGCTGTACGTCGGAATCACGCGGGCACGGAAAGAGCTGCACCTGTCGTGGTCGCAGGCCGGTCAGGGCCGTTCCGGCGACCGGGCGCCGAGCCGTTTTCTGGAAGAGCTGCGCAACCGCAGTCCGGGTGCTGCACCCACTCGCGGTGCGTGACCTGACCTGAGGCTGCGTCGAGGAAAGCGGATGTCGCCACGTCGACGGCTGTTCCGGTCAGCCGTTGCAGGATCATCCGCATGACCAGAGCAGCCACCTCGGAGACGACCAGCGCGCTCTCCACCGCACTGGTCCGGCCCCAGAGCTGGGCGGCGATCGCCGGCCAGGCCGGGTCGGCATCCGTTCGGTGGCGTTCCAGGCAGTACAGGCAGGGGCCGCTGCCCGGCTCGATGAGCGGTCCAACGTGCACGCCGGTGTCGGAGTAGACGATCGGCAGGTGCGGCACGTCGCGGCTCAGCCAGTAGCCGAACAGCTCCGGTTCCACCACGTAGTGGCTGACCAGGATCCCCAGGTCGGCGTGGGCATCCGGCGGCATCAGCGTCAACCCGAGCGAGGCGACGGAGGAGCGGAGGCGCGCAGCGGTCGCAGTGGTGCCGATCACCGAGACGTGCCCCTTCAGCGGCGGCGGAGTCTTGCCGAGCACCGGGTCGAGCAGCGTGAGCAATTCGGCCAGCTCGGCCTCTCCGAGTTGCGCTGTCGTGGCGATCAGGTCAAGGCCGGGGCGCGTGGCGCCGCTGACCAATGCGGCGATGAGCCGCTCCTGCGCGTTGGTGACCTGGTCGATGCGCACGGGCGGCGACTCGACCCCGAACTGCAGGCTGTTCGGGCTGCGCCAGACGAGGGGAAAACGGGGATTCAGTTGCAGGACCATGCCCCGAGGATGCCGGAACGACGGATGCCGCGAGCAAACCTTCCACAGCCAGCCCGCCTCCCTCAGCCGCGCGCCGTTTTCAGTGGAACGCGGCCACGGATGCGACGGCGTTCCACCGAAAGGGCAGCGCGGCGGCTACACGACGGGCGGCGGCGGATCCTCTGCCGCGCCGTTGCTGCCTTCGCGGGGGCGGTCGCCGCGGTCGTCGCCGAGGAGGTCCTCGATCGCGCGGTCGATGTCGTCCAGCTCGGGCTCCCCGGCGGTCAGCCTGACGATGAGCGCCTGCGGGTTGTCGATGTCCGCTTGCGTGGGAACCAGGTCGGGGTGGGACCACAGGGCATCGCGCTGTTCGGCGCCCACGGCATCCGTCACCGCCTGCCACATGGCAGCCGCCTCACGAAGGCGGCGCGGGCGAAGCTCCAGGCCCACCAGGGTCGCGAAGGCGGACTCGGCCGGCCCGCCGGCAGCACGGCGGCGGCGGACCGTCTCGGCGACGGCAACCGCCTTGGGAAGGCGTGAGGTCGCCTGGGCGGTCACGACGTCGACCCAGCCCTCGACCAGCGCGAGTGTGGTCTCCAGCCGCTCCAGCGCAGCCAGCTGCTCGTCGGACTTGGGGCGGATGAGGGCACCGCTCGCCATCGCCTGCTGCAGGTCGGCCGCGTTGCTCGGGTCGAAGTCGCTGGCCAACTCCTCCAGGCGGGCGGTATCGATGCCGATGCCGCTGGCCGACTTCGTGATCGAGGTCATGAACTGCAGCCGCAGCCACTTGGCGTGCCGGAACAGCCGCGCGTGAGCGAGCTCGCGTACAGCGATGTAAAGCTGCACCTGGTCGATGGGAATGTCGAGCCCGGCGCCGAAAACAGCCAGGTTCTGCGGCACGATCGCTGCCTGGGTGTCGGATGCCGCGCCCGCGTCGAGCAGCGGGATGCCGATGTCCCCGCCCGAGACCACCTCGGCGGCGAGCTGGCCGACCACCTGGCCGAGCTGCATCGCGAACAGCGTGCCGCCGACATTGCGCACGACACTGCTCGCGCCGGAGATCATGCTCGACATCTCCTCAGGCGCCTGCTCCTCGAGAACGTCGGTGATGGCATCCGCAATGCTGGATGCGACAGGCTCAGCCAACTGGATCCAGACCGGCATGGTCGCTTCGACCCACTGGGCGCGGCTCAACAGCTGGGGCGTCGCCGTGAGTTCCGAGATGGAGGTTGCTTCGCTCAGCCACAGGGCGGCCACGTTGAAAGCCTGTTCCAGCTGGCCGCTGTCGTCGGCGGCCGCAGCCGGCTCGATGGCGGCGCGAGCCTTCGCCTGTTCCAGGGCAAGGCCCCAATTGATGCCATCGCCGCTGTTCTGCAGGGCGCTCTGCAATTGCCCGATCAGTTGGGCGATCAGCTCAGGGTCGTTCGGCAGGCCGGCGGCGCTGGCGAGCTGTTGCGGGTCAAGCCCGGACTGGTTGGACAACATCTCCCGCAGCATGGCGAGAAAGTCCTCATCCGGCTCCTGCTTGTCATCGTCTGGCATGTCATCCACGCTAGCCGCTGTGAGGCTCGCTTTGCTGAGTTTGACCTAGGCTGTAGCGGCGAGAATGTGCGCCTGTGGCGAACAGCCCGACACGATAGTGCAAACCGCTCCGATCAACCTCGGGCTGCAGCGAAAGGACGGCGGTGGCTTTCTTCTTCGATGATGAGCCGCGCCCACGCCGGCGCAGCGTGCGGGTTGGCTGGACCCTGCTGCTGGTCGCCATCCTGGGCGCCACGACGCTGGCGTGGATGCCATCGTCGTACGTGATCCAGCAACCCGGTACGACCTTCGACACCCTCGGTTCGGTGACCATCGACGACGAAGAGGTCGAGCTGATCGAGGTCCCCGGCCAGACCGTCTACCCGACCGATGGCTCGCTGCGGTTACTGACGGTCGGCGTCGTCGGGAGCCGCCGGACACCGATTCCGTGGCTCGACATCGTGAGGGCGTGGTTCGACCCCAGCAAGGCGGTCATCCCAGTGGATGTCGCCTACCCGATGGGCCAGACCGTCGAGCAGTCGAACGAGGAGAACGAGCTGCTCATGAACGAGTCGCAGCAGGCGGCTGCTGCCGCCGCGCTGGTGGAACTCGGGCACGACATCCAGACGGTACTGACCGTGCGCTCCGTTGTGCCGGATTCACCAGCGGATGGCGCAGTTCTTGAGGGCGACCAGATCGTCAGCGCCAACGGTGTCGAGCTGATGGATGCCGCCACCCTGCAGGCGGAGGTCGCGGAGAGCGTGCCAGGTGAGGACATCGAACTCACGCTGATCCGCGACGGCCAGGAGCTGCAGCTCACACTCACCCCAGCCGAGGGTTTCGCCCCGCACCCGATCATCGGCGTCTCGGTGGAGACCAGCTACGACTTCCCCTTCGAGGTGAACATCCAGCTCGACGACGTTGGCGGGCCATCCGCCGGCATGATGTTCGCGCTCGGCATCGTCGACAAGTTGACGCCGGGTGCGCTGACCGGTGGCGAGGAGATTGCCGGAACCGGAACGCTCACTGCGAGCGGGCAGGTGGGGCCGATCGGCGGCATCCGCCAGAAACTGTACGGTGCAGTGAACGCCGGCTCCGGCTGGTTCCTGGCGCCAGAGCAGAACTGCGACGAGGTGATCGGCCACATTCCCGACGGACTGACGGTGTTCTCTGTCGCGACCCTCGAAGAGGCGATCACTGCGGTCGAGGCGATCAGTGAGGACGACACGAGTGCGCTGTCGACCTGCGCCGACGAGGGCCGATCAGCTTAGGGCGAAACCCACAGGCACTATTTACCAGCACGCCCCCCTTAAGATGGGTGAACCCCGTCCTCTCGTGCCAGGAGCATCCGCTTGTCGTCAACAGCATCACAGCAGCCAGCGCCCCGATCCCGGGGAACACTGGTCATCGCGGCCATCATCATCGCCGCGTTCGTCATCGCATTCTTCATCTTCGCCGGCCTCTACACCGACTGGCTCTGGTATGAGCAGCTCGGCTTCCAGAGCGTGCTCGCTATTGAGTGGATCGCCGGTGCGGTGATGTTCCTGGTCGGGTTCCTTGCCATGGCGATCCCGGTCTGGATCAGCATCGATGTGGCGTTCCGCTTCCGACCGGTCTACGCGAAGCTCAACTCGCAGCTTGACCGCTACCAGCAGGTCATCGAACCGCTTCGTCGCCTGGCGATGCTCGGCATCCCGGCCGTGCTCGGCTTCTTCGCCGGTGTCGCTTCGGCGTCGTCCTGGGAGCTGGCGCTGACCTGGCTGCACCGCACTCCATCGGGCAAGACCGATCCGCAGTTCGGGCTGGACATCTCGTTCTACCTGTTCGAGCTGCCCTTCTACCAGGCGGTACTCGCCTTCGCTTCGGCCGTTGTGCTGCTCTCCGCCATCGCGGCCGTCGCCACCAGCTACCTGTACGGTGCCCTCCGCTTCAACGGCCGTGAGGTTCGCATCTCGAAGACTGCGCGCATCCAGTTCGCCATCACCGGCGCGATCTACCTGCTTCTGCAGGGTGCCAGCATCTGGTTCGACCAGTACGCGACCCTCACGACGAGCAGCAGTGGCCTCCTGGTCGGAGCCTCTTACGCCGACGTCAACGCGACCATCCCCACCCGCGCCATCCTGGCCGGCGCCGCGGCGTTCGTCGCCATCCTTTTCATCGTCACGGCGATTGTCGGCCGCTGGCGCCTGCCGATCGTCGGCACCGCGCTGCTCATCGTTGTCGCCCTGCTGCTGGGTACGGCCTACCCCTGGATCGTGCAGCGCTTCCAGGTCGACCCGAGCGCGCGCTCGTACGAGGCCCCATTCCTGGAGCGCAACATCGAGGCCACCCGCGACGCCTATGGGATCGCCGACGTGGTCGAGACACCGTATGCGGCGACGACGGATGCCGAGCCCGGCCAACTGAGGGACGACGCCGAGACGACCACCAACATCCGCATCCTCGACCCGGCCCTGGTGTCTGACACCTTCGCCCAGCTCGAGCAGATCAAGCAGTACTACGACTTCGCAGACCACCTCGATGTCGACCGCTACGACATCGACGGGCGAATCCAGGACACCATCATCGCGGTGCGCGAACTGAACGTGAACAACACCGGTGCGGCCGCCACCTGGGACAACGACACCGTCGTGTACACGCACGGTTACGGCGTCGTGGCTGCCGCGGGCAACGAGCGCACGGCCGACGGCTTGCCATCGTTCCTCGAGTCGGGTATCCCAAGCACCGGTGTCCTCGGAGAATACGAACCGCGTATCTACTTCGGGGAGAACTCCCCGCCGTACTCGATAGTCGGCGCCCCGGCAGGCAGCACTCCCGTCGAGCTGGACTTCCCGTCAGGCGATGAGGAAGACAGCCAGAACGCCACCACGACGTACGAGGGCGATGGCGGGCCGAAGCTCGACAACTTCTTCAAGCAGCTGATCTTCGCCATCAAGTTCCAGTCCGAGCAGATCGTGCTGTCGAACTTCGTGAACGAGGAGTCGCAGATCCTCTTCGACCGCGACCCCCGTACCCGCGTACAGAAGGCCGCGCCGTACCTCCAGCTCGACAGTGACGCCTACCCGGCCATCGTCGATGAGCGGGTGGTCTGGATCGTGGACGGTTACACCACGAGTGCGAACTACCCGTACTCGGACATCCAGTCGCTGTCTTCGGCCATTGCCGACACGCACACCCAGGAGACTGGTCTCGCGCTCGACAACATCAACTACATCCGCAACTCTGTGAAGGCCACGGTCGACGCGTTCAGCGGTGAGGTGACGTTGTACGCCTGGGACAAGGAGGATCCGATCCTGCAGACCTGGCAGAAGATCTTCCCGACCACGCTGGAGCCGATGAGCGAGATGAGTGACGAGCTTCTCGACCACGTGCGCTACCCGGCCGACCTGTTCAAGGTGCAGCGCACCATCCTGGGCAAGTACCACGTCACCAACACGAACTCGTTCTACTCCGGTGACGACGCGTGGGTGGCACCGGTCGACCCGACCCAGCCGGCTGCTACTGCCAAGTCGCAGCCGCCGTACTACCTGACGATGAGGCTCCCCGGCCAGGAGCAGTCGGCGTTCCAGCTGTACTCCACCTACATCCCGCGTTCCCTCGGTGAGGGCACGCGTAACGTGCTCACCGGGTACCTGTCGGTGAATGCGGATCCGGGTGAGAACTACGGAAAGTTCACGCTGCTGGCGCTGCCGAAGCAGACGACCGTGCGTGGCCCGGGCCAGGTGCAGAACGACTTCAACGCCGACCCGGTGGTCTCCACCGAGCTGAACCTGCTCGACCAGGGCTCCACCACGGTGCGCAAGGGCAACCTGCTCACCCTGCCTGTCGGCGGCGGTCTGCTCTACGTGCAGCCGGTCTACGTGCAGTCGACGGGTGAGACGAGCTATCCGGTGCTGCAGAAGGTGCTCGTCTCGTTCGGTGATGAGATCGCCTTCGAGTCGACACTGGATGCCGCGCTCGACGTGATCTTCGGTGGCGACTCCGGTGCGAACGCCGGCGATGAGGATGTTCCGGCTACCCCGGTCGAGCCGGGCGAGGAGCTGCCTGAGGACCCGACGACACCCACCGAGCCGACCGAGCCGGGCGGCGAGACCACGCCGGAGTTCGACGCGGCATTGGCGGATGCGCAGAAGGCCCTCCAGGAGCGTGAGGCTGCGTATGCGGCCAACGACCGGGTAGCGGCGGCGCAAGCCGATGAGCGCCTGCAGGATGCCCTGGAGCGCCTGTTCGCAGCGTCCAGCTAGCCCCGACCTACTCGACCCGCAGGGTGCGCTCTGCGGGTTGAGTAGCTGGCGAGCGCAGCGAGCCGGCGTATCGAAACCTCGCCCGAAACCCTGTGCTAAGATTGATTCTTGTGCCGCGGGGTGGAGCAGTTCGGTAGCTCGCTGGGCTCATAACCCAGAGGTCGTAGGTTCAAATCCTGCCCCCGCAACCAAGGCTCATTCCGGAAATGATCGCGAGACTTTCCGGATATTGAGTGAAGAAGGACCGGGATGGTCGAAAAACTATCCCGGTCCTTTCTTGTTCTCCTCATGCGCGACTTCGGCCCGACGAAAATCTCATCAGCCCGCGATGCGGAACAGTTCGCTGTTCGTCACATGGAGGAGCTAGGTTTCCTCTCGGTCCAGATCCATTCGGAGACCGAGGAGAGGGCGGTCGACATCGAATCGCAAGGCGGATACGCCCTCGTTCGGCACGACGCGGCGCCGGTTACGCTACCCGTCGCACAACAAGTGCGAGGCATCGACGGAATCCACAGCGATGCGTTGCTGTATTCCTTAAATGGGTTTACCTCCAGCGCGTTGGCCTTTGGCGAGGAACGTGACGTCGCGCTCTTTCGCTATTCAGCAGACGGGACGCTCAAGGCGCAATCGTCCAGCGCCCGCCGGCTCCTTGAGTACGGCAGGCTGCCCATCGCGCCTGGCCTAAGCACCATGGCCCGCGACGATTTCGACCAAGCGCTCGTGCAATACGGAGGAACGGTCGTGGCCGTGGCGGAGGCGATCGGCCCCGTCATCCAATCCGCGGTGGACGACATCGTCGAATGGGAGGGCGGACTCGACGAGGAGGCGCAGGAACGCGCGAAGCAGACATCCCGGGATTCGCAGATTCTCGCAGGATTGTTAGCCGAGATGAACGGCGAGCATGAATATGACCAGACAACCCTCATTCGCAACTTGCAGCGCATCGAAGTCATCATGCATCGCATGACAGAGCGGTGGGGCATCGCATATGACGACCTTGAGCTCGACGTATCCGTTGTGGAGATCCTTGAGAAGCGGTCTGCTCGCGTTTCCAAGTCGGAGTCGTGAAGGGCGACCTCGGCATGTCCAACGGGGCCGAACAAGTAGGGTCATCTCATGGAACGTGATCTGAGCGACCTGCAGCTTTACGGTGCGGAGGACTTCGAGGAGTTGGACATGATTTTGGACGCACTCGAAAAAGCCAACGAAGTGGACCTGCGCGACGAAGTAGCAAAATAGGCGTCGCCGCATCGTCTTAGAACCATCACACGAACCCCTTCGTTACGAGTGGAGTGGGTCAAGCTGGGAGCCCTAATGAGCCAATCCATCGAGTCCGCGTCAAAGGAGTGGCGAAACGGGCTGATCGACGTTGGCGGAAACAACCGACTCCTCAACTACCGAAATGGCGCTTCAACCCTGATCCTTGACGGATCGCCGCACGGTGCCTTGAGAAAGCTGATGGCAGGCGCCCAAGTGCGGTTGTCCGAGCTGTTTCCTGATAGCGAGGCCCTGCAGAATGCGCAAAAGGCTTGCGTAGCGCTGGCCCGCAAACAACGTGAAGCCGTGGAAGAATACGGAGTTTCGGTGACGTACCTCGCGGCCGGGATGGCCTCGTGGGATCCCGAGGGCAACCCGGGGCTGGCTGCCGCGGAGGCGACCGAGCTCGACGACGCCGAGGCCCAGGAAGCCAAACCTCGGAAGCCCAAGTACACGCGACCGCGAGCACCGTTGCTTCTTAGGCCCATTGAGATCGAGCTCCGCAGGGGTGCGCAGCAATCATGGGACTTGAGGTTGCTTGACGACTTCCAGGTCAATGCTGTGCTTACCCACGTGCTCAATGCCGACAGGGTGCGCATCAAGGACGACGACGTGCTTGGTGAGTATGACGGCGATTACGACGACATCGAGAGCATGCAGTGGGCAGTCGAGGACGCATGCAAAGACATTGCAGAGTTCTCCATTGATCCGACGATCGTCATCGGCGCATTCAGTTACGCAAAACAGCCGATGGTTGACGACGTCAGCGATCTGGATGCGCTCGGAGAGTCCGACTTGGTCGCAGCCTTGTCAGGCGATGCTGCCGCGGCCGAGCGAGTTCGCGCGTTTGCCGATGACGTGACGGAGGCGACCCCGGACTACACGCCGGTTGACGCGGAGTACCTCGTGCTGGACGCTGATGCGAGCCAGAGTTATGTCATTAATGCTGCCCTCGCCGGTCGAAACCTCGTTGTCGAGGGTCCGCCAGGAACTGGCAAGAGCCAGACGATCGCGAACATCATTGCCACCTCAGCTGCCGCCGGCCGCAGCGTGCTCTTTGTTGCCCAGAAGCGTGCGGCCGTAGCCGCGGTTCTCGACCGACTGAACCGAGTCGATTTAGGCCATCTGGTGCTCGATGTGTTCGCGGCCGCGAGTTCGCGACGATTTGTAGCAGACCAGCTTCAGGAAGCACTGGATAAACAGCGCACGGCGGGACTCGCCCGCACCGACGAACTTCACTATTCCCTTGCCTCGGCACGCGAACGTCTCGTCAGGCACAACGCGGCGATCCACAACCCGTCTCGTGGGTGGGGCATCAGCATCGCGGAACTGATCGCGCTATCGTTCGCGATACCGTCAGACGTGCAGTCGGACCTGCGCATCCCGGTAGCCACCCTGGAAGGCTGGTCGGAGCTAGACCCAGTTCGTCACAAAGCAGCCCTGACGGAACTCAGCAATTTGGGCGTGCTTGAGTCGGGCTGGTCTACGACAGCTGGCTGGTCGCCGGCCAAGATCACAAGTGAAGACGAACTCCGGCATTCCAATCAGATCCTCACCGACGTGCAATCGCGCCATTCGCAGGTAACTGCGGGTCTGACGGCCATGGCAGGTTCCCTCGATCTGCCTGCACCAGCGACCTGGGACGAACTCGCCATAATCGCAACGCAATTCGAAGAACGTGACCGAGTGCTCTCGTCGGCTCCGGCAACGCTCGATCCCCAGTTGTCCAACGACGACATCCACAATTCTCTACTCGCTACGAGCCGACCGTATCGGAAACAAACTCAGCGGAAGATATCCGGGGCACCCCGACGAGATGCACTGCGAAGAGCCAAGTCGATGGTTGGACACCTCCCGCGCAATGCCAGGGCGAACTTGCTTGAGGCAGCGCTGAATCTCCGAACGTCGTGGGTGGGTCGCCTTGACTACGCTGCCGCGGTCGACTGGCGGCCCAGCGTGAACGATGCATACTCCTACCGAGACGCCGTCGCGAAACTCGACGATTCCTTGCAGGGAACCTCGCTACTCGAAGAGCGGATGACCGACCTTCCTGCCCTATTCGTGCGGCTGGCTCAGGATCCACGTCGACGCCTCATGCCAAGGTCATTCGCTCTCCGCACCACTCTCGCGGCGGCTGGGCTAGGGCCGCTGCTGAATCATCTTGAACAGCGGGAAGATGTCGGAGCCAATGCACCAAACCGCGCCGCACAAGTCTTGGACCGGGTCATCGCTACATCACTCCTCGACGAGGCTCTACTTTTCGACCCGGACCTGGCGTCCATCAGCGGTAGCGACCTAAACCGTGCAGCGGCGACCTTCCAGCGCAACGACCTGGGTCACCTTGAGGCAAACGCAGTTCGCATCCGGCGGCTCGCTGCAGAGCGCCTCAAAAATGAACTGGACGCCAACCCGGATCAGCACCTCATCCTAAAGAAAGAGGTGACCCGCAAGACGAGGTTCACGCCGGTTCGGCGACTCCTCCGTGAAGTGCCCGATGTCATCCTTGCCGCCAAGCCCATTTGGGCCATGAGTCCGCTCCAGGTTTCACGGTTGCTCCCACGAGAACAACTCTTCGATGTCGTCATCTTCGACGAGGCAAGTCAGGTCAAGCCCGCGGACGCAATCCCCGCCATCCTCCGAGGCGGTCAACTCATTGTTGCCGGTGACAGCAGGCAGCTTCCCCCAACCGAGTTCTTCGCAAAGACCCTCGAAGACCCGGATGACACCGAGGACATTGACGAGGACGCATCGCTCGCACTCGCATTAGACGAGACGCCCGCCCCACGTCGGCTTGGCTCACTCACCCGGGACGCGGAAAGCATCCTGTTCGCGATGGATCGGCTCTTGGCCGGTCAATCACGCCGGCTGCTGTGGCATTACCGTTCACGAGATGAGCGACTGATCGCTGTCTCGAACCGGCACGTGTACGACAGCTCGCTGACCACCTTCCCCGCCGCAGACACCCCGGACGCAATCAACCACATCGAAGTGCCCTTCAGCCCAGGAATCGGCGGGGGCACCAATAGCCCCGAAGCAGAAGTGGAGGCGGTGGTTCAGGCCGTGAAGTCTCATGCGCTCCTTCATCCGGACGAATCACTGGGCGTTATCGCTTTCGGTATCAAACACCAACACCGACTCGAAACGGCACTTGAACGGGCATTCGCAGACGACCCCGGCCTGTTCGAGACCCTCAACGCCAAGGAAGCATTCTTCGTTAAATCCATCGAGCGGGTTCAAGGCGATGAACGCGACGCGATCATTCTCACGGTCGGATACGGCAAGAGCAAGGATGGGCAACTTCGCCTGTTCTGGGGGCCGCTCCTGCAAAACGGCGGAGACCGAAGGCTGAATGTCGCCATCAGTCGGGCCCGTCTGCGACTGACTCTCGTCAGCAGCTTCTCAGCCGATGACCTGGCGGAAGACGGCCATGAGAGCCGCGGTTACAAGCTCATGTATCAGTTCATCCGGTTCGTGTCCTCCGGCGGAGCTGATCTAGGGGACGGCCCAAACCGAGGCATCCCTCTCAACGCATTCGAGATGGATATCCGAGACCGACTGGAAGCAGCTGGTCTAAAGCTGGACTCGCAAGTCGGTGTCGGCTCCTACCGTCTCGACTTCGCCGCCCGTCATCCTCAGAAACCGGGAAGACACGTGCTTGCGATCGAAGCCGATGGCGCTGCGTATCACTCAGGGCACACCGCTCGAGAACGTGACCGACTCCGACAACAGCTACTTGAGCGACGGGGATGGGTATTTCACCGCATATGGAGCACGGACTGGTTCAACGACGCCGACGCTGAGGTGGCAGCAGTGCTGTACGCTTTCACGGACGCGGTCGAACGCGCGGATTCCCAAGTGCCAACCCCCATTGCCGATATGGCAACCGCATGGGAACTTCCAGTCGGCCGAAGGACGGGAACGCGCCCAGCCGTGAGTCCGGGTTACCCGATCGACGAATACAGCACGTCGGCCCTCATCGACATCGTGCGTTGGATTCGCAGCGATAATGTAGTCCGAAGCTCGGATGATGAGGTTGCCGTCATCATGAGCGCACTCGGATTCGAAAGGCGAGGGACGAAGATTATGCGACGCATTAGTGACGCCCAGGCTCGTGTGGACGGGGTGTCATAGCGACCGGTGCCTCTGCACAGTCGGTCGATTGGTGGCAGCCATGGCGAGCTGACCAATCAGCGTTGCTCGCCGCGGCGCGAGGGCTTCTTTGGTCGCGACACTTTCGACGGGTTCAATTGCCAGCGATGAAGTGTCGGGCCGCCGCCATCACCTCGCGGACATCGCCGTCAGCGAGGGTCTCGGCGGGGGAGCGGTCGTCAAGACCTGGGTTCATTCCCACAAACCAAGCGCGAGCCACAGAGGTGGAATCTGCGTCGGCTATCATCCGGAACACCTGGAAGGTATCCCGCAGTTTGCGCTCGGCAGCCGCTGGCGGAGCGACTGTAGCGTTTGCCCAGCGGGCCAGCGTCCGTACATCACGGTTCACGAGGATAGCAAGGAGCCCTTGCCCCAATCCCGCTTGAAGCGTCCGGACGATGTCCTGGGTGCTGAGTCGTACAGAGTCCCCAAGCGATGTCGAGGCCGCCCGGCGTGGTTGAAGGTTCTCTCTCGTGCTGTCAGCCATCATGGTCCTCCGAAACATGCGCTACGTGCCTCCAATGTGTCAGGCAATACGTCGACAATGGGCGATCGGAGCTTCCGTCTCGCGCCGCTTGAGTTCAGCCTGCTGACCGCGCAAACGGTGCTGTCCGACGGCGCATGTCGCCAGCTCCCGATACGGTGCCGACATGCCTCTGGTAGCAATCGTCGACGGAGTCCGAATGGAGTCTGTCTTCCTCAGCGACGAGGAATGGCAGAAGATCCGCCTCCTCAAGGGCATGACGGTGATGAGCTGCGGATCATCTGGACACCCGCGGACATCGAACCTGGGCCTGAAATACTTCTCTCACAATCCGGGCTCACATTGCGATCTGCATCCGGGCGGCGAATCCGAATTGCACCTTCGCGCGAAGGGGATTGTCGCCCAGGTAGCCAAGGAGCTCGGCTACACCGCGACTATCGAGTATCCGGCTCCGGACCGATCCTGGATCGCAGACGTGCTCATCGAAAAGGACGGGGTACGTACGGCTGTCGAAGTGCAATGGTCCGGGCAGTCCTCCGACGACTTCCGCCACCGAACAGAGCGGTACCAGGCAGCAGGCATCAACACTATTTGGCTCGCCGGCCCCAAAAGTCTTGCGTTCGCCGGAGGAACAACTCACTTCGGTATCGACGCGCGCGGGGAGGAGATCGTCCTGACAGTGGACGAGCCGATCCGATCTGGTGGAGTCAGCTTGGAACTGAGAGCGGGCCTTCGGCACATTCTGACCGCGAAGATTAGTAGGAACGTTGATGTCGTCGCGAACTGGCTGATTGTCGACGCGGTGATGATCAAGTGTTGGCGGCCGGAGTGCGACAAGTGGATGAGCGCCTGGTTCGTGCGCGTCGCCGGATTCGAGACTCGCTGCGGCATCAAATCCTCCATTTCCACCTCGTACATCCCGCATCAGGCGGACCGGGTTGAGCGACTCATCGAAGATGAGATCCGTATCCTTGGGGCGAGGTCCCGGCTGCCGGCGTTCACCCGTTTCAACCGGCGGTATAGCAAGGTCGTGGAAATGGAGTACATGGCGCAAATCTGCCCACACTGCAACACCATGCAGGGTGACGGACCGCTCATCCTCGAGCGTGGTCACGCATTTGAATCGTGGCAGGCGACCGGCCAACGCCGCTTTCCGATCGACCTCAGCAGCATCGACCCGACCCACCACTGTGTCGACATTGGACGTGGGCACTGCCGGCCGCAAGAACGGTCACCGGTCGCGCTCCGGAGCAGTGACCCGTTTTCCCGATTCGGGCACACGACGGAGACCGAGCGAGAACTCGGCCGTGACCTCCACGTGCGGAGGCCGAGAGGCTAATTGTGCTGGTCGCAACGTCGCTACTGTTTCCACTGCTGGGCAGGTTCAGTCCGCGTGATCACCGGAAACCAAACTTAGACAAGGGTCGCTGTGTTGCACTACAATGCAACAAGGAGGTATGGAGATGTCGACCACGATCATGGACACGCGCCGCGCAGTCGGGTGGACCGTGCGCGAGCTGGCAGAGAACCTGGGTGTCGCTCCTAGCAGCGTCACTCGCATGGAACAGTCCGAGCGGGACGGCCGGATCCAACTCGGAACTCTCCAGCGCGCCCTGAACGTGATGGGACGCAGCCCTAAGATCGAGGTCGTCAACGACCGTCGAGAGGAGCGGGTTGCGATGGAGCTGCACCACGAGCTCGCTCGCAAACTCCGCAGCGACCCGGATAGCGTTCTCGAGGTCGTACCGAAGAACCTGGAACGTCTCAGCACGCGCCTAACCTCTCCGATCAGTCAATCGTGGGTGAACCGGTGGAGCGAGTTGATCGACAGTCCGGTCGACGTGCTCATCACCGGCATGCTCGCCGATACCCCTGAGGGACGCGAACTTCGACAGAACTCCCCGTTCTCCGGTGCTCTCACCCAGGATGAACGGCTCGCGGCGATAAAGCGGGCAAGCGGCAAGTGACACGCAAGGAGCTCGATGAGGCGATCCGCCACGCAACGCGGGTCACCCAGCAGCGCGACGTCCTGATCATCGGCAGTCAAGCCATCCTCGGCTCGTACAACGAAGGGGAGCTTCCTGAACGGGCGACCTTGTCGGAGGAAGTCGATATTGCCCCGATCACAGACGACGAGGACTACACGCTCGCCACTATCATCGATGCGGAACTGGGAGAGTGGTCCCAGTTCCACCAGGACCACGGCTTCTACGTCCAAGGTGTCAACGTCATGACATCGGTGCTCCCGAACGGTTGGGAGACCCGCACCGTCCTGGTTGCCCCGGATGGACCAGGTGGTGCTCTCGCCAGATGCCTGGACCCTCATGATCTGTGCGCCGCGAAACTCGTCCGCGGAGAGGCCAAGGACCTCGAGTTCGTCGACGCTCTAGTGGAAGCCGGCCTCATCGACCCCGTCTCACTAGTGCGGATATGCAAGAAGCTTCCAGTCAGCGAAATCCGCCGCGACATCACCATCAAACGGGCCCAGGCATTCCTGCCGAAGTAAGGCGACGCTGACTACGACACTCTGCGCCCGCTCGTTCGCACCTGCAGTTGTGGGCGGTGGTACCGGACGTAAGGACTCTTATCGGTCAAGCGTTTGGGTCGTGAGCTACCTCATTTACTCGACCGGGAAGTCGCGACAGCTAACTCCTACCTCGCGTGTGTGCAGGCAACATAAAGCTTCTACGGGTGATCAACCGATGCCTCATCCAGCGAACCCTCCACTTCGTCGGACGCGGTCTGGGCCGAACCATAGATCTCGACTGATCGGATGCTCGCTGAGACGGGAAGGAGTGTGGACGCCAAATCTCCGGTGAACTCCCTCGATCGGGAGTGCCAGAGGTTGACGTTGAACTGAAGGGGTTGGTTGGGAATCGGCGTTGGCTCCCACGTATTCCGTTGGTATACAACCTCGCCGTCAACCAGCCATCGGATCATGTTTGGTTGCCAGTCGATCTCATACGTATGAAAGCTGTCCGCGGCGTCGAACCCGAGATCGATCAGGGTGGGTGTTCCACGGTAGCCGTATTCAAGCTTGGTGCTGTTCGGTCCCGGGTTGTAGAAGACGTTGACAAGCATTTTGCTGGTGTCCTTGCCGAGGAATTCGATGTCTATCTCCTGTCGGGGCCCGTTCCGGTGAAGGAACATGCCTGTCACGAGTCCGGACACTCCTGGCGGACGGAGTTTGGCTTTGAACGTGCCGTAGCGGTAGGACGCTGTGGTGGCGATTGCTCCAGATGTGAGTTCGCGCACCGATGTCTTCTCGTGCCGGAGGGTGAGCAATGCGTGGCTCCCGGTCTGGGTGACGTTTGCTGGAGTGAACAACGCCATGTTGCTCGGGAACGTGTCGTCGCGGAGCTCCCAGTCAGCCCGATCGAGGGTTTCGCCAGAGGCCCAGTCGACGCTCGTTGTGAGGGTGTGGGGTAGAGGATCAGCGTCGATCGGAATGCCCCTCCACGCGCGGGTCGGCTTCACTATCCACGGTCCAGCGTCGTGCCTCAGATCAGTCGAGTGGCGAGCATTCGCCAACAGGGTCGTCTGTCCGAAGTTGCGCTGGCCAGTGTCGTGCTCGATCGGATAGGGAAGTGCGGGATAGTCGATGGCGAGGAACTCGGTCAGGGCTCCCCACTTGTCCCGGATATCAGGCGGGAGCATCAGGGTGCGGTCGTTCAGGGCCGGAGTCAACGCCTGGTGCGGCGATGTGGAGATGAAATGTGCGTTCGGATTCGTCCTGGCGAGTCGCCTGAGCGCTTCGGCGGAGAGAGAGCCGATGTTGACGTAGGCGTTGAATAGCCGACCTCGACTGCCGTGGAGGAGAGCGCGCTCTTCGGCCGCAGGTAAGTGTTCAACGTCGCTGGTGCACGTGAATCCGAGCATGGATAGGGCAGTCGCGAGAGCGGTCAAGCCGGTGCCAGGTTCGCCGACTGCAATGACAGGTCCCGGTAAGTGCTTAGTGGCGGGCACGAGGGGCTTCTCGCGTGTAATGACTCCAACTTGGGAAAGGACAGGGAGGACGGAATATGAATTCGTTGACGGCTCGTCGATGCGTTGTTCGATGAGTGGGCGTGCGGCGGTGAATGCTTGCAGTCTGCCGAATTGCATGTTCAGCCAGAGGTCGATGGGACCGTACGCGGGCAGTTGGTCGAGCAGTGCCCGGGCACCTTCACGGGTCAAGACATACCCGGAGGCTTCCCAGATGCCCGGTTTCTTTAGTCGGCGGGCGCCCGTACCGTTGCGGACGGGTGAGACGCCCCCAACGTCCCCGAAGGCAAGGTACAGGAGGTCGAAGTTTGGTGCATCGTTGCCTGGCCGGATAAGCGATAACCAGGTCGCTTCTAGGTCGCGAGCGAAGCCGTGGGTCATGAACACGTCGTCTTCAAGAACGAGCGCGCTCGGTACGTCGCCGTTGGCGATTAGCTTCCACACCTCGATGTGGGATTGTGCCACGGCGACTTCCTGCTTCGTCATCTTGATCTCAAGAGCGCGAGTCTCATCATCAATCTGAAGCAGGGGATTCGGGTCAACGGTGAGCTGATCGGCCAGTGTGTATCGCGGAATCAACTCGGCGGGGTTGGGTCTGGCGTCAATGTACCGTGCGTCGATGGCGGAGAAACGTCGCGCGATTCCTGAGAGCCGTTCACCATGCCTGTCTCGGAACCGGTCGAGTTCTCGCCGAACGCGCCGCCAGCGGTCGGGCCGACGATCGAGGTTGATCACATAAACGCGACGCAACGCGTCGGATTCGGGTCCGCGCGAAAAGACGGTTGCGCGCCGGCGCCAGTCGAGCACGCGGAGGCGAAGCCGCCCGTGATGGAGCAGGCTCTGACGAAAGTCCGCGATCGATCGCTTGTTCACGAGGGGTCTCCACCTGCGTCGCCGCGCACCCAGTTCCTCCAATTGCGTCCGTCGGCTCGGTAGGCGAGAGGCCACTTGCTGATCGCAACGGCATCCCAGGTCGGGAGTAGTTCGAAGTCACGCGGCTGACTGTCCGCGTCTTGCTGAGCGGCGTGAGCGACCAGGACAGCCGTGAGATTGCCAGGTCCGGTGATGGATTGGAGGTCTCGATTGGTCGCGTTCGCGGAGAGCAGGAGTGTCGTTGAGCGCTCTAATGCGCGGGCAATAACCGGATGCCCTGCTCCTGCGATGAGAGGATTATTGTTGACATAGAAGATCCGCTTCGCGCCAGTAGTGTCCGCGAGTGCGTCGGACACGTCGACCATCGAGTCAGACCCGATGTCGTAGCACAACGCCTGAATACGCAACCGACCACTGCCGACTAAGTGTTCGATCTCCCCGCCCTGATACTCGTCATCGGCGTCAATGTACATGCCCCCGATGCGAAGGATGAAGCACAAGCGAAAGTAGTCGGATCGCATTGCGGGATGGCTGCAGCGGTCAAAGGCCTCGAGATAACGCGCGCTGAACTGATCCTCAATGAAGCGTCGCGCGGACGTGTCATCAAATAGTGTCCGCGTGAATCCTGCCATCTCAAGCGGTGCCCAACTATCTAGGCAAGTTTGCACGTCGTCGGGGACAGCCGCAGCATCATCCCAAAACTGAACGAGTAGGCGGGGCGCACTGGCGGGCCCGGCGACGTGGCGTGCGTTGTTCTGCGTGGCGATGAGCTGCCGCATGAACTGCGACCGAAGACTATCGTCTTCGGCGATCTCGGCGGAACTGAGCGTAGGCGGCATTCGATTCGGGCTCACTGTCTGTTTGCGAATTGGAGAGCGTGCGGGGCATTGGTCAATCCATACCAGACGCCGCCGACTCGGTTGGCCTCCGCAAGGGCGACTTGGCGCGATCTTCAGGCGAGGATCATTCGCAAGAGCGCAGGATCTTGCGCACTCTCGTGGCGACGGAGCGCGATAGCGTGTCTAGCTACAGGGGCTCTGGGAATCCATTGGGCTAGCTTTGGCTGACCCGCACCCAGGGAATCGCTGCTCTGACAGAACCCGATGCGAACCCACGCCATCGGAGGGTGCCGATAGGTTTTAGGGACATCAACGGAATAGGCGGATCTGGAGGCCTCATGGACTGGATCCCAATTTCGTACGGGGCCACAGCAATTGGTGCCATCGTCGGGGTGGTCAATATCGCTGCAGTGCTTCGACAGCAGCGTGCGCGGCGGTTCTATGAGCGCTCGATCCGGCTCCTTGACCTACGTGAGCGCCTTGTTGAACTCGGGCCGATGAACGGTCCGTTTGCGTCTTCTTCGGCTCCCGTCGCGCATGACCAGCTCGTTCGAGAGTATGAAAGGGAGGCGCGCACGAACGCGGCACTCTTCGTGTCAGCCGACGCTTGGCTCAAGAAACCCGGGTCCTACGTGTGGGGGTTCGGTGCCCTGCTGTATTCACTGCTGACCGCTTCGATCACGGGAGTGACCGTCGCCCAGAACATGGAGCAGCATCCACTCGCGGTGGCTATTACCGCACTCCTCCCGGGCACGGTGTCCGTGGTGCTCGCATGGACGGGTGCGAGACAACTCCTCCGTCGCGATCGTGTTCGCACCGTGCGTCGTCAGATCGGCGAGGTGGACCCGGTATCGCGCGAGGGGATACTGCGATCCCAGGAGGTGAATGCTGTCAGACGCCTGTTGTCTTGGCTTGCTCGACGAGTCAATCGAAGTTCAGGAAAAGGGCAATCGCAGCCGGAGAACTCTGAAGGTGGCAGGGCGCCTGGCGAAAGATGATGAGCCGATCAGCGCACTGGTGCCACTCAGGCCTCAGGGGAGCGATTGAGTCAAATCTCCTGTCAGGCGAGATGGTGCTGCTGCTGGCTTAGGTGACTCCAGGCTCGTGATTCCAAGGGCCCTAATCGACTCGAATCCAAATCAAATCCGGTTCTCATTTTTGGGAGGGTGTCAATTGCCTAGTTGGCAAGCGCGATCGTTCCCCACCTCGGCGACGAACGGCGCGACGACGCGAGCGAGCCGCTATTCAGGGATCCCTCAGACCTCTCCAAAGCTCGACGGAAGCCCAATTAGATGTGCGATTCTCTCTCGTATGCGCCAGATCCCGGAATGTACGACTCATAACCTGGGTAAGCCCGAGAAGCACCAGCGGTGAGGCGAATTGCATCCAGATCCATGCAGTGAGCGTGCCCGGGTACTCAACTTTTTTCCCGCCCAATGCCACGATTTCCACCAAGTTGGCAACAGTTCCCATCCCCCACAAGACTGTACCGGCCGCCAAGATGACGGCCGCAACTACAAATTCGTATTGCAGTTTGGGTATCCGAAATTTCAATAACTGAATAATCGTTGGTATCCAAAGTAGAACTACAAGTTGAGCGATCAAGCCCGCCGTTTCTTCACTAATCAGCACTAGCTCACGATATCGACACTGCAGCACAGCTGAGCACTCGACGATTGCGTTCAGCCCGAATTCATTGGGCGGCCGGCGGGGATGCGGTTCCGGCGATGCCCGGACGATTTTTCGGGCACCCCCGCATTCCAGCAGGCTTGCCACTAGTAAAAGGAGCGGCATGGTTGACTGTGCCAATGGCCACTGAACCAGCCTCTGTCTCGCCGTGGAGTGATGATTCGCGCGCAAAGGCCGACATAACCGGCCGATCCGAGTTCGCCAGTGCCGTCGCTTCGCGGATTGACAGAAGCGTGGACGGTCAAAGCTCAACCGTATTCGGGGTTGTCGGACCGTGGGGAAGCGGCAAGACCACGCTGCTAAGAGACATCGCCAGTCAACTCGACAGCTGGAAAATCGTTTGGTTCAGCCCGTGGTCTGTCGCGGATACTGGATCGCTCACATCAGAGTTCGTGTCGGCATTGAGCGAAGCCTTTCCGCAATCGTCAACTGTGAAGAAGAATCTCGCCCTGTACTCGCGCTTCGGCTCCCCAGTACTGAAGCTGATCCCGGTTGTCGGGGACGCGGTATCATCGATCGCTACGGAAGCGATTACTGAGCTCACGAAGCGTCCCGCTTGGCACTCAGAATTTCGTAAGCTCAGCGCCGAGATTGCAGCTCAGCACACAAGAGTGCTTGTGATAGTCGACGATGTCGACCGCCTTGACGGCGACGAGTTGCGCTCGCTCTTGCGCTTGGTCCGACTTCTCGGGCGATTTGAGAACGTCCATTACCTGATGGCGTACGACCAAGCGACGATTGATCGAGCTCTGGGGACAGCTGGTGAGAGCTCTGACTTTATGGAGAAGATCGTCCAGTACCCTTTCGAGGTGCCGCCACCGCCCATGGTTGTTCGACGCCGCTGGAGTCGGGCAGTGTTGGACGCCGTCAGCCCGAGTGACAGCGGCACATCCGGAGTCGAACGCGCTGAACATCGTGAGCAGCTCGTCAGGATCCTTGCCTCTGGCCTCGAAACACCTCGAGCGGCAGAGCGCCTGCGCGAGCAGATGGTCAGCCTTGCAGGCCTTATCGCAGACGCGGAGGTCGACGTATTCGACTTCATCGCCCTGACTTGGCTGCGCATCGCACATCATGAGGTTTGGAATCACATCCGCTTGCATCCTGATGACTACCTCTCGTGGCGTGAGGACGATTCTGAAGCGACGCATGATGACCGGATGAAGGTCGTCGAGGCCCTCGTACGTAGTGGGCACGCGCTGCCGGTTCAAGACGCCGTCCGTTACATATTCGAACCGATGGGTTTGGCCGGAGCACTAGACGGTCGGCGAGGGCGGATGCAGAGAGCACGTTACTTCGATCGTTACTTCCAGGTCGGACTCGCCGACGATGACATAAGTGAACGAAGGACTGAAAGCGCCCTTAGAGACCTCGCAAGGGATGTTTCAACGGGCCCAAATGTTGCGGAATTGAAGAACATCCTCGTTGGCCTGGACGAAGAGAGGTCAGCTCTCGCCCTCGACGTAGTTCGAACCTCCAGAAATAACAGCTCCGAGACTTCGCTCGCCCTCCTCGACTACGTGGAGGGTGTCCGAGGGCAACTGAAATCAGCCCTTGGGCTACACGCTGTTCGTATTTCGTCCGCTGACCGATGGCTCGCTGATGAGCTTTTCCTGGCGCTTCAGACGAAACTTGTCTCGACGGCGGATTTGGTCGCGCGTTTCGGATATCAGCTTGTCGCTACTAGTGCGTACGCTGCCAAACGTTCCCATCGCGGCGACGAGAGTGGGATTAAGGAGCTGTACAGGGATTTCGCGCGGCGTTGGGTCGCTGAAGTACGCGAAGAGCCGCTACGTTCAACCCTTGATCGGCCCGAACTCATCCAAATGACGAGTTTTTGCGCTTGGATCGCCACCGCTGAGGACCATGGGGGCTTCCTGTCTGATCGAGTGAGTGGCGGAGAAGCACTCATCGCTGCGGCGACCAAATATGTGTTCTACAACGAATGGGTTGGGTCTGGTGTCAACTACGAGGTCGTGTTCCGTGAACACGACTTCAGGTTTGCGGTTGGGCGTTCCCTGACGGTGGCAGCGCTCGCAGAGGTTTCGACACCAGCCGGTGATCCCGACTATGACGTCGCGGATCGGGCTAGCCCAGACCTTTCAGACGCCCAATGCCGGGACTTTGCAATTCGCAGCCTGCGCGCACTGAGCGTCCGGTAGCAGGGTATGCAGTGCGGCAAGGTCCGTCCGACGTGGTTGTAGAGCGGGACCCTGGATGGACAGAATCCCGCTGGAACTTTTTGGGTCTTAGCTTGGAATCAGTCACCGCGCATTCGGAAACGCTCCTTGTAACGCGTGACTTCTGCGATATCCGGAATCACCCACCAAAACGCAGTACAGAGAAGGCCCGGAATCCCAGCGGTTCCGGGCCTTTTTCGTGCACCGAGCACGCCACCGTAGGCTGGTCCCATGCCTGACACCACGCACAAGCTTGCCGTCGCCGTTGCGCAATTCGCCCCCGGCGCAGACAAGGAAGCCAACCTCGTCGCGGTGAGGGACCTCGCGACCGAAGCCGCCCAGCTGGGGGCGAAGCTGGTGGTGTTCCCCGAGTACTCCTCCCACTTCATCCCTGCGCTGGGACCGGACTCAGTCACAGCCGCCGAGCCGATCGACGGTCCGTTCGCCACGGCACTGGGCGCCCTCGCCAAGGTGCTCGGCATTCACATCATCGCCGGCCTGCTCGAGGAGGCCTCATCCGCTGACCGCGTCTCGAACACTGTCATCGCCGTCAACCCGCAGGGGGAGCGGGTCGCCAAGTATCGCAAGATGCACCTCTACGACGCCTTCGGCCAGAAGGAGTCGGACTGGGTGGTGCCCGGCGAGATCGAGGCGCCCGAGACGTTCGACGTGGAAGGCGTGACCGTCGGAATGCAGACCTGCTACGACCTCCGCTTTCCGGAGGTGACCAGGCGGCTGGTCGACGCCGGGGCAGACGTGGTTGCCGTGCCGAGCGAGTGGGTGCGCGGGCCGCTCAAGGAGCACCACTGGCGAACACTGGTCATCGCGCGCGCGCTCGAGAACACCATCTACGTGCTGGCGGCCGACCACGCCCCACCGGTCGGCGTCGGAAACAGCATGGTGGTCGACCCGATGGGCGTCGAGTTGGTGACTATCGGCGACACCACGGATGTCGCAGTCACCAAGGTGTCAACCTCCCGATTGGCTGAGGTGCGGCGAGTCAACCCCGCCCTCAACCTAAGAAGGTTCAGAATTTCCGAACTGTAGACGACCTGCTGCCGATAGTCTCGGTAGAGGCACTCGAGGGGTGGCAGGGGGAGTTTGATCGTGGTTGAGCCTTATCGGGTCATCGTTGTCGAGGATGACCCCGACGTCGCGTTCTACATCAAGACCGTGTTGACGAAGAACGGATGCATCGTCCAGACGTTCGTAGACCCAGCGTTCGCCCAGCAGGCGATGAGGTTGTATGAACCGGATGTTGTCATCACCGACATCGAGATGCCCGGCATCAGCGGGCTGGAACTGATCAACCTGGTACGCCTGGTCCGGCCGGGAACCCCGGTCGTCGTCATGACCGCCCACGCATCAGCCGACTACGCCATCGAGGCGCTGCGCAACAACGCCGACGAATTCCTGACCAAGCCGATCGCATCCGCCGAGCTCATCGCCATCGTCTCCCGACTGGCCGAAGAGTTCCGCGCAGCCAAGGGCACCATGACCGAGCCCGAAACCGTACTGGCGATCGGCGCCCACCCGAGCGATATCGAGGTCGGTGTCGGCGGCATCCTGGCTGCACACAAGGCGGCCGGCGACAACATCAACCTGCTGATCATGTCCCGCGGCGGACGCAAGGGAAACGTGAGCTCCCGGCAGAACGAGGCGTTCATGTCGGCAGAGTTGCTCGGTGCCAGGCTCATTCTCGAAGACCTGGTCGACACCGAAATCAGTAGCGCCGAACCCACCGTCGGCCTGATCGACAAGGCCGTGCGAGAGGTCAACCCGACGATCGTCTACGTGCACAGCGACCGCGATCTGCACCAGGACCACCGTGCCGTGCACGCAGCAACACTGCTCGCCACGCGCGGAGTGCGGACGGTCTCCTGCTACCAGAGCGCGTCATCGACCGCCGACTTCCGCCCCAACCGGTTCATGAATGTCGACGGTTTCATCGAGGCTAAGGCCGAACTCGTCGGATGCCACAAGTCGCAGGTGGAGACCAGCCGCTACTACGCGCTCGACTTCGTCACGGCCACCGCCCGCTACTGGTCCCGTTTCGGCGACGGCGACTACTGCGAACCGCTCGAGATCGTGCGCGACTCGACGGATGTCTCGGCTGGCACCCAGGATGTCGCCCAGGCCCTGAAGCAGCACCGGCTTGCCCAGGGCCGGCTCCGTCAACTCCCGCAGTGACCGCACCTCGAATGAAATTCCGTCGGCTGGCGCAGGCGTTCACCCCGGAAGACGTCTCCCCGGTCATCAAGCAGGCTGCGACCACCCTCGCGTTCGCATTCGCGCTCTACATCGTGTTCACGGTGCCTGGGTATGAGATCACCGACTGGTTCAGCATCTGGGCGTCCATTGGCCTGATGGTGCTCGCCGTCGCGTTCTCGGTGGCCTTCTCGACCACCAAGTCGAAAACGCACTGGACGATCATCATCCCGGTGATCTCGCTGATGGCAATCGGCGTGCTGCGCGCTGGTGCAGGCGGACTGTTCTCCGTCGTCGCCATCCTCCCGCTAGTCTGGATCGCCTCCGAGGAGGGCCGTCGTTGGGTGGTGCTCGCCATCGTCGCCACCGCCGCGTCGCTTTCGCTGGAAACCACCTGGCATGGCGAGACCCCGACCGATAGCGACCTTGCCAGCACGATCTTCACGCCGTTGGTGTTCGGTCTCGCCGCGCTGGTCATCAACGAGATCGCCCGTCAGAGCCGCAAACGCATCAAGGCGAACCGAATACTGATGGAGCAGCGCGAAACGATGCTCGCCCAGGCGGTCGAGTACGTTCGCCGGCTTCGCGAGAACGAGCGGCGGCTGGAGGAGGCGGAACAGTTCACCCGCAGCATCCTGGACTCCGTCACGCTGCAGGCGGTCATCGCCACCAACCTGACCGGCCTGATCGATGCGTTCAACGACGGTGCAGAGTCGATGTTCGGACTTGAGGCTGCCGCTGTGAAGTTCAAGCGGCACATCTCCGACTTCCACGATCCGGATGAGCTGGAGGCGCGTGCGCGCGAACTGAACTACCCGGCTGGTGCGACGGTGCTGAACCCCGGGTTCTCTGCGCTGGTCGAGAAGGCAAGGCTGGGCGGCGCCGAACAGCACGAGTGGACCTGGATCAGGGCGGATGGCACACCTTTCCCGGTCGAGGTCGCTGTCACCCCGCGCTTGGACGAAGAAGGCAAGGTCGTCGGCTACATCTTCCTCGGCACCGACATCACTGAGCACAAGGAGGTCGCCAAGCTGCAGGACGACTTCGTCGGCCTGGTGTCGCACGAACTCCGAACGCCTCTCACGTCGATCCTCGGCTACCTCGAGTTGTTGCGCGATGACGCCACCGAGCCGCTGTCCGACGTGCAAAAGCAGTACCTGGCGGTGGCCGAGCGCAACGCGCAGCGGTTGCTGCACCTGGTCGGCGACCTGCTGTTCACGGCGCAGGTGGCATCCGACAAGTTCCCGATCGAGATCGCCGACGTCGACCTCTGTGCGGTGATCGGGGCATCCATCGACACCGCGCGCCCGTCGTCGCAGGCTTCGAACGTTCTTCTCCTCTATAAGGAGGCTCCGGAACCGATCATGATTCGCGGGGACGTGGTCAGGCTCGGCCAGGCCGTCGACAACCTGCTGTCGAATGCCATCAAGTTCACCCCCCGTGGGGGAACTGTGACCGTCAAGCTGGACCAGGCGGATGACACGGTCACCATCTCGGTGAAGGACACCGGCATGGGAATCCCGGCTGACGAGCTCTCGCTGCTCGCCTCACGTTTCTTCCGGGCGTCCACCGCGACCAGGAATGCAGTTCAGGGGGTGGGCCTCGGCATGTCGATCACCAAGGCGATCGTCACCTCGCATCGCGGGCAGCTCGACGTGGAGAGCGAGGTCGGCGTCGGCACGACGTTCCGGGTGGTGCTGCCGATTCGCATGGCCGACGAGGAGCACGCGGCATGACCCCGTGCAGCCTCTTAAAGCGCGGCCTACCCGTCAGCTACGGACACGCTCGTACAGGCGCCCGCGCCGGGTGTGTCCTCAGCTGACGGGTGGAAGCTCGGCGAGCTGGGCGGATGCGCGTTCCAGCAGTTCCCGCTTCTTGCAGAACGCGAACCGCAGGTGCGTGTTGAACGACTCCCGCGTTCCCGGTCGCACGAAGGCGGTGACCGGAATGCCGACCACGCCGGCGAGGCCAGGAAGTCTGCGGCTGAAGTCTGCAGCATCCGTCACGCCCAGCGGCGCGGCATCCGCAACGATGAAATAGCCGGCATCCGGGAGTGAGATGGTGAAGCCGGCCTGCCTCAGTCCGTCGGCGAGAATGTCGCGCTTGGCGCGCAGATCGTCGGCAACACCGTGGAAGTAGCTGTCTGGCAGGCCGAGTCCGACCGCCATCGCCGGCTGGAACGGCGCTCCGTTCACGAAGGTCAGGTACTGCTTCACGGCGAGAATCGGCTGCAGTAGTCCGGCCGGGGCGGTGAGCCAGCCGATCTTCCACCCGGTCGTGTTGAACGTCTTCCCGCCGCTGGAGATGGTGACGGTGCGCTCACGCGCTCCCGGTAGCGTTGCAATCGGGATGTGCGGAACGCCGAAGGTGAGGTGCTCGTACACCTCGTCGGTGACGATGATCGCGTCGTGCTTGTGGGCGAGCTCGACGACCAGCTCGAGCGTTTCGAGGGGGAGTACGGCGCCGGTCGGGTTGTGCGGACTGTTCAGAAGGATGAGCCGGGTGTTGTCATTCACGGCGGCCCGCAGGTCGTCGTGGTCGGGCTGGAAGTGCGGCGCCCGCAACTGCACGGTGCGGTGAACGGCCTTGTTGAGCGCGATCACGGCGGCGTAGGAGTCGTAGAACGGCTCGAGCGTAACCACTTCGTCGCCCTCATCGGTGAGGGCGAGGATCGTCGCTGCCAGCGCCTCCGTCGCGCCCGCGGTGACCAGCACATCGGTGTCGGGGTCGATCTCGAGGTTGTAGAAGCGTCGCTGGTGGTCGGAGATGGCGTGACGCAACACGGGGAGCCCGACGCCCGGCGGGTACTGGTTGACCCCGTCGCTGATCGCCTGGCGGGCAGCCTCGAGCACCTCGCTGGGTCCGTCCTCGTCGGGAAAACCCTGGCCGAGGTTGATGGCGCCCGTGGTGTGGGCCAGCGCCGACATCTCCGCGAAGATGGTCGGCTTCAACTCGCCGTCGTCACTGAGGAGCATCGCCCCGCGGGCCGTCCGTGCCCACGCCCCTGCAACCGTCACTGTCGCCCCTTCGCTGTCTGCCGTTGTTGTGCGTTGCTCGCCGACCTGTGTTGCGCTGGTCGAGCTTGTCTTCCGCTGGTCGAGCTTGTTTTCCGCTGGTCGAGCTTGTCGAGACCAACCTATCGCGGCCGCTGTTCGAGCCCGTTGCGTTTCGCTGGTTGAGCTTGTCGAAACCCCCCACGGGCAACCCGACCCCTTCTCTGCCCCTGTGGAAAATTCGCGCGCAGCCAACGCCGCACCCCCTACCCTCTTACTCATGCGCTCAGCCCTGCCACTCGCGGCCGTCACCATCGCGGTCGCGATGCTGCTGAGCGGATGCGTTCCGCAAGATCCCGAGATCACGCCACCACCCGAGCCCACCACCGAGCCGATCTTCGCCTCCGACGAGGAGGCGCTCGCCGCCGCGACGGATGCCTATGCGGCGTACCTGGCGATGTCAGACCTGATAGCGCAAGAGGGTGGGGCGAACCCGGAGCGCATTCAATCGGTCGCTGTGAGGGACGCGCTTGCCGACGCGGTTGAAGGCTACGCAGTCTTTCAGGAGAACGGCTATCGAAGCAGCGGAAACTCGCAAATCAGGTCTGTTGAATTTCAGTATTATTCGCAGGCGCAGTCCGAGATAACCGATATCGCTGCGGTGTACGCCTGTCTTGATGTCACGAATGTTGATGTCGTCGACAGCTCCGGTGTGTCAGTCGTAGAGTCGAGCCGTCCGGATGTTCAGCTATTTGAAGTGACCTTTGACGTGCTCACGCTTGAGCCACCAGAACTGATTGTGGCCTCAAGAGACCCTTGGTCGGGTGACAACTCTTGCGACCAATCGCGCTAGTTTCTTGTTGGATAGCTCTGACGCTCTTCCTATTCGGTGCCGGAAATGCACAGGCCGAGGCTGCAACGGACGGGTGCAATGAAGCCACCCTCCTAATTAGCGGTTGCCCAACGGTCGGCGGCGAGATCGTTGACGGCGGTGTTGAGCTGGGCGGTGAGGTGGCAGTCCCTGGATCCGGCAACGGTGGCGGTAACGGTACAGGGGGTGCAGGAAGCAACGCCCCTGTTGTCGCCCCGCCGCAACCGGGCCAATGGCTGCCGGGCAGCGATCGCGGCGCTCCCACCGTGACTGGTCCGGTAACGCTGAGTGACCTGGTGAATTTCCGTCCTGCGCCCGGGGTCGACCACATGGAGCCCAACGGCTGGATGATCGTCGGCCTCGACACCAACTTCTATGCCAGGTCCGCAGTGCAGGTGCAGGACGGTCTGTTGTTGGGGGAGCCGGCATCCGTTCGTTTCACCCCGGTGCGTTACCACTGGACCTACGGCGACGGCACGCGAGCATCACGCTCGATGCCAGGCACGACCTGGCGCGCTCAGGGAGTCGATGAGTTCGATCCGACGCCGACGAGCCACGTGTACACGTCGTCCGGTACCTACTACATCGACCTCACCATCGACTTCGCCGCCGAATATCGCTGGGCCGGAAGCGACTGGACCACCATTGCCGGGACCATCCCGGTGCCGGCGAACCGGCTGGTCGCCACCGCCGGCGGAGCCAAGACGGTGCTGGTCGAGCACGAGTGCACGCTCAACCCGACCGGTCCCGGCTGCTGATTGCTCTCACCACCGAATCGAGCCGCCGCTCTGGGCCGCTCCGCTCCTGTGTGCTGCTGACGCGCACGGGTCGCTGACACGCGAACGGATCTGCAGCACCGTAATCCGCGACGCGTACCGATCGGAGGCACGCCTATACATATGGGCAAGCGACTCTCCGATCGATGCGCGCGACGGCTATGAGCGGATGCCACGCGCCGCTTTGCGTCGCGCTCGGCCATTCGAAACCGGGCGCGCCACTGGAAAGGCAGTGCGGCACTGACTCTCGCCCGGGAAAACGAAGAGTTAACCGGGAATGCCCATGCCCGCGCCGCCGTTCAACCAACGAGCGGCGCGCTCTCAGTGTGCGCAAATAGAATGCTCAGGTTGCCGGTGAAAGCTGGCTGCGCCGCCTGAAAGGAGCACCCGATGTCCGACAACACACCGTCGCAGCCGAAACCCGAGTCCGAGACCCCGAGCACCGAACCGAACACCGACCCGAGCATTCCGAACCCGAACCCGGACCCGACCGAGCCCGAGACTCCGCAAACAACGCCGAGCACTGAGCCCGACGCCCCGCGTAGGGAACCCAGCAACCCGAGCGCACCAGACCCCACCACGCCGACCACGCCGGCACTGAGCCCCGGGGCGCCACCGGCACCCCCCGCTCCGCCAGTACCGCCGACCGGGTCGCACCCGCAGCAAGCGTCCGCGACACACCAGTCCACGGCACACCCGTCGCCGGCACAATCGGCGTCAGCGCCACAAACGGCGCCAGCCGAGAAGCGCAACGGCAACGTCGGCGTGATCGCCGCGCTCGCCGTCGGTGCCCTGATCGGTGGTGTGTCCGGGGCCGGCGTGACCGCCATCGCCTTCAACAACAATGGCGGCCAAAGCTCCACGATCAGCCCGACCGACACCAACATCACCGTCAACGACCCGGGCAACGCGACCACCATCACTGCGGTGGCTGCGGAAGCCGCCCAGTCAGTCGTGACGATCTCGGTTCGCGGCGAAGGAGCATCCGGAAGCGGTTCCGGCGTGTTCCTGAGCGATGACGGTTACGTTCTGACCAACGCCCACGTCGCCACCCTGAGTGGCGCGACGGCCGACCCTGCGCTGAAGGTGCAGACCTCTGACGGCCACCTCTACGACGCAAAGCTTGTCGGCAGCGACCCGATCGCCGACCTCGCCGTGGTGAAGATCGACGCGGAAGGGGTCGAGTTCAAGCCGGCGAAGTTCGCCGACTCGTCCCACCTCAACGTCGGTGACACGGTGGTCGCACTGGGCGCCCCGCTCGGCCTCCCCAATACGGTCACCAGCGGGATCATCAGCGCGCTGAACCGCAGCATCACCGTCTCGTCGTCCGCCGTTCCGGAGGAGACCGAAGACTCGGCGCCGCCGCCCGAGGATGACGGCAACAACAACGGCCCGTTCGATTTCTGGGAGTTCGACGACGATTCGGCGGACCGCCCGGCGCCCACCGCCACGATCGCCCTCCCGGTGATCCAGACGGATGCCGCAATCAACCCCGGCAACTCCGGCGGTGCCCTTCTGGACTCTGACGGAAACGTGATCGGCATCAACGTGGCCATCGCCAGCGCCGGAGGTTCGCAGCAGGCATCCGGCAACATCGGCCTCGGTTTCGCGATCCCCTCCAACCTGGCCGAACGCGTCGCGGAGGAACTGATCGAAGACGGAACCGCGAGCCACGGCCTGCTGGGCGCGAGCGTGCTCAGCGTCTCCGACGACCAGGAGGCGTCAAGCATCAGCGCCACCGTCGGCTCTGTCATCAAGCAGGTCACGCCCGGTGGCGCTGCGGATGCCGCGGGGCTGCAGCCTGGCGACATCGTGACGCAGTTCAACGGTATGCCGATCACCAGCAGTACCGACCTCACCGCACAGGTGCGCGTGCTTCCTGGCGGGGCGGATGCTGAACTCGTCTACGTGCGCGGCGACCGCACCGAGACGGTCACCGTGACCCTCGGCGAACTGTAGAAACGCACCAGCCAGACAGCGAGGTGCCGCCCGCTTCGGTGGGCGGCACGGTCGTGTTCACGTACCGGAATCACCGAGGTACGGAATACTAGGCTTAGCCGGGCCCACCTGCCGGGCCACCCATGACAAGGCGACGACTGGACAGAATGACGCGCGGAACCCCTGAGCATCCCGACAACGCCGGGACATCTCACGCTGCCGGGCCCGCCGACCCCGACACCCTGCCCGGAGTGTCCTATGTGATGCCCGTGCTCAACGAGGTGGAGCACATCGAGGCCGCCGTGCTCAGCCTCGTCGACCAGGACTATGCTGGCCCGTTCGAGGTCGTGCTGGCGCTCGGCCCCAGCGTCGACGGAACCAACCAGGTCATCGACGAGTTGGCGAAAGCCGACCCGCGCATCCGCAGCATCCCCAACGAATTAGGCTCGACGCCCGGTGGGCTGAACGCGGCCATCCGGGCATCCAGCTACCCGGTCGTGGTCAGGGTGGATGCGCACTCCGTGCTTCCGCGCGACTACACGCGGCTCGGCGTTGCCGCACTCCTTCGCAGTGGTGCAGACAACGTTGGCGGCATCATGAAGGCCGAAGGGGTGACCCCGTTCGAGAAGGCGGTCGCCCACGCCTACGGGGCGAAGGCGGGCCTGGGGGGCACGCCGCACCACGTCGGCGGAAAAGAAGGGCCGGCGGATACCGCCTACCTGGGCATCTTCCAGCGGCACCGCCTGGTCGAGGTAGGCCTCTTCGATGAGGGCATCAAGCGCGGGCAGGACTGGGAACTGAACCGGCGGCTCCGGGCTACCGGCGGAACCGTCTGGTTCACGCCCGAACTGGTCGTCGTCTATCGCCCCAGGTCGAGCCTGTCGAAGCTGGTGCGGCAATTCGTCGCGACCGGCATCTGGCGCGGCGAACTGGCGAGGCGTTTCGCGCGGGAGAACGGCATCCGCTACTTCATCCCGCCGGCGATGGTGCTCACGGTGCTGGTCGGGATCGTGCTCGGGATCTCCGGCGTGATGAACAACAACTGGCTCACGCTCGCGTTCATCCCGCCGGTCGTCTACGGCCTCTTCGTGCTGGCGGCGACCATCCCCGTGCTGACCGCCCATGGCATCCGCACCGCTGCGTGGTACCTGGTGGTGCTGCCCTGCATACACTTCGGGTGGGGAACCGGTTTCATCCTCGGGTTCCTCAAGCTCACGCGCAACATCACGGCACACACGGGAAGGTGACAATTGACGTCATCCGCCGGCGGCACCGCCCGCCCCACGTCCATCGCGCAACTGCGTGAAGTGTCGCAGCCGCCCGAGGTGCGCTCGCGTGCGAACGCCGAGCACTGGACCGCATCGCTTTACCTGCGTGACGTGTCGCCGTACCTCACCTGGCTGCTGCTGAGAACGTCGATCTCGGCGAACGGCGTCACTGGGCTGATGATCCTGGTCGGCTGGGCGACCGCACTCTCGCTGCTCGTGCCGGGGATCGCCGGGGCAGCCCTGGCGCTGGTGATGGGCCAGCTGCAGATGCTGGTGGACTGCTGCGACGGCGAGGTGGCACGCTGGCGCGGCACCAGTTCGCCAGCGGGGGTCTTCCTCGACAAGGTCGGGCATTACACGACGGAGGCGCTGATCCCGATCGTGATCGGCATCCGCGCCGCCGGCTACCCATTCGACGCCCCCGACGACTTCTTCTGGACCACCCTCGGTTTCGCCCTGGCGGTGTTCATCATCCTGAACAAGGCGCTCAACGACATGGTGCACGTCGCCCGCGCCAACGCCGGGCTGCCGAAACTGGCCGACCGCAAGGGGGAGGCGGAACCCAGTCAGCGGATGATCGCGAAGCTTCGTCGCGCGGCCCGCTTCGTGCCATTCCACCGCCTGTACCACTCGGTCGAGTTGACCATGCTCGCGTTCCTGGCCGCCATCGTCGGCCTCTTCGTCGGCGCCGAGGTGGCCGACCGGGCCCTGTTGCTCGTGCTGGTTCCCCTCGCGCTGCTTGCGCTGCTCGGGCACTTCGTCGCCATCATGGCGTCGCGTCGGGTGCGCGCGTGACCGCTGAGAACCACCCAGAGTTGCCGTTCCGGAGCGATGTGCCCGTTCCGCCGGGCACATCTCTCCGGAACGGGCACAATCGCAGTGTCGGGGTGGTGGTACTCACCCAGGGGACGCGTCCGGATGACCTCGCAACGGGCATCCGCAGCGTGCTCGCCCAGACCGGGGTGGCCCTCGACGTGGTGGTGGTGGGCAACGGATGGCAGCCGACCGGACTCCCCAAAGGGGTGAAAGCCCTCGCCCTCGACGAGAACCTGGGCATTCCGGCTGGCCGCAACCGCGGCGTCGCCCAGGTGAGCGGCGACTACATCTTCTTTCTCGACGATGACGCGAACGTTCCGTCGCCGACTTTCCTGACGGATGCGATCGGCCTGATCGAAGCGGACCCGGGCATCGGCCTGGTGCAGCCGCGCGTGGTTGACCCGTCTGGCGTCACCAATCCGCGGCGCTGGGTTCCGCGCATCCGCAAGGGGGAGGCCACCCACTCCAGCAACGTCTTCTCGGTGTGGGAGGGCGCGGTGCTGTTGCCGCGCGCGGTATTCGACGCCACCGGAGGCTGGGCCGAGCCGTTCTTCTATGCCCACGAAGGCATAGAACTGGCCTGGCGGGTGTGGGACCAGGGACTGCGGGCCTGGTACGCGGGCGAGCTGGTGGCGCATCATCCGGCGATCGAGCCCACCAGGCACAGCTACTACTACCGGTTGAACGCGCGTAACCGCGTGTGGCTGGCAAAACGGAACCTGCCAGCGGTGTTCGTGCCGCTGTATGTCGGATGCTGGACCGGTGTGCAGGTCATCCGCTGGGCGCGCAGGCCCGCCGCGCTGAAGGCCTGGTTCGGCGGCTGGGCGGCCGGCTGGCGGGAGAGCGCAGGCGAGCGACGGAGCATCGGGTGGGTAACGGTTTGGCGGATGACGCTCGCCGGTCGTCCCCCGTTGATTTAATGTCATGGTGCCCTTGATCCACGATGTGAAGACCGCGACGCGGGTCGCCCGCAACCTGCTGCGATCGCGGCGGACGCGCCGGGAGCTGGCCAACCGTCGTGACAGCTTCGCCCCCCAGAGCCCGGGCAGCATCCAGATCGCCGTCTACTTCGCCGACACCAAGGTGAACCTCTACCAGTTGCGGCAGTGGTACGCGCCGCTCGCCGAGCTGTCGAAGAGCTGGCCGGTCGCCATCATCTCCCGCTCGCCCAGCGCGGCACTCCGCCTCATCGATGAGGCTCCGGTTCCCACTCTGTATCTGCGCAAGGTGGCCGACCTGGAGAGCTTCGTCAACGAGCAGGATCTCAAGATCGTGTTCTACGTGAACCAGAACGCGCGCAACTTCCAGATGTTCCGGTACGGGCGCATGTGGCACGTTTTCATCAACCATGGTGAGAGCGACAAGATGTACATGACCACCAATCAGTTCAAGGCGTACGACTACAGCTTGGTCGCGGGAGACGCCGCAGTGGAGCGGCTGCGTCGCAAACTCTGGGATTTCGACGTCGACGGGCGAACCATCAAGATCGGCCGGCCACAGGCCGACCATTTCGCCGGCGAGTTTCCATACACACCGGATGATCGCACCGTCGTGCTCTACGCCCCCACCTGGGAAGGTGACCGCGAGGCCGCGGCCTACGGCTCGGTGCAGTCGCACGGCGTGACCCTGGTGAGCAAGCTGCTGGCTTCCGGCAAGCACCGGGTCATCTACCGTCCGCATCCGCGCAGCGGCGTGCTCGACCCCGGGTTCAAGCGGGCGAATGAGCAGATCATCGCGGCCATCGCGGCGGCTAACGCCCGCGACCCTCAGGCCCAGCACGTGTACGACGACGGCCCGACTCTCGGCTGGCAGCTGGCCGCCGCGGACATCGCGATAACGGATGTCTCGGCCATGGTTTACGACCGCCTCGCCACCGGCAAACCGCTCCTGGTCGCGCGCCCGGTGTCGGAGACTGCCGAAATCGATGAGAGCGGGTATCTGGGCGCAGCGGAGTGGCTGAACGCAGACCAGGCCGGTGACATCATCGACCTGATCGAGCGTGTGCGTACCAGTGACGAGGCGCAACGGCGTCTCGAGTACTGGGTGGAACGCCACTTCGGCGACACGACGCCCGGAGTCACCACCGCCCGGTTCCACGCGGCGGTCGAGCGACTGGTGACCGAGTGGCACCGCAACGCCGCGCTGCACGTCGGGGAGAAGCGGGTTCGGGAGTCCGACCCGTTCGACGCCGACGCCGATCAGGAAGACGACGGCCCCTCCGCCGACTGAGCACCAAGGCTGCCTGAACTCGTCGAGACCCTGGCCCACGCCGAGGCCCCAACGCTGAACTCCTTCTCAGCTTCGGCTCCTACGCTCGAACAATGTCATTCGCAGACGATGTGCGCGCCGCACAGCGGGTCCTGCGCAACGGCTGGCGGTCTATGCGATCGCGAAACCGGCTGGCCGCAATGCCGGGTGCGTTGGAGCATCCGCCCCCCAATTCGGTACGAATCGCGGTCTACTATTCGGACAGCAACGTCAACCTCTACCAAGTGAGGCAGTGGTACGCGCCGCTGCTGGAGCTGTCGAAGACCTGGCCGGTGGTGGTCATCGCCCGGTCCCCGGGGGCGATGCTGCGCCTGCTCGAGGAGTGCCCGCTCCCGGTCGTCTACCTCCGCAAGATCGTGGACCTCGAGAATTTCGTGCTCGAGCAGAACCTGGCCGCGGTGCTGTACGTCAACCAGAATGCCCGCAATTTCCAGATGTTCCGGTACGGGCGCATGTGGCACGTTTTCATCAACCACGGTGAGAGCGACAAGGCCTACATGTCGAGCAACCAGTACAAGTCGTACGACTACGCCTTCATTGCAGGGCAGGCCGCAAGTGACCGCCTGCGCCACGCCCTCTGGAACTACGACGTCGACGCTCGAACGTTCATGATCGGGCGGCCTCAGGCGGACTATTTTGCCGGGGAGCCGCCCTTCCCGCCAGACGGCCGAACGGTGGTGCTGTACGCGCCGACCTGGGAGGGCGACCGATCGTCGATGAGCTACGGGTCCGTCGCGTCGCACGGCGTGGAGCTGACCAGCTCGCTGCTGGCCGACCCGAATTATCGCCTCATCTACCGGCCACACCCGCGCAGCGGGGTCGTCGACCGTGAGTATGGCCGCGCCAACGAGCAGATCATCGCAGCCATCCGCAAGGCGAATGCGACCGACCCGGATGCCCACCACGTGTACGACGACGGCGGCGTGATCGGCTGGCAGTTGGTGGTGGCGGATGTCGCTATTTCGGATGTCTCGGCGATGGTTTACGACCGACTGGCGACGGGAAAGCCGATCCTGATCACCCGGCCGGTGTCGCCGGACGCCGAGATCGACGACTCCGGCTACCTGGGTGCGTGCGAGTGGCTCACCGTCGACGGGGCGCGGGACGTGATCTCCCAGGTGCACGCGGTGCTGAACAATCCGGATGCTCGAGAGCGGTTGCAGTTCTGGGTGGAACGGTACTTCGGCGACACCACCTCTGGAGTGGCAACCCAGCGCCTGCACGACGCCGTCGCCCGGCTGGTCGCCGAGTGGGAGCGGCACGCGAGGCTGCACGTGGACGACCCGCGAACCCGTGAGCCCGACCCCTTCGTGGAGGACGCCGAGCACGAGGAGGGCCTCCCCGCCACCTAGCCCCACGCCCCTGTGGGTTGAGTAGTCCGCGAAGCGGGCGTATCGAAACCGCGCTTCGAACTACCCGTTCGTCCCAGGAGGCAACTGTTTCCGCAACGGAACCACACGCATCCGTCGCTTCGCGCCAGGCTCCCGCGGTACCCGCACCCGCGGCTCAAGGTTCCCCGGGAAGGCCGCCGGAGCCGGTCCGAACGCCTGCCGCGAGGCCTGCACGATTTTGCGCCCCAGGATGTTGCTGCCCACTCCACCGATGACGGCGCCGATGCCGAACGGAAGCAGACGTCCGACCGCGTTGGTGGTGGTGGTCCGTGCGAACCGGGCGAGGAACGCGCGCTTGACCCGGTCGGCGATCGGCCCCATGAACGCTTGCGGCACGTTCCGGCCGATCACGTCGCCCCAGAAACGCGTGCGCGGCACGGCCTGACCCGTGGCCTGTGCAGCCAGGTTGCGCACCAGGTCGGCGCCAGACGTTCCGAGCATCATGGCCATGACGATCGTGCGTGCACGGTCGGGGTCGGTGACGGCGATTCCGTGGATCTCGGTCACCGACTGCGCGAACAGGGCGCTCGCCTCCAGGAATACTGCGGTCTCGACCCCGGTGAGCGCGAGCCCGATGCCGGTTCCGACCCCAGGGATGACGGCGGATGCCCCAACTCCGGCACCGCCGGCCGTCACCGCGGTGAGGAAGTGGCGCTCCAGGATACGGATGATCTGCTCGGGCGAGGCATCCGGATGCCGCCGGCGAACGTTGCGTACATGCGCAAGCACGGCCGGCCGCTGCGTGGTGAGCAGCCGGTCGAAGCCGCGCACCGCCATCGGATGCTCGGCGACGTGCTCAGGGTTGATCTGGTTCGGGTCAACGATCTGCATGGCATCCTCTCGCGGGGTTCACCATCATAAGTCGCCGCGCTGATGGGTTGTCGGTTGCCCCCCACCTGCCAACGATGACCGGCCTTTCATCGATGAGAGGTAATGCCGGGTTCATCGAAGACAAGCGTGGGCACGCTTCAGCGACTACCGTGGTGACACCATGAATCCCCAATCGCTTACCGACTCCTACTCCGCTGCCTGGGCTGAATGGGAGCAGTCCGGAGAAGACGAACTGTGGGAGTGCGTCGCAGCCGACTTTTGATCGTAACGATGACGAGGTTTGTCGTCGATGACGGTGTTTAGAACAGGCGCATCGTCGACAAACACCGTCATCGTCAGAAGACTTGCTCGTGAGCCTCGACGGGCTGAAGTTACGCGGGCTCGCCGTAATCGGCGTTGTAGCGGTCGAGCACCTCGCCGATCGAGGAGTCGAGCACGAGCGCCCCCTTGTCCAGGTACAGGCCGCGGGTGCAGAACCGCTTCAGGTCTTTCTCGTTGTGGGACACGAAGAACAGGGTGCGACCACCGGTGAGCAGTTCCTCGATGCGGCGGTAGCACTTCTCGCGGAAGGCCTTGTCGCCGACCGCCAGCACCTCGTCGACGAGGATGATCGGCTCCTCCAGCCGGGAGATCACGGCGAACGCGATGCGCACCTTCATCCCGCTCGACAGGTGCTTGTACGGGGTGTCCAGGAAGTCGCCGATCTCGGCGAAGTCGATGATCTCGTCGAAGCGGGCCTCGATCTCGTGCCGCTTCATGCCGTGCAGCCCGGCAGTGAGGAACACGTTGTCGCGCACGGTGAGGTCATCGACGAAACCGCCGGTGATCTCGATCAGCGGCGCAACACCGCCGTGCACGCTCACCGAACCCTCGTCGGGCAGGATCACCTCGGCGACCAGCTTCAGCAACGTCGACTTGCCCTGGCCGTTGCGCCCGACCACGCCGATAGCCTCGCCGGCGGCCACCGTGAAGTCCACATCACGCAGCGCCCAGAACTCGCCGGGCCGGCTGCGCCGCCTGCTGCCGGCGAACAGGTCCTTGAACGAGCGGCGGGCGCGACGGTTCCTCTTGAAGCGGATGCCGGCATCCGCCACCGTGATGACCGGCGCCCCTTCGACGTGCTCGCTGACCGTGGTGGACATCAGATCTCCTTCAGCACGGCACGCTCGGTGCGTTTGAAGATCATGAGGCCCAACACCAGGAAGAGCACACACATCGCTGCCCCGATCCCCACGGTCAGCCAGTCGAGCTGGTCGGGGAAGAACGCCGCGCGGTACAGGCTGAAGATGCCGGCCAGCGGGTTGAAGGACGCCCAGAAGCGCAGGTCCTCCGGAAGGTCGACGACGCCGTAGATGATCGGCGAGGCATAGAAGAGGAACCGCAACGCCAGCTTGGTGGCGCGCTCCAGGTCGCGGAAGAAGACCACCAGCGGTGCGACGATCAGGCCGATGCCGGTCACCAGCATCGCCTGCAACAGCAGCGCGAGCGGGAAGAACACGACCTGCCAGTGCAGCTGGGCCCCGGGGGAGAAGACCGCGAACACGACGAGCACCGGGATGCTGGCGATGAACTCGATGCCCTTCGACAGCACCAGGCGATTCACCCAGATCGTGCGTGGGATCTTGGTGGAGCGCACCAGCTTCGCCTCGCGCAGGAAGGCACGCGTACTGTCGGAAACGGCGCCGTTGAACCACATCCACGGCAGCAACGCGGTGAGCAGGAACACGATGTACGGCTCTTCGCCCACCGGGCGTTCGAACACCTGCGTGAACACGAACCAGTAGATCCCGGCCATGACCAGCGGGTCGAGGATCGACCAGACATAGCCAAGGGCGGATGTCGAATACCGCACCCGCAGGTCGCGAACGGTCAGCAGCCAGAGGGAATGGCGATACCGTTCGAACGGCGACCACGCTGGTCGGGTTGGGGCGAGTGCGGACACGACCACTATCGTATGGTCTCGCGCATGCGGGTTGAGTAAGTCGCTTAGCGACCGTATCGGAATCGAGGTCTCGATACGCGCCTTCGCTGCGCTCAGGGGCTACTCGACCCGCATGAGGAATGCGGGTTACACGAAGAGGTTCGCGCGCTCCAGGTCTTCCTGGAAGTCGACCTCGACCGCGTACAGGTCGGAGATGTCGACCGGCTCGAAGCGCAGGCCGTTCTGCTCGATCGCCAGCTCGATGCCGCGCTCGAAGTAGTCCTGGTCGCCGACCCGGCCCAACTGGCGGAGCAGCACGGCCTTGTCGTCGCGTGAAACGTAGTTGATTCCTACGGCCTCGCCCAGCCCGCCCTTGACGGTCTTGGACAGTTCGCGGATGTAGCCCTCAGCATCCGTCGTGTACTTGACCTCTTCATCCGCCACCCGTGAGGTGTTGACGGAGATGAACGACTGGTCGCGGGCGACCAGCTTGGCGGCACGCTCCAGGGTCTCGGGGTCGAAGACGACGTCACCGTTCATCCACAGCACGCCACCGGGGGCGGATGCCCGCAGCGCGCGCATCAGGGACTTGGACGTGTTCGTCTGGTCGTACTGCTCGTTGTAGACGAAGTTTGCCTCGGGGAACGCCTCGATGATGTGCTCGAGCTTGTAGCCGACGACGATCGTCACCTTCGCGTTGTTTCCGAACGCGTAACTGATGTTGTCGAACTGCTGCTGCATGATGGTGCGGCCGTCGCTGAGTTCAGTCAGCGGCTTGGGCAGCGAACGACCGAGACGGCTGCCCATTCCGGCTGCCAGGATGACGATCTGCGTGCTCACGAGTTTCTCCTCAATGTCTGTGACCTGCCGCACTCGGCAATCCGTGGGGTTCACCGATTGTTGGGGGCGCGACTGTTGACTAGACACCTCGTTGTGCTCTAAGTACGTTACCGGCGGATTCACCGTTCTCACAGGATTCACAGGTGCTTGTAGTCAATTTGTGATGAGCCCGTCAGCGTGGCTCCCGATGCCCGGCCGCGTTGGTACGGTTGCTGTGTGGCCACCGAACCGATCGCATCCGAGACCCGGTATTCGCTGGAGGATGCGCTGGCCCGCTTCGACACCCTCATCGATCAGCTGTCGTCGGCCACGGATGATGCCGTCACCGACGAGGTCGATGAACTGCAGGCGGATGCCACTGAGCCCGTCATCGAGGAGCGCGCCCCGCTCACGAGGCCGGCGAAGCGCCCCACCGGCGAGTTGGTGTTGCAGGTGAGCGGCCTGGTGAAGTCGTTCGGCGACACTGTCGCCGTCGACCGCATCGACCTCGACGTGCGTCCCGGAACGATCTTCGGCATCGTCGGCCCGAACGGTGCGGGCAAGACCACGACCCTGTCGATGGTCACCGGGCTGCTGCGCCCGGATGCCGGCGAGATCAAGCTGGCCGGCGCCGACGTGTGGGCGGATGCCTCGCGAGCGAAACGGGAGATGGGCATTCTGCCCGACCGCCTCATCCTGTTCGACCGCCTGACCGGCCGCCAGCTGCTGCACTATGCCGGCCTGCTTCACGGGATGGACACGAAGACGGTGAAGGCGCGCACCGCTGACCTGGTCTCCACCATCGGCCTGGACGAGGCGCAGCACCGCCTGGTCACCGACTACTCGGCGGGCATGACGAAGAAGGTGGCGCTCGCTGCGGCGATGATCCACGCCCCGCGCCTGCTGGTGCTCGATGAGCCGTTCGAGTCAGTCGATACGGTTTCCGCTGAGCGCATCATCGACATCCTGAACCGCTACGTCGTTGCGGGCGGAACGGTCATCCTGTCCAGCCACAGCATGGACCTGATCGAGCGCATCTGCGATGCGGTCGCGGTGATCGTCGACGGACGCATCCTGGCGACCGGCACGGTGGCGGATGTTCGTGGTGACCAGTCGCTGGAGGAGCGGTTCGTCGACCTGGTCAAGACGAACAATGCGGGGGAGGACCTGGAGTGGTTGCGGTCTTTCTCCGACTGAGGCTCGCGCAACTCGCGAACTCGCTGCGTCGTCCGCCGGTGCACCTGCTCGGACTCGCCGTGCTGCTCGGCTACGCCATCGCCGGCACCATGACCGCTCTGGGCGCTGTTGACGACTTGCGCATGGCCGACACCGACTTCGCGGCAAGCGTGATCGTCGTCTGCGGCTCACTGACCATCTTCCTGTTCCTCTTCATCCCACTGTTCTTCGGGTCTGACGACCCGGCAGACCCGCGCGCCTGCGCGACCAGCGGGTTGCAGCCGCGGCAGATCGCCACCGGACTGGCCGTTTCTGCGCTTCTCAGCGTCCCGGCGCTGCTGCTGGCAGTTCTGGCTGGTTCGCAGGTGCGTGCCTGGGTCGAGCATCCGGATGCCGTGGTCGTTGCTGTCGTCGCAGCCATCATCATCGTCGCTACCGGTGTTCTCGGCGCCAGGCTCACCCGGTCGATCGCCGCCTTCTGGTTGCACGGGAGGCGTGCCCGCGAGATTGTCGGCCTGATCGTGACCGGCATGCTGCTGGTGGTCAGCCCCGGCCTGATCGCCATCGCGTCGACCGACTGGTCGACTCGCGACGCGCGGTCGAGGCTGGCGGATGTCGCGCAGGCGCTCAGCGAGACACCCCTCGGCGCGCCGTGGGCGGCTCCGGCACTGGCTGCCGGCGGCGACTCGGAGGGAGCCTGGCTGCTGCTCCTGTACGGGGTGGCCGTTCTCCTGGTGCTGTGGATTCTCTGGCAACTCCTGGTCGCACGGATGCTGGTCACCCCCCACCGGCCGGAGACGGTGATTCGCGCGACCGGGCTCGGCTGGTTCGCCGTGATGCCGGGCAATCCGCTCGGCGCGATCGCCGCCCGCAGCCTCAGCTACTGGATGCGCGACGGCCGGTACCGGCTTGCCCTGCTGGTCGTCCCCGTCGTCCCGATCCTGCTGATCGTCCCGTTGCTTATCGCGGGGGTCTGGTGGCAGAACCTCGCCCTGATTCCTCTTCCGGTGATGTGTCTCTTCCTGGGCTGGATGATCCACAACGACATCTCCACCGACAACACGGCCCTCTGGCTGCACCTGGCGACCGAGACCTCAGGCTGGGCCGACCGTATCGGCCGAACCGTCCCCCCGCTGCTGTTGGGCATCCCGCTCATCGCCATCGGAGCGCCGATCACCGCGCGGCTCTACGGGGTTCCGGATGTCCTGCCAGCCGTTTTCGGAGTCAGCGTCTGCCTGCTGCTGGCCGGGCTGGGAATCTCCAGTGTCGTGTCTGCCCGGCATCCGTACCCCACGGTGCGCCCAGGGGACAGCCCGTTCGCGCAACCGCAGTCGACGGCGTCGTCGCCCGGGCAGGCGCTCTCATTCTTCGGCACCATCCTGGTCACCTCGCCCGTGCTGGTGCTGGCCGGGCTCGGGCTGGGCGTCGGCGAGGACTGGAACCGGCTGGCGCTCATTGCGGGGCTCGCCATCGGCGTCGGCGGCTACACCCTCGGGGTGAGCATCGGGGCACGGACGTTCGCCAAGCGCGCCCCCGAACTGCTCGCGTTCAACCTGCGCAACTGACCGCGGCGTCTCGCGCATTTTCTGGTGCACCAGCTCTTGCACGTGTTGGCGCGCCTGTGCCAGTTGGCAACCGATACCTTCTCGGTGCAGCCGTGCCTAAACTGGATGCCATGAGTGACACCGAACCCGGAGGCGGCACCACCACCATCGACCGCGAGCTCGAGGAGCTCCTCAAGCAGGAGCAGGTGGATGATGGCGACCACGAGCGCTACTCGCACTACGTGCAGAAGGAGAAGATCCTCAAGTCGGCGCTGAGCGGCAAGCCGGTCATTGCGCTGTGCGGCAAGGTGTGGACCCCCGGCCGCGACCCGCAGAAGTTTCCCGTCTGCCCCACCTGCAAAGAGATCTACGAGGGCCTGAAAAAGTAGCCCGGGCGAGCTTCTCCCTGAGAGATGCTTGGCGCGCACCCTTCCGTGGTGCGCGAACGAATGCGTGAGGCCGGAACAGGTGGCGCGGTCTGACCGATGAGCTGCGCACGGATATGCGCAAGCGAGCCACGGATCGGTGCGCGCTGCTGAAGATGGGCAGTCTCGAGCCGCGAGCGACGCGCGCAGGCTACGCGTAGACGGTGGGGATGACGGGCTCGCCGCGGCCGAGCCGGAAGGCCTCCGGGGGGAGCTCGGCGATGGCAGATGCCCGGTGCTCGCGGGCGAGCACCGTTCCGGCCGGCCCGCGGTAGCGATCATCCGCCACCCCACCGGTCACCAGCGGCACCAGCAGCGGGCGCCCGCCATGATCGTCGCGTTTGCCGACGTGGATGGTCTCCTCGACTGCTACACCGCCCTCGAGAGTGCGCACGGGAAACTTGCGGCCGCCGACGGAGATCTTGTTCGCCGACTTCTTGGCGACGGCCACCCATTCGCCGTCCGAACCCTGGCGGGCCACCAGCTTGTAGACCATCCCGGCGGCGGGGGATCCGGACCCGGTGACGACGGATGTCCCGACGCCGTAAGAGTCGACCGGCGCCGCACGCAGGGCAGCGATGGTGAACTCGTCGAGGTCGTTGGTCACGGTGATCTTCGTTCCGGTGGCTCCCAGGCCGTCGAGCTGCTTGCGAACCGCTGCGACCTGACCGGGGAGGTCGCCGCTGTCGATCCGGACGGCGCCGAGCCCCGTCCCGGCGACCTTGACGGCCAGGTCGACCGCGGTGGTGACGTCGTAGGTGTCGATCAGCAGCGTGGTCCCGGCGCCGAGGGCTGCGACCTGGGCGCGGAAGGCATCCTCTTCGCTGTCGTGGAGGAGGGTGAACGAGTGGGCGGCCGTGCCCATCGTCGGAACACCCCAGGTGCGGCCGGCCTCCAGGTTGCTGGTGGCGCTGAAGCCGGCGATGTACGCAGCCCGGGCGGCGGCTACCGCGCTGTGCTCGCCGGTGCGGCGAGAACCCATCTCGGCGAGGGGGCGCCCGTTCGCGGCGCTCACCATGCGGGCGGCCGCGCTGGCGACCGAGGAATCGTAGTTGAACACGCTGAGTGCCAGGGTCTCGAGCACCACGGCTTCGGCGAAGGTGCCCTCGACGATGAGCAATGGCGAACCGGGAAAGTAGACGTCGCCCTCCTGGTAACCCCAGATGTCGCCGGTGAAGCGGTAGTCGGCCAGCCAGTCCGCGGCCTTGTCGTGCAGCACGCCGTTGTCGCGCAGCCAGCCGATTTCGGCATCCGTGAACCGGAACCGGTCAATGAGGTCCAGAAGTCGGCCGGTGCCGGCAACGATCCCGTAGCGGCGTCCGCCCGGCAGGCGCCGCGCGAACGCCTCGAAGACGCACTGGCGTTCATGGGTGCCGGCGCGGATGGCGGCATCCACCATGGTGAGCTCATACCGGTCGGTCAAAAGTGAGGAAACACTGTTCGCGCTGGTCACTCGGCAAGCCTACTCACGGGCGAACACTAAACTGGAGCGCGTGACTGACGCGCCGATCGGCATTTTCGATTCCGGGGTCGGCGGGCTGACCGTCGCCCGGGCGATCATCGACCAGCTTCCCGGCGAGTCGATCCTGTACGTCGGCGACACCGCCCATTCCCCGTACGGGCCGAAGCCGATCGCCGAAGTGCGTGGCTACGCGCTTGAGCTGATGGACGACCTGGTCGCGCAGGGTGTCAAGCTGCTGGTCATCGCCTGCAACACGGCATCCGCTGCCATGCTCCGTGACGCCCGCGAGCGGTTCACCGAGGCCCACGGCATCCCGGTGGTCGAGGTCATCCAGCCGGCCGTGCGCGCCGCCGTGCGCCAGACCCGCAACCAGCGCGTCGGTGTCATCGGCACCCACAGCACCATCAAGTCGAAGGCGTACGAGGATGCTTTCGCCGCAGCCCCCGACCTGCAGATCTTCACCCAGGCCTGCCCCCGTTTCGTGGAGTTCGTCGAAGCCGGCGTCACCTCGGGCGACGAGCTGTTCGCGGTGGCCCGCGAGTACCTGCAGCCGCTTGTCGACGCCGAGGTTGACACCCTGGTTCTCGGCTGCACGCACTACCCACTCATGTCAGCCGCCATCCAGTACGTGATGGGGCGTGACGTGACCCTGGTCTCCAGTGCGGAGGAGACCGCCTACGACGTCTACCGCAAGCTGGTCAAGCACGGGCTCCAGCGCACAGCCCCGGAGCCCCCGACCTACACTTTCGAGGCCACCGGGGAGAGCAAGAGCGAGTTCACCTCCCTGGCGAGGCGGTTCCTCGGCCCCGAGGTTTCTACCGTCGACCTGGTGCAGACCGGCGCCATCCACCTTCCCGTCACGAACTAGAACACCAACCTGAGAGCAGACGCCACCCATGACAGAACTCCGCGCCGACGGCCGCACCAACGACGCCCTGCGGGACATCACGATCGAACGAGGCTGGAGCGACCAGGCGGAAGGCTCGGCGCTGATCTCGTTCGGCCGCACCAAGGTGCTCTGCACGGCATCCTTCACCAACGGCGTACCGCGCTGGATGGCTGGCAAGGGCAAGGGCTGGGTCACGGCCGAGTACGCGATGCTGCCGCGTTCCACCAACGAGCGGATGGGCCGTGAGTCCGTGAAGGGCAAGATCGGTGGCCGCACCCACGAGATCTCCCGCCTGATCGGCCGTTCGCTGCGCGCCGTCGTCGACATGAAGGCACTCGGGGAGAACACCATCGTCATCGACTGCGACGTTCTGCAGGCGGATGGCGGCACCCGCACGGCCGCCATCACAGGTGCGTATGTCGCTTTGGCGGATGCCCTCGACTGGGGCCGCGCGAACAAGTTCATCGCCCAGAAGGGCACCCCATTGATCGACAGTGTCGCCGCAGTATCGGTCGGGATCATCGCCGGCACGCCCATGCTCGATCTGGCATACACCGAGGACGTCCGCGCCGAAACGGACATGAACGTGGTGACGACCGGCCGCGGGCTGTTCATCGAGGTGCAGGGCACAGCCGAGGGTGCGCCGTTCGACCGCACCGAACTGGATGCGCTGCTCGACCTGGCGTTGGCAGGCACCACCGTGCTCACCGAGTTCCAGAAGGCGTCGCTGCAATCGTGACCGGTGTGAAGGTGGTTCTCGCGACGCACAATGCGCACAAGGTCGTTGAACTGCGCAGGATCCTGGGGGAGCAGCTCGCCGGGTTGGACCTGGTGGGCTACGACGGACCTGAGCCGGTCGAGGATGGCGAGACTTTCGAGGCGAACGCGCTGATCAAGGCCCGCGCAGCATCCGCTCACACCGGGTTGCCGGCGATCGCCGACGACTCCGGGATCAGCGTCTACGTGCTGGGCGGCGCACCGGGCGTGCACTCCGCCCGTTACGCGAGCACGCGGGACGACGCAGACAACTACCGGCTGCTCCTCAAGAACCTGGGTGAGAGCACCAACCGTGACGCCGACTTCATGTGCGCCGCCGCGTTCGTCGATGGCGACTTCGAGCATGTCGAACTCGGCGTCTGGCCGGGGACCGTGCTGCTCGAACCGGTGGGGTCCGGTGGGTTCGGTTACGACCCGATCTTCCGGCCGGCCGGGCTCGAGGTGGCGTCTGCGGAGTTGACGGCCGACGAGAAGAACGCGATCAGCCATCGTTCGCGTGCATTCGCGGCGCTGCTGCCGGTGGTACGCGAGCGGTTGCTCTCCCGATAGCGCTAAAGTTTCGGTATGCCGAAACTTTGGTCCGGTGTCAGCCGAAACCTGTTCACCGTCGTTGTGCTGACGGGGGTACTTACGGCGTGTGCACCGGTGGCCACGCCGGCAGCGCAGGACACCGGCAAACCGGTCGTGCTGACCACCTTCACGGTGATCGCTGACATGGCATCCGTCGTCGGGGGAGATATCGTCGACGTCCAGTCCATTACCAAGGTGGGGGCAGAGATCCACGGCTACGAGCCGACGCCGTCCGACCTGAAGCGGGCGGCATCCGCAGACCTGATTCTCGACAACGGTTTCGGGCTGGAACGCTGGTTCGAGTCGTTCGTCGAACGGCTGGACGTTCCGCACGCCGTGCTCACCGACGGCATCAAGCCGATCGACATCGAGGTGGGCGACTATGCCGGTCGCCCGAACCCGCACGCCTGGATGTCGCCACTGGCCGGACAGCGCTACGTCGACAACATCGCCGAGGCGCTGAGCGAACTGGTGCCAGAGCACGCGGCGACCTTCACCGCCAACGCGGATGCTTACAAGGCCCAGTTGCAGTCCCTCGTCGATGAGCTGAAAGCAGCGGTGGATGCCATGCCGACGCGGCAGCGGGTGCTGGTGACCTGCGAGGGCGCGTTCAGCTACCTGGCTCGGGACATCGGCCTCACCGAAGGCTACCTGTGGCCGGTCAACAGCGACACGCAGGGAACGCCCCAGCAGATCAAGGCGGCCATAGAGCTGGTGCGGGAAGCGGATGTCCCGGCGGTCTTCTGCGAGACAACGGTGAGTGACGAGTCCCAACTCCAGGTGGCCAGGGAGTCTGGCGCTGAGTTTGGCGGCAAGCTCTATGTCGACTCGCTCAGCGAGCCGGGCGGGCCGGTGCCCAGCTACCTGGACCTGCTGCGCTTCGATGTGGAGCTGATCGCGGAGGGGCTGTCGCAATGACCGGGCCGATCATTTCTGTCACCGGCCTCGCCGTTCGCTACGGCACCGTGCAGGCGCTCAGCGACGTGTCTCTTGAGCTGCTGCCTGGGCGCATCATCGGCGTCATCGGAATGAACGGCTCTGGCAAGTCCACGCTGTTCGCGTCGATCATGGGCACGGTGAAGGTGGCCGGTGGCACGGTCCGGTTGTTCGGGGGAGACCCCGCCAAGGCGCGCCGCAACAACCTGGTGTCGTACGTTCCCCAGTCCGAGGCGGTGGACTGGGACTTCCCGATCTCCGTTTCCGACGTCGTCATGACCGGCCGCTATGGCCGGCTCGGCGTGACCAGGCGGCCGCGTGCCGGTGACCGCGACGCGGTCGCCAGGGCGATCGAACGCGTCGGCCTCAGCGAGTTCGCCGACCGGCAGATCGGCGAGTTGAGCGGCGGACAGCGCAAGCGGGTGTTCGTCGCCCGCGGCATCGCGCAGGAGGCATCCCTGATGCTGCTGGACGAGCCGTTCGCCGGCGTCGACAAGGGATCAGAACACACCATCATCCAGCTCTTGCGAGCCCTCGCCGACGAGGGCCGTGGCATCCTGATCTCCACCCACGACCTGGCGGGAGTGCCTGAGCTCTGCGATGAGGTGGTCCTCCTGAAGAACCGGGTGCTCTTCCACGGACCACCGGAGGAGGCGTTGAACGCCGAACGGCTGGCGATGGCGTTCGGATGGGAGCCGGCATGATCGACTGGATCCTGGAGCCCCTGCAATTCGAGTTCATGACCCGCGCCCTGCTGGTCACGGTCGTCGCCGCGGTGACCTGCGCGCTGCTGTCCTGCTGGCTGGTGCAGATCGGCTGGTCGCTGATGGGCGACGCCGTCTCGCATGCGGTGCTGCCCGGGGTCGCGATCAGCTACATCCTGGGCTGGCCGTTCGCGGTCGGCGCCTTCATTTTCGGTGCCGGCGCGGTCGCCCTGATCGGCGGGGTGCGGGCCACCACGAAGATCAAGTCGGATGCTGCGATCGGCGTGGTCTTCACCAGTCTGTTCGCTCTCGGCCTGGTGATCATCTCGGCCACACCCAGCCAGACCGACCTGATGCACATTCTCTTCGGCAACGTGCTCGGGGTGAGCGACAGCGACATCTGGCAGGTGGTCGTGATCGGCGCCGTCGTGATCGCCGTGCTGCTGGTGAAGCGGCGCGACTTCACGCTGTTCGCATTCGACTCGGCGCACGCCAACGCGATCGGCATCAGCACCCGCTGGTTGTCAGTCGTGATGCTCGGTCTGCTGGCACTGACCGTGGTGGTCGCCCTGCAGGCGGTGGGCATCGTGCTGGTCGTCGCGATGTTAATCACCCCCGGCGCGACGGCCTACCTGCTGACCAAACGGTTCGACCGGATGCTCTGGCTGGCCATCGCGGTGACGGCGATCGCCTCGGTGCTCGGCGTGTACGGAAGCTACTACCTGGATGTTTCCACCGGTGGTGCGGTGGTCATCGCGCAGGCCGCGGCGTTCATGCTCGCCTACCTGTTCGGTGCGCGGGGCGGAGTGGTGACGACGTTGGTGCGCGAGCGGAAGGCCCTGGCGACATGAATATCGTGATCGAGGACTACGTCAAGACCATCTACTCGCACACCGAGTGGCAGGATGACCCGATCACCCCGTCGGAGTTGGCCGCGAGGCTGGGGCTGGCCGCCTCGTCGGTGACGGAGATGGTGAAGAAGCTGGCGGCATCCGGCCTGGTCACGCACGTGCCGTATGGGGCTGTCACCCTGACCGAGAGCGGCCGGATGCTCGCCCTCCGGATGCTGCGAAGGCACCGGCTGATCGAGACCTGGCTGGTCGACTCGTTCGGGTACAGCTGGGATGAGGTGCACGACGAGGCTGAGGTGCTGGAGCACGCGTTGTCGGACCGGTTGCTCGAGGCGATCGCGGACCAGCTCGGGCACCCGGTTCGCGACCCGCACGGTGACCCGATTCCGTCGGCGGATGGCGTGGTGGTGCGACCGGATGCCGTGCAGCTGGCAATTGCCGCGGACGGCCGGCGGGGCAGGGTGGTACGGATCAGCGACCGTGACCCCGGACTGTTGCGCTACCTGGAGGCGGAGGGCATCCGCCTGGATTCTTCGGTAGAGGTCGTCGGGCGAAAGCCGTTCGGTGGTGCTCTCGCGGTCCGGGTCGACGAGTCCGCGCACGACGTGGGTCACGAGGCTGCGGCGGCCATCTGGATTTCGCTCGACTAGCGTTGAGGGTGCCATGAATGACAATGAGATCAACCTCGAAGCCCCCCTCGCCACCCGCATCGCGCTCGCCGTCGAACGGTTCGGGGAGGACGCACTGGTGAAGCACGCGATCGGCCTGCTCCGGGGCCGCAACGAGGGGGAGGAGACCCTCCTCTGCCTTGGTGGCCGGCATGCTCGAGGGATCCTGGACGGTGCACCCGCGCTGTACTGGCCGGAAGTGTGGGGTGCGCGGGCGCTGCTCCACGTCTGGGACGACTCCGCGGCGTCCGCGGTGCTGGAGAGTGTGCAGAATCAGGCGTGGCGGGTCCGCGAGATGTGCCTGAAGGTGTGTGCGGTGCGAAAGCTCGGTGATGCCGGGCTGCTGAAGCGTCGCCTGACGGACGAGAACGCGCGGGTTCGGGCTTCTGCAGCGCATGCGCTCGCTGCGGTGGGAACGACGGATGACAGTCCCCTGCTCGAACCCCTGCTTCGCGACCCCGACAAAGACGTGCGGCGGGCAGCCGGCGAGGCGCTCAAGGCGCTGGCCTGACCGCTTCGGATCGTCTCGCTACTTCGGGTCGTTGCTGCGGTCCTGGTCGAAGAGGGCGGGGTCGAGCACGACCTCTTCCGCGGTGAGGGGCTGCACGCCGTCGCGCACCGCCTTCCGAGCCTTCATCGTCGACTGCACGTAGTGCCAGACGGTCGGGATCAGCGTGATGGTGACCGCACCGAGAAGGATGACGTCGATGTATTCGCGCACGAAGTCGGCGACCGGCGGGATGTAACCGAGGAGGTAACCGAAGAAGGTCAGCCCGGCGCCCCAGATCATCGCGCCGATGAGGTTGTACAGCGAGTACTTCTTGTAGTTCATGTGCCCGACGCCGGCGGCGACCGGAACGAAGGTGCGCAGGATGGGAACGAAGCGGGCCAGGATGACGGCGAGTCCGCCGAAGCGCACGAAGAAGGCGTTCGTGCGTTCGACGTTCTTGCGGCTGAACAGGCCGCTCTCCTTGCGTTCGAAGACCTTGGGGCCGAACTTGTGCCCGATCAGGTAGCCGACCTCACCGCCCAGGAAAGCGGCCACTCCGATGGCCAGGCACACCCACCAGATGTCGATCTCGATGACGCCGGCGAAGGTGAGCAGGCCGGTGATGACCAGGAGGGTGTCACCCGGCAGCAGGAAACCGACGAGGAGGCCGGTCTCGGAGAACACGATGGCGCAGACCCCGATCAGGGCGAATGCGCCGAACCCGTTGATCAGCTGCTCAGGGTCAAGCCAGGGAATGAGTGCGTAAGGCAACAAGCGGGGGGACTCCAGTCGGTGAGCTGGTGGAACGCGGGTGGTTCAAGGGTAACGGCACGATGGTCGGAACCACCTCGGGGTCAACCCTGGACTTCAGTACGGGAGAAGGGACTTGAACCCTCACGCCTTTCGGCACCAGAACCTAAATCTGGCGTGTATACCAATTTCACCACTCCCGCGGGAGAACCCAGTTTAGCGGGCGGCTACCGCTCAGGATGCGTCGGCGGCGCTGCAGGCATCCGCCAGCGTCTTCGGCAGTTCCAGCGTCTTGTGGATGCGCCAGGTCGCCTCATCCGATCCCGGGTAGGCGAAGACGAACGGCTTGTCCCCGATGGTCCCCGGTGCGGCCAGGGCCTGCAGTTTCTTCAGGTCCTGGGCGTAGGCATCGTGGAGGGTTGCCACGTCTGCGGGGTCGATCCCCTCGGCCCAGGTGGCGCTCGAGGAGAGGTCGGCGATGGTCGTCTCCAGCGCCGTGGCAAGGAGCCCGGCCTTCGTGGTGGCCGCCGCCAGGTCCTGGGCGTCGAGGGCTGCCTGGTATTCGGTGAGCGCGAGCTCGGACGGGCAGACCGCTTCAAGGTACTGGTCGCTGCCGCCGCCGGTGGCACCGCTGGCGCACCCCGTGATTGTCAGCGTGAGCACGGCTACCGCCGCGAATGCGATTCTTTTCAACGTCGCTCCCCCTGGTTTCCGACAAGACCGCGTTACAGCCTAGGGGAGGGCGGATGCGTTGTCAGCGCTTGGGGGGGCCCCAGAACGGGTCTGTGCTGCGGGCAGAGTGGCCTGTTCGGGCCATCCGCCGCCGTCAGCTGAAATGGCCCGTGCTGGCGAAGCAGGCAATGGGCAACGCCGCGGACACTAGATGCAGTCGTCCCCATCCGGGAACGTCAATTCAGAAAGGACCGGCTCATGCCGTTCATCGAAGTCAATGTGATCAAGGATGTTTTCACCCCTGAGCAGAAGCGGGAGATCATCACCAACCTCACCAATGCCATGGTCGGAATCGAGGGCGAGAACATGCGCCCGGTCACCTGGTGTGTCGTTCGCGAAGTGGCGAGCGGCGATTGGGGAATCGCGGGCAATGCACTCACCACTGCCGACGTGAAAGCCCTCGCTGCCGGAGTAGGAGTCTGAGCTTGTGGCAGCCGGGCCCCGGTGACACCATTGCGGGGTGTCCGTAACACCCGAGGACGTGGCTGCCGCCAAGGCCGCCCTGAGAGCGGGTCGCTGGCCAGAGGCTGCGGCCGCGTACTCAGCGCTCGCGGTAGCGACCGACGATCCGAGCGCCCATGACGGTCTCGCTCAGGCAAGCTGGTGGCTTGACGACTCAGAGACGACCCTCCAGGCTCGGGAGGCGGCATACCGCGGTTTTCGAGCGATCGGCAAGGATCGTGACGCGGTGCGGACCGCCGCCACCCTCGGCTACGACTCCATGCTCTTCAGCATGGGCGTCGCGGTCGGGCGCGGATGGCTGAGCCGGGCGGCGGACCTGCTCGACGGACGCTCAGACCTGGTTGAGGCAGGGTGGCTTGCTGTCAGGAAGGCCGAAGTCGCACTCGCGATAGACCACAACGCCACCGAGGCGCTCGCGGCGGCAACGTCGGCGCAACGGGTCGGCCGCGGCACCGACGACGACGACCTGGTCGTGGTCGGGCAGGCTCTTGCCGGGCTCTCCCTGGTCAGGCTCGGTGACGTGTCCGCGGGTATGCCGCTGCTGGATGCGGCCGCCACTGCGGCGACTTCCGGTGATGTCGATGACATCATGTGGATCGGCAAGATCTGCTGCTGGCTGATCAGCGCCTGTCAGGAGACTCATGATGTGGACCGTGCCACGCAGTGGTGCGCCCGGGTCGATGAACTCTGTACCCGACAGGAACTCGCACCGCTGTTCGCCGCGTGTCGCACGCTCTACGCCTCAGTTCTCGTCGCCCAGGGGGAATACGCGGAGGCGGAGGAGAAGCTGGTCGACGTGCTGGCCCTGCTTGAGCATTCCCGTCGGGTCGGACGACTGGATGCGGTCGTCCAACTGGGGGAGCTCCGCCGTCGCCAGGGCCGGCTCGCAGATGCCGAATCGCTCCTGAGACAGGGCGGGTTCGACACGCGTGCCATGACCGGCCTGGCCCAGGTCAAGCTCGCCCAGGGAGACGCGGCAAGCGCCTGGTCGATCATCAGCGAGCTGCTCCGTTCCGTGCCCCCGGAGCAGCAACTGGAGCGGGTTGACCCGTTGGCCGCGGCCGTCGAGATCGGAGTGACAGCCGGGCATACCGCTGAGGCACAGGATGCCGCCCGGGAACTACGAGCCATCGCAGAGCGGATTCGCACCGATTTCCTCGTCGGAGCGGCCGCGGCGGCTGAGGCTCGGTTGAGCGAACCAGAGCAGGCAGTGGTGCTCTGGCAGGTCTCGGTCCGGCGGCTCAACGCCGCGAGACTGCCCTTCGACGAAGCCGATTGCCGACTCGAACTCGCCGAGGTGATGCTTGCCCTGGGTGACCGAACCGGTTCCCGGGAGCACGCCGCGCTCGCCCTTGACGTGCTTCTGCCGCTCCAGGCGGGCCAGGCCATTGATCGCGCACGACGCCTGCTCGGCCAACACAATGCCGGCCCGCTCACCGGGCGCCAGACCGAAGTTCTCCGCCTGGTCGCGCGCGGACTGTCCAATGTCGAGATCGCCGCGGCGCTGCACCTCAGCGAACACACCGTGCACCGTCACATCGCAAACATTTACAGTGCACTCGACCTCGGTTCCCGCGCCGCCGCCGCCGCGTACGCGGTCAACCGGAGGATTATCTGAGTGGCTACGAAGCTCCTAGCAATTGTGCCATCGCCTTCTCGAGCTGCTGTTCGGGATTCGTTCCCTCGCCCTGTGAGCGCCAGGCCACGACTCCGTCCGGTCGCACAATGACTGCCCCCGAAGGGGACAAGCCGTACGCCAGTTCGAAGGTGTCCGCTTCAGCCAGGAGATCCGCGCCGTCGCCGACGCGGTAGGAGCGCAGCGGCACCGAGCTTTTCGTCTGGACGGCGGCCGCAGCATCCGACCACGCCTGTCCGGCGGATGCTGCCAGCAGCACGAAGGAATCGGTGAACAGGTCGTGAATCGGCACGTCGGCACCACCCTGCCGCAAGGTCAGGTGGGGGGCCCGTGCACCGACCTCGGTCAGCGGTTCGCGCGGGTGCACTGTTGCGGATTCGCGGTCCGGGTCGACCGGGCCGCCGCTCGGGTCGATGACCGCCGATGAGCGGTACACGCTTCCCAACTCGACCGCTTCGGCTGCGCGAGGGGTGGCCAACGGCTTGGTGTCGTCGGTGGCCCTCTCCGCATAGCGGCCCGCGTAGATCGCGTAGGCCTGCTCCATGGTCATCAGGCCGGCCGGGCGACGCTCGGCGTCGTAGCTGTCGAGCAGTGAGGGGTCGGCGTGGCCGTTCAGCACCATGGCCAACTTCCAGGCCAGGTTGTGGGCATCCGCCACCCCGGTGTTGCCGCCCCAGCCGCCGGTCGGTGGCATGGTGTGGGCGGCGTCGCCGGCCAGGAACACGCGGCCGTCGCTGTAGCGCTCGGCTGAGGTCGCCGACGCCTCCCAGCGCTGCACGCTCTCGATGTCGACCGGTGTGTCGTCTGCGCAGCCGAGGGCGGTTCGCACATAGCTGGCGCAGGTCTCATCGCTCAGGTCGGCGATGAGGTCTTTCTTCTCGCCGGTCGTAGGGTCGTTCGCCGAGAATACGGAGAGGAACCCGGAACCGCGGTCAAAGGAGAACCGGAAGAAACCGAGCAGGTTCGGGTTGAGTACGTAGATCACGCTCAGGTTGCGGTCGCCGATCATCTCGGTGAGGTCGGCCTTGAAGTAGATGGTGATGCACTCGGAGCTTCCGTGCCCCTGCATCGCGATACCCAGCTGTTCCCTGATCGAGCTGTGGGCGCCATCCGCCGCCACCAGGTATTGGGATCGGATGGTGCTGGTCGCCTCTGAATCCCGATCCTTGACGACCGCGGTGACGCCGTTGTCGTCCTGCTCCAGCGAGACCAGTTCGGTGCCGAAGGCATGGGACGCCCCGTGATCGCCGGCGGCCTTCTGCAGCACCGGTTCCAGGCCGACCTGGGTGATGAACAGCCGCGACGTGGCGCTGAGGTCTTCGACGCCCTCGTTCCAGGACTTGTAGAAGTACTGCAGCTCCTTGCCGCAGAGGCTCTCGACGGCGACGATCGCGCCGTTCTGCACGAACTCTTTCGCGGCGGCCTCTTCGACGATGTCCTGCACGCCGGCATGGCGGAACACTTCCATGGTCCCCTGGTGGAATGACGCCGCTCGGGGGTGGATTGCCGTTCCGCGGTGTTTTTCCACCACCAGGTTCGGTACGCCGTACTTGGAGAGCATCAGGGAGGTGGTCAGCCCGACCAGGCTTCCTCCGACTATGAGTACGGGTACTTCCTGGTCCGCTGTGGTTGCAGTGTCGCTCATCTTGTGACTCCGTTGTCTTCTCAAGAGGTGCTCGCGTCCGCTGTGCGGGGCCTTGGGCCGAGGCGGGGGAGTAGTTGAATTATGGGATTGCCGAGCGCTCGCTGTCAAGTGACACTGTACAAACATCAGCAATAGCAGACATTCTGGGCTGTGGATAACTGGCACGGGCGGTTCCGGGTTTGCACCATGATTGCCGCATGTCCAAGGCCGTGGCGATCATTACTGACCGCGTGCGCGAGCGCATCCGCCTGGACGGGGTCGACCTCGCTGCGGACCGCACGCTCGCCGGTCGCTACGTGCACGAAGAGGTGCAGCGTTACAGTGAGCACGCCCTCGGAGGCTCACTGCCGCTATTGGTCGATGAGCAGCAGGCCGCCCGCGACGTGGTGGCCGCGATCGCCGGGTTCGGCGTACTCCAGCCGCTCCTCGACGACCCGGAGATCGAAGAGATCTGGATCAACGGGCCCAGCAAGGTGTTCGTGGCGCGCAACGGCATCCCGGAGCAGACGCCCATCGAGCTGACCGACTCCTCAGTGCGGGACCTGGTCGAGCGGATGCTGCAGTCCACCGGGCGCCGCGTCGACCTGTCATCGCCGTTCGTGGACGCCTCGCTTCCGGACGGTTCCCGCCTTCACGTGGTGATTCCGGATGTGACGCAGAAGCATTGGGCGGTGAACATCCGCAAGTTCACCCAGCGCATCAAAGACCTGCAGCACCTGGTGGAACTCGGTTCGCTGACGGTGCCCGCCGCCCAATTCCTGCGGATGTGCGTGCTGTCGGGGCAGAACATCCTCGTCTCCGGTGCGACGCAGAGCGGCAAGACGACCCTGCTGAATGCGCTTCTCTCCTCCTCCCGCCCGACCGAGCGCATCGTCACCGTGGAGGAGACCTTCGAGCTCGACCTCTCCGCGCGAGATGTCGTGTCGATGCAGTGCCGCCAGCCCAGCCTGGAGGGCACCGGTGAGATCACGCTGCGCCGGCTCATCAAGGAAGCGCTGCGGATGCGCCCCGACCGTCTGGTCGTCGGCGAGGTGCGTGAGGCGGAATCACTCGACCTGCTCATCGCGCTGAATTCCGGCCTTCCCGGCATGTGCAGCATCCACGCGAACGGGGCGAGGGACGCCCTGTCGAAGCTGTCGACTCTGCCGCTCCTGGCCGGGCGCAACATCGACTCGTCGTTCGTCGTCCCGACGGTCGCCTCAACCATCGACATGGTGGTGCACTGCGAGTTGGAGCGCAGCGGCAAGCGACGGATCACCGAGGTCGTCGCGCCGAGCGGTCAGGTCAGCGGGTCGGTGATCGAAACCAGCACGATCTTCACCCTGCAGGACGGCGTGCTGGAGCCGACCGGCAGCTACCCGGTGCGAACGTCGAAGTTCCGGGCATCCGGGCTCGATCCGGTCACGGTACTGGCGCGGGCGGCATCGTGACCCTCCTGATCGGATGCGCGCTCGGTCTCGGGCTGCTCCTGGCCGCGTCACCATTCCTGTGGCCGAACCGGGATCGCCGCGTCCGGCTGCGCCCCCGCAAGGTCGGCGCGCTCGAGCAGCGCATCGCGCTGGCAGGCTTGCACGCGGTCAGCGTGCCAGGGCTCATTGCGGTTTCGATGGTGCTCGGCCTGGCGGCTGGCGCTGGGACGCTTGCCCTGGTGCCGGTGCTCGCGCTGGCGGTTGCCGCCGGAATCGTGGTTTCCCTGGCGCCGGCGGCCATCGTCAATTGGCGGGCGGCAGCCCACCGCCGGGCGAATCGGATTCTCTGGCCGGACCTGGTCGATCACCTGGTCTCCGCGGTGCGCTCGGGCCTCGCGCTGCCCGACAGTGTCGTCACCCTGGCGCACAGCGGGCCGGCGCCAACTCGCGAGGCATTCGCTGCCTTCGAGCGGGACTACCGCGCCACAGCCAACTTCGGTGCCTGCCTTGACAACGCCAAGGCGCGGCTGGCCGACCCGGTCGCCGATCGCATCCTGGAAACGCTGCGGATGTCCCGTGAGGTTGGCGGAAGCGAACTCACCACGGTCCTGCGCAACCTCTCTGCCTACCTCCGGCAGGAGACCGCCATCCGCACCGAGGTGGAGGCCCGCCAGTCGTGGGTGCTGAATGCGGCGCGGCTCGGTATCGCCGCACCGTGGGTGATCCTCCTCCTGCTGGCGACGCGGCCTGAGGCTGCGGCCGCCTACAACACGGCGGCCGGGGCGGTGCTCATAGCGTCCGGCGCGGCCGTGACGTTTGTGGCCTACCGGGTGATGGTCGCGCTGGGCAGGTTGCCGGAGGAACGGCGGTGGTTCCAATGAACCCACTCATCGGGTGGGGCGTGCTGCTCGGGGCCATGCTCGGTCTCGGCTTGTGGTCCCTCGTGAGCCTGGTTCCCAGGCTCGGCCGGCCGAGCCTGGCCAGTCGGGTTGCCCCGTACGTCGCCGACTTCTCCGACGGGGCCAGGGCCATGCTGGGGAGGCGCACGGTGGACCCGTTGCCGATCATCGGTGCGCTGTTCTCGCCCGGGGTCGACCGCGGGCGGAGCGCGCTCTCGCAGGTGCTCGGTGGCAATGCGACCATCGCGCTGCGGCTGCGCCAATCCGGGTCGACGCTGGGCGTCGATGCGTTCCGGTCACGGCAATTGGCCTGGGCGCTCGCCGGTGGTGCTGTTGGTGTGCTCGCGGCTTTCGCGTTGAGTCGCAGCCAATCGTTGCCCCTGGTCGCGCACGTTCTGGTGGTTGTGGTGTTCGCCGCTGCGGGTCTCGTGGGCCGCGACTATGTGCTGCAGCGGGCCGCCTCCGCCCGCTTGGCCCGGATGGCGAGCGAGCTTCCCACCGTCCTCGAGTTCCTCACGCTGAGCATGTCGGCCGGAGAGGGAGTGCTCGACGCCATCCGCCGGGTGTCCTGCATCAGCCGCGGCGAACTCGCCTCCGAATTGGGCCGGGTCATCTCCGAGGTGAATACCGGGCTTCCGCTCTCCGAATCGTTGACCCGGATGGCGGCCGGCGTGCAACTCCCCGCCCTGACCCGATCCGTCGAGCAGATCACCGGGGCACTGGAGCGGGGGACGCCGCTGGCCGAAGTGTTCCGGGCTCAGGCGCAGGACTCTCGCGAGGATGCCAAACGGCAACTGATCGAGATCGCCGGGAAGAAGGAGGTCGCCATGCTCATTCCGCTGGTCTTCCTCATTCTGCCCACCACCATCATCTTCGCCATCTTCCCTGGGATCCTCGTGCTCCAGGTCGGATTCTGAACCCGTCAACCCGAAAGGAACCCCGTGATGAACGATCTCGTCCCAGAGAACGCGCTGGCGCTGAACCCTGACCGATTGCTCGCCGAAGAACGCGGGGATGTTCCCGGCTGGGTTCTCATTACACTCATGACTGCTGGTTTGGTCGTGATCATCTGGAGCCTGGCCGGGCCGGCGCTGAGCAGTGTGTTCCAGCAGGCCATCGAACGCGTCACCGGATTCTGAAGCCACCGTGCGGTGGGGCAGGCTTGCAGATGACACCGGCACCGCGGTGGCCGAGTTCGTCATGGTCGGTGCCCTGCTCACCATCCTCACCTTGTCGGTGATCCAGCTGGGGCTCGCCCTGCACATCCGCAACACGGTGCTGGATGCTGCGGCCGAGGGTGCTCGGTTCGCCGCGCTCGCCGACAACGAGTTGGCGGATGGCGTCGCCCGAACCCGTGACCTGATCAGCGTCGCGCTCGGGCCCGACTATGCCGCCGACGTGACGGCGTCCACCGGAAGCTATCTCGGGCATCCGGCGGCCGCGGTCACGGTGCGCACGCCGCTGCCGCTGATCGGATTGGTCGGCATCGACGGCGGTTTGGAGGTGGTCGGCCATGCGGCGATCGAAACCCTCGACTGAAGCCGTCTCGCCGAAGTGCCCGTTCCGGAGAGATGCACCCGTTCCGCGGGGCACATCCCTCCGGAACGGGCACTATCGCAGCGAAGAAGGATCGGCGTCGCTCGAGTTCATCACCGCCGGCATGCTGCTGTTGCTGCCGCTCGTCTATCTGGTGCTGGTCATGTCCGCCCTGCAGGCCGGGGCGCTCGCGGTGGAAGGTGCAGCGCGGCAGGCTGCGCGCGTGTTCGTGCAGGGTGACACCGTGGCGAGTGCGACCGCGCAGGCCGAGCGGGCCATCCAGTTCGCGCTCGCCGACTACGGGCTGGACGCGGCGGATGCGACGGTGGCGGTCAACTGCGCACCGAACCCCTCCCAGTGCCTCACCCGGCTGGGAACAGTGACCGTCAACGTCGGCGTCGAGGTGACCCTGCCGCTGGTGCCTCCTGGCCTCACCCTCGACGTGCCGCTCGCCGTTCCGCTGGAGGCGACCGCGACCCAGCAGGTCTCCCGTTTCTGGAGCGGACGATGAAACGCACCGACTTCTCCGACGAGTCCGGCTCCACGCTGCTGCTCACCATCTTCTACGGGTTCCTCGCACTCGTGCTGGTGCTGCTCGTCGTCGCGGCCACCTCGCTCTACCTCGAACGCAAGCGCTTGTTCACGCTGGCCGATGGTGCCGCCCTTGCCGGCGCGGAGGCGTTCGAGCTCGACAGTGTCACCATGACTCCGGATGGCCCGCGGCCGGTGCTCCATTCGCCGGAGGTCACTGACGCCGTGACCGACTACCTCGCCAGCGCACCGCACGCGTTCCAGAACCTGGCGGTCGAGCGAGCCCAGACCGTCGACGGGCGAAGCGCCACCGTGCAACTCTCCGCGGATTGGCGTCCACCGATGGTGTCCCTGCTGGTGCCGGACGGCATCCGCATCGACGTCACCGCCGTCGCGCGGTCCGTCTTCTCGTAGCTGCCTGGGACCACGGCACCCGCTTCGTGGGTCCACGCGCATCGATCGGTGGATCGCCGGTGGATATGCACCCGCCCGCCACCGATCCGTGCGCGCCGTGGTGTGACCCGCCGCGGATTCGTACGCGTGCCTGCGATGCATGGGCGCTCCCACGCTGAACGCAAGCTGCTTCAGGCGGCCTTGCCGTGCCCGAGGAAGAGAACGGATGCGCCGAGCCCGATCATCATGACGCCGCCGGTGGCGCTGAGTCCGGCCATCCGGTTCGGTGACCTGCCGAACCATTCGCGGGCGGAACCGGCGACCAACGCCCAGATGCTGTCACTGGTGAGCGCGACTGCGACGAACACGGCCCCCAGCAGCATGATCTGCCCGGGGATGCCGCCGCTCGAATGGTCCACGAACAGCGGAAGAACGGCGACCAGGAAGATGATCGTCTTCACGTTGGTGACCCCGACCACGAAACCCTCCCAGAGGGTGAGTACCGGCCCGCGCCGAGCCACGATGGTGGTGGCGGCGTCCGCCTTCTGGTTGCGATCCCGGATCGCCTGCACGCCGAGGAAGGCGATGTAGGCGGCTCCGAGCACCTTGACGATGGTGAACAGCACGACTGAATCCTCGAGGATCGCGCCCAGCCCGAATGCGATCGCCACCGTGATGATGAACGCACCGATCGAGTTGCCGACCACGGTGAGCAGCCCGCCCACGCGCCCGAGGGACAGGGAACGACCGATGGTGAACAGCACGCTCGGCCCCGGAATGATGATCAACGGGATGGATGCCAAGCCGAACGCGATGAGGTTGGCGGCAGGAATCATAAGCAATGCTAACGCCGGTGCGGCACGTATTTCGGCACGTAGCGCAGCAGGATTCCAGCGCCCACGAACCCCAGCACTCCCATGGTCGCCGCAGCGAACGGGAGCGACGCGAGAGCGGTGATTCCGGCGATGGCGAGCGGGGCTCCCGCGGAGCCGATCCCGCCGGTGAAGCGCCAGGCGCCCAGGAACGGCGCCGGGTTCCGCTTGTCGGCCAGATCCGCCCCCAGTGTCATCAGGATGCCGCTCCCGATGCCGTTCGCCAGCGACAGGAACATGGCCGCGGCGATGAACCACTCCACGTTCTGGGGGAGGTCGTGGGTGAGCGAGAGCACGAGGTGGCCGAGGCCGAGCCCGACCATCGACGGGAGGGCGGTGAACAGGCGGCCCCAGCGGTCCATGATCTGGCCGCTGGCGTAGAACAGGGCGAAGTCTGCCGCGCCGGCGATCCCGATGATGAGGGCGGTGTTGGCGTCCCCGATGCCGATGCTGACCGCCCACAGCGGCAGGATGACCGCCCGACTGGCCCGCAGCGCGCCGATGAGGGCGGCCCCGGAGCCCAGCTTGGTGAGAACAGCGCGGTTCGCATAGATGGTACGGAACAGCCCGCGCGCTTCGCCGGCGACCAGCGCCTCACCCTCGCGCATCCGCTTTCCGTCTTCGGCGCGCACCGTGTTCAGCGTGCCGAACGCGGCGGTCGGATCCCGCACCAGGATCAGCACGGCGGCCGCGGCCAGGCAGGCGACGATGTGGATCCAGAAAGCGGATGCCACGGTGCCGAACAGGTGGATCGCACCGGCCGTGATGAACGGCCCGATGAAATAGCCGAACCGGAAGATGCCGCCCAGGCTCGAGAGGGCACGGGCGCGGTGGGTGATCGGCACGAAGCTGGTCATGAAGGCGTGGCGGGCGAGGGCGAACACGGCTGTGGCCAGGCCGACCAGGAAGACACCGAAGCTGAGGGCGACCGCGCTGGCCGAGAGCAGGCAGATCACCAGGCCGATCACGCTGAGGAACGCCGCGCCGATCATCGCCGGGCGCTCGCCGATGCGGCTGACCAGCCAGCCGCTCGGAATGTCGCCGACCAGCTCCCCGATCATCAGGATGCCGCCCACCAGGCCCGCGACCGCCAGCGTCGCCCCCAGGTTCTCGGCGAACAGCGGGATGATCGGGATGATCGCGCCCTCGCCGATCGAGAACAGCAGGGTTGGCACCAGGGCGGGTAGCGCGATGGACCGCCAGCGGAATGACGGGTCCGGCGCGGTGCTCACGGATCAACACTAGGCGCGATCAACCCGCGATCAACGCCGTGGTGCTGGCCGGTAGGCTTGTCTCGACATGGACGAGCTAGATCTTTCCGGGCAGATCGCCGCCCTCCGCGCGACCTTCAACGACATCCGTTCGGTGGTGGGTGTTGAGCGCCTCGAGGCGGAGATCGTCAGGCTGAGTGCCGAGGCGGGCGAGCCCGACCTCTGGGACGACACCGACAAGGCGCAGAAAGTCACCAGCGACCTCAGCCACCGGCAGGCGGAACTGGCCAAGATCACCAGCATCGCCGGCCGCCTCGACGACCTCGAGATCATGGTCGAGCTGGCCAACGAGGAGGGCGACGCCGACGCGGCCGCCGAAGCGCGAACCGAGCTGACCAGCATCCAGAAGATACTCGGTGACCTGGAGGTGCAAACACTGCTCAACGGCGAGTGGGACTCGCGCCCGGCCGTCATCACCATCCGCGCGGGAGCCGGTGGAGTCGACGCCGCTGACTTCGCCGAAATGCTGCAGCGGATGTACCTGCGCTGGGCCGAACAGCACGGCCACCCGACCCGGGTGCTCGACACCAGCTACGCGGAGGAGGCCGGCATCAAGTCGACCACCATCGAAGTGGATGCCCCGTACGCGTTCGGCACGCTCAGCGTCGAGGCCGGAACCCATCGCCTGGTGCGGATGAGTCCGTTCAACTCGGCAGGCAAGCGCCAGACGTCGTTCGCAGCCGTCGAGGTGATCCCGCTGATGGAGGAGAAGGAGGCGATCGAGATCCCGGAGAACGACATCCGGGTCGACGTCTTCCGCTCCAGCGGACCGGGTGGCCAGTCGGTGAACACCACAGACTCTGCTGTGCGCCTCACCCACATCCCGACCGGCACCGTCGTCTCCATGCAGAACGAGAAGAGCCAGATTCAGAACCGCGCGGCGGCCATGCGAGTGCTGCAGTCCCGGCTGCTGGTGTTGCAGCACGAGCAGGAGGCCGCAACCAAGAAGGAACTGGCCGGCATCATCACCGCCAGCTGGGGCGATCAGATGCGCAGCTACGTGCTCGCGCCGTACCAGATGGTGAAGGACCTGCGTACCGAGTTCGAGGTGAACAACCCGTCCAATGTGTTCGACGGAGACCTCGACGGGTTCATCAACGCCGGCATCAAGTGGAGAAAGCGCGACAAGGGGTAGTAGCGCGGCCTGTCGCTCCGGGCGAAAGGCGGATGCTTGCCTAGGCTCGTAGAGCCATGATTCGCCTTGACAACGTCACCAAGCTGTACCGGGGTAACACGAGACCCGCTCTCAACAGCGTCACCCTCGAGATCCTCCGCGGGGAGTTCGTCTTCCTGGTCGGCGCATCCGGCAGCGGGAAGTCCAGCTTTCTTCGCCTGGTGCTGAAGGAGGAGAACCCGAGCAAGGGGCAGATCCATGTGCTCGGCCAGAACCTCGGCTCACTCTCGAGCCGCAAAGTGCCGTACTTCCGCCGCAACCTGGGTGTGGTGTTCCAGGACTTCCGCCTCCTGCCGCAGAAGACGGTTTTCGACAACGTGGCGTTCTCGCTGCAGGTGATCGGCAAGAGCAAGGGCTTCATCCAGGAGGCAGTTCCCGACGTGCTCAAGATGGTCGGCCTGGCCGGCAAGGCCGGTCGGCTCCCGCACGAGCTTTCCGGCGGTGAGCAGCAACGCGTTGCCATTGCCCGCGCCATCGTCAACCGGCCGGCCATCCTGCTCGCTGACGAGCCGACCGGTAACCTCGACCCTTCCACCAGCGCCGGCATCATGACCCTGCTGGAGCGCATCAGCCAGAGTGGCACCACCGTCATCATGGCCACCCACGATGCCGGCATCGTCGACCAGATGAAGCGTCGCGTCATCGAGCTGGTGAGCGGGCAGGTGGTACGCGATGAGCGCCATGGCGGTTACCAGACGCAGGCAGTGCCGATCCAGGGCTTCGGTACAGGGACAACAAAGGCTGGTCCAGCACAGTCGGGGGCAGCACTGTGAGGTTCAGCCTGATCATGTCGGAGGTCGGCAACGGCCTGCGACGCAACGTGTCCATGGTGATCTCCGTTGTGCTCGTCACCTTCATCTCGCTCACCTTCGTCGGCGCCGCGATCCTGCTGCAGATGCAGATCGGCGAGCTGAAGGGTTATTGGTACGACAAGGCGCAGGTGGCGGTCTACCTCTGCACGGCGACAACCGGAACTGAGGCCTGCAACCTGACCGAGGCGACACAGGCGGAGAAGGATGCTGTGGTCGGCGTGCTGAAATCGCCGCAGCTGGCGCCGCTCATCGACCACTACGAGTTCGAGAACCATGATGAGGCGTACGCCAGGTACCTCCAGTTCACGGATGCCGGCGACGCCGACTTCATCACGCCGGAACTGATGGCCGAAGCGTTCTGGGTCAACCTGGTCGACCCGACCCAATCCGACGTGCTGGTGGAGACCCTCTCCGGTCAACCCGGTGTCGAAGAGGTCGTCGACCAGCGCAAATACCTCGACCCGATCTTCGACGCGCTGAACGCGGCCAGCTTCACCGCCATCGGCATTGCGTCGCTGATGCTTGTGGCCGCCGTGCTGCTCATCGCCACGACCATCCGCCTCAGTGCGTTCAGTCGCCGCCGGGAACTCGGCATCATGCGGTTGGTCGGCGCATCCAACCGGTTCATCCAGACGCCGTTCATCCTCGAGGGGGTGATCGCCGCGCTGATCGGGTCCGTGCTGGCGGGTGCGGCCACGGTGGGTATCGTGCACTTCTTCGTGCAGGGTTATCTCGGTTCGCTGATGGTGTCCACCTCGTTCGTCGGGCTGTCGGAGGCGTTCGTGGTGGTGCCGATCCTGCTGGGTATCGGCGCGGTGCTGGCGGCCGTCTCGGCGAATGTGGCGATCAGCCGCTACCTGAAGGTCTAGCGGCGGGCGGTTCTTTCCCGATAGCGTGCTGAGTGATGTTCGGCTAAAGGGGGAGCTGCATGGCGGTCGTCCCCGGCCCTGTTCGCAGGGTGGTGCGCAATCGCGCGCGTGTCATTGCGGTCGCCATTCTCGCGCTGGTGAGCCTTGCGGCAGCCGGGATCAACGTCACCGCCGCCGACCGTCTTCAGTCCCTGCTCGATGAGAACTGGCGGGGTGCCTACGACATCCTGGTGACCGCAGAGGGCAGCGAGGTGGCTGGACTGCTGGCGCCCAACGCGCTGGCCGGGGGCTCCGAAACCATGACGCTGGAAGACCTCGCGAGCATCCGTTCTGTCGCCGGAATCGACGTTGCGGCGCCGATCGGAGAAGTCATCATCCCGGCGCTCGCGTCGCGGCAGGAGAGGTTTGTGCTGCCCCGGGGTGCTGCCGGGGCTAATCAGGTACCTCAGGCGTTCCGCCTGACGGTGACCCGCCACACGGATGACGGACTGGGTGAGCGCCTGGTCTCCGCCGAGGTGTATCCGCTGGTGGTCGACGAGACCGATCATCCAGAGCAGGAGTGGCCGCCCTGTGTCTTCGACGACTTCGAAGTCGACCCGGAGAAGTATCCGCTGCTGGCAGCCAGCTGCGGAAACCGCACGCCTGAGGCGACCGTCTCCTATCCGATTGGCGGTGGCTGGGCGAGTGGCGGTGAGATCGACGGTGACCAGGTGTTGTTCACGCTGGGCAGCGCCGTCAACGCCAGCACCCGGGTCACCCTCGTCGACCCGGTCGCCGAGCGGGCACTGCTCGGCGAGGCCGGCGACTTCCTGAAGCCGCTCGAGGCGCTCTCGGGAGACGGGCCAGCATCGACGGCCGCGGTCGAAGCTTGGAGCGCATCGGTCGACAACGACTTCACCCGGGCGTTTGCACAGCAGAAGGAGGCGCTGGATGCCCTGCAGAGCGGGCACTACCGCTGGCTTGCTGAACTGAAGCAACTCTATGAGGACAACGGTTCGGCCATCGACTTCGAGTCCTCTGAGGCGGAATACATCCCGCTGGTGGTGCGGAAGACCGGGCCGGCTCCGTTGACGGTCACCATCACGGTGGAGGCGTTCGGCCCGGCGATCGCGTCAGGGCCGCCAGCCCCATTCGCGTCACAGCTGTTCGAACTCCCCGCGGCACTGGAAGCGGGCGACCCGGGAAGACCGATCGGATCCACCACAGTGGACGCGTCGGCCCTCCTCAACCCGTTCAATGATCGGGAAGTCCGGATCCCGTGGCCCGGCACTTCGAAGGAGGTGGGGGAGGGGCGACTCTCACCGTACGGAATGAACATCTATGCCTTGGGCAGCGCTAAGCCCCCGAACTACCGGGTGACCAGCGACGAGAAGGACGGCGTCGAAGTCGACGTGCGATCGAGCGGATACCTGGCCCCGCTCCTGTCGATGCATGACCCGAATAACATGGTCCCCCTGCAGGAGGACGGCACGGTGGCCGGAGTGGAGAGTACCTTCATCTCTGAGCTCCGGGCCAGGGCGATCACCTCCGGCTACGGGTTCGCGGCCGTCCCGGTCGGCGGTTTCTCCCTCGACGGCATCGCCGACCTGCAGACCGAACTGGGCCACGTTCCGCTCGGTGCCTACCACGCCCTGGGGTCGACGGTCGCGCTCGAGTCGCCACGCGGCGGAACCAGCACGGTGGAGTTGAACCCGAGCGTTTCCGGCCTGGGGCTGGTCAGCGCCGATACCGTGGCGATCGCATCCGTCGATTCCGCGGTCGCGATGGGCCAGCTCTCGCCGATCAATGCGGTGCGGGTGCGGGTCGCGGATGTCGAGTCATCCTCCGTCGCCGGGTTCGGCACCATTGCCACCGTCGCGCAGGAGCTGCAGGATCTCGGGTTCGTGGCCACCATCGTGGCCGGATCGTCGCCCACGGATGTGACGCTGCACGTCGACGACTACGCGTTCGGTGTGACCAGTGCCGATGACGAGCAGGAGATCGGGTATCTCGGCGCGGTCACCCAGCGGTGGTCGGAACTGGGTGCGGCATCCCGCGTCGACCTGGCCGTCTCCTTCTCAAGCTTCGGCGTACTCGCCGTGGCGCTCGCGGCATCCGCGCTGTTGCTGGCGGCGGTGCAGCTGGCGTCGGTTCCTGGTCGCCGGGCGCAGGCATCCGTCATGCGTACCATCGGCTGGGACCGCAGGCAGGTGTTCCGCTGGATGGCGGCCGAAGAGCTGGTTTCACTCGCGCTGATAGCACTGGCCGGTATTGCCGCGCTTGTCGTGTCGGGTATGCGACCGAGCGTGGGTCTCGTGGTCGGCGCCTCGACGGCGGTGCTGGTGCTCACCTCAGCGCTTGCCGTTGCGCTCGGAGCGCGCCCGACGACGGAGGGTTCCCGGTGGTGGCAACGCGGTGCACGCGTCCGAGGGGAAGGCGAGCTGGACGCGTGGGTGACGTCGAGCCCACGCTTCGCGGTGCGCCAGTTGGTGGTGCATCCGACGAGCGCCATTGTCCAACTGCTCGCGACCGTCGTTGTCGGGGCATCCGCAGCGGTGGTGGCTGTGACGGTGCTGGAGGGTCGCAGGGCAGCCGGGGATTCGGCCCTCGGCGAGTTCGCGTTCACCCAGGCTCTTGTCTCGCAGGCCGGCCTTGGGCTCCTCGCCCTGAGTGCCGGAATCGTCCTCGCGGTGATTGCCCGTCGCATCGGGCTGGCACGCAGGCGTGGGCAGTGGGCGACGATGAGCGCGATGGGGTTCAGTGCTGGCCAGCTTCGGATGGTGCAGCTGGCCGAAGGGCTCCTGGCCGGGTTGCCGTCGCTCGCCCTGGCCGGCGCCGCCGCCTGGTTCTACGTCGGAGCCGTGGCCGTCGAGTTCCGGGAGCTGAGCCTGCCGGTTGCCGCCGGTGCTGCAGGAGTATTGACGGTCGCGCTCGTGCTGGCCGGCTGGAGGGAGAAACGATGACGGATCAGGCCCAGGCAGGTCCGCTGCAATCGACACGGAGGCAGTCGGTGTCGTCGGCGACCAGTGCCCCGGTCGTCGAACTGGCGGGGGTGACCATCCGTTACCCAAGGGCTGACGGGCATCCGCTGGACATTGTGACCAACTACGATCTGCGGCTCGTGCGCGGCGAGATGCACTGCCTGGCCGGGCGGAGCGGGTCGGGCAAGACCAGCATCCTGCGAGTGGCAGCCGGCCTCGCCGCGCCGACCACCGGGGAGGTGCGCTGGAACGGCGACAGCATCGCCGCGCTCGGCGACGCCAGGATCACCGCGCTGCGACGGGACTTCGTCGGCTACCTCGACCAGAACGGGACCCTGATTCCCGGCCTCAGCGCGATCGAGAATGTGCTGCTGCCTGCTGTCGCCGCGCGGCGAACCCGCGAACTGGCATCCGTCGCGCTCGACCTGCTCGATGTGCTCGGAATCGGCGGGCAGGCCAGGAACCGGCCGGACCAGCTCAGCGGCGGGGAGCGGCAGCGGGTGGCTTTCGCGCGATCGCTGCTGCTCAGCCCACGGGTGCTCATGGTGGATGAGCCGACGGCCAGTCTCGACCGGGCCAGTGCCGACTCGGTCATCCGACTGCTGAAGGAACTGTCGGCGGATGGCATCACCGTGCTGGTCTCCGCCCACGATGAGAACCTGATCGCGGCGGCCGACAGCACGACCAGGCTTGCCTGAGTGGCACGAGCAGGGCGTTAGACTGATGGGCTGCCGAACGCAGCATCAACCGATCAGGAGTGAATCGTGCCCAGGGAACGTGGACAGAAAGTTGTCGCGTCGAACCGCAAAGCACGCCACGACTACACCATCGAAGACACCTATGAGGCCGGACTGGTCTTGACGGGCACCGAGGTGAAGTCGCTGCGTGCCGGTCGGGCGAGCCTGGTCGACGGTTACGCGTTCATCGATGGCGGGGAGGCGTGGCTGGATGCCGTTCACATTCCCGAATACACCGGCGGCACCTGGAACAATCACCCGCCGCGGCGCAAGCGCAAGCTGCTGCTGCACAAGGCGCAGATCCTGAAGATCCACAACAAGGTCAAGGAGGGTGGCTACACGCTGGTGCCGCTCTCGTTGTACTTCAGCGACGGCCGCGCCAAGGTGGAGATCGCCGTCGCGAAGGGAAAGCGCGAGTACGACAAGCGCCAGGCGCTGCGTGAGCGGCAGGACACCCGCGAGGCGCAGCGGGCCATGTCGGCCCGCCGTAACCTCGGCGAGTAAGGCCTATCCAAGGTAGGGGTACTCGGCGCCTTTGCCCTCGAGTGAGCCGGTGACCTGGCCGTTCATGTCGAATGCCAGGCAGACCACCTCACGGTCGCCCTGATCCCAACTCTGCTCACTCGGGTAGTACGGGAAGTAGTTCAGTGACGTCTCTTCGTATGGCGCGCCGATCCAGCTCCCGAAGTCCGCGAAGCACCCGTTGTCGGCATCACCGGAAACCGTTTCGTCGCCGGGATATGCGGTACCGGCGGGGAACTCATCGGCGTCGAACTCCCAGGTCAGGTACACCTCGTTGTCATGAAGGTCGTCGCAGGACGCGTCCCTGACCGCAGTCACTTCGGTCGCTTCGCTGTCGTCATCGTTCATGCAGTCACCGACCTGGATGCTGAACACATCCTTCTTGCCCTGGGCGGCATCCGTCACCTGGGTGACAAAGGCACACCCGGTCAGGCCGAAAGCCAGAATTGCACCGGTGGTGGCGGTAGCGAGCAGCATTGTGCGAGACGGCACGGGCATGCCTTTCCGGGTTGGTCAGTCGTGATGAGGGGTCGACCCAACTCCCCAAGGGAGCTGACGACCCCTCACCGTATCAGCCGATGCGGATCAGCTTCTTGTTGACGAACTCGGCAGCACCGAAACGACCCAGCTCGCGGCCCATTCCACTGCGCTTCACCCCACCGAATGGCAGCTCTGCGCTGTCCGCGCCGACGACGTTGACGTAGACCATGCCGGCTTCGATGCGGTCGGCGACCCGAAGGGCCTGCTCCTCGTCAGTGGTGAACAGGTAGGAGCCGAGCCCGAACGGGGTGTCGTTGGCGAGCTCGACAGCGTCCTCCTCTGATGCCGCCCGGTAGAGGGTGGCGACCGGGCCGAAGAACTCCTCGTGGAATGCGTCGTTGTCGCGCGTCACATCGGTGAGCACGGTTGCCGGGTAGAAGGCGCCATTGCGCTCACCCTTGACGGCGACAGTGGCGCCCTGCGCCTCCGCCCGCTTCACCTGCTCTTCGAGGTGCTCTGCGGCATCCAGCGACGACAGCGGCCCGTAGTCGGCACCATCGACGGTGGGGTCACTCGGGGTGCTGTCCAGGAGGGCGGCGGTGAACTTGTCGCGGAACTCGTCGAACAGCTCGTCGAGCACGATGAATCGCTTCGCCGCGTTGCACGACTGGCCACTGTTGTCGAGGCGACCGGCGATGGCTGCCTCCACCGTGGCATCCATGTCATCGGTGCTGAGCAGGATGAACGGGTCGGAGCCGCCCAGCTCCAGCACCACCTTCTTGAGGTGACGGCCAGCCACCTCGGCGACGGCGGCGCCGGCGGCCTCCGAACCGGTGAGGGAGACGCCGGCCAGCCGCGGGTCGGCGATGACCTTCGCGACCTGCTTGCTGTCGGCGTAGACGTTCGTGTACGCGCCTTCCGGGAATCCGGCATCCCGGAAGACCTGCTCGATGGCGGCAGCTGATTCCGGGCACTGGGAGGCATGCTTCAGGATGATCGTGTTGCCGATCATCAGGTTGGGGCCGGCGAAGCGGGCCACCTGGTAGTACGGGAAGTTCCACGGCATGACCCCCAGCAGCACGCCGAGGGAGTTGGTGCGCATGAACGCCGAACCCTCCCCGCCCAGCAGGGTGATCGGCTCGTCCTTCAGGAACTCCTGCGCGTTGTCGGCGTAGTAGCGGTAGATGTCGGCCGAGAAGTCGACTTCGCCGAGTGCCTGGTCGACCGGCTTGCCCATCTCGCGCACGATGATCGCTGCCAACTCGTCGCGGCGCTCCTCGTGCAGGTCGCCGACCTTCCGCAGCATGGCGGCGCGATCGTCGATGGACGAGTTGCGGGACCAGGTGCGGTGGGCGTCATGGGCGGTGGCAATCACCTGCTCGAGTTGGTCATCCGTGATCTGCGGGAACGTCTGGACAGTGTCCCCGGTGGCGGGGTTGACAACGGCATAACGGCTCACGAGCCATCTCCTTTCACGTCTCGGGCAGCACTACCCGAAATCCTTCTGTATGAGCTAATCATGTCTGCGGAGCCGGTGGGGACAGCGGATGTCGGCCTGGCCGGCCAGTGGCGCATCCGGTCCCGATGACGTAGACTAGAGGGCTGCCCGGGGCTCACTGAAGCGTCGGCGGCTTGACAACTCAACAGCGCGCGATAGTGACTAACTCTTCACAGGGTTGCATGGGGATGATCGGTTTCGACATTGCCTGCGCAATTGTGAGAAGCGGGTCGAGGATGCCGGCTTATCTCGTAAACGATGCCTGCAAACTATAAGTGCCAATAAATCACGCACTGACTTCGCCCTCGCTGCCTAAGCGAGCGCACTAAAGAAGTCCGTCAGTCCGGGAATGCTCTCTACCCGGGTCCTGGCGTTATCTAGAGAGATTGCTTCGTAGAGTCGTCAGAGGGCTACGAGGGACTTGAACTCTGGCTGGGCTTGTCGGTTTGGCTGTTAGTGGCAAATTCCGGAGCCGAGTAGAACGATTTCACTGACTACACCCGTAGAAGGCACATGACCACAGCAGTGGACCGGGGTTCAATTCCCCGCATCTCCACCATGGGAATGCTATCGCGCGCTGTTCGAGTCACCTATCCCGCTGGAGCCTGCTCGGCCAGTTCGCGCCATTCATCGAGAGTGCCGTCTTCAATTGCGCGTCGAGCCTCATCGACTTCGTCGGGCGTGACCAGCCCTTCCGCGACGGATGCCTCGATGTCGGCGGTCGACAGCAGTACGGCTGCAAGCACGACGCCTTCAGCGCTCACCGTGTCGCTGACCGGGAGAACGGATGCGGCTGTCCCGCCTGGACCGCAGCCGGTCAGGGCCAGGGCGGTCGCCAGCATAATAGCGACCATGGCGCCGGTGGGGCGCGGCCGACTCATCGTCCGCTCTTGCCGTTCCCGGAACCCTTGTTGCCGTTTCCGTTGCCCCTGTCTGTCTTGTCAGGCTTGTCTGCCTTGTCAGGCTTGTGCGCCTTATCCGCCTTGCCTGGCTTGGTGTCGGTCACGTCGTCGGACATCCCGTCCAGCGAGATCGGAGCATCCTCGAGCGGTTCGCCGGTCTTCTTCTCGAGCTGGACGCGAGCACGGTCCAGGCGAGCGGCGGCGTGCTCGCCCTGACGCTCAAGTTTGGCCAGGGCTGCGGCCTGCTCGTCTTCCGGCAGTGCGGTGATGTCGCCGACCTTTGCCGCGTGTCTGGCCAGCCAGGCGGTGACGTGGTTCACCTGCATCTCGTAGCGAAACTGGTGCGCACACAGGTTGGCTCCGGCTTCCGCAGCTTCGCGGCACTCGGCGAAGTCGGCTTTGATGGTGTCGAAGGCGGCGTGCCAGGCAGTCGCGACTTCGTCCCAGGCGTCGCCCTGTTCGCCGAGTTCTTCGGCGAGTGCTTCCTCGATCTCGCCCTTGTCAACGGACTCCGGGTCATCGATGGCCTGTTCGGCCAGCTCTTCCACGCTGAGTGAGATCACGCCGGCTTCGAGCGCGGCGGAAATGGCGGCCTGCAGGGCCGCAGCCAGGTCTGCGTCCGGGGCGGTGACGTTCAGGTTCTCCAGCGTCGACTCAGTGATCCAGGCGGCGACATCTTGCTCGGTGGCCGCGTTCGCCGGTGCCGCGCCAAGTGCTACTGAACCGACCACCAGGGCCAACGCCATCCCGGCCGGCCGAAGAATTCCCCACGATTTCACGATGCCCCCAAACGAAGAATATTCGGAGCGTAGCAGTCTTGGGCGCGTACCGCACCTGGGGACAGACCGATCGGTCCGCGCGGCGGACGCTCATCCCGGCTCGATCAATCGATCGGGGAGAATCGAGGCGCTCGTCGCGGTGGAGGAGGCGGTACAGCCTTGGCCGCGGTGACCTCGCTCAGCGTTATGGTGACCATCCCGCGGCGCGTTTCGATGGTGCATTCGTGGTCGCTGCGTTCGCGGAGGTAACCGACTGCGTCGGTGAATCCGTCCTCGATGCGTTTGCGCACCGTCATCCGCGTTCCCAGCGGCGCATTCTTGATGAACTCGGCCGGATTTGCCATGGCCATCAGCCTACATCGACCCACTCTTCGCCCGCCGGCTCGACGGTGCCCGCGCCTGAGGTGATACCGGAAACCAGCGATGCGAGGTCAACGCGGTCGCCTGCCGTCATCCGTAACATCGCCGTTCGCCCATAGTCCGTGCCGAGGACGGTGACGCCGCGCTGGCGAAGCTCAGCCTCGACGCGTCCGGCATCCGCGTGGGCCAGCGAGAGGCTGAAGAGTTCGCGCCGCTGGCGTTGTACAACGAGGCCGGCGACGATGGCGTCGTCGATGCTGCTGAGCACTGCGTCGGAGTACGCACGCGCCAGGCCGCCGGCACCCAGCAGGGTTCCGCCGAAGTACCGTGTCACCACGGCAACGGTGTCGATGAAGCCTCGGCCGCTGAGTACTTCGAGCATCGGCCGACCGGCCGTTCCGGACGGTTCGCCGTCGTCGTTCGAGCGCCGCACCTGGGTGGGGGCGGATGCCGGGCCGAGCACGAACGCTGAGCAGTGATGCCTCGCGGCGAAATGCTCGCGACGGGCGTCATCGATAACCGAGCGCGCTGCCTCCTCCGTTTCGACCCTGACCAGCCGGCAGAGGAATCGCGATCGCTTGACCTCGATTTCGGAGTCGACGCGGACGCCGACCCCGCCGCGCAACGTCACGTCCGCCATGCGGCTATTCTCGCGTACTGCCGCTCCGGTCCGAGGGGGTGGCGACCGGGTTGTCCGAAGTGATCAGCAACTGGCCCTCCGCAACCGACTCCGGCATGATGTCGCGCTCGATGGTGGTCGCCAGTGGGACCTCCTTGACGAAGAGCAGCAGCACGAACGCCGCGAGCGCGAGCGGCACCATGTACAGGAACAGGGGAGCCAGCGCGTCGTTGTAGGCCAGGTCGATGACCTCCCGCAGTGGGCCAGGAAGCTCCTTCACCGCACCGGGCGTCAGCGAGTTGATGCCGCCGACAGCGGATGGCCCGCCGGCGGGCAGCCGCTCGATCAGCAGGTCGCTGAGCCGGGTGGCGAAGAGGCTCCCCACCACGGCGCTTCCCAGGGACGCGCCGATCTGGCGGAAGAAGTTGTTCGAGGCGGTCGCCGTTCCGACCTGGCTGTTCGGGAACGAGTTCTGCACGATCAGCACCAGGATCTGCATACTCGTGCCGAGGCCCATACCCATGATCGCGATGTAGGTGCAGAACAACCAGAGCGGCGTGTCCGGAGTCAGCGTGCCCAGCAGCCCCATACCGACGGCGACCACGAGGGAGCCGACGATGGGCATCCACTTGTACCGTCCGTACTTGCTCACCAGTGCACCCGTGCCGACCGAGGTGATCAGCAGCGCACCCATCATCGGGATCATCAGGAGGCCGGCCTGGGTGGCATCCGCGCTGAAGGTCATCTGCAGGTAGGTGGGGAGGTAGCCGATCGCGCCGAACATGGCCACACCGGTGAGCAGCCCGGCGATGGTGGTCAGGTTGAAGTTGCGGTCCTTGAACAGGTGGAGCGGGATGATCGGCTCCGCGGTCTTGCGCTCGACCAGCACGAAGGCAATCGCGGCGACAACGGTCAGCACCGCGAGGCCGATGATGGTGATCGAGTCCCAGGCGTAATCCTTTCCGCCCCACGAGGCGACCAGCACCAGGGCGGTCGTCGCCACGGCGAGCAGGGCCATGCCCCAGCCGTCGATCCGCACCTTGCCCGGGGCACGCTTCGGCAGGTGCAGGAAGTAGACGGCGGCGAAGAGAGCCAGGATGCCCAGCGGAATGTTGATCCAGAAGGTCCAGCGCCAGCCGATGCCCTCGGTGAACCAGCCGCCGAGCAGCGGTCCAGCGACGGATGAGACGGCGAAGACCGCGCCCATCACGCCCATGTACTTGCCGCGCTCCCTGGCGGGCACGACGTCGGCGATGATCGCCTGCGAGAGGATCAGCAGTCCTCCGCCCCCGAGCCCCTGAACAACGCGACCGATGATGAGCACGTTCATGTCACCGGCCAGCCCGCCGACGACGGACCCGGCCATGAACAGCAGGATCGCCGCGATCAGCAGGCTCTTGCGGCCGATCAGGTCACCGAGCTTGCCGTAGATGGGCATCGTGATGGTGGACGCCAGGATGTAGGCGGTCATGATCCAGAGCATGTTCTCGACGCCGTTCAGCTCGCCGACCATGGTCGGCATGGCTGCGCTGAGCACGGTCTGGCTGAGGGAAGCGAGAAGCATGGACAGCATGAGGCCGATGAACAGCAGCAGGAGGCCGCGCCTGGACTCGTGGGATTGTGCTCGTGGTGCCTTGGTGGTTGTGGTCATTGAATTCGTGCAGCTACCTCTCGGAGGGTGGAAAGCGATGCCTCGAGCGCACGATTTTCGTCGGCATCGGTCGAGGGCAGTTCGGGAGATTGGGTGACATTGCGAATGGCGATGCGGATGGTTGTGGTCGCCAGCAGGACGAGCGTCTGTGCCGCGGCGGCGGGGTCGGAGAGCCCGCGGAACGACTGGTGGTTGCGCATCCGCTCGGCGACCACGGGAATTATTCGCTGCTCGATGGAGAAGACCCGAGCCATTTGGCGCTGCAGCAGTTCGGGATGCTGGCGGACGAGTTGTCGACGATCCCGCATGGTGTCGTGGTCGGTGGGCGATGACGAGAAGACGTTCCGCATCAGGTGCACCAGCTCGCGCAGCAGGTCGGGCTCACTCGATTCAGCGAATTCCGCGAGTTCGCCATCCGTCGGAATGTCCTCGTGGAAGCCGAGCATGGCGTCTTCCTTGGTGGGGAAGTAGTTGAAGAAGGTGCGGGCGGAAATCCCGGCTTCTTCGCTGATTTCGGCTGCCGTGACGGCGTTGGGGCCGACGGCGAGCGCCCGCTCCACAGCGATACGGTGGATTGCTTCCCGGGTGGCGCGCTGTTTGCGAGCCCGCAGTCCAACATCCGCTGTCATTTAAGCTATTATTGCATGGTGTGCAAGTTTGCACAACTGCAATATAGTGCACGATCGAGCCAGCATAGGATTGCCAGTTGATGACAGACGACGGCCCGAATTCGAAGCACGCGGACCGGATCCGCTGGGAAGCATTTGCAGTGTGTGCTGCCGTCGCTGCTCTGACGATCATGGACCTGTCCAAGATCAACGTCGGTCTGCCGACCATCGAGCTTTCCCTCGGCGGTGGGCCCACCGAGCTGCAATTGATCGTTGCCGGTTACGCCCTCGCCTTCGGGCTGGCGCTGGTGCCGGCAGGCAGGCTTGGTGACGTCGGTTCCCGCAAGGCCATGTTCGTCATCGGCCTGGTCTCGTTCACACTCGCGAGCGTGCTGTGTGCGCTGGCCCCGACCATCGAGGTGCTCGTCATCGGCCGCATCCTGCAAGGGGTGGCGGCCGGCATCCAGATGCCGCAGGTACTCGGGCTCATCCAGCAACTGTTCCAAGGGCAAGAGCGGGGCAAGGCGTTCGGGCTCTTCGGCGCAATCATCGGACTGTCCACGGCCTTCGGACCGACCCTTGGCGGCCTCCTCATCGCGATCGGTGGGGAAGTGGACGGCTGGCGGCTGATGTTCTGGATGAACGTACCGCTGGGAATCCTTGCCCTGATCTTCGCCATCCGGCTGTTGCCGGCCCATCAGCAGCACGAGTCGCTGAAGACGGAGCTCGATGTGGTCGGCATCCTGCTCCTCGGTGCTGCGATCTTCAGCCTCATGCTGCCGTTCGTTCTCACCACCGGTGGGCCGGACGACGATCCGAACCGCTGGTACTGGCTGATCGGATTCGTGGTGGCCGGCGTCGCCTTCGTACTCTGGGAGAAGAACTTCCTTGCTCGGGGCAAGTCGCCGGTGATCCGCTTCGCCCTGCTGAAACTGCAGTCGTACCGGAACGGCGTCCTGGTGGCCACAGCGTATTTCGCAGCGTTGCCGGCGGTCTTCCTGCTCACCACCCTGTACCTCCAGCAGGGACTCGGGCTTGCCGCCGCCTTCGCCGGCATGGTCACCATCCCGTTCGCGCTGGTCTCGGCGTACACCTCGTGGATCGGCGGGCGGCTGGTGAACAAATACGGACCGTGGCTGGTACTCACCGGCCTCGGTCTCGTCATCGCCGGGTTAGCGCTCGCCCTCCCCATCGCCGCGTACGCTCCAACAGAACTGGTGCCTTGGCTGTTATCGGCTGCGATGATCATCTCCGGTGCCGGAGGCGGACTGGTCATCTCCCCGAATCAGACGCTCACCCTGCAAGACGTTCCGGTTGCGCAGGGCGGCGTCGCCGGCTCGGTCGCCCAGGTCGGGCAGCGGGCCGGGACTGCGATCGGTGTGGCGGCAGCAACGTCCACCTACTTCGCCACCATCTACGGCGAATCCGACGCTCCAGGGATCACGGTGTACGCGGACGCTTTCCACAATGGTCTGTATGTTGCGCTCGGGCTGGTGGCAGTCGCGCTGGTGTTCGGGGTGCTCGACCTGAAAAAGTCCGCTACCGCTCCCTGAGTTCGTCGAGGGGTCTGCGCGCTAGGAGTCGCCTGCGGGCTCGCCTTCATCTGGCACTGCTGCGGCTGCCCGTTCGGCACCCTTGCCTTTGAGGCTGTACGTGGTTTTCGCCGCCGAATCGTAGACATAACAGAGGACCTCGCGGTCGCCCAGTTTCCAACTGGCGGCACTAGGTGCGAAGAAGTCGAACGTCAGGGTGCCGGCCTCCGCGAGCGGCACCCCGATGAACTTCTCGAACTCAACGAGGCAGTCCGCGGTGCCCTGCAGGGTCACGGTGTCGTCGCCGGGAAACTTCTCGGCATCCAAGTGGATGCTGGCGATGGCCTCGTTGTCGTGATCGAGCGTGCAGTTCTCGCGCGGAACATCCACTACGGCGTCCTCTGCGGTCAGGATGCTCACGGTGTTGTTGAAGCATTCGCCGACCACCAGTGTGTGGGCGCCGATGCGCTCGGGCAAGACCTGTTCGACGACAGCGGACACCTGGCTGCATCCGGTGAGGGCGACGGATGCCAGCAGTACGCTGACGAGAGCCACCGGCCGGGCGAAGCACAGGGAGAAGGTCAAGAGGGACTCTGCTTTCTGCTGGCACTCGAACGGACGGCTACATCCTATTGAGGTTTCGGCGACTTTCGTGTCAACCGGCCGAGACGACCTGCAGAACGGCGTCGTGCAGCAGGGTGTTGGTCGCGAGGGCCGATCCGTGCCACGGGCCCGGCCTGCCCGCCATCGACGTGAACCGGCCACCGGCCTCCTCGACGATCGGCACCAGGGCCGCCATGTCGTACGGTTGCAGGTCGTACTCCCCGGCGACATCGATGAGGCCCTCCGCCAGCATCATGTATGACCACATGTCGCCGTAGGCACGAGTGCGCCACACCTGGCGGGTAAGGGCGACCAACTGGTCCAGGTGCCCGTGCGCGTCCCATTGCTGGATGCTGTTGTAGCTGATGGACGCGTCGGCCAGCCGCGAGACGGCCGACACGCGCATCCGCCGCTCGCCGTCGACGTCGCGGACCCAGGCGCCGCTCCCCGTCGCGGCCCACCAGCGCTTGCCGAGCGCCGGCGCGCTGACGACGCCGACGGTCGGGGTGCCGTCGATGGCGAGGGCGATCAGGGTTGCCCAGACCGGCACCCCGCGAAGATAGTTCGCGGTGCCGTCGATCGGGTCGATGATCCACTGGCGTGACGACGAACCTTCGGTGCCGAACTCCTCGCCGAGGATCGAATCGTCCGCGCGGTCGGCGGCAAGCCGGCCTCGGATGGCGTGCTCGACGGCGCGGTCCGCATCCGTGACCGGCGTGCGGTCGGGCTTCGTGGCCACTTCCAGGTCGAGAGCGCGAAAGCGGGTGGCCGAGATCTCGTCGGCCGCGTCGGCTAATTCGTGGGCGAGGGCGAGGTCGTCGGCGAGGGAATATTCAGGCACCTGCCAAGGCTATCGCCAGCCTCGTTTCGATACGGCGCTTCGCGCCCACTCAGCCCGCAGAATTCGCGCCTGCTCAGGCGAGGGACGCGAGGAGCCGCTGGAACGAGTCCAGCCTGAGCTTGCCGGTCTCACCCAGCTCACCGCCCCCGACCCTCTCGTTCAGCTCGCAGTCCGGCGCATCCGCCAGATGGGTGCAGCCGCGCGGGCAGTCCTCGGCGATGGCGGCCAGGTCGGTGAACGACTTCAGGATGTTCGCGGCGTCGACGTGCCCCAGGCCGAATGAGCGCACGCCTGGCGTGTCGACGATCCATCCGCCTGCCACCCGGTACGACACCGTCGATGACGAGGTGTGCCGCCCGCGACCGGTCACCAGGTTCACCCGGCCGATCGCCCGGTGGGCATCCGGGACGAGCGCATTCACCAGGGTCGACTTGCCGACGCCGGAATGGCCGACCGCGACGGTGGTGTGGCCGGTGAGCAGCTTCTTGATCTCCTCGGTGGGCATCGCGCCGTGCCCGCTTGTGACAACCTTCACGTCGAGTGCGGCGAAATTCGCGAGGAACTCGGTCGGATCCTTCAGGTCGGTCTTGGTCACACAGAGGATGGGGGAGATGCCGGCGTCGAACGCGGCGACCAGGTACCGGTCGACCAGTCGGGGGCGCGGCTCCGGGTCTGCGGCCGCGACGACGATCAGCATCTGGTCGGCGTTCGCCACGATGATGCGCTCCACCTCGTCGGAGTCATCGGCGCTCCGTCTCAGCACCGTGGTGCGCGGCTGGATGCGCACAATCCGGGAGAGGCTTCCCTCGGAGCCGGAGGTGTCGCCGACCAGGTCGACGCGGTCGCCGGTGACGATCGCCTTCTTGCGCAGCTCGGAGGCCCTGGACGCGGTGGCCTCGCGCTCATCCGCGCCGTCCTCATCGATGAGGACCGTGTAGCGCCCGCGGTCGACCGTGAGCACCCGCCCGGTCACGGCGTCGCTGTGCTCCGGGCGGATCTTCGTGCGGGGCTTGTTGCCCTTCGGGTTGGGGCGATTCCGCGCCTCGTAGTCGGCGTACTTGTCGTCCTCATCGTCCTCATCGGTGAGCCAGCTCATGGGGAGGGATCAGATGAGGTTCAACGGGTCAGTGGGCTCTGCGCCGATGCCCAGGAGGGAGCGCTGCCAGAGCTCAGGGAACTGTGGCAGCGTCTTCGCGGTGGTGGCAATGTCGTCGATCTCCAGGCCCGGAACAGCGAGGCCGATGATCGCGCCGGCTGTTGCCATCCGGTGGTCTTCGTAGCTGTGCCAGAGGCCACCGGTCAGCGGCTTCGGGTCGATGGCGAGGCCGTCATCGAGTTCGGTGACCGAACCGCCCAGGGCGTTCAGCTCAGCGGTCAGCGCTGCCAGGCGATCGGTTTCGTGGCCGCGCAGGTGGCCGATTCCGGTGATGCGGCTGGGGCCGTCCGCCAGGGCGGCCAGGGCGACCAGGGCGGGCGCGAGTTCTCCGCCCAGGCTGAGGTCCAGTTCGACACCGCGGATGCGCCCGCCGCCGGCGAGCCCCACCCCGCCATCCACCGTGAAGTTGCCGTCGGCCCTGGTCACCGTCGCACCGAAGAGGGGGAGCAGGTGCTCGAGGTGCGCACCGACCTGCGTTGTCGCATCCGGCCAGCCCGTGATGGTCACCGTTCCGCCGGTGACCAGAGCGGCGGCCAGGAAAGGGGCGGCATTCGACAGGTCGGGCTCGATGTCGATCGAGCCGCCGGCAATCGGGCCAGCCGCGATGGTCCACTGGCCGGGGGCGGGGTTGACGACGGTGACTCCACGACCGGCAAGCGTGGCGATGGTCATCTCGATGTGGGGCAGGCTCGGGAGGGTGTCGCCCGTGTGAGTCAGCTGCAGGCCGTTCTCGAACCGGGCACCGGCCAGGAGCAGCCCGGACACGAACTGGCTCGACTGGGAGGCGTCGACCTCGATTGCCCCGCCGGCAACGCTGCCGGTGCCGTAGAGGCTGAACGGGAGCTTGCCCCGGCCGTCGTCGTTGACGTCGACGCCGAGCGCCCTCAGCGAATCGATGGTGGGGCGCATCGGGCGGCGGCGAGCCGACTCGTCACCGTCGAAAGCCACCGGACCCAGCGCGAGGGCAGCGACCGGGGGGATGAAGCGCATGACGGTGCCGGCGAGACCGCAGTCGATGAAGGTTCCCCCTTCGAGCTCTCCCGGGGTGACGAGAAGGTCAGGACCGTACGGTCCCTGGCCGGTTTCCTCGATGATGACGCCGAGCGCGCGCAGCGCCTGCATCATGAGCGCGGTGTCCCTCGAGTGCAGCGGAGACCGGAGGATCGTCGTCTCGCCCGCCAGCGCGGCAAGCACCAACTCCCGGTTGGTCAGGGACTTCGAGCCCGGAAGCGACAGCTCAGCGGCAATGGGGCCGGATGCGGTCGGCGCGGCCCACGGCCCGTCGGCGATGACCTCGACCAGGTCGTCATTCTCGTACGGGTCGAACTCGGGGTTGGAATATCTGGAGATCAACATTGGTTACCAGAGTATCGGCAGTCGGCCGCTGTCAGGCAGGAGAGTTGTTCGTGATCGTCTTGGAGCATGCACCCACAGTCGCTCCCCACCGCGGGCAACTAAGCTGGTCGGCGATGACGAACACGCCTGAAGACCCGCAGTCCGGTGACGCTCTGGCGGATGTCGAAGCCGAGGGGGCTGCCCTTCCGGAGCCTTCCGCCGACGAGTTGCGCGCCCTCTTCGAAGAGCAGGCGCTCCCGTACATGGACCAGCTGTATGCCGCTGCCATGCGGATGACTCGCAACCCATCAGACGCAGCCGACCTGGTGCAGGAGACCTTCATCAAGGCCTTCGCCGCCTTCCGCCAGTACACGCAGGGGACCAACCTGAAGGCCTGGCTGTACCGCATCCAGACCAACACCTTCATCAACACGTACCGCAAGAAGCAGCGCGACCCGTACCAGGGCACCATCGATGAGCTCGAGGACTGGCAGCTGGGCGGAGCGGAGTCGGCGACATCGTCGTCGACCAGGTCGACCAGGTCTGCCGAGGCTGAGGCGATCGACCACCTGCCGGACAGTGCGGTGAAGGATGCCCTGCAGGCGATCCCGGAAGACTTCCGTCTCGCGGTTTACTTCGCGGACGTCGAGGGCTTCTCCTACCAGGAGATAGCCGACATCATGAAAACGCCGGTGGGAACCGTCATGAGCCGCCTGCATCGTGGCAGACGACTCCTGCGCGGCCTGCTGGCTGAATATGCACAAAGTCGCGGCGTGGCATCCGCGCCGAGTTCCGGAGTGAAGAAATGACCGATTGCGGTTGCGAGAAAGCGAAAGCCGAACTCGAAGAGTACCTGCACAACGAGTTGCGTAAAGAAGACGCCGCAGACATCGCCGACCACATGACGAACTGCATCGAGTGCTCAAGCGAGGCGGAGGTCGGCAAGGTGCTCACGCTCGCCGTGCAGCGGGCGTGCCGCGAGACTGCGCCGGAAGACCTGCGTGCTCAGGTGCTGCTCAAGCTGAGGCAGATCCAGACCCACTGAGCTCCAGCCGGGGTTCGATCGCCTGAATCCGATGAGAATGCAAAAAGTCACCCAACCACGCTCGGTTGGGTGACTTTTCGCCTTCTCGCGGCGGGGATTCGCCGGCAGAGGACTAGTCGACGATCACGATGGCGGAGGCGAAGTTCGTTCCGCGCGTGAACTGCAGCTGCATGTGCAGCCAGGCAATGGCCTCGAGGGTGGCGGCTTGGCCGAGGGCACCGGTGTCGATGACGCGGAAGCCGGCCTTCTCGGCGAAGGCGACGAGCGCTGCCTTGGCTCCAGCATCATCCGCTGCCACCAGCAGGTCGAGCGGCTGGCCGTTCTTGTTGCCGGCGATGACGTTGGTCGCGAAGACGGTGTTGAACGCCTTGACGACGTTCGCATTCGGCGCGAGGGCGGCGATGGTCTCGGCGCCCGAAGTGTCGGGGGCGGTGGCCAGGCCGGTGAACTCCTCGTTCAGCGGGTTGGTGGCGTCGACGAGGGTCTTGCCGGCCAGGTCGCCCAGGGCCGGGACGACTTCGGAGGCGACCAGGTAGGGGATGGCGAGGAAGACAAGGTCTCCGGAGACGGAGGATCCGATGGCCGAGACGGTGACGGAACCGCCGAGTTCTGCGGCGAGGGCCTCGCCCTTGGTCTGATCGCGGACGATGAGCTGGACGTCGTCGCCTGCTGCGATGGCGCGAGTGGCGATTCCGCGGGCGACGTTTCCTGCTCCGACGATGCTGATGGTGCTCATGTTCTCCTCCAGGGTGTTTAGTTGAATGTTCAACTAATCCGACCCTAGCCTGATCTAGTTGAATGTTCAAGTAAATGACTAGAATGGTCACATGACCGAAGAGACGAAGCCTTTTCGCTGGCTGGACGACCGCGAGCAGCGGGCCTGGCGCGCCTACCTGGTGGCCAGCAGCCGCCTGCAGGAAGTACTTGATCGCGACCTCCAGGCACAGAGCGGCATGCCGCACACGTACTACATGATCCTCGCCATGCTGTCGGAGGCCCCGGGGCACGGGATCAGGATGACCGAACTCGCCCAGGTGCTGAAATCATCCGTCTCCCGACTTTCGCACGCTGTGCGGAAGCTGGAAGAAGCCGGGTGGATCCGCCGGGATGCCGACCCCGCCGACGGCCGGGTGACTTACGCCTGCCTGACGGAGGAGGGCCTGCGGGTGCTCACGGATGCTGCCCCCGCCCACGTCACAACCGTCGTTGACAACGTCTTCGACCGGCTGAGTGAAGAACAGGTCGAACAGCTCTACGAGATCTCAGCAGCGATCCTCGGCGCAGTCTCGCCCGGGACGGACCCGGGCGAGATCCTGCGGCCCCGTCACTAGTCGATCGTCAAGGCGCGGTTGATCAGGTCAACCTGCTCCTGCGCGCTGCGCTTCGTCGAACCGGTCGCCGGTGAGGCGGATGCCGGGCGTGACGCCACCTTCAGCTCCAGGTTCTTCAGGTTGCGCAACAGCTCCATGCAGATGAACGGCCAGGCGCCCTGGTTCTCCGGCTCTTCCTGTGCCCACAGCAGCTCGGCGTTCGGGTACTGCTGAACGACCGAGACCAGCTCGCGCAGCGGGAGCGGGTAGTACTGCTCCACGCGTACCAGCGCCACATCCGTCTGGCCGCGCTTGTCGCGCTCCGCCAGGAGGTCATAGTGCAGCTTGCCGGCGTGCAGCACGATCCGCTTCACTGCCGCCTTGTCGGTGATGGACGCGTCGTCGATCACCGGCTCGAACTTGCCTGAGGTGAACGCCGCAATGTCGCTGGTGGCACCGCGAAGGCGAAGCATCGCCTTCGGGGTGAACACCACGAGGGGGCGGCGCGGACGGGCGTAAGCCTGCCTGCGCAGGAGGTGGAAGTACGACGCCGGGGTCGACGGACGCGCAACCGTCATGTTGTTCTCGGCGCACAGCTGCAGGAAACGCTCGATGCGGGCGGACGAGTGGTCCGGGCCCTGGCCCTCGTAACCGTGCGGGAGCAACAGCACGACGCTGGAACGCTGGCCCCACTTCTGCTCGGCACTGGCGATGAACTCGTCAATGACGATCTGCGCACCGTTGGAGAAGTCCCCGAACTGGGCCTCCCAGAGCACCAGCGCATCCGCTCGCTCCACCGAGTAGCCGTACTCGAAGCCCATCGCCGCATACTCGCTGAGCAGCGAGTCGTAGATCCAGAAGCGGGCCTGGTTGTCGCTCAGGTTGAGCAGCGGCAGCCACTCCTGGCCGTTCTCGCGGTCGTGGAGAACAGCGTGCCGCTGCACGAACGTTCCACGACGGCTGTCCTGGCCAGCCATCCGCACCGGGGTGCCCTCCAGCAGCAGGGATCCGAGTGCCAGCAGCTCGCCGAAGCCCCAGTCGACCCCGCCGTTGCGGCTCATGTCGACCCGCTTCTTGAGCAACTGCTGCAGCTTCGAATGAACGGTGAAGCCTGCGGGCGGGTTGTCGTGGGCGTCACCGATGGTGGTGATGACGCCTTCGGCAACGCCGGTAGTCTCCGGCTCGCCTGCACTGTCATCCCTCTGGGAGTCCGGCCGTTCGAGGTCGGACATCGCGGAATCATCCTGGATGACGATTGGCGTCGAATTCGTCTGTGCCGCGTGGGTCTCCGCGAAAGCGCGCTCCAGACGATCCTGGAAGTCGGCCTGCGCCCCGGCGTACTCCGCTTCGGTGATGTCGCCGCGACCGACCAGCGCCTCACCGTACAGCGTTCGCACTGAGCGCTTCGCCTCGATCAGGTTGTACATCAGCGGCTGCGTCATCGAGGGGTCGTCACCCTCGTTGTGGCCTCGGCGGCGGTAGCAGAGCAGGTCGACCACGACATCCTTGTGGAACTCCTGGCGGAACTCGAGCGCGAGCTCGGCCACGCGCAGGACAGCTTCAGGGTCGTCGCCGTTCACATGGAAGATCGGCGACTGGATGGTCTTGGCGACATCGGTGGAGTAGACCGAGCTTCGGCCCTCCTCCGGCGGGGTGGTGAATCCGACCTGGTTGTTGACCACCAGGTGAATGGTTCCGCCGGTGCGGTAGCCGCGCAGCTGCGACATCTGCAGGATCTCGAGCACGATTCCCTGGCCGGCCATGGCGGCGTCACCATGAATCATGATCGGTACGACCTGGAAGGTGCCGATCGGCTTACGGTCCTGCTTTGCCCGCACAATGCCTTCGAGCACACCGTCGACAGCCTCGAGGTGGGACGGGTTGGCGGCAAGGTACACCGGAATCTGGTCGCCGGTCGCGCCGGTGAAGGTGCCTTCGGTGCCCAGGTGATACTTGACGTCGCCGGACCCCTGCACGGTCCTCGGGTCTTGCGTACCCTCGAACTCTCGGAAGATCTGGCCGTAGGTCTTACCGGCGATGTTCGTCAGCACGTTGAGGCGCCCGCGATGGGCCATGCCGATGGCGACCTCTTCGAGGTTGGCTTCTGCAGCGCCCTGAAGGATGCGGTCGAGCATCGCGATGATCGACTCACTACCCTCGAGGCTGAACCGCTTTTGGCCGACGTACTTGGTCTGTAGGAAGGTTTCGAACGCTTCAGCCTCGTTGAGCTTGGCCAGGATGCGCATCTGCTCGTCGTGGGTCGGCTTGGTGTACGGCCGTTCCAGGCGGTCCTGAAGCCACTTGCGTTCATCCGGATTCTGGATGTGCATGTACTCGACGCCGACGGTACGGCAGTAGGCGTCGCGCAGCATTCCGAGGATGTCGCGCAGCAGCGCAGTGCGCTTGCCGCCGAAACCACCGGTGATGAACTCCCGGTCAAGGTCCCAGAAGCTGAGCCCGTGGGTGGCGATGTCGAGGTCGGGGTGCGAGCGCTGCACATACTCGAGCGGGTCGATGTCGGCCATCAGGTGACCGCGCACCCGGAAGGAGTTGATGAGCTCCTGCACGCGCGCCGTCTTGTCGACGGCCGACGCGAGGTCGACGTGGATGTCCGCGGCCCAGCGAATCGGCTCGTACGGGATGCGCAGGGAGGCGAAGATCTCCTCGTAGAAGCCGTGCTGGCCGATCAGGCGCTCGTGCACCATCTTCAGGAACTCGCCCGAGCCCGCCCCCTGGATGACCCGGTGGTCGTAGGTGGAGGTCAGGGTGACCGTCTTGCCGATGCCCAGGTTCGCCAGCGTCCTCGGCGACGTGCCCTGGAACTCTGCCGGGTACTCGAGGGCTCCGGCGCCGATGATGCAGCCTGCCCCCTTCATCAGACGAGGCACCGAGTGCTCGGTGCCGATGCCGCCGGGGTTGGTCAGCGAGATGGTGTTGCCCTGGTAGTCCGCCATGGTGAGCTTGTTCTCACGCGCGCGCTTGACGACATCCTCGTAGGCTCCGAGGAACTCGCCGAAGCCCATGGACTCCGTGCGCTTGATGCCCGGAACCACGAGGCTGCGGGTGCCATCCGGCTTCGGCAGGTCGATTGCGATGCCGAGGTTGATGTGCGCAGGCGAGACCACCGACGGCTTGCCGTCGATCTCGTCGTAGTAGACGTTCTGGCTCGGGAACTCTTTCAGCGTCTGGATCATGGCCCAGGCGATCAGGTGCGTGAACGAGATCTTCCCACCGCGGGCCCGCTTCATGTGGTTGTTGATCACGATGCGGTTGTCGACCATCAACTTGGCCGGCATGGTGCGCACGCTGGTCGCGGTCGGCACGGTGAGGCTGACATCCATGTTGCTGGCGATGGACTTGGCGGCGCCGCGAAGCGGGGTTACCTTGTCTTGCGGCTCTTCAGGCTCGTCCGCCGCCTGCGGTGCGCTGGCGGGCGCCTCAGCCGGGATCGGCTGCGGCCTGGCCTGGATGGATGTGGTCTTCGCAACCGGCTGCGACCCGTTCGTGGAAGCCGTTTCAGCTGCGGTGCTGGTCTCGCTGGTGCCGTTCTCACCGGTGACGGCGCGAGGTGCCTGTGGCTCCTGTGCCGGGGCGTCCTTCACGGCCTCAGCGGCGGGTTCCGGTGACTCGGAGATGGGCTCCTCTGCGGTGACCTCCGCCGTCTGCGCAGCGGTCGGCTCGGCACCGGCGGTGCCGGCAGGTGCTTGCTGCTCGGCCGGTTCGCGCGGAGTCGCTGCCTCCTGCTGGGTGCCCGCCGGGGCATCCGTCGACACTTTCGACTGGTGATAGTTCTCGAGGATCGGCCACCACGACTTGTCCACAGAATTCCTGTCGACCTTGAAGCGTTCGTACATCTCGTCAACGAGCCACTCGTTGGCTCCGAACTCCGAGGTCTCGCCCTCTGGAGTCTCTAGGCTAGGCACAGCCGACCGCCCACTCTCCGTTGTCAGTGTCTATGTCATGCATGCGGCGAAAAGCTGCCAACACGCCTGTTCAAGCGTAATCGTTTTACTGTGGGCCCGCCGACCCGCCGCCGCGGGGGCTACCCTTAAAAACATGAAGTTTTACGAGGCGGCGCCGACCCACGACCTGACCTACTCCGACGTGTTCCTGGTACCCAGCCGATCGGATGTCACCAGTCGCCTCGACGTCTCACTCGCCACCGGCGACGGCACCGGCGCCACCATCCCCATCGTGTCGGCCAACATGAACTCGGTCACCGGGCCACGACTGGCGGCATCGCTGGCCCGTCGCGGCGGACTATCCGTGCTGCCCCAGGACATGCCGCTGCAGGAACTGGATGCCGCCATCCGCTGGGTGAAGGAACAGCCGGCCGCCTTCGACACACCGGTGCACCTGGCAGCCGACCAGACGGTGGCCGACGCGCTCGATCTTCTCCCCGCCGTTGCCGGGCACGGCATCGTGGTGAGCGACGGCGACGGGGAGTACCTCGGCTGCATTCCGGCCTCCAGGCTGGGTACCGCCCTCGAGGATGCCCGGCTCGGTGACCTGATCCACGGGCAGCTCGCCGCCATCGACGCCGACGACGTGACGGATGATCGCGCCGCTTTCGACCTGATGGTGGCCGCCGAACTCGAGTTCGCGCCCGTGCTCCACCACGGCAAGGTGATCGGAACCCTCAGTCGCCGCAGTGCCCTCCGCGGCACCCTGTACCAGCCGAACGTCGACGGCTCAGGGCGGCTTCGGGTCGCGGCGGCGGTCGGCATCAATGGCGACGTGGGGGTGAAGGCGAAGGCCCTCGCATCGGCCGGCGTGGACGTTCTCGTTCTCGACACCGCCCACGGCCACCAGGAGGCCATGGTCCGTGCCGTGCGGGAGGTTGCCGCGTTGGAGCTCGGGCTGCCCATTGTGGCGGGCAATGTGGTCTCGGCGGATGCGGTGGACGACCTGGTGGCCGCAGGCGCCACCATCGTCAAGGTGGGAGTCGGACCGGGTGCCATGTGCACGACGCGCATGATGACCGCCGTCGGTCGGCCACAATTCTCCGCCGTGCTGGAGACCGCTGAGGCGGCCCGCGCCACCGGAGCCCACGTCTGGGCCGACGGCGGTGTGCGGTACCCCCGCGATGTGGCGCTCGCGCTGGCAGCCGGGGCGGCATCCGTCATGATCGGGTCGTGGTTCGCCGGCACCATCGAGGCTCCGGGGAGGCTGCAGACGGATGCGCAGGGGCGCCTCTACAAGGAAAGCTGGGGCATGGCATCCACCAAGGCGGTGCAGCAGCGGTTCGAGCGGCTCGACCCGTACGAGCTCGCCCGCAAGGAACTGTTCGCCGAAGGCATCTCGAGCTCGAAAATCTACCTCGACCCGCTGCGACCGTCGGTGGAGGATCTGCTCGACATGATCACCTCCGGCCTGCGCAGCTCGTTCACCTACGCGGGCGCCCGCTCGGTGGCGGAGTTCCACGAGAACGCGCTGGTCGGCATCCAGTCTGCTGCCGGCTACGAGGAGGGCAAGGCGCTCCCCGTCTCCTGGTAGGACCGCTGGGGCGGTCCCGCGCGGCGCATCCGGATATACTCAGTCGAATAATGGACGACCCCCCCTCTAGTTACTGTGCCGGTGGCCGCGATGTATGAGTTGCTCATGCTGGGCGCGGGTCTGATCCTCACCATCGGCACCGGACTTTTCGTCGCCTCCGAGTTCGCGCTGGTCAACCTCGACCGCCACGACCTCGAAGCGCGACAGGCTCGCGGGGAGACCAGGCTGGCGATGACGATCGCCGCCCTGAAGATCACCTCGACCCACCTCTCCAGCGCGCAGCTGGGCATCACGCTCACCACGCTGCTCACCGGCTACACGCTGGAGCCCGCCTTCAGCAGCATGCTGCGGGGGCCGTTGTCCGGCCTGGGCCTGCAAGCCGGAGCGGTCTCGGTGGTGGCGTCCATCATCGCGATCGTCATCGCCACATTGCTGTCGATGATCATCGGTGAGTTGGTCCCCAAGAATTTCGCCCTCGCGCTGCCGCTGGGCACGGCAAAGCTGGTCATCCCGTTCCAGGTGGCGTTCACCTGGGTGTTCCGCCCGGCCGTTGTGCTGCTCAACGACACGGCCAACGTCATCCTGCGGTCGATCGGAATCGAGCCGAAGGAGGAGCTGTCGTCCGCTCGCACGGCGGAGGAACTCACCTCGCTCCTGAGCCGGTCGGCGAAGGAGGGCACGCTCGAACGCGACACCGCGACACTGCTGGCCAGAACGCTGATCTTCAGCGACCACACCGCGTCGGATGTGATGACCCCACGCCCGCGAGTGGCCAGCGTCGACCGCAGCGATTCGGCGCAGGTGGTCATCGACCTGGCCAAGCGCACCGGACTGTCCCGCTTCCCGGTGATCGACGACAGCATTGACGAGGTTGTCGGCCTGGTGCACGTCAAGCAGGCCGTCGCCGTGCCGAGGGAGAAGCGGGCGGAGGTGCCGGCATCCGCTTTGCAGACGGATGCCCTGCGCGTGCCCGAGACGATGAAGCTCGACACCCTGCTGGCCGAGCTGCGTCAGCGCGGCTACCAGATGTCGATCGTGGTCGACGAGTACGGCGGTACGGCTGGCGTTGCGACCCTCGAGGACCTCGTCGAAGAGCTGGTCGGCGAGGTGTCCGACGAGCACGACCGCACCAGGGCCGGGGTGGTGCGCTCCCGCAACTGGCTGACTTTCCCCGGGATTCTCCGCCCGGATGAGCTGCGCGAGCGCGCCGATGTCGTGGTTCCGGAGGACGGCCCGTATGAGACGGTCGCCGGGTTCATCATGAGTGAGTTGGGCAGGCTTCCGGTGGTCGGGGACACGGTGACAACGGATGCCGGCGAGTTCCGGGTTGAGCGTCTCGAGGGTCGGAGGATCGACCGCGTTCGGTTCACCCCGACGGTCGAACCCGATCCTGAAGCGGGTGAGGGCTGATGTCGGATTGGTGGGGTATCGCCTGGCTGGTCATCCTTCTCGTGGTGAACGCGTTCTTCGTCGGCGCTGAGTTCGCCGTGATCTCGGCCCGGCGGTCGCAGATCGAGCCGAGGGCTGAGGCTGGTAGTCGCGCAGCGAAGACCACCCTGTTCGCGATGGAGCACGCGACCCTCATGCTCGCCACCAGCCAGTTGGGCATCACGATCTGCTCGCTGTTGATCCTCAACGTGTCTGAGCCTGCCATCCACCACATCCTGGAGGCGCCGCTGGCCCTGACCGGCTGGCACGAGGATGTCATCGGTGGCGTCGCCTTCGGAATCGCTCTGGCGATCGTCTCCTTCCTGCACGTGGTGCTCGGCGAGATGGTTCCTAAGAACCTGTCCTTCTCGCTTCCCGACCGGATGGCGCTGATTCTGGCGCCGCCGCTGGTCGCCTTCGCCACCCTGTTCCGGCCGGTAATCTTCAGCCTCAACGCGACGGCGAACGGCGTGCTGAGGTTGTTCGGCGTCGAGCCCAAGAACGAGGCGACCAGCACCTACACCTTCGATGAGGTCGCCAACATCGTTGCCCACTCCACCCGCGAGGGGGTACTGACCGACAACACCGGCGCGCTGTCGGCGGCCTTCGAATTCTCCGAGAAGAAGGCGAAGGACGTCGCTGTCGGCATGGCGAACCTCGTCAGCCTGTCTGAGGCGGCGACTCCGGCCGAGGTGGAGCGGGCTGTGGCGCAGCACGGCTTCTCGCGTTACGTGCTGGTCGGCGACGACGGTGAGCCCAGCGGCTACCTCCACCTGAAGGACGTCATCGACCTGGAGGACGCCGGCGAGTTCCACGAACCGGTGCCACCGAAGCGCATCCGCCAGCTGATCACGATTTTCCGCGAGACCGACCTGGAGGACGCCCTGGCGGCCATGCGACGCTCAGGCGTGCACCTGGCGCGGGTGTTCGATGAGGACGGTGCAACGACCGGCGTGCTCTTCCTCGAGGACATCATCGAAGAGCTGGTCGGCGAGGTCCAGGACGCAACGCGTCGCATTTAGGCAGGACGCTGCGCGTCGGATCTAGCCCCGGTGCGCCCGGTGGTACTGCCGCGGTGCATAGTCGATCTCGGCTCCCAGTTCGTGCGCTGCCAGCAACGGGAAGTGTGGGTCGCGCAGCAGTTCCCGACCCATCATGACCGCGTCGGCCCGGCCTTCGGCGATGATCGCGTCGGCCTGTTTCGCCTCGGTGATCAGGCCGACGGTGCTCACCGGAACGGATGCCTGCTCCCGCACGTATTCGGCGAGTGGCACCTGGTAGCCGGGCCCGAGCGGGATGTTCGCACGGCCCAGGATCCCACCGGAGGACACGTCGAAGAGGTCGGCTCCAGCATCCGCCGCCCAACGCGCGACACGCGCCGTCTGTTCCGGGTCCCAGCCATTCTTGTCCTCTGGCGCCCAGTCGGTCGCCGACAGGCGCACGAACACGGGTACGGTCTCGCCGACTGCGGCGCGAACTGCAGAGACCACGTCGATCAGCAGCCTGGCCCGGTTCTCCAGCGTGCCACCGTAGTCATCGGTGCGGGTGTTCGACAGCGGCGAGAGGAATTGGTGGAGGAGGTAGCCGTGCGCGGCGTGCACCTCGACGACATCGAACCCGGCGGCGACGGCGCGGCGGGCGGCATCCGCGAAAGCTGTGACAATCGCGGGGAGTTCCGCGGCGTCGAGTTCCCGCGGAAGGTCGAGGGTGGCGAACGGTGCGGGGGAGGGTGCGATGGTCTGCCAGCCGCCATCGGCGACCGGCCGGGTCCCCTTGCGCGGGCCCCACTCGCGCCAGACTGACGCCTTTCGCCCGGCGTGCGCCAACTGGATGCCCGCCTGAGCGCCCTGCGAGTGGATGAAGGCGACGATGCGGGTCCAGGCGTCGCGTTGAGCATCCGTGTAGATTCCGGTGTCCTCGGCGGAGATGCGTCCCTCCGCGGTGACCGCGGTGGCCTCGGTCATGACCAGTCCGGCACCCCCGCGCGCGAATGAGCCGAGGTGCACCAGGTGCCAATCGGTGGGAACGCCGTCTTCGCGGTCGACCGAGTACTGGCACATCGGCGACACCCACAGGCGGTTTCGAAAGGTGGTCGAGCGGATGCCGTAGGGCGAGAAGAGGCCGGAAGTCACCCGATCAAACTATCGTGTCACCATGACCGGTTACCGGCAGTGGACGGATGCGGAGTCGGCGGCGCTGATCGCGGTGCCCGGCCCGGACGCAGACAAGTATTCGCGCGGCGTGCTCGGCATTGTCACCGGCTCGGAGCGGTATCCGGGTGCCGCGGTGCTCGGTGTGGAGGCGGCGATTGGCACCGGTGTCGGCATGGTCCGTTACCTGGGCGCCGCCGCCGACCTGGTGCTTCAGCGTCGTCCTGAGGCCGTCATCGTTCCCGGGCGCGTGCAGGCCTGGCTGCTCGGATCGGGGATCGACTCCGGTGACCGGGACCAGGAGACAACCGATCAACTGCTGTCCGCAATCGCGGAGGGCCTGCCGACCGTCATCGATTCCGGGGCCCTCGACCTGATCGGCCGGGTGACCGGCCCGACCGTGATCACCCCGCACTTCCGGGAGCTGGCCGGCGTGCTGGGGGCGGATGCCGGCGAGGTCGCCGCTGATCCCGCACTCTGGTGTTCGCAGGCGTCAGACCGACTCGGCGTCACCGTGCTGCTCAAGGGCACCTACACCCGGGTCGCCGGCCCGGACGGTTCCCGGCTGGTGGCCGGCCCGGCGACCGGCTGGCTGGCCAGCGCGGGGACCGGGGACGTGCTCGGCGGGGTGCTGGGCGCTCTGCTGGCGACGCACTCCGAAGCCGTGTTGGCGCGTCCGGAGCTGCTGCCCAGGCTGGCCGCATCCGCCGCCCACCTTCATGCCGCTGCGGCGGAGTTGGCGAGCGCCGGCGGACCGTTGGCTGCCTTGGACGTCGCCGACGCCCTGCCGGAGGTCGTGGCGCACCTGTTGCGGACGCATCCGCCACAGTGAGTGGCTGCTAGAAGTCCGACCGCGGGAGGTCGCTGCTCAGCAGGATGCCGTCGGTGATGGCCTGCTTGCGCAGCCCCACCTTGGTGCCGACATCGATTCCGGCAATGCGGTACTTCTCGCGGATGCGCTTCAGGTACGACTTCGCGGTCTCTTCCGAGATGCCCAGCTGGTAGGCGACGGCCTTGACCGGCTCACCGCCCCCGTACAGCGCCATGACGCGTCGCTCCTGTGCGCTGAGCTTCGGTGAGCCACCGATGTCACCAGAATTGAGCGCGAGGTCGAGCTCGGCCGAGACGAACGACTCGCCCTTGGCCGCAGCGCGGATCGCCTCGACGATCATCGTCGCATCCTCGCTCTTCACCAGGTAACCCAGTGCACCGGCCGCGAGGGCCTCCCGCACCACGTTCGGGTCTGAGTACGTGCTCATCAGCACGGTCTTGACACCGGTGGTCTTCAGGGTCGAGATCTTCAGCGAGATCGGGATGTTGTCCTTGAGGTCGAGGTCGAGAAGCACGACGTCGACCGGGAACTCCGGATGAGTGAGCAGTTCCGGCCAGCTGGAGACTGCTGCCACCATGGTGAGATCGTCCGTCGCAGTGCGGACCCACTCCGTCAAGGCGCTGAGCAGCATCTTGTGGTCGTCGACTATGGCGAGCCGGATGGGGTTGGATGCTGGGAACAAGGGATTCCTATCTCTTCACTACAGGCATGCTATTGGTCTGCCGGGTTTTCCACGATGCACTGGATGTCGACACGCAGGCTGGACGACTCGACGCCATCGTTAAAGTCGCCAACGCGGCTGAGTGCTTCCCATACTGCGGGTCCCACCCGATTCCGTGCCACCCCGGTGGTGCTGACGACGACGGGAACGCAGATCTTGCCCATCGGGATTCCGGGCACAGCCGCGTTCGCCGGGCCGAGGGTGAGCTTGATGTTCGCTGGGGACTTGCGCTTCTCGCTCACCAGCAACCAGATGGCAGCGAACAATCCGTCACGCTGACCGGGGTTCAGCAGGCCGGCGAGGCTGCCGGGATCGGTAAGCACCACCGACTTGCCGAGCGTCTCGGATTCCGTGACCGCGTGGTACAGCCAGGTCTCCCGTCGCCCCTCGATCAGGTGCAGGCGCAACTCGGTGGCGAGCGACGCCGCGGTCGAGGCGATCTTCGGCGTCAGCGGAAGCTTGGTGCGTCCCGTCGCCACAGAATCGAGCAGCTCCTCTGCTGCGAGGTCGAGCCTGGCCAGCTCTTCGGATGCGAGCATGCCCACCGCGAATCTCGGGGCAGACACGGTGCTCTGAACGAGTACCCGGTCCAGCTCCGTCTGCACCAGGTGGCGGAACATCCGTACCATGTACACCCCGATCAGCGGAGGCACGGCGGCCAGGGCGACGACGGCCAGCTGGGAGGGGAGGGTCTCGACCGATGGGGGCGAGCTGAGCGGGAACGCGACGGCGAACACGGCGACGAGCGCGACCGTCGGGATGAGAATGTCCCTGGTCGACCGCAACGTGACGGCGATCAGGAGCCCGGCCCCGGCGGCAGCGGATGCTGACGACCAGGCGGCGACATTCCCGAGCGGCCAGATGGCGATGAAGTCCAGTGCGATGACGACGGCGATCATGACCAGGATGCCCGCATACATCCAGCCCGGAAGGTTCTCGCCGCGGGCGGCGATGGTGACCGCGACGGTACCGAGTGACGAGATGAGCAACAACCAGGCGATGGAGACGAGGAGGATGTCCGGGTAGTGGTCGTAGGACCAGGCGAACCGGGCGAGGCCGATCAGCACCAGGAGTCCTGCGACGATGCCGGTCCCGATGCCGAGCCGTCCGGTGCCGAGCCTGGCTCCCATCGCCTTGGCCTGGCGCATGGCCCGCGTGGTCGTGGTGCCGCCCTGCCCGTTACGGCCGCGTCGGCGCCCGACGATCACGCCGAGGGTGTTCTCTTCTGTGTAGCTCACGCGCGTGGTACCTCCAGCACGACGGTGGTGCCGGCACCGGCGGCCGAGAACAGCCGGGCGCTGCCGCCGACTTCCTTGAGCCGCCCGACAACAGAGTCCTTCAGGCCGAGTCTCGCCTCGTCGACGTCTTTGATGTCGAACCCCACCCCGGAATCGGTGACCATGGCGCGGATCATGGTGTCGTCGTCGGTGATGGTGACATGGGCATCCGTCACCCCGGAGTGACGCCTGACGTTCTCCAGGCATTCCGCGAGAGCGAGCAGGAAGGCGTCGAGCACGTCACTCGGCAGCAACACCTGCCCGGTGCCGTGCCAGCTCACCTCGAGCCCCATCCGCCCGAAACGCTGCTTCACCGATTCGAGGGTGGTTCCGAGCGCCGTCTCCTCGACCGGTTCGAGGTTGTAGTCGCCGGATGCGGACGGCATCGGCACCGTCCCCAGTCTCAACTGGCGCAGGAGCCGTGCGTCGTCTGCCGCCTGCTGCCGCATGGCCTCCGGGGCGACCCCGACACCGGAGTGCGCGAGGAGGGTGAGCGTTGCCAGCACGGTGTCGTGGAGCAGGCGGGCCGACTGGCGGCGTTGCGCCTCAGTCTCGCTGGCACGGCGCTCGGCCCGGTGGGCGCGGCCGATGCTGTAGATGCGGCGGGCGGCCAGCGGAATACTCGAACTCAGCCAATAGGCGACTATGGCGACCATCGCCCAGCCGACCATGGTGATGAACCAGACGCGGCCCAGCGTCTCCCCGGTTGCCGTCCAGGAGACCACGGCGGCCGTCGCTGCCACCGCGACAAGGAGTGCCAGCATCCGGATCCGGGTGTCGAGAAGGACCATCGCGAACGCTGCCACGCCCCCGCCGGTGAGCGGGATGATCGCGGTCAGGGTTGCGGAGCTTGCCGGTTCGGTGAACGGGTAGAGGGTGGCGGCCACGATGCCGAGCCCGGCGGCGATACCCCCGAGCACCAGCGGCAGCGCCCTGGTCGCGGCCACGAAGTAGAGACTGGCCAGCAGGGCGATGAACAGGGGGACGATTGCGACGAGACGCCCCGGCTCGACAACGCCGGGCACGAGGAAGATCGCCAAGGAGACGATGCTGAAGCTCATGCCAACCATCCGTGAAGACCGCTGCAGGAGCCGATCCCGTTCCTTGGCAAGGGTTTCCACCGTGCAATAGTCACATACTGTGACCTCAACTGGGGGTGCAACGCCGTCCATACGGGCATTGCAAGCGCGTACAGTCAATTCGTACAAGAGGGGCAGGTCGGGTAACCGACCGTCACAGTAGGGCCAAATGGGGTGCGAAACAGCCTGCGGGTTGTTGGCGCACGTTGCGAAGAGGGTCGCGGGAAACCGCGACCCTCTTGCCGTTCCCGCGACCCTCTTGTTCAGCGATCGGTGCAGGCGTCGCCCAGGTACGAGTACAGCTCGCCCTTGCGGTCATCGGAAAGTGCGAAATAGCGGATGCCGGTGGCATCCCCGATTGCCACCCTCAAGGGGAGCAGCGTGCCCCGTTTGTCCTCGGCGACAGCGTGGGCGTCACAACGGGCAGGCACGAGCGGGACGGTGAGCCGCATTGGCGCGTCCGTTCCGTCGACCATCAGGTCGACCGGCAGCGAGTCCCGCGGCGTCGCGCTCGCCGGGTCGAAAAGCCCGAACAGCACCGTGTCGTCGACCGATTCGATGGTGAAGGAGCCTGGTGCGCCTGTCGGGGTCACCGCCAGGTCGACGAAAGCGACCAACCGGCCGTCGACCGACTCGACTCTGAGCTGGTCCGGTTCGGCCAGGGTGGCGACCTCGTCCATCGAGTGCTGGAGGCAGTCGCGCTCGGTCACGCCATCCAATTGGTCCAGCGGGTCGTCGGGCACCACCGTGATGCTTCCGGCGCGGCCAGACTCGAGTTCGAAGTCGAGGCGCACTTCAGTTGCTCCCTCGCTGCTGTCGCACACCGGCGCGGTCAGGGAGACCGGCAGGTCCAGCGTGCCGCCGGCCCTGACCGTGCTTGGTGCCTTGGCGTAGCGCGCTGGCTCGGCGAAACGGGGGGAGGAGAACGCCATCGCGGTCACGGTGAGCGGGGCATCCGTCCCGTTGACGATCCGCACCTGTAGGCGACGGTCTTCAGTATCCGGTCGGTTCTGGTGCACGCTGACCTGCACGCCGGAAGGCAGGCTCGCCTGGGCACTCGGCGAGCATCCGAACAGCGGGCACAGGGTGACGGCGAGCAGCGGCACAACGGCGGTCCGCAGCATCCGAACAGGCATGCACACATGGTAGAGCCGCGGCTTGGCCCGCAGCAGCTATTCGGGGCTCAGCCAGCCCTCAACGGTTGCCTGGCGCCGGAGGAGAATCCGGGTGCCGATATCGATTCCGGCAGCCCGGTACTTGCGGCGGCCGCGCTTGATGTACGACTTGACGGTGTCCTCAGTGGTGCCCATCGCGACGGCGACCTCCTTCACCGGCCGGCCGGCCGCGTAGAGCATGAGCGCGCGCCGCTCCTGGTTTCCGAGCCGAGGCGTCGACGCGTCGCCGACAGTGGCGAGCGCCTCCGCCATCGGCCGGTTCCCGTACTGGCGACCGGCCGCCGCGCACTCGATCGCCTTCACCAACTCGTCGGTCGACTCGCTCTTCGGGATGAAGCCCTTGGCGCCGTAGCTGATCGCGGTGGAGATCGTCGCCGCGTCGGCGTGACGGCTCATCACCACGGCGTGTGAACCCGCAGCCGTCAGCGTCTTCAGCTTGGTGCCGATCGAGAGCTGGTCGCGCAGGTGCAGGTCGAGCACGACCACGTCCACCGGGAACTCCGCATGGCACAGGAGGCCGACCCAGGTGGCCTCACTGGCGACGACGCGGATGCCGGCCTGGTTCGCCAGCCGGGCGGTGATGCCCTCAAGGACCAGCGCGTGATCGTCCACCACGGCGACGCGGATGGCGGACTCCCGGGCCGGTTCGCTACCCACGACGGTGCCCCCTCACGAGCTGGCGACCCGCTGGCAGGGTCACGACCTACTCACTGAGGGTCACTCTAATATCAACTGGCGAGAAGCCGCAGCAATTCGGTGCCGACAATGTCTTCTTCGATCAGGAACCCGTCGTGGCCGAAATCCGAGTGGATCACCACGGCATTGCCGCCGTCGATGTTGTTGCCGAGGTGCCGGGCGATCTCGGTCTGTCCTTCGACGGGGAACAGTCGGTCGCTGTCGATGCCGAGCACCAGGCTCTTCGCTGTCACGGCTGCGAGTGCGGCGGCCACCCCGCCGCGGTCCCTGCCGATATCGTGCGAGTTCATCGCATTCACCAGCACGATGTAGCTGTTGGCGTCGAACCGCCGGCTGAACTTGTTGCCGTGGAAGTCGAGGTAGCTCTCCACGGCGAATTTGCCGCCTCCGCCGAGCGGGTCGATGCCGCTCTGCCAGCTGCGCTGGAAACGGTTGTTCAGTTCGGCGGGGGAGCGGTAGTTGAGCAGGGCCATGCGCCTGGCCAGTGCGAGGCCGCGGTGCGGGCCGTCGCCGTCTGCGGCTTCGTAGTATTCGCCGCCGTGGAAGGCGGGGTCCATCTGGATCGCCTCGAGTTGCACCGAGTTGAGGGCGAGCTGGTCGGCGGATGCCAGCGGCGGTGCGGAGAGGACGGCAACCCGTTCGACTCGCTCCGGATGTCCGACGGCCCACTCGAGGACGTGCATGCCGCCCATCGAACCGCCGACCACGGCGGCCCAGCGGTCGATGCCGATGTTCGTCGAGAATCGCGCCTGCGCCTCGACCTGGTCGCGAATGGTGACGTACGGGAACCGCGAGCCCCACTCGAAGCCGTCGACGGTGTGCGATGCGGGCCCGGTGCTGCCCTGGCACCCTCCGAGGATGTTCGGTGCCACGACGAACCACTTGTCGGTGTCGAGGTACTTGCCCGGACCGATAATGCCAGACCACCAGCCGGCAGTCGGGTGCCCGGTGCCGGCTGGCCCGATCAGGTGGCTGTCGCCGGTGAGGGCGTGCAGCACGAGGACGGCGTTGGTGCCATCCTCATTGAGGTCGCCCCAGGACTCCCAGGCGATGCGCACGAACGGGAGGTGACCGCCGCGCTCCAGGTCGAGGGCGCCGATTCCGACGAACTTGCGGTCTCCGGGTGGGTCGCCGTCGCGCCAGGCTCCGGTCGCCGAGGGCTTCCCGAGCAGCGCTCGGCTGTTCGCCTCGGTGACGAAGCTGAGCGGAACGCTGTCTTCTGGGGTCTGCCAATCCATGTCTTAGCCAGTATCGCCGGTGTGCGCCGCTCGCAGGAATTTGTTACATCGCTTCCGCCGCGAGAACGCAAAAAGTCACCCAAACACAGAGTTGTGGGTGACTTTTCGCGTTCTCGTGATGTTACGCGTTGCGTGCCAGCTCCACGACGCCACGTGCTGCGGCCAGGCCGGCCTCGAGGTCGGCCTTGATGTCCGCGATGTTCTCGAGTCCCACCGACAGGCGCACCAGCCCAGGCGTGACACCGGCGGTGAGTTGCTGCTCCGGCGTGAGCTGCGAGTGGGTGGTCGATGCCGGGTGGATGATGAGGCTGCGAACATCCCCGATGTTGGCGACGTGGCTGAACAGGCTGACGCCATCGACGAGCGCGCGCCCGGCATCCACACCGCCCTTCAGCTCGAACGACAGCACGGCCCCAACGCCCTTCGGCGCGTACTCGTTCGCCTGCTTGTACCAGGGGCTCGACGGCAGGCCGGCGTAGTACACGGTGTCGACGTCATCACGAGCATCCAGCCACTCGGCAATCTCCTGGGCGTTCTGCACGTGACGCTCGACCCGCAGGCTCAGGGTCTCCAAACCCTGGATGAGCTGCCAGGCGCTTGCCGGTGCGATCGACGGCCCCAGGTCGCGGAGCAGCTGCACGCGAGCCTTGATGATGTAGGCGATCGCGTCGCCGAGCACGGTGGTGTAGCTGGCGCCGTGGTACGACGGGTCCGGTTCGGTCAGGCCGGGGAACTTCTCGACATTCTTCGACCACTCGAACTTTCCGCCATCGACGATCACGCCGCCCATGACGGTTCCGTGGCCGCCGAGGAACTTGGTGGCGGAGTGCACGACGATGTCCGCCCCGTGCTCCAGCGGGCGGATCAGGAACGGTGTCGCAATCGTGTTGTCGGCGATCAGCGGGACCCCGCTGGCGTGGGCGACATCCGCAACCGCACGGATGTCGAGCACGTTGATCCGCGGGTTGCCGATCGTCTCGGCGAAGAACAGCTTGGTGTTCGGGCGAACGGCACGGCGCCACTCTTCCGGGTCGTCCTGGTTCTCCACGAACGTGGTCTCGATGCCGAGCTTGGCCAGCGTGTACTTGAACAGGTTGTAAGTGCCGCCGTAGATGGAGGACGACGAGACGATGTGGTCGCCGGCCTGGGCGATATTGAGCACGGCGAGGGTCGTCGCCGATTGGCCGGAGGCGAGCAGGAGTGCCGCGGTGCCTCCCTCGAGCGCCGCGACGCGCTGCTCGACGACGTCCTGCGTCGGATTCTGGATGCGCGTGTAGATGTTGCCGAACTCGGCCAGTGCGAACAGGTTCTTCGCGTGCTCGGCGTTGTTGAAGACGTAGGCGGTGGTCTGGTAGATCGGTGTCGCCCGCGAGTTGGTCGTCGGGTCCGGCTGCGCACCGGAATGGATTTGCTTGGTCTCGAACTGCCAGTTCGCTGAGGTGTCGCTCATCGGGTGCTCCTTAGATTGTCTGCAAGTCTCGTGCAGCGAGCCTAAGAACCGCCGAGTGCCGGGTCAACGCCGGGCGAAACATGACGTAACCATTGCCTTAGCGGTCGCGGCGGGATCCGGTGGGGTCGACCCGGGACGCGGCGGGCTGGCGGTCGTCGGGCGCCAGGAAGAGCCAATGCGGCTTCGGTTCGATCAGCGGACGGAACAGCCTGCGTACCGGCCTGGAGGCGAGCGCGAAACTGATCAGGATGCAGACGACGATCATGCCGCCGAGCCAGGGGAAGGTGGGGTGGTCGCCGCGCAGCACGCCGGTCTCCCTCAGCGGGTAGAGCACGAAGCTGTGCAGCAGGTAGATGTACATGGTCGCCTGGCCGAACTGGGTCAGCCAGGTCTTGTTGCGGGGAACCAGCACGAAGAATGCGGCGCTGAGGAGCGTGGCGAGCACGATCAGGCCAAGGCGGATGAGGCCGGCATACCAACTGTCCTCGCCGAGTCCGACATAGGAGTCGTCGTAGAAGAACCAGAACCGGAGGTCGATGGTGCGCCACGTGTCGATGAAGACCCAGACGACGACGAGCCAGGCGGCGAACACCACCAGGGCGCCCGTCCGCACCCACCACGTTGGCCGTTCGGCGAACCGCCACTTGTCGACCAGCCCCCACTCCTTGAGCTTCCAGCCGAGCACGAAGAACGGAAGGATCCCGATCGCGCGGGAGAGGGAGAAGGTGCTGTCGACGTTGGTCAGGTAGCCGACCCCGACTGAGAACACCAGGGCCCAGACCAGTGGCAGGCGGAGCAGGGCGAGGTAGGGCAGGATGAGCCGGAAAATTCCGAGCGCGAGCAGGAACCACAGCGTCCACGACGGTTGCGACGGGTTGAACTCGCGCTTGCCTTCGACCAGGAACTGCACGAGCGTCCAGATCGTCTCCATGATGAAGTAGGGCAGCAGGATGTCGGTGAGCACCTTCTTCATCTGGCGCGCGCTGGGCGGTCCCGGCCGGGAGAAGTAGCCGCTGATCATCGCAAACGCCGGCATGTGGAACGCGTAGATGAACAGGTACAGAATGAGGGCATAGTCATCGTCGTAGGTGATCCGCTGGATGCCGTGGCCGACGACGACGAGGGTCACGCAGAGGAACCGGGCGTTATCCCACACCGGGACACGCTTCTTTCTCGCCGCTACCTGACCGGTCCCCGTATCCGTCACCTGCCCACCGTAACCCGCTTCGTTGTGGAAGGCTGGGAGTCCGGACTCTGAGGGGATGCGATGAGCAACAGGCGTGTGGTGGTGACCGGAGCGAGTTCCGGAATTGGTGCGGCGACGGTCCGCCTGTTCCGTGAGCGCGGCTGGCAGGTCGTCGGGGTCGCCCGCCGAACCGAGCGGCTGAAGGAGCTTGCCGCCCAGACCGGTGCAGACGTTTTCACCGCAGATCTGACCGATCAGTCCCAGGTGGATGCCCTGCGGGGTTACCTGGAATCACTGGGCCCGGTTCACGCGCTCGTCAACAACGCGGGCGGCGCCCTCGGTGTCGCATCCGTCGAACACAGCGATCCGGAGGACTGGACTCGCATGTTCGACGTCAACGTGGTCGCGGTCAAGCGGGTGACGAGTGCCCTGCTTCCGCTTCTGAGGCGCGCCGCGGCTGAACCGGATGCTGACGGCGTCGCTCACGCCGACATCGTAACCGTCACCTCGATCGCCGGGCACGTGGCCTACGAGGGTGGCGGCGGGTACAACGCCGCCAAGTTCGCCTCCCACTCGCTGATGGGCGTGCTGCGTCTCGAGCTGGCGGGCGAGCCGATCCGAGTGATCGAGATCGCTCCGGGAATGGTGAAGACGGAGGAGTTCTCCCTGGTGCGACTCGGCGGTGATCGTGCCAAGGCCGACGCCGTCTACGACAACGTGCCGAATCCCCTCTATGCCGAGGACGTCGCATCCGCCATCGTGCACGCGGTCGAACTGCCAGGGCATGTCAACCTCGATGTGGTGACCATCAAGCCGGTGGCGCAGGCGGCCCCCCACAAGGTCATCCGTGGTGAGTTGTCCCCCCGCCTCTGACCGCTAGACCGCGGCCGGCTCATCCTCCAGCTCGTCAGCCACATCGGCGAACGCCAGTTTCGGCACCACGAAGAGCAGCAGCGCTGCGACGAGGGCCCCGCTGCCGCAGATGATCCAGACGAGCATGTACCCGAACAGGCTGGATGCTGTGCTTCCGGCGACCTGGACGGCCCCGATCACCAGCACAATGGCGAACACGGATGAGGCGAACGAGCCTCCGATGGTCTTGGTCGTGTTGGTGAGCGCAGCCGAGATGCCGGTCTGGCCGCGCGGTGCCGCAGCGGCCGCGGCGGCGGGCATGGCGCCGACCAGCACCCCGGAGCCGAGGCCGGCGATGAACATGTTGGTGAAGACCTGCCAGGTTTCGAGGTGGAACGGGATGAAGAGGAAGTATCCGGCTGCAACGAGGAACGCCGCGATGATCAACGCCACCCGTGGCGAGGTCTTCCTGGACAGCCAGGGGAAGAGCAGCGCGCCGATGATCATCGAGATCAGGTAGACACCGATCAGGATGGAGCGCTGGCTGGTGCTGAGCCCGAGGCCGTAGCCGTTGAACTCCGGGTCGGTCCCGGCGTAGGCGGCGAGCGGGGCCTGGGCTCCGAGCAGGCTGATGCCGATGAGTCCGGCGGTCAGCTGCACCGGCCACATGGTGGGCTGCGCGAGGACGCGCAGGTCGATGGCCGGGTCTTTCTGCCGCAGTTCGTAGCGGGTGAACGGGATGAACGCGAGTACGCCGGCGATGATCAACACCCACACCCACCAGGTGTCGATCGGGTTGATCTTCAGCAGGCTGAGGCCTGAGGTGATCATCAGCAGTCCGACGGTGAGGATGCTGAATCCGACCCAGTCGAGGCTGCGGTCCGGCAGCGGGGTGGACTCCGGTACCCCGAACAGGATGACGAAGAACACCAGGGTGACGGCGATGGCCGGGACGACCATGGTGGGCACGATGGCCGTGGACAGGGCATCCGCACCACCGAAGAGGTCGAAAACCATGCCGCCGCCGAGGGCGCCCAGAATGGCACCGGTTTCCAGGCCCACGACGAGGAGTCCTGCCGCCTTTCTGGTCTGGGATGCGCCGGTTCCGGTGGTGCGCCCGCGGTCGAAGATGAGCGCCACTTCGAGGGGGAGCCAGACGGTGTAGAACCCCTGGAGGGTCCACGCGATGAGGAAGCTGGTGAAGTCGCCGGAGAATGCGAGCCACCAGGTCGCTCCCGCGGTGAGGGCGGTGGAGACCAGCAGGATGCGCTTGTGCCCGTACATGTCGCCGAGCTTTGCGAGCACCGGCACGACGATCGCCGAGAGCAGCAGTTGTGTGCCTTCGAAGATGTTGAAGTCGGCGTCGTTGTCGAGGTCCAGGTGGTTCACCAGGTCCGGGATGAGGGGCACGTAGTACCCCTGCAGCATTCCGCTGACGATCTCAACGAAGAAGAGGTAGCCGATGAGCGCTGCAGTGACTGCTCCGGCTTTTCCACGGAACGCCCTGGCGACGAGTGACTCGCCCTTCACCTGTGAAGTCATGTACGGATGCTAGTGGTTCTGCACCGTACAACCGGTTAGGCGGCGTTGTCTTGCGGTTGCTCGGGCTCGTCGCGCTTGGGTGGGTCGGGCTCTGACTGCGCTTGTTGTTCGCATTCACTCTTCACGCGCTGTTGTTGTTCTCGTTTGCTGTCGCGCTCTCGTTGTTCTTGTTTGAGTCGTTCGACGTGCCGGGTGGGTGATCGGCTGGCGGGGTGCCAGAGTCCGTCGCCGCGCAGCCAGGCGGGTGCTTTCAGGTGGGGTGTCTTGTTGATCATCTTGATGTGCCAGCCGGAGGTGGTGATGGTGCGGTGGTGGTACCAGCAGAGCAGGACACCATTATCGGTGTGGGTGGGTCCGTTTTCGCTGTCGGGGGTGACGTGGTGAATTTCGGTGGCGGCGGCGGGGATGGTGCAGCCGGGGATGATGCAGCCGCCATCGCGCAGGGTTATGGCGCGGCGTTGGTTCGGGGTGAAGCAGCGTTGTTCGGAGCCGAGGTCGATGATGGCGCCGTTCCGGTCGAGGGTGACCTGTTGGCTGCCGCCGGTGCAGATCATCTGGTGGACGGCCCGCAGGGAGAGGGGCACGGTTTGACCGCCGAGTCCGCCGAGGGAGACGAAGCCGGCGCCGTGCCCGGAGTGCAGGGTCGTCGGCGGTGACCTGGACCAGGACGGTGGGTGAGGCTCCGCCGATGGTGGGCGCCTGGCCGGAGCGGGCGAATCCGTCGATCATCGCAGCGAACACGTCGTGGCGTTGCTGATCCGGGGTGCGGGTATCCACCGGCCCGGGCGCCGGCTCGGTGGAGACATCTCCGGTGGTGATGCCCCCAGTCGAGGCACCCTCTTCCACAGGCTGGTGCCCTTCGGGCAGGAAGGCGGGTGCGGTTTTGGGGGTGAGGCAGGCGTCGAAGACTTTCCCGAGCCGGCCGTGCACTTCCGGCATCAGCGCGTACCGGCCGTGGACCAGGCCATCGGCGCTGTTATAGCTGCCCGGGCTGAACGCTCGCCTGCCCATGGCCTTCTCTTCGGTGGGGAGGGTGCCGTCCTGGTCGAGGAACACCCGCCACACGCTTGCCTGGCCGCGGATCTCTTCGGCCGTGCACGGCACCGGGGAGTCCGGGCCGGTGCCGGTGGCCGCGGCGACCAGTTCGGCTTCGGCCCGCTGCACCTCGGCAACATCGGCCCGGACCAGGGTCGGGGATAGTTCGGTGACGATCGCGCTGGCCGCGTCGACCCCGAGGGTGCCGTCGTGGAGGGCGGTGGCGATGTGCGGGAACCGGGGCGGGAAGAGGTCTCCGGATAGGGCCACCTGCACCCGGGTTTCGGCGCCGAGTTTCACCCGGCGCCGCACCGTGCCGGTGGAGGTGAGGGTGACCCGGCGGAGCAACTCGACCGCATCTCGGCAGCCTTTGCGCACGGCGAGGGAAGCGGAACCGAGGGTGGGGCGGGACCGGTGCTGGAGTTCCCCGGCGGCTTCCACCCGGCGGGCATCCACCACCCGGCCGAGGCGTTCCAAATGCCCGGTGGTGACCAGCAACGTGTCATCCGAGACCGGGCGCAGCGCCCCGGTCGGCAGCACCGTCTCCAACGAGGTGACGAGAGTGTCGATCAGCTGATCGACCTCGTCTTCGAAGATAGCAACGGAACTGGACATGCATCAATTCTCCTACATTCGTACCTGTATCTGAAGGAGATTCAGCAATCTGTGGAGAACAAATCCACCGACAACTGGGGAGGAGAAGACGGTGAGTCGCGTCTCAATGCAGCATCGACCGTGCGTCGCGCAGGGCGGCCTCCACGCGCTCACGGTCATCAGTAGCCAGCAAATCCAGCAATAGGCCCCGCACGATAGCAATCGCGAGAGTCGCTCGTGATCTAGCCATGCCCTCTGGCAGGTTCGCACGCCGGTAAGCGTCTTCGAGGGGTGGAAGCCAATCAGACACCACTGAATCAAGGAACAATGTGTAGTCCTGCGGCCTTCGGAGGGCTGTCCCATACACCTCGAAGAACAAGACGTAGAGAGCCCGGTGCGCAGGGTCCGTAGCCCATCGCCACACTCGATCCAGCATCTCGCCCGGTGTCGCGGGGGTCGCTGGCACACCGCCCTCGTCCGCGATACTCCTCAATCGGTCGCGGACGCGGTTCATCACCAGGGAGAGCAACTGCTGCTTCCCACCGAAATGATGGGTCAGCAGCGATGGGTCGACCCCGACTGCCCGAGCGATTGCTCGCAGACTGAGATCGCCCAGACCCACTGACACGGCGTGGTCCACCGCGCCATTAAGCAACTCGTCGCGCCGCTGCCAGTCGACAGAGCGAGCCATGGTGCCCTCCTTGACCGATTCATTGAACGCGTGTTGAATGAATGATCCCACATCAACACCTCAGCTGCGACAAAGGAAATGCAATGATCGAACGAGAGAGCGTGCGCATTTCGCGCCCGGATGGCTCAAGATTTTCTTTCCAGTGGTGGCCGCCACCAACACCGCGAGCACCGGTCTACCTCGTGGTACCGGCCATGGGAGTCGGAGCGCGTTTCTATCGACCGTTCGCAACTGCGCTTGCTGGCAGCGGTTGCGGTGTTGCCGTCACGGAGCAGCGGGGGCACGAAGAGGTTCACCCGTCGATCCCGGGACGTCGGCGTGACTTCGGCTATGCGGATCTGGCGGATGACCTCGACGCCGCGATAGATGAGGTGCGTGTACGCGCACCCGATTCTCCTATCGTGGTCACGGGTCATAGCCTGGGTGCCCATGTGGCGTGCGTGAGCGTGGCACGCGGGCATAGTGCGGTTGACGCACTGGCATTCGTCGCTGCTGGGTCGGTGTACTGGCGACTGTGGCCGCGCCGCTATCTCCTCATCACTCAGCTGTTCGTTGTCCTCTCCACGATCGTCGGATATTTCCCTGGGCAGCTTCTTGGCTTCGCTGGTCGGGAGGCGGGCGGTGTGATGCGAGACTGGGCTCGCTTGGCGCGTTCCGGCCGCCTCAGCTATGGCAGCCCTCCCGCTGACGCCGGTCATGCGCTAGCCGGCCTGGAGCTCCCGGTGCTGCTTCTCTCCCTTGAGGACGACACCCTTGCCCCCCAGCGGGCCGCCGACGGACTGGCGGCGCTCCTGCCGAGCGCTCAGGTTACCCGCCGCCACGTGGCGGTGCACACGGAGAAGTCGCCCCACTTCGGCTGGGCGCGTCAGCCCGACGTCGTGGTCTCCGAGTTACGTGACTGGACATCCCAGTGGGTGCGGTCGGCATGATCACTCCCTCGACATTAGGCTCGACGCATGGTGCCAGCTAGCCCATTGCGGGAGCTTGTCGACCCGCAGTGGGCCGAGGCGCTTGAACCCGTTGCCGACGATGTGGCGCGGCTGGGCGACTTCCTCCGCGCCGAGGTTGCGGAAGGTCGCGGCTACCTTCCCGCCGGGCCCAACGTGCTGCGCGCGTTCACCTATCCGATGGCGGATGCCCGGCTCCTGATCGTCGGACAGGATCCGTACCCGACCCCCGGCCACGCCGTGGGGCTCGCGTTCTCCGTCGACCGGGCAGTGCGACCCGTTCCGCGGAGCCTGCAGAACATCTACCGCGAGTTGTACGACGATCTGGGCATCGAGGTTCCGCAGCACGGTGACCTCAGCCGCTGGGCCGAGAACGGCGTGGTGCTGCTCAACCGGGTGCTGACGGTGCAGCCCGGTGCTTCGGGCTCGCACCGGGGCATGGGCTGGGAGGCTGTCACGGAGGCAGCCATCCGCGCCCTCGTCGAACGAGACGCCCCGCTGGTCGCCATCCTGTGGGGCAACGACGCGGCACGCATGCAGCCCCTGCTCGGCAGCACGCCTGTCGTCGCGTCCGCCCATCCCAGCCCGCTGTCAGCCTCCCGGGGATTCTTCGGTTCCCGTCCGTTCAGCCGGGCCAATAGGCTTTTGGTGGAACAGGGTGCCAACCCGATCGACTGGAGACTCGAGTGAGCGCGACGCTCGCAGAATGGTTATAGTTGTTATATGCCAACTAGAACAACAATAGAGATCAACCGACTGTCGAAACGGTTCGGTGCTGTGGAGGCCGTCTCCGACCTCACCTTCAGGGTGGAACCCGGCACCGTCACCGGCTTCCTCGGCCCCAACGGTGCAGGCAAGACGACCACGCTGCGGATGCTGCTCGGGCTGGTGCGACCCACCGAGGGAACCGCCACGATCGGCGGCACCAGTTACCGCGACCTGGATCGGCCCATCGCCACGGTGGGCACCGCCCTGGAGGCGGCAAGCTTCCACCCCGGCCGCACAGCGCGCAACCACCTCGCGGTGTACGCGGCTGCCGCAGGCATCCCGCGTGCCCGGGTCGGAACCGTGCTCGAGACGGTCGGCCTCGGCGCCTACGGCGACCGTCGCGTCGGCGGATACTCGCTGGGGATGAGGCAGCGCCTCGGCCTGGCGATGGCACTGCTCGGCGACCCGCAGGTGCTGGTGCTCGACGAGCCGGTCAACGGACTCGACCCTGAGGGCATCCGCTGGATCCGGACCTTCCTGCGCGAACTGGCGGCAGAAGGGCGCACCGTGCTGGTCTCGTCCCACCTGCTCAGCGAAGTACAGCAAAGCGTCGACCGCCTGGTCGTCATCTCGAAGGGCAAGCTCGTCTACGAGGGCGGCCTGGCCGGCCTCGACACCGAGACCCGCGTGATCGCAGACTCGCCAGACCGCGGCATGCTCGACGCCGCGCTGCTGGCAGCCGGCGCCGAGATCGAATCATCAGCGAGCGGAGTCATGGTTTCTGCCCTCACTGCACTCGAGGTCGGGGCCATCGCGCACCGTGCCGGCGTGCAACTGAGCCTGCTTCACACCCAGCAGGGCGGGCTTGAGAAGGCCTTCCTCGATCTCGTCGGAGAAGGGAGCCAGCCATGAACGCCATCCGCGCAGAATTCGTGAAACTGGTGACCACCAAGATGTGGTGGATACTGCTCGTCGTGCTGCTGGCCTACGTCGCGTTCACCGCCACCATCCTGGCCTTCGCCTTCAGCTCCGGCACGACCTCCGCAGACGCCGGTGGAATGCCCAGCCAGGGCGCACCGCAACTGCCGGCGGATGCCCTCCCACCGATCATCTACAGCATCGCCCATTCGATCGGCTACGTCTTCCCGCTGCTGCTGGGGACGCTCGCCGTGACCGGTGAATTCCGGCACCAGACCCTCACGCCGACCTTCCTGGCCACGCCAAGGCGGGGGAGGGTGCTAGCCGCGAAACTCGTGGTGATGGCGCTCTTCGGCGCGCTGTACGGGGTGGTCGCCGTAATCGCGGCAGTCGGTCCCGGCGCCGCAATCCTCTCGATCGATGATGGGGTCACCGGGCTCGATGATGGTGACCTCTGGTCGATGTTCGCAAGGATCGTGCTCGCCATGGCGCTGTGGGCGATCATCGGTGTCGGTGTCGGCGCGTTGATCCCCAACCAGGTCGCCGCCATCGTGGTGGTGCTCGCGTTCACACAGTTCATCGAGCCGATTCTCCGCACGGTGGCAGCCGTCGTCGACTGGGCGGCAACCATCGGCAACTACCTTCCGGGAGCGGCCGGCGACACGCTGGCCGGCGCGAGCATCTTCACGGCGCTCGGGATGAGTACCGGAGAGACACCGGCGCTGGAGTGGTGGCATGGCGGACTGCTCCTGTTGGCGTACGCCCTCGTCACCACCGTCGTCGGCTACCTGGTCGCCTGGCGCCGGGACGTCACCTGATGCCGTACGCCCGGCGATGACTGGCGAATCGCCCCGCCTGCGGGAGCTCCGTGATGAGGATCTCCCGCAGGTGCTCGCGATCTACAACCACTACGTGGCCACGTCGACGGTGACCTTCGACGAGCATCCGCTGTCACCCACCGCCTTCCAGGCCAAGGTGGACCAGGTGCTGGAGCGTCGCCTTCCCTTCATCGTGGCGACGGATGCCCGTGGCGACGTTCTCGGGTACGCCTACGCGTCCGGGTGGAGGCCCAAGGCGGCGTACCGGCACACGGCGGAATGCTCGATCTACCTGGCGGCCGACTCCACCGGTCGTGGCCTCGGACGTGCGCTGCTCACGGAGCTGATCGAGCGGAGCCGGACGGCGGGCATCCGGGAGCTCATCGCCGTGATTGCCGACGAAGGCGCTGAGGCGTCGGTCGCCCTCCACCGGAAGCTCGGGTTCCGCGAGATCGGGCATCTCACGACGGTCGGCTACAAGTTCGAGCGCTGGCTGGGAACCATCCTCATGCAGAAATCGCTGCACGCCGACTGACCCGAGTCGGGCGGCGCGGGACGTGGCTACCATCGGTGTATGCCCGAAGCACCCCGGGAGCGCCCCGAGAATTACACCCTGCTCCACTCGTTCAGCGGCCACGTGAAAGCGCGGCCGCGCGACGTGTTCGACGCGATCGCCCGGCGGCTCGACCCCGGAAGTGGTTCGGGCAGCTACTTCACCGCCGATCCGCGGGCCTACCTGGTAATCGCGCAGGGCGGCTGGTGGTATCGCGGCGAGTACCGGGTGGTGCCGGATGACCATGGCTCCCACGTCGAGCACGTCATCCTCAACGTCGCCCAGAGGGGTCACAAACTGGGCGCCTGGACCGGACGGAAGGTCATCGCGGACGCACCGGTCGAGTTCGCCAAGCTGTTGCGGCAACTGCGTCTCGAGCTGGAATGAGCGCAGAGGCGCAGTTCAGTTCTTCGGCGTCGCCTTCCGCAACAACCTGAATCCGGTGAGCGCCGCGAGCGCGGTCGGGATCAGGCTCCACAGGGCGACCCCCATGGCGCCGTTGGCAAGGAACCACTCACCGACCAGCGGCCAGCTCTCGGTGAACGTGGTCAGCGCGACCAGCCCGACCAGGATGATGGTCAGCGCCGCGAAGAAAACGTACATCCCATTGGCCCGCCATCTCACGTAGACGGATGCTGTTGCGGCCCCCACGAAGAAGAAGAAGAGGAACACCAGTAGGAACAACACGAACTGCTGCAGTGGATTCTCGGCGCTGAAGTAGATCACGTCGAACATGGCTCCGCCGAAGCCCCAGCCGTCCGTCGCCCGCTCGATGGTCGCCATGATGGTCATGATGGCGGCGTAGTACACGCTCAGCAGCACGAACATCAGGGACGAGCCGAGATAGAAGTCCCGCCTGGTGACGCTGTAGCCGAGCGCGAACGGGAACGTGAGGTTCACCGCCTGCACAGCCACCACCATCATGTACACGAAGATGAAGGTGGATGCCCCGCTGAACTGCATTCCCTGCGATGCGTCGGCGGCATCGTCGGTGCCGACCGCCGAGAAGATCAGCCACCAGATCGTCAGGTTCACCAGGAAGATGAACCCCAGGATCAGCAGGGGGAGCACCATCATCGGGAACTTATTGGTCAGGTGGAGGCGGGTGACGTTCAGGATTCGCTGAAGCTCTCCGCCGGAGCGTTGTGCCTCGGTTCCTGGTGTGGTTGTCGTTGTCATGCGCTCTGCTCGAATTCTGTGTTCGACGTGTTCGTCTTGCGGACAATGAGTTGCTGGAGGGACACCGGCGACAGTTCCAGCCCTGCGGCTGAAGCATCCTGTCGCTCGGCGGGGCTCAGTGAGCCGATGGTGACGGATGCCAGGCCGCCGATGCCTTCGCGGTGCAGCACTTCGCGGCGCCCGACGAAGGCATCGACGGCAGTACGCGTGCCGACCACCGTGGTGGCTGACCCGCGAACATCCTCGGCATCTTCATCGATGATGATGCGGCCATCGTCGATGACCAGCACGTGCTCCAGCAGGTTGCTGACCTCGTCGATCAGGTGGGTGGACAGCACGACGGTGCGCGGATGCTCGGCGTAGTCCTCGAGGAGGCGGTCGTAGAAGATCTGGCGTGCAACCGCATCCAGCCCCAGGTACGGCTCGTCGAAGAAGGTGAGTGGCGCGCGCGAGGCCAGACCGACGATGACACCGACCGCCGACAACTGTCCGCGGGAAAGCTTCTTGATCCGGTGCTTCACTGGCAGGCGGAAGTCTGCCACCAGGCGGTCGGCGTAGTCGGCGTCCCAATTGCGGAAGAACCAGGGGGCGCTCTTCAGCACGTGCTTCACCTGGAAGTCGTCCGGGTACTTCTGGCTCTCCTTGATGAATGAGACGTTCTGCAGCACTCTGGCTGTCTCAACCGGATTCTCGCCGAAGACCTTGATGCTGCCGCTGGTCGGGAAGTCCTGCCCGGTGAGCAACTGCATGAGCGTGGTCTTCCCGGCGCCGTTGCGGCCGAGGAGCCCGTAGATCTTGTTCTCCTCGATCGAAAAGCTGACATTGTCGACAGCGTTCAGCGTGCCGAAGGTTTTGGTGAGGCCGGTGACCTCGACTATTGCGGTCATTGCGTTCCTTCTGTCTTGATCATGTCGGCGAGCTGCGTGTGGGTGATGCCGAGCTTGGCGGCCTCCGCGACGAGTGGTTGCACGTACTCGCGCTGAAACTGGTCGCGGCGCGTGGCAATGATGGTGGATCGTGCGCCTTCAGCGACGAACATGCCGATTCCTCTTTTCTTGTACAGGATTCCCGCGTCGACGAGCAGGTTCACGCCCTTCCCGGCCGTGGCGGGGTTGATGCGGTAGAACGCGGCGAACTCGTTGGTCGACGGCACCTGGGTTTCCTCCGGAAGGGCACCGCCGATGATGTCGTTCTCGATCTGCTCAGCGATTTGAAGGAAGATCGGCCTGGTTTCATCCACTGCGCCTTCCTCCTTCCTTTGTTTATTGGTTAGCTACTGAACTAACTAACCACCTAACCGGCCGCAGGTCAAGTGGTGGGCTGGCATAGGCTCGGAGGGTGTTCGAACTTCACCACCTCACGGCCCAGGAGCAATGGGATTGGCTGCAGCGCGGCGAGATTACGCCCGCCGAGCTGACCGACCACTACCTCGCCAGGATTGAGCGGCTGGACTCGGAGTTGGGGGCGTTCGTCACGGTGACGGCGGATGCTGCCAGGGACCGTGCCCGCAGTCTGGCGGATGGTGACGACCGGACTGCCATGCTCTGGGGACTCCCGTTCGCCGACAAGGACCTGTATCAGCGCGCCGGAGTGCCCACCCGGTACGGGTCACGACTCATGGCGGACTTCGTTCCGGACGTGACGGATGAACTGCCAGCCGCCCTCGACGCCGCCGGGGGAATCAGCCTCGGCAAGACGAACACGCCGGAGTTCGGGCTTCCGTCGTACACCGAGACGATGGTCGGCCCGCCGGCCCGCACCCCATGGGACACCAGCCGCGGAGCTGGAGGCTCCAGCGGTGGCGCTGCGGTCGCCGTGGCGGCCGGGCTGCTGCCGTTCGCACCTGGCTCAGACGGTGGAGGTTCCATCCGCATACCGGCAGCAGCCACCGGGCTCGTTGGGCTGAAGCCGTCCCGCGGCCTGGTGCCCGGTGGATCGGGGAACGCCGGCCTGGGCGGCCTGTCGGTTGCCGGTCCGATCGCCCGCACGGTGGCAGACGCCGCAATGCTGCTCGATGCAATGATCGGCGATGACGATTTCCCGTACACCCTGCGGGCGCCCCGGTGGGATGGCGGACGGTTGCTGAACGCAGCAATCCGCGGCGAGGGACGCTTCCAGGTGGGAGTCATGACGACCTCGCCCTGGGACGACGCGTATGACATCCGTATCGCTCCTGAAGCCACCGCGGCGCTGGAGATTGCATTGCGTGAACTGGATGGCCTGGGTCACGGCATCGAGCAATTCGCCCTGGAGCCGGACGAGAACTACGCACCCAACTTCCGTACCATCTGGCAGGCCGGGGCGGCCGGTATCGCCGCCGAGGGTGACCAGGTGGAGCTGCTCGAACCGCTCACACAGTGGCTGGTGGCGAGGGGCCGCGAGCTGAGTGCCAGGACGCTGGCCGAGGCGCTGGGCGGCCTCACGCTGTTCGAGCGTTCGGTCATCCGCCAATTCTCCCGAATGGATGTCGTGCTCACCCCGGCGCTCGCGATGACCCCCCGGCCGCTCGGCTGGTACGACGCAGCGGATGGTGAACGCAACTTCGCCCAGCAGGTCCAGTACACGCCGTTCACCTCGTTCGTGAACGTGAGCGGGCTTCCGGCAATCACGCTCCCGGTTCACCAAACCGAGGAGGGATTGCCGATGGGCGTGCAGTTGATCGGCCGGCCGGGCGGCGAGGCGACGCTGTTGTCGCTCGGTGCGCAGCTGGAGCGGAAGCTCGCCTGGCAGCACCGCCATCCGCCGCAGTGGTGAAAGCGAGCAGTTAGCGCGCGACCTCTTCGATGTTCAGGCGGATCTGGTCGACCGCCTCACGCGTTGTCGAGTGAAACCACTCGCTGGCGGTGAAGAGGAAGACATCCCCGACTCCCATCGGTCCCGTTTCCGGGTCGACGCTGAGGATGACGTCAGCGCCCTCTTCGGTGCGGAGATAACCGTCTGCGGCCAGTCTGTCCTGCGCGATAGCGGCGTCAGCTGGTGAGATCTCGGAGTATCCGAACGCGACCAGGCTGTCTCCACCACCGGCGATACCCCACAGGCAGTCGACGCCTCCATTGTCGAAGAACATGGTCTCGACCCGCTGTTCCACCGCGAGCTTGTGCTCGTGCTCCTCGATCAGCACGAATCCCTCGGCCTGCAGCGTTGCCAGGGTGTCCTCACTGATGATGGTCAGGCAGTCGGGAACGAAGGGCGTCGGCGTTGGCGTGGGTGTCGGGGTTTCGGAGGACGGCGCCTTGGTGGCCTCTGGTGCTTCCGCTTCCAGTTCTGGCGAGGCCGCGCAGCCGGTGATGACCATGGACACCAATGCCAGGGCGGTCACGGCCCCGGCGAACCTCTTGCTCATCCTTCTCCTTGGTGTCATCGCTGATCGGCAGCGAAGGCAGACCATCGCGAACGATCGGTCTACCGTGAGGGTATTACACGCGCTCGCGCCGTCAGCGTTTGCCGTCAGACCCGTTACGAGATTGTGGTCTCGTGTAGCCCGCCCTGGCCAGGCCGGCCTCGATTTCGAAGCGGTTGCCGAAGGGGTCCTGCCCTGCCGCAACGTAGAGCAGGATGAACGCCAGCCCGTAGCGACGCCACTGCGCTCGATGCACCTCTTCGTGCTCCAGCACACCCGGCGTGAGGCGATCGTGCGTCAGGTAGACCGCGCCGATCGTCGTGCCGCCCCGGCCGAAGGCCCACCGCGGGCACTTTCGCGCAACGATGAGCCCGTCATGCCTGCTGAGCCGCCCCAGGCTCAGGATGCTTCCCCACACCACGGCGGCACAAGTCGCGAACCAGTACCCTGGCCGGACAACGACCGGATGCAGCAGCACGGCTCGCAGCCACCGGACGCGGGCGACAGCGACCGTCACCCGGCGAACGCCGGATTCGAGCCGGGAGAACGCTGGAGCCATAACACGTTTGTAGCACGCGAAATCGGCGATCAGCGTTGCACCTGGATCACCGCGCGGCAGCATACAGTTGGCTGCATGGCCGGGAGCGTGAAGCGAGTTGCCCTCGTCTCAATGCACACGTCACCAGCGGAACAGGCTGGCACGGGGGACTCCGGCGGCCTGAACGTGTCGCTGATGTCGACCGCGACGGAACTTGCCGCCCGAGGGGTCGAAGTCGACCTGCTCACCAGGGCAACCTCCGTTCCGCAAACCACGCAACTCAGCGATGGGGTGGTTCTCCGGGAACTGGCGGCCGGGCCGCCGACCGTGCTCGACAAGTCCGAACTACCGGGGGTGGCTGATGAGTTCGGTGAGGCCGTGGCCAGGGTGGCAGGTCGCCCCGGATCCCGGTACGACCTCATACACGCGCACTATTGGCTCAGCGGCCTGGCAACACTGCCGGTGGCCATCGAGCTCGGCACCCCGCTGGTGCAGAGCTTCCACACCCTGGGCGCCATGAAGAACAGCCACCTGGCTCCCGGGCAGGAGCCGGAGCCGGCCGGCCGTTTGCTGGCCGAACGCTATCTGGCCAACCAGGCGAACGCGGTCGTGGCATCCTCGGCGTCTGAAGTGACGAGCCTGATCGATCAGGTCGGGGCGCCGGCCGATCGAATCTGGGTGATCCCACCCGGGGTGGACGTCGACCTGTTCCGGCCGAACCGCGGCGGAGCTGCCGAACGGATTCGCGAGCGGTTCAGCATCGAACCGGGCCGCCCGATCGTTGCGGTCGTCGGCCGCGTACAGCCGCTGAAGGACCAGGAGCTGGGCGTGCGGGCGCTGGGGGCACTCAACGCGTTACGTGGCTGGGCGCCCGTTCTGGTCATCGCGGGGGAGTCGACCCCGGGGGACGAGGGTTATCTCGCATCGCTGCACACCCTTGCGGCGCAGCTGGGAGTGGGCGACGAGGTGCGGTTCGCCGGCGCCCTGGGACGTGACGAACTGGCTGACCTGCTCGCCGTCGCCTCCATCACCCTGGTGCCCTCCCACTCTGAGACGTTCGGGCTGGTGGCGCTCGAGTCCGCGGCGAGCGGCACCGCTGTCATCGGTTACCGCGGCACCGGGCTGGTCGAGTCGATCGCGGAAGGCCGGAGCGGGGTGCTCATCGACTCGCGGGAACCGGACGCCTGGGCGCGCGCCATGGTCGCACTGCTCGACGACCCGACAGCGCGCTCGCGCCTGGCCGAGACGGCACGCGAACACGCGCTCGGCTACACCTGGGCCGCGACGGCCACCGCACTGCTCGGGGTCTACACCAGCCTCGTCGGCTGACAACCCTCCTCACAGTGCCCGTTCCGGACGGATGTGCCCCGCGGAACGGTCACAATCCGCCGGAACGGGCACTATTGCGCAGCGGTTTGTCGCGGGTTGCTAGCGTCCGACGAACTCTGCAGGCGTGCGGGTCGCGAAGGACTCCATTCCGATGCGCGCGTCTTCGCTCCGAGCGAGGCGCACGAGCTCCGGCTGTAGCGCAGCAGCGGCAGCGGCCTGATCCGAGATCGCCGTCCTGGCGTTCGCCAGAGTCGCCTGCACGGCGAGCGGTGCCTGCGCTGCAACGCGGCGGGCCAGTTCCAGGCCGCGAGCGTATTGCTCGCCATCCGCCACAACCTCCTGCACCAGCCCGATGCGGTGCGCCTCCTGTGCGTCGAAGGTGTCACCGGTGAGGATCCAGCGCATGGCGTTACCCCAGCCGACCGCCCGGGGGAACCGCAGCGTCGCGCCACCGAACGGCAGGATTCCCCGGGCCACCTCGATCTGCCCGAACGTCGTCCCGGCCGCGGCGACTGCGATGTCGCTGGCCAGTATGAGCTCGATCCCGAGGGTCAGGCAGGTGCCTTGCACCGCGATGACGACGGGCTTGGTTCGCGGTGAGCCCGACACCTGCCACGGGTCGATTCCGCCATCCGGCACGATGTTCAGGCCGTCAGCACCGATGCGCGGTGCGACATCGGCCAGGTCCAGTCCGCCGGTGAAGTGGTCGCCGTGCGCGAACACCAGCCCGGCACGCAGCTCCGGGTTCCGCTCGAGTTCGCCGTACGCGAGGGAGAGCTCCTGGAGCAGCTGGAAGTCTGCGGCATTGCGTTTCTCGGGGCGGTTGAAACCGATCAGCAGCAGGTGGCCGTCACGCTCGACGGTGATTCGTGGTGTCATGCCCCGATGCTAGACGGTGTTGTTGGACCGACCGTTGTTGGACGAGCCCGCCGAGGCAGAGGTCAGCGCCCCGATGATGCGGAGGATCGTCGGCAGCTCGTCATCCGCCTGCGCAGGTGATCGCGGTGAGAACTCGGTGAGTCCGGCCCCGGCGAGCGGGAGGGTCGCCTTCGCTGTGCGGATGAGTTCGATGAGTTCGGTGACCGAGACGCCGAACGGTTCTGGGAAATCGAGCGCCCCGAACTCGCCGGGGTCGAGCACGTCAAGGTCGATGTGCAGGTACACCGCGTCGGCGCCGGATTCGCGCAGGGCTTCGGCCAGGGCTGCCGGGGTCAGCTCGCCCGGTGGCAATGAGCGGATGCCGCTGTCGGCTATGAAGTCCAGCTCTCCGCTATCGAGCGCGCGGGTCCCGGCGAGGACGACCCGCGCCGGATCCAGCGCGGTCTCCGGCACCAGGGTGGCCGGGCCATCTCCCAGGAGGGTGCGCAACACCATGCCGTGGAACGCGCCGGACGGCGAGGTCTGCGGGTTGTTCAGATCGGCGTGGGCGTCGAACCACACGACCGCGAGCTTGTGCGTACCCGCCGCATGGGCGATGGCTGCGAGCTCGACCCCGCAGTCGCCGCCGATGACGATCGGGGTGCCGTTCGCCTTAGCCAACGCCGTGCGAAGTTCGTCGCGCACGGTCTCGACGGAGGACAGGCGCCTCACGCCACTGCCCTGGTCGCTGCCCGCTCCGGGAGGAATGGGAACAACGACCGTGCGCGACAACGGAAGGTCGCCGCCGATCGCTGTTGCGCCTTCGACGAGCTGCATCGCCCGGGAGGAGCTGGAACCCTGCCATTGGGGGACGACAAAGAAGCTGGAGGCCATCCGACCAGTATGACGCGTCGATCAGGGCCGCCGGATGTTCGTCCTCGGCCCTCTGCGCTCTGGGACCCGGTCGAACCCGGCCAGGCGGCGAAGCATCCGCTCGAGCGGTCCTGCCCCCAGGAACCGGCGCCACACCAGGCTGAAGACGATGGAGGCGATGATCAGGCCGAACATCAGCGGCAGGCTCGGGTACTCGGGGATCCAGGCGGCGCTGTCGGCGAAGGCGACCAGGCCGGCCAGCAGCAGGATCTGCAGGGTATAGATGGTGAGCGGCATCGACCCTGTCGCCGCGATCGGCTGAAGTACGAGACGGCTCGCCCGAAAGCGGTCGAGCCAGAGCAGCACGCCGATGAGGGCGATCGCGAAGCCTCGGGAACCGACGATCTCGGCGGTGCTGCCGGAGTGGGCCTCGGCGGAGACGGCAGGCAGCGCCAGAGCGCTGCCGTACCCGACCACCATGGCAGTGACACCGCCCAGCACCATCCAGCGCTGTGTCACCGGACTGGTCAGGCCGGAGCGGGTGCACAACAACCCGATGAGCAGGAAGGGCAACCACACCAGCGCCGGGTAGTTGCCGACCAGGAAGTACTCCGCCCCGACACCCGCCCAGCCGGTCTGCTGGCCGGCATCCGTCACCGCGGCCGCCGCGAGCGGCGCGGCCACGGCCAGGAGCGCCGCAAGTACTGCGAGGGCGATCCGCGGCAGGAAGAGGGCCGGGATCATCAGCGCGAACATGACGCCGTAGTAGTCCAGGATGATCGCGATGTGGCTGGGGAGCATCGTGAGTGCTATCCCCAGCAGGAAGAGGAAGAGTGCCCGGATGGTGACGCCGCGGCGGGCGGCCCTGCGCCAGGAGCGGTCGGGGTTCTCCCCGCCGGTCAGTAGCCCGAGCGACACCCCGGCCAGCGTGGCGAACAGGATGGCCGAGCGGCCATCGACGATCAGCTCCTGGTCGGTCTCCTGCGGGAAGGTGTGAGCCACGAACATGCCGAGAACGGCAAGGCCCCGCGCAACGTCGATGCCGACAATGCGCGGGGCCCGAACTCTCATCCGATTACTGGCCAGAGGGGAGCGCCCTGGGCCCGCCGGAGCCGGCCTTCAACGCGGCCAGCCGCGCCTCCAGCTCGACCGACTCATCCGAGGCATCCAGCTGCTCGAACTGTGCGTCAAGGCTCGATGCCGCCAGCTCCTGGGCCCCCACCACCCTGGCTTCCTCGCGGCGCACCTTCTCCTCGAACCGGCTGATCTCGCTGGTCGGGTCGAGCAGGTCGATGCTCTTCATGGCATCCATCACCTGCGCCTGCGTCTCGGCCGTCTTCGCGCGCGCGATGAGCTGGTCGCGCTTGGCAGACAGCTCCCCGAGCTTGCCGCGCATGGCGTCGAGGCCGCGCTTGAGCTGGTCGACGACGGCGGTCTGCGACGAGATGGTCGGCTCAGCGTCCTTGGCCTCCTTTTCGGCTGCCAGCTGGCGTCCGAGCGCAACCTTGGCGAGGTTGTCGAACTTGTCGGCGTCTGCCGAGTTGCCTGCCGCGCGGAGTTCGTCACCCTTGCGGCTGGCTGCGATGGCCTTGCGGCCCCAGTCCTCGGCGTTGGCCACGTCTTCGGCGTGGTCCTGCTCGAGCAGGCGCAGGTTGCCGATGGTCTGCGCGATCGCGCTCTCGGCCTCGGCGATGCTGTTCGAGTAGTCGCGAACCATCTGGTCGAGCATCTTGGCAGGATCCTCCGCGGAATCCAGGAGCGCGTTGATGTTGGCTTTCGCCAATTGGGCGATACGTCCAAAGATCGATTGCTTAGCCATGCGTCGTCCTTTCGGTGAGTTCTGTTGCCGGAACCGACTGTACTGGACTGGCCTGTGGCTGCGAAGGGAGTCGGCTAGCGCAAGGTGATGGCGGATGCCGGTCCGCTGACCAATCTGGACGGTCCGGCATCCGGACGCAACTCGACCTCAGCCGACAGCGTGTAGGCGCCCGCTTCGAGCGCCGCACCGGTCGCGCCGCCCTGCGCATCGCACTGGAAGGCGTCGAACGAGAAGGAGAGGGAGATCGACTCCCCAGGAGCCAGGTCGACACGGGTTTCAGTTGCCCCACGGTCGCTGTACAGGATGCGCTCGCCGTGCCGCACCAGCGTCACTGTCGGGTTGGCGGCAACGCCCACAATCCGCAGAGAACCGGTGTTTGTCAGGTTGAGGGTGCCGACAACCGCCTCCCCGGTTGGCGCGACCGTCGAAAACACCGGCGTGATCTCGAGGGCCTCATCGACCCGACCGTCGGCGACCGGTACGTCGCACGAGGTCTGGCGGAGTGACGTCCCGCTGTCCATCCATGGAACCGCACCGTCTGCCCCCTGCCCGGATTCTTCCGAGGACTCACTCGCCGGGGCATCCGCCATCGTCTGGGAGGCGCCCATCGGTGCCAGCCCCTGCAGGCCATTGATGCTCGCCACCCCGATACCCGCGACGGCCAGCGTCAGCACGCTGCCAGCACCCACCTGCTGGGGGAGCCGGCGGCGCTTGCTGCGGCGGATGATCGCGGCAGCATCGAGGGACGCGACCGGTGCCGCAGCGTTATGGAAGGCTGCGTCGTGGAACAGGCTGCGCAGTGCGGCGTCAGTGGGCATGGTGTGCTCCTTCGGAAAGCTCGGGAACGGCATCCTTCTGGTCGGCCATCGAGTTCGACAGCTTGGCGAGACCATCACTGAGGTAACGCTTCACGGCACCGTCGCTGATGTCGAGCGTCTGGGCGATGTCGGCCACCTTGAGGTCTTCGTAGTAGCGGAGCACCAGGCAGGCACGTTCGCGTGGGGCCAGCTTCATCAGCTCGCCGCTGAGGTCGATGCGGCTCTCCGTGGCCGGCGCGGTCGACTCGACCGTTTCGGGAACCGCCGTGAGGTGCGAGATCTTGCGCCACCGGCTGGTGCGCCGGCCGCCGTCCAGGTACGTGTTGAGGATCGCCCGGCGCACGTACGCCTCGGCACTGCGCACCGTGAAGCCGTTGCGGAGGCGTCCGAACGTCTTCACCAGGGCATCCTGAACCAGGTCGGCCGCATCGTCTCGGCTCCCGCTGATCAGGTAGGCGTAACGGGTCAGCGCGTCACCACGCTCAGCCACCAGCGTGGTGACGACGTTCTCCCAGTCGGCCCCTGCCAAGAATCAGTCCTCTTCGTTTCACGCGTGCAGGTCATCGGTATGTGACCAGAGTCGCACGTCTACTGGGTTAGACGAACGACATGCCGAAAACGTTGTGAAATGGACCCGGCGAGGGCTACGCGCCAGCTTCCTTCGCCTTCTCCAGGCGCTGGCGGATGTCCGCGAGCTGCCTGGTCAGGGTCTCCGGGAGGCGGTCGCCGAACTTGGCGTAGAAGCCTTCCGTGTCATCGAGCTCCGCGAGCCAGGCATCCGGGTCGACAGCGAACAGTTGGTCCCAATCGCCCTCGTCCAGGTCCAGGCCGTCGACGTTGATGCCGCCGGCGATCGGGGAGAGACCAAGGGGGGTCTCCGCTGCCGGGGTCTGGCCGTCAACGCGGTTCAGGATCCACTCCAGAACGCGGGCGTTCTCGGCGAAGCCGGGCCAGAGGAACTTGCCGTCCTCGCCCTTGCGGAACCAGTTCACCTGGAAGATCCGCGGCATGCTGCCCGACTTGCGCAGGTTCTCGCCCACGCTCAGCCAGTGCGACCAGTGGTCGGCCATGTTGTAACCGCAGAACGGCATCATCGCGAACGGGTCCCGGCGCAGCTCGCCGACCTTTCCTTCCGCAGCAGCGGTGCGCTCAGACGACACGGTCGAACCGAGGAAGACGCCGTGCTCCCAGTCGCGCGCCTCAACCACGAGCGGCACGTTGTGGGCGCGACGGCCACCGAAGATGATGGCATCGAGCACGACGCCTTCCGGGTCGTCCCAACTGTCGGCGATTGACGGGGCCTGGTGGGCGGCCACTGTGAAGCGGGAGTTCGGGTGGGCGGCCGGCTCACCGGAGTTCGGGTCCCAGAGGTTGCCCTTCCAGTCGGTGAGGTTGTCCGGAGCGCGGTCGGTCAGGCCCTCCCACCACACGTCGCCGTCCTCGCGCAGGGCGACGTTGGTGAAGATGGTGTTGCCCCACAGCGTTTCGACAGCGGTGGCGTTGGTCTTGGGGCTGGTGCCGGGCGCGACGCCGAAGAAGCCGGCCTCCGGGTTGATGGCGCGCAGGCGGCCATCCGCACCGGGACGCAGCCAGGCGATGTCGTCGCCGATTGTCTCCACCTTCCATCCGGGAAGGGTCGGGCGGAGCATGGCGAGGTTGGTCTTGCCGCAGGCGGAGGGGAACGCCGCGGCCAGGTGGAAGACCCGTCCGGCCTCGTTGGTCATTTTCAGGATGAGCATGTGCTCGGCGAGCCAGCCCTCCTCCCTGGCGATGACGGATGCGATCCGCAGGGCGAAGGACTTCTTCGCCAGCAGGGCGTTGCCACCGTAGGCGGAGCCGAACGACCAGATCTCGCGGGTCTCCGGGAAGTGGGTGATGTATTTGTGCTTCGAGTTGCACGGCCAGGAGACGTCATTCTCGTCCAGGTGATTGCCTTCAGCGTCGAACAAGGGGGCGCCAACGCTGTGGACGGCCGGAACCCAGTCTTCACCGGCGTTGATCAGGGATAGGGCGGCACTGCCCATGCGGGTCATAATGCCCATGCTGGCGACCACGTAAGGCGAATCGGTCACCTGGATGCCCAGCTTCGCCAGTGGGCTGCCGAGCGGACCCATCGAGAACGGGATGACGTACATGGTGCGCCCGCGCATGCTGCCCTCGAAAAGCCCGTTCAACGTGGTGCGCATCTCGGCGGGGTCGGCCCAGTTGTTGGTGGGGCCGGCATCCGCCTCGTTCTCGGAGCAGATGAAGGTACGCGATTCGACCCGTGCGACGTCTTCCGGGTTGCTGCGCGCCAGGAAGCTGTACGGGCGGAACTCCGGGTTCAGCCTGGTGAGGGTTCCGGCGGCGACCATCTCGCGGGTGACACGATCCCACTCCTGGGGGGAGCCGTCACACCAGACGACCTGCTCCGGCTTGGTGAGGGCCGCGATCGAATCAACCCAATCGGCGACCTTCTTCGTTGTGCCGGCCGGCCGGACGCCGTACGGTTCGGCTTGCGAAATCTGGTCGTCTGCTGTCGCTGGCCTCGTGGGGGTGAGTGTCATGAGCTTGTCCGTCCGTTCGATTCCGCCGCCACCGTAAGAAATGGCGTCTCATTCCATTCTGCGCCCCGAATTGACCATTCCCACCCCTAATGAGGCATAAAGAAGTGCGCTTCTTTCGCTACGATAAAGATCATGACCGACCTTGCCACCCTGGGCCAGCGCATCCGCCACTACCGCACCGGTGCCGGAATGACACTGGACCAACTCGGCGCGCAGGTCGGAATCGCCGGTAGCCAACTCTCCCTGATGGAGAACGGCCGCAGGGAACCCCGACTGTCGCTGCTGCAGACCATCGCCGGCAACCTCAATGTTCAGGTGTCCGACCTCCTGAGCGCAGAGCCGCCCACGCAGCGGGCGGCGCTCGAAATCGAACTCGACCGGATGCAGCGCAGCCCCGTGTATGCCGGCCTCGGCCTTCCCACCGTGAGGGCGCTGCGGTCGACACCGGACGAAACACTGGAGGCCCTCGTCGGGCTCCACAAGGAACTGGCCAGGCGCGCCAGGCAGGCGATCGCAACGCCGGAGGAGGCGAGGCGGGCGAACACCGAACTGCGTCAGTACATGCGCACCCAGGACAACTACCTGCCGGAGATCGAGGAGCTTGCCGAGGAGTCCCTCCGCGGGGTCGGCCACACGACGGGCGCACTCACCCACCGCGAGGTCAACCTGATGGCGAAACGACTCGGTTTCGACCTCATCCACGTCGACGACCTGCCGCACTCCACCCGGTCGGTCACCGACCTGGAGAACGGGCGCATCTACCTGCCGCCGGCATCCATTCCCGGCGGGCACGGCCTGCGCTCGATGGCGTTGCAGGCGATGGCGCACCGGTTGCTGGACCACCACGAGCCGGAGAGTTACGCGGAGTTCCTTCGTCAGCGACTCGAGATCAACTACTACGCCGCCGCCTGCCTGATGCCGCTCCAGCAGTCCGTCGAATTCCTCGCGGGGGCGAAAGAAGACCGAAACCTTGCCGTCGAGGATTTCCGCGATGCGTTCGGCGTCACGCACGAAGCTGCCGCCCTGCGGTTCACCAACCTGGCCACCAGCCACCTGGGGATGACGGTGCACTTCCTTCGCGTCGGCGACGACGGTGCCCTGTACAAGGGGTACGAGAACGACGGCCTGCGCCTACCCACCGACATCACTGGTTCGACGGAGGGGCAGCCGGTGTGTCGCCATTGGAGCGCCCGTACGGCGTTCCTGCGCACCAACCGCACCACCGAGTTCTACCAGTACACCGACACCCCGACCGGAACCTACTGGTGTTCCACCCAGACCGGTACCGCGTCTGCCGAAGAGTTCTCGATCACTTTTGGCGTTCCGTTCGCCGACGCGAAGTGGTTCCGCGGACGCGACACCAAGAACCGGCAGGCCTCCAAGTGCCCGGATGCCAGTTGTTGCCGACGCCCGGGCACGGAGCTGACCGAGCGGTGGCGACACCGGGCCTGGGCCAGCGCCAAGCTGCACGCCCACATCCTGTCGCCGCTGCCCCAGGGAACGTTTCCCGGCGTCGACGACTCCGAGCTGTACGCCTTTCTCGACGCCCATTCCGGCGAGGCCGACTAACCCATTCATGGGTCGGAGTGGCCGAAGTGGAGCGCGGCGCTGCGGCCGGCCGCCCTCAGCCAGTGCTCCGGCTCGGCCATCGCGGCCTCCGCTGAGCCGGCCAGTTCGGTGAGGCTCACCGTCCACGCGTCGTGCTCGATCGCGACCGAGCCGGCCGCAACGCCCACACGGGCAGCGCCCGCCAACCGGATGACGTTGCCGACGACCTTGCCGGTGAGTGAGGTGGAGTCGAACCGTCCCTCGCCGGTGATCACGACATCCGCTGCCCCGATCGCTCGGGTGAGTGCGGTCGCCTCCGCGATCCAGTCGGCGCCGGGCTTGACCGTCGCACCCCAGGCCGCGATAAAACCGTAGGCGGTGCCCCCGGCAGCACCGGCACCCGGCACACCCGGATCGCCGCCGAGCAGTTCGGCGTACCTGGTGAGAGCGGTTTCCAAGTGCCGCACGTCGTCGGGGGTCGCGCCTTTCTGCGGACCGAACACGGCGGCAGCGCCGGTCATGCCGAGCAGGGGAGCGGTGACATCGGTCAGCACTGTGACGCCACCAGGCGGGGGTCGGAGCAGGGTGCCGGTGTCGATGCTGTGCACGCGGGAGAGCCCGCCGCCGCCATCGGCGACCTCCGAACCGTCCTCGTGAAGCACGCGCAGGCCGAGTGCCTGCAACGCGCCCGCCCCACCGTCGGTGCTGGCCGAGCCGCCGAGGGCGATCACCAGGGAGTCGGCGCCGGCCTCAAGCGCCAGCCGGATGACCTGGCCGAGGCCGCGGGTCGTGGCGCCGAGGGCATCCGGTGCCGCCATCAGTGGAAGACCGCTCGACTCGGCAAGCTCCACGACGGCGATACCGCCGGGCAACTCCAGCCAGGCCGCGTCGACGGGCCGGCCATCCGGCCCGGTGACCTGGCGCGCCAGGTGTCTCCTGGCATCCGGAACGGCAGCCGCTATGGCGCCCAGGGTGCCCTCGCCGCCATCAGCCTGCGGCAGCAGGAGCACGTCGTCCAATGACCGGACCTCGCGCCACCCCGCTGCAATGGCGGATGCTGCCGCGTCGGCCGGCAGTGACCCCTTGAACGAGTCCGGTGCGATGACTACTGAAAGGCCCATGCCGACACTGTAGGTCCCGCCCAGCGGGCCGGACGGTGCGAATGGCGGGTCGCGGAGCCGGGACACCCGCAATTCGCACCGTTCCATCGGAGGGATCTCGGGATACCGTCATGTCATGCCCATGATCGACAACGGCGTGTATGTGGCTGGCCACCGCACCGAAGACCCGAAAAGCCTCGAGGAGACCTTCGAGGTCATGCGCGAGCGGAACGGCATGGCTTGGATCGGGCTCTACCGTCCGAACGAACAGGAAATCCGGTCGATCGCTGACGAGTTCGGCCTGCACAGCCTGGCGGTGGAGGATGCGCTGGCCGGCCATCAGCGCTCGAAGCTGGAACGCTACGGGGACACCCTCTTCATCGTCCTTCGTCCCGCTCGCTATCTCGATGCCGACGAGCGCGTGGAATTCGGCGAACTGCACATCTTTGCCGGTCCCGATTTCGTCGTCACCATTCGCCATGCGGAGTCGCCGGATCTTGCCCGGGTTCGTCACAGAATGGAGGGCAGTCCAGGATTGCTGGCGATGGGGCCGGATGCGGTGCTCTACGCGATCCTCGACGAGGTGGTCGACGAGTACGGTCCGGTCATCGCCGGGCTTGAGAACGACATCGACGAGATCGAGGATGAGCTGTTCGGCGGGGATCCGGATGTCTCCAGACGCATTTATGAGCTCTCCCGCGAGGTCATCAGGTTTCAACGCGCGGCACATCCGTTGGCGACGATGCTGGAGGCACTGCTGGGCGGAGCTGAAAAATACCAGCTCGAACTCGAGCTTCAGCGGTTGCTGCGCGACGTCCATGACCACGTGCTTCGGGTGGGCGAGCGGGCGGACGGCTTCCGCGCCCTGCTCGACAACGCCCTGATCGTGCATTCCACTCTGGTCGCCCAGCGCCAGAACGACGAGGTGCAGCGGATGACGGAATTCAACCTGACCCAGAACGAGGAGATCAAGAAGATCTCATCCTGGGCCGCGATACTGTTCGCGCCGACCCTGATCGGCACGGTCTACGGGATGAACTTCGACGTCATGCCGGAACTCCACTGGCCGTGGGGTTATCCGTTCGCCATGGCGTTGATGGTGGCGATGGGCGTGTCGCTTTACCTGGTGTTCAAATCCCGGAAGTGGCTCTGAACCCAGTCGCACGGTGCGTCATTGGGTGCCACTAGCATGATGCTGTGCGCGCCCCTGACGATCGTTCACTTGTGAACGACACCGTTCCCGAGGAGTTCCTGGAGTTGTCCGGGCTGATCGAGCGGGCCGAAGAAAGCGCCGAACGGCAGCGTGAGAACGAGCTGATGCCCGAGGTTGTCGCGGCGCGCACCAGACGTCGCCGGCGCAGGTTCATCATCACCGGGTCCATCGTGCTGGTCATCGCGGCTATGGTCGGCACCTACATCCCGCTCACCCTCCTGGCCCCCGTCACCGTTTCGTCGGCGATCAGGGAGGCGGTGAGCGTCGACCTTCCGGACCCAGCGACCGTGGTTCTCCCGGAGGTGGGTGCCAGCGCGATCAGCATCGCTGGAGCCGACGATTTCCCGGGGGTCGCAGGCGTTGACGGCATCCTGGCGGCCACTGGCGGCAACGATCCCCGACCGATCGCGAGCATCACCAAGATCGTCACCGCGCTCGTCATCCTCGACGCCAAGCCGATCGGGCCAACCGAGTCGGGGCCGATGATCACCTTCAGCAAGGCCGACGCCGCCCTCTACGACCAGTATTACGTGAAGCAGGCCAGCATCTGGCCGATGAAGTCCGGGTCGAGCATGCCGCTGCGCGATGCGCTGCAGGTGATGCTGGTGATTTCGGCCACGAATTATGCGGATGCCGTCAGCAGCTGGGCGTTCGGGTCGCCGGCCAACTTCCGCAGTGCAGCACGCACCTGGCTCGATGCGAACGGCTTCACCGGCACCACCATCGTCGAACCGACCGGACTCGACCCGAGGAACCTCAGCACGCCGACCGACCTGATCGCGATCGGGAAACTGGCGATGGCCAACCCGGTGCTGGCTGAGATCGTCGGCACGCGATCCGTTGCCGGCGCCGACGGCAGGGCGGGGGCGAACACCAACGACCTGCTCGGTGTCGACGGCGTGAACGGGATCAAGACCGGAACACTCGACGAGTCCGGGGCGTGCCTGCTGTTCTCCGCCGTGATCGACGTCGGGCATGGCGTGCAGCTCACGGTCGTCGGGGTGGTGCTCGGCGGGGACAACCACTATCAGGTCGACAACGCGGTGCGCGCCATGCTGGGCAGCGTGCGGGGCGGATTCCACGAGGTGCCGGTCTTGACGAAGGGGCAGAAGCTGGGCTCGTACTCGACGCCGTGGGGTGAGGAGGCGTCCGTCGTCGCTGCGGAGGACGCATCCGTGTTCACCTGGTCCGACATGCCGGTCAGTTCCGCCGTCACCGTCGATGACGTGTCGACGGCCCGCTCCGGAAGCGTGGTCGGCTCGGCCCGTTTCGTCTCGGGGGAGTACTTCGTGAAGGTCCCGCTCGAACTGGACGGCGATATCGTCGGGCCGGACGACTGGTGGCGCCTGACCCACCCGGCCGAGCTGCTCGGCGGCTAGGCCTGCTGCGGGTCGCCCGAGGCGGCGCGCGCCCGGTGCTCGACCATGTTCATCCGATTTCCGCAGCGGATGCTGCAGAACCGTTTGGACCCGTTGCGCGAGAGGTCGACGAACAGCCCGGTGCAATCACCGGCGGCGCAGTAGCGAAGGCGCTCCCATTCGCGCGCGCGGATAACGTCGATGAGGGCGAAGGCCACCTCGACGCGGATGCGTTCGGCCAGCGGCGCGGCGTCCTCCGTGGCGTGCAGGTGCCAGTCGAGTCCGTCGTGCTTCACCAGGTGCGGGAGCGCATTCGCCTCCTGCAGCATCCGGTTCACGACGGGGACCGCCTCGTCCCGGCTGTGTGTCCAGATGTGCCGCAACAACTCCCGGGTCTCGGTCACTTCGGCGAGCTCTGTGAGGTCACGATCGAAACGGCCACTGTAGGAATGCTCGGTCAGCAGGGCGGTCAACTGGGGCGGGGTGGCGAGTTCGTCCTCGCCGCTCCGGGACGCTCCAGGAACCGTATTCGCGAGCGCGACGGTGAACGCCAGAGTGTCGACCGTGTCAGGGGCAAAATGCAAATTGACTCCTTACTGATCTGCACACTAACGTGGTGATCCTGAACAGTCAAACCACGTCCTGAAGGCCGCACCATGTCACGCTCCTCAACTTTCACCGGCCTCAGTATCGCCGTGGCCGCAGCCCTCGCCTTCGGAATGTCCGGCCCGTTCGTCAAGCCGCTCCTCGAGGCGGGCTGGAGTCCGGGTGCCGCTGTGACCGTTCGTGCGCTCGTCGGCGGCCTGGTGCTCGCCCCATTCGCCCTCATCGCGTTGCGCGGACGCTGGATTGCACTGTGGCGGGCACGCTCCCGCATCCTGGCGATCGGCCTGATCGGCGTCGCGGCAACGCAACTGGCCTATTTCGCCGCGATCGAGAGGATCTCGGTCGGCACCGGCATCCTCATCGAGTTCATGGCGCCGCTGCTGCTGGTCGCGTTCGTGTGGGCCCGCACGCGGAAGGCGCCGAAGCTCGTCGTTCTCTTCGGCTCGGTATTCGCGTTGTTCGGGCTCGGAATGGTGGTGTCGCCGGGAGGCGACGGCAGCATCGACATGCTCGGCCTCGCATTCGCTGCGGCTGCGACGGTCGGATGCGCCGTCTACTTCGTCGCTGCGGCGAGGGTCGACGACGACCTGCATCCGGTCGCCGTGGCATCCGTCAGCCTGGTTCTCGGAGGCATCGCGATCGGGCTCGTCGGACTGACCGGCCTGATGCCGTTCACGGCGACGTTCGGCACCGTCCAGCTCTTCGGCGGCTCGACGGCCTGGTGGATTCCCATGCTGATCGTCGCGGTTCTGGCCACCGGAATCGCCTATGCCACCAGCATCAAGGCGAGCCAGTTGCTCGGGTCTCGACTAGCGTCCTTCGCCGGCTTACTCGAGGTTGTCGCTGCCACCTTCTACGCGTGGCTCCTCCTGGGCGAACAGATGACCGTGCTGCAGCTCATCGGCGGGCTGCTCATTCTCATTGGCATCGGTTTTGTGCGCTCAGAGAAGGCGGATGCCGACCTGCTCACCCCTACCGGGCCGATCACGCTGGAGCGCGCCGCCTGACGAAGCTCAGGAAGCGTCGGGGCGGATGACCTCGTCGTGAAGGATGGCGTAGATTTCCACGTCGTGGTGCCGTCCGCCGTTGTACCAGGCGCCGCGCGAGGTGCCCTCGTGCCGGAAGCCGCAGGTGACGGCGAGTTTTCGGGAGGGTGCGTTGTCCGGGTGAATAACCAGACGGATGCGATTGACCCGTTTGGTCTCGAATAGGTAGCGCGTCAGCAGCTTCACCGCCTGGGTGGCTATGCCCTTGCCGCGTTGTTCAGGGTCGTAGACCTGGTAGGACAACTCGAACTCATCCAGGTAGTTGACCGTCTTGAAGAACTCGATATGGCCGAGGACCTTGTCGTCCGGGGAAGCGATGACCAGCATGCCTTCGTCCCGGCTCCAGCAGCCGTCCTCGTCGAACTGCTTACGGAACGCTGCGTGCGACGTGATGTTGCGGGGAAAGAATTCGCCGCGGTTGTCGATGTCGACGTGGAACGCGTAGAGCTCGTCGAGGTCGGTTTCCCTGACCGGACGCAGCACGATCGACGTGCCCTTCAGAATCCGCCCTCCTTCGCAAGCCAGTGTGGGCCCCACCTGGTGGAGGGGCCCACAATGGCCCTGTTACTACTTGGCGTTCCCGGTGTTCTTCACGGTGAGCGTGTACTCCGCGTCGAGGAACATCAGGTCACCGGTGGGAAGGTTCGACACCAGGGTTGCGAAGTCCCGGTTCGGGCCGTTCGCACACATCGTGTTGAAAGGCTGGCTGATGGCATCGCCCTCGAGCCGGTAGACGTAGTTGCCCGCGCCATCCGTGATCTCGAAGTCGGAGTCGGTGCCGGGAGTCAGGTCGCAGCTCGCCACGACCTGCAGCGTCCAGTTGTTGTCCTGGAGCCCCGTCGTTTCGAACCACTCGCCCTCGGCCGAACTCACCGCTGCAGCTGCTCCGTTGACAAGCACGTCATCGATGAACCAGCCGGTGTCCAGGTAGGCCGCGTCCGTGGAGTAGCGGAAGCGAACATCCGTTGCCCCCTCGGGAAGCTGCGCCGTGTAGTGCACGTAGACCGGCTCGTCGACGAAGTAGGCGCCGCCGGAGGTTCCGGTGAGGCCATTGCCCTCGGTGTTGTTGCCGTGCGGGTCGTCGTTGCTGGTGACGACGGTTCCCGCGTCGTTCACCAGGGGAACGGTGACCCACTCGCCACCGACGAGGGCTTCAGCGAAACCGTAATCCCAGCCCTCCTCGATGAAGTGCCAGGTCCAGAAGTCGAGGGTCGTCGCTTCCCCGGTCACCTCGACGTCGAGCACGTTGTCGGACTGGCTCTCATAACCCGCATACCAGTGGGTGTCCCCGGAGTGGGGCGCGACCTGCGTGGTGTCCTCACCGTCAAGCGAGACCGTCACATTCGGACCCGGGTTGCGGAACCGCTCGACCTGCAGCCCGTACGGCAGTGCCGTCGGCGACTGGGCGTTGGTGCGCTTGTCCCACTTCGGCGAAGGCTGGGCGCCCTGGCTGTTCCCACGGTCACCCCAGAACTGGTCGTCGGCGATGTCGATCGTCCACGTCGTGAACGCCGGGTCGCCGAAGTCGACAGCCTTGATGTCGAAGAGCTCCGACTCCTCATCGTCGAGGTAGACGGTGACTGCCCAGTCCTGGAACAGCTCCTCGGCAGAGCGCAGGTCGGCGCCGGTCTCCGCGTTGAACGCGTCGATCGCCGCCTGGACACCGTCCATACCGTCGGCCTGGTTCTCGAAGATCCGCTGGATCAGCAGGTCACCAGCGGCTCCGTCGTTCTGGAGGTCTGGGGTGAACGTGCCGTCACCGTTGCCGCCTGCCTGCTCCCAGACGTACTGGAAGAAGGTGTACGCGGCGCCGTAGTTCTCGAGGCCGCCACCCCAGCGGGTGAGCGATGTCTCGGCGTAGAACACCTGGTGATAGGTCAGATGCGAGCCGCCAACGTCGTAGCCGTTGAGGAACACTGCGAAGTCGGCGAGCCCCTCATCCACCCATGACAGTTCGCCCGGGTCGCTGTAGTTGTGCAGCAGGTGCTCGAGCTCATGGGCGATGACACCCTCGTACAGCGTCGCCTGGTCGTTGTCCGGGTTGTCGTCCCGCCACTCGGAGTCATCCGGCCCCACGCGGTTCGCCCAGTCGAAGGCATCGATGACGATCACGTTCATGCCGGCCGATTCGATGAAGTCCGGGGCGAAGTATCCCGCCGTGTAGGTGGTCTCCGCGCAGTCGTAGTAGTTCGCATCCTGCACGTTGTAGACGACCATCACCAGCGAATCGCTGGCCGGCACGTCCGCATCCGCCGCATCCATCGGGCCGAAGTGTTCCTCATCGACGGCCACGATCTGGCTGGAAAGCTGGTTGCCCATATAGTCGATCTGCGCCTGCGTGAGCACGTATTCGGATGCCGCGTGGTCAGCACACGGAGCGAACTCGTCTGCCGGGTTGTGGTCGAACGCCGGATCGAGGCTGGCGACGCCGGTCGGCTCTGACCCGTCGAGTGGCGTGCCTTCCGGAACGTAGATGTAGACCGGGGTGCCGTCAGGAGTCGTGCCGGCGTAGGCGCGGTCGAAGTCCTGATCGTAGGTGCCGCCGGCCTCACTGTCGTTGATCGGCAGGGTGATGCTCGGCTCGCCTGGCAGGTTCTCGTGGTCGTCGGCGACCGCCGGAACCGTCGCCGTGGCGACGAGGGTGAAAGCTAACGCGCAACCCAGTGAAACACCGAGTGCGCGTGCGCGGGGCTTATGCACAGTTGTACCTCCTGATGAAGGTCCCAACCGTCGGCAACTCGTGATCTCCGCAGGGTGGGACCGATGAGGGGCAGACGAATGCCTGCCGATGGTTGCCAGTACACACCCAAAGTGCCTTCGCCGGAAGGCCGGATCGAAATTGGTGGCAGATGCCGCCTCCGGCATTGCGCCGTGTTTTCGGTGCTGCGCGCCAGCATCCGTTGCCGCGTGTCACTCAACGGGCAGCGTGCCAGTTTCCGTCGCTCGACTGGGAGGTGTCCCGTTCCCACAGCACCGGGTCCCCGTTCTGTTCCAGAACATCACTCAACCAGTACGTCTCATCTGCATTCCAACCGGCCAGCATGGTTCGGGACTCGCCAACCGGCAGCGCCCTTCCTGCTGTGGTCAGGTAGCCGGTCACGCTCAGGTGAACGGCATCGAAATCGGATGCGACAGCAGACCAGTCGGGAAGCAGCCAGGAGCCGTCGTGACCGCCCGACCGCCACCAGTCCTGGCGGCGTGAGAATGTCACGTCCATCGGATACTGGGCAACCAGCTCGACCCAGGCGCGAGGCCCGGTGATCTCGTAAACCCGGCAGTCGTCAGCAGGTTTCATCGGCCAGACGTCTGCCGTGGTCCAGCCGAAGCCATCTTCCACGAGCATCAGCTTCACCGCAGCCAGCCCCGGCAGGCTCCGCGTGGTCATGACCAGGCCGACAATCGCCGGCGTCGACCACCACTCGCCGCTGAGGTTGGCCGTGACCGGCTTCGGGCGCATCGCTGCTAATCGCTCGTTCTCGAGAGCACCCGCTTTCCACCGGTCAAGGCGAACGGCCGCACCGGTCAGCTCGGGTGGTGAGTCAAGCGGCGACTGATCGGTCCATTGCACGAAGTGTTGGTTAGCTGCTGCCATCGGCGACGACCACCACTGTGTCGCGGGCTGGCTACTGACCTGGAGCGAAACGGGTTCGAGCGCAGCGCGGAGCTGTGGATCCTGCAGCAGCACGTCCTCTTCGTCGGGTTCCTGCCAGTACCGCGCGGCACCAGTACTGGCAACGAGAGCATCCATGAGCGCGGCATCAGTCCATACTTCCGGCGGTGCGAACTTTGCGATGTGATCGGCGAGATCGGTCACCAATTCTGTGTTCGCTGGAGTTCTCGCCGCGTGGAACGTAAGCGTCCACAATGACGGTTCAGCCGACGTCAGCAGGCTCAGGCAGAAACGGCGCCCCCGCGGACCGCTCAGGAGGCCGTCGCCGAATTCATCGTCGCTCACGGCACGAGACTATCGGCCGAGAAACTCTCAGGAAAAATGGTGTCCCGTGACGCCCGGAGTTTGCTCTGTGCTGGCCGCCGTACTTTGTGTTCCAATGCTGTAGTAGTCGAAGCACGCACGTTCCATCTCGATTTTTCTAGAGAGGCAGCGCCTGTGATCGAGTCCGCAACTTTCGTGATTGGTGCATGGCACCATGTCGTGGACTTCGTCATAGCGCCCTTTCCGCGGGCAGACCCCGTAGCTGCCCTGCAGGCGGCGATGCGCGGCGAGATGAAGGAGTCTGCGCTGATAGTGCCGTTGGTTTTCACAGGCGTATATTCCGGTCCCATTGATTTGACTGTCGAGGTCCTCGACGCGAGGCCGGACGCACCCGCGCCAGAGTGGGAAGACATCCACGAGCTGTCCCTGATGCTCCCGGAAGGACAGGTCTATTTCAACCGGCCGGAAAGCTTCGAAAGGAAGGATGTCGGGACCATCACGGGTCATGAAAAGGGCAGCTATCGTGCGCGGCTCCACGCCAGCGGCCGGGACGCAGCATATGACGGGGTTGTGGAGTCGCCCGTCGAGCGGCACCTCGTCCAGTTCTGGAAGGAACCGCCAACACCCTTGTCTGTTCTCTCCTCGCGCTCACAGAGCGGCAAGAGCCGGCCCCGTTTCATCGAGATGTGGCAGGAGCTCCCACCGGCATGAACCACACCGAACCACGCCCCGTAGCATGCGAGCCTCGGCTTGTCGCGTGACAGGCCAGTTCGGACATATTGCCAAGTCCGGACACGCCAACTGCGCGGGAATCGGGACGGGAGTTTTCACGCGAGGAGGTCGGGCAAGCTGTTCCCTCTGATCTTGGCGCGCAGCTGACCGGTACCCGTTCACCCGTTCCTTGTCAGGAGAACCCCTGCGTGCCTCGACCGCCCGCGGAAACACGGGTGCCCCAGCCGGTGAGCGGCAAGGTGGTGGGAGTGCCGAATCGTTGAGTGAGACTGCCAAGATTGTCGATCGCGATGGTGTACTCTTCGCCCGGTTCTAGCCATTCGTCGCGGTCCAGTCCGCAGCAGCCTGGGATGGCCCCCATGCCAATGAGCGTGCCTGCCGGGAGCGAGCGACGGCGCAGGATGTGGGCGAGTAGCTGAGCGGGGTGGAGTAGGTAGTCGTTGGTGGTCCCGGTCCAGTCGGGGCGATCGTTGAACGTCACTGTCACGGCAAGATCGAGCGGGTCGGGTATCTCATCGGGGGTGACAAGGTAGGGGCCGATGCCGTTACCGGTATCGAAGTCTTTGCTGGTGGAGGGTCCGGTGAATAGCATCTCGCCTAGTTGCACGTCTCGGGCACTGGCATCGTTGTAGATGACGTAACCGGCAGGCTCAACCCAGTCAGAGTGTTGTTGTTGCTCAGAAGCGGTGACGATGGCCAGCTCGGGTTCGATGTCGAGGTAGGCGGTGTAGTCGGGCCAGGTGATCGTGTCGCCGGGACCGCTGATGGAGTGGTGATTCCCTTTGTAGAATCGCACCGTGCGGGATCGTGACGCCACGCGTCCGAGAATCGCGCCGAGTGGTCGCCCGAGCCCGGAGGGCAGACTGCGGCGCAGCAGCGTCCGGGTTGATGCGCGCAGATGCTTCGGGCTGAGGCCGCAGTCCAGTAGCCCCGCCGGGTTCGGCACCGGTGCAAGAAGTTGGACCTCGGTGAGCGGCAGTGCGGGCAGGGACGGGTCGCCAACGATGGCCGCGGCGCGGTCGAAAGTACCTGGGAGACCGGCGAGATAAGCCTCTACAGATTCCAGGCCACGAATATCATGATCGAGAGCGGACGTGAACCGGACGACCTCGGTACCGCGCACGGCACCGAAGGCGATCTCAGAAGGTCGACCGGTGCGGGCAAGTCGATAGGTTACGAGCTTCATGAACGTCTCCGTCGCCCCTGCGCAGCTTGGGCACTAATCCAGATTGCGCTGCCTAAAGCGAGTACCCACTTCGTACGTGTGGCGGCACCGGATAAGGCCGCGGCACGCGGTGTGATCTCCTGTGGGCTGGCACAAAACCGCGCGTGGAAGGCATTCTCGATCAAGTCGCAGAGAGCCGAGATCGCCGGCGCCACGATCAAAGTCGTCTTCACCCATCGCGACTGAGCGGAGTGCTGAACTGTACGCCCCGCCGCGATCAACGCTGCGGCATACAGCAGTGGGTGCACAGTATCGGGACCCAGATGGCGTCGATATTGCTCACGTTGCGCGGGCGTCCAGCCACCCATAATCTCGCGGAAAACCGCGGCGTCGGCGGTGCTTTGCAATCGAGCGACATCACGACCCAGCGGCAAGAGCAACCTTGCGATGTTCACCTGGGACACCGTATACACCGCGAAAAGAGCGGCGGTCGTTTGCCTGTACCTTTTTCTCTCGGACATGCTGACCTCCACTATTAGATGCCGTGTTCAATAAGACTGAGCGTACACTATTGAACTGATGTCTAATAAAATTGAGCGACCAGCACCTTCCGCAATGCGTCGACGGTTGACGACCGCGCGGCGGCGCGAGGAATTGATCACTGCCGCCGCCCATCTATTGGGCACCCGACCCGACGATGAGGTCTCGATTGATGAGATCGCCAAGCATGCCGGTGCTTCACGGGCCCTGCTTTACCACTATTTCTCGTCCAAACAAGAACTTGTGCGAGCGGTTGTCGCGCATGAGGCGACTGCCCTGCGCGAAGCGATCGAAGGACAAGAGCTATCTGCTGCGCTGGCTGCCTATCTCGATTACGTCGAGTCCCATCCCCATGGCTACCGCTTACTGCACGAAGGCGCACTTCGTCTCGATAGCGAAGTCCGAGACTTGATCGCGGAGAGTCGAACCCACATCGAACGGACCGTGCTAAGCCTTCTTCGCACCCCGCACTCAGATCCCGTGACCCGATTGGCCATACGCGGCTGGACAGGTTTCGTCATCACTATCTGCTTGGAATGGGTCAACGATGAGAGCCTCGACCGGCAGACTGTGGAAGCCCTCCTGAAACGGTCGCTAAACAAGATCGCGGCCATGGTTGACGACCCGTCCGACGTGTCAACCGGTCAATGACAGCGAAACCAGGGTGCACCCGAGCCGCGTGGTCCTCGGTTACCGTGCGTGGG
>NZ_JBTMWX010000005.1:0-234126 GCF_054489245.1 Homoserinimonas sp. A520 | reverse complement strand
CCAGCCACACAAGCACCTGCGTGGAGAGCATGATGCCGCCGGCCGATGGCGAGACGAGGCCCATGACCGGAGCTGCGATCGCGCCCGCGGCGGCGGCCACGGCCGCGCTGATGACCAGCGCCGACAGCCGCGTGCCACGGACGTCGATGCCCAGATGGGCGGCCCGGTCTGGATTGAGATTGACGGCGAGGGCTCGACGACCGAGGCGCCCGCGGAGCACGAAGAGCCAGACCACGGCGACGATCAACAGCACTAGGGCGGCCGTGGTGTAGTAGTCGGGGATGAGCCCGCGGGAGCGCACGACGATGCCCCATGCGATGTCCAGCCCGAAGGCGAACAGGCCGTAGACCAGCGCGAGCGTCAGCAGGGCGAGCGGGTACGGCGGCAGGACGAACGGGGCGAGCCCGACCAGTCCCACGGCTGCGGCGAACCCGAGGGCTCGCCGCAGCCGCAGCGGAGCTTGTGCGCCTCCCCGCCGCTAGCTGCCGGTCCGAGCGTTCATGATCGACGTACGACACAACCCGGCACCGACCAGGGACTTTCAGTCTCGTGCGCAGAAGAATTGCACATCAACGAAACTGTGCCCGGTCGAACGGGGCTGGCCACCGCCCGCCCTCACCGAGGTCCTGGGCAGCCTTCAGAGGAAGCAATCGGTCCCGGAGGAATTCCCGCGCGACAAAGACTGCGTCGACGTCACCATCCGCGAGCACTTGTTCCATTTGCATCGGCGCCGTGAGCATGCCAACACCCGTGACCGGCACTTTCGCCGCTTGCTTCACGCGGCGCGCGAAAGGCAATTGGTATCCGGGACCAACCGAAATCACTTGTGCAGGGTCGTTCCCCCCGGTTGAGATGTCGAAGAGATCGACCCCACGAGCTTCCAACTCCGGAACCAGTGCGATGATGTCCTCGATCTCGACGCCTCCAGGTACCCAATCGGTGGCCGAGAGCCTCAAGAATATTGGGGCACTGACGGCGGCGCGCATCGCCTCCAAGATTGCAAAGAGCAGGCGAGCACGGCCCTGGAGACGCCCTCCGTAAGCATCCGTTCTGCGATTCGACAGTGGGGAAAGGAACTGATGAATTAGATAGCCATGCGCAGCATGGACTTCGACAAAATCGAAGCCAACGTCTTCCGCCCGTCGCGCAGCGTCAGCAAACGCAAGCACGACCTTCGCGATGTCGTCCGTATCCATCATGCGCGGGGCGGCGAGTCCACCGTATGCAACTCTGGAGGGCCCGACAGTTGTCCACCCACCCTCGGGCACACCTACAGTTCCACGGCCCTCACCCGGAATTCGAGTTGACGCTTTCCGACCTGCGTGGCTGAGTTGGATCCCGATCGGAACACCTTGCTCATGGGCAAAAGCGATGCTCGGTTCCCAGGCTGCTTGACTGGCCCCGTCCCAGATGCCTGCACACGCGGCGGTGATTCGGCCTTCCGGGGCCACGGCGGTGCTCTCAGCGAGAATCAAACCAGGGCGCCCGATCGCCAGAGCGCCCAGATGCACGAGATGCCATGACTGGACAAGGCCCTCGACAGCCCGGTATTGGCACATTGGTGAGACCCAAAGCCGATTCGGAAAGACCACCGTCCCGACCTTCAACGGCTTGAACAGCCGAGCACCCGAATTCTTATGTGTGGGTTCCATCCCGAGCACCTCCCGAGCACACGAACGTTGGTGTCAGCACGCGCCAAACTCCTCTTCCGACGTTGGTCTGCCACACGGCTTCGAGGTGGACCCTCGTGCAATGATCAGGCGCTCAGACCACCGTCGACGACGACTTCTGCTCCGGTCATATAGGAGCTCGCATCGCTGGCCAGAAAGGCGATCACCTGGGAGATCTCCTCCGGCCGGGCGGGCCGAGCAATGGCCGCCTTTTCGATATAGCCGCTTCCCTCCCGAGTCCTATCGCTGATCATCGGTGTGTCGACTGCGCCCGGCAGAACAGCGTTGACACGAATTCCGTACTTAGCGAGTTCGTGAGCAGCCCGGCGCGTTGCTCCGAGAAGACCTGCCTTGGCCGCAACATAGGTGACTGGGCCAGCCGTGCCACCAAGGGCGGACGCGGATGCGACGTTGATGATGCTGCCTCCGGTCCGCTTCATCAACGGCAATACGGCCTTCATGCCGAGCATCGGCCCGATGAGATTGATGTCGATCGTGAGCCGGAGTTGTGTCTCATCAAGATCTTCGAGTGTGGCTGCCCTGGCGATGCCCGCGTTATTGACAAGAACATCCAGTCGCCCAAACGTACGTTCGGCTAGCGCGATGGCCGCATCCCAATCCCTTGCCGAGGCAACGTCGTGAACAAATGGGATCACCCCGCCTCCAAAAGAACCAGCGAGCTCTTCCAGTGGCTTGGCCGCAACGTCCGTGACGATGAGTCGGGCCCCGAGCTTGTGCATCAGCCGCGCGTGCGCTGAACCCTGCCCACCTGCCGCGCCAGTGATGATCGCAACACGACCTTTCAGCGTGCCGGCAGGCGGTGTGCTTGAACTCTGGATCATGACGACTCCCATCTCGCGGGAGGTAGACCCACCGCATGTTTTGCCGCGGCGTGGCCGAAGGCGATCGTCGCCGCAATGGTAATCCCCGGCCCAACATATGTGCGCCCTGAAACAGAAGCAGTGGCGTTTCCCGTTGCGTACAGACCAGCGATCGGCTGGCCGTCGCCGTCTAGCACGCGGGCGCGCTCATCCGTCAGGATCCCGCCACTCGTACCTACGTCCCCTGGAAATACTCTCACTGCGTAGAACGGGGCGCGTTCAAGCGTTCCTAGGCTTGGGTTCGGCTTCGAACGCGGGTCACCGTAGTACCGGTCATTCATTGACTCACCCCGATGAAAATCGTCGTCGATGCCTGCGCGAGCGAAAACGTTGAATCGGTCGACGGTAGCTTGCAGGGCGTCTGAGTCAAGTCCGCACTGCGTCGCCAGCCCGGCAAGGGTCCTATCGCGGAGCATGTACCCGCTCTCGATCCATTCGCGGGGCGTGAGCCCAGGAAACGCAACCCCCCAGAGATACCGCCGCCGGTGTCGAGCGTCGAAGATCATCCAACTCGGGATCGAAGGCGTTTGATCGTTATGTCGGTAGATGGTCTGGCCGACAAGCATGTAAGAGGCAGCCTCATTCACGAACCGCTGCGCTGCCTGATCAACCATGAGACTGTGCGGTTTGAACCGCTCTCCGATGAGGAATGCCGGTTTTCCGGTTGGCATAACAGTGGTAGGCATCCACCAGGCATCGTCCAGATTGGCTACCGCCGCACCTACGTCCACGGCCATACGCAATCCGTCACCCGTGTCCCCGTCCGGGGCGTGGGACCACTCGGTGGTGGTCGGACGGGGAAGGGTCGCCTCGCGAAGCGCAAGGTTTCGGCTGTATCCCGCCGTTGCGATTAACACGCCTTTACGCGCCCGAATCCGAATCGATCGGCCGCCGTGCCGTGCGATGACGCCGACGACACGACCACGTTCCTCCACCAGCGCGGTAGCTTCTGTCTCCATCCGTATGTCTGCGCCTGCGCTCAGCGCCAGTTCGAGTATGCGACCCATCAGCGCGGCGCCGACCCCGGCAGGCTCGCGTCCCAAAAGGTATCCAGCCGCTGTGCGGATGACGACCCGCATGGATGCGAAGAATCCCTTCCAGGTGCGAACTACCAGGTTCATCTGAGCGAAGTCGGCCGATGTAGCCGCCAGCTTGTAGCGGCCCTTACGTGGCGGGAATCGCTTACGCCAAGCCTTCACCCGCCTGAGATCGAAGTGCTTAGCGACGAGCCCGCGACCCTCACCCTTTCCGCCTGGAAGAAGGTCGTGGTAGTCGGAGTACCCTGTGGCTCGTTCCCAGATCACGCCTCGGTCGGCAAGCAACTCGACAATCTCATTTGTCTCAGCGATGAGAGACCGCCGACGGGCTTCTGACGAAGCGGGCCCGACGTCGCCGATAGCCGCTTCCAAGTACATCAGGGCGTCCTTATAGCTGTCCTGCACACCCTCACGTCGCATCAGGTGGTTCGCCGGCGCCCAGAGGATGCCACCCGACATCGCTGTCGCCCCCCCAAACACCGCCCGCTTCTCGAGCACGACCGATGTTGCACCATTGAGCTGCGCAACATACGCAGCGACCAGACCACCGCCGCCGCTCCCGACGGAGATGAAGTCCACCTCCTCATCCCATGCGGGTGCACTGTTTCCGGTATCGGGATCAACCATGACTGGTCCGGTCACGATTACGGGAAATCTCGTTCCGTGTCCGCCGTATATAACTCATGAACTGCTCCTGCTCCACCTCGGAAAGGTCTGCAACTAGCTCCGCTTCGATGTGGCGAGTAATCTTGCCGATCGCGACCACGACCTCGACGCCTGCTTCCGTGAGAAAAAGGAGAAAGCGCCGCCCATGTGCCGGGTCCGAGGTGCGGCGCAAGTGACCGCGTTCGAGTAGCGGATCGAGTGTCGTGGCCATAGTTTGGGCCCGGACGAAGATTCGCCGCGCCAACTCTGAGCTAGTCATGCCGGGGCGACGTTCGAGGATCGTCATCGCAGTGTACTGAGCAAGTGTGACTCCATGAGCCGCGCAGGCCTCCATAAACCTTGGCCGCAATGCCATCTCGAGTTGCTTGATCGCGTAGAAGTAGCCTGTTGGCTGGTCTGAAATCAAGAGCCACCGCCTCAGGCCAGCACTGCATCGAGGAATTGTTTGGTGCGGAACTTCTTTGGCTTGCTCAACACCTCACGGGCATCGCCGGTTTCTACAATCTCCCCGTCCGCCATGAATACAAGAGAGTCTCCGACCTCCCTCGCAAAGCCGATCTCGTGAGTGACAACGATCATCGTCATGCCAGACTTGGCAAGTTCTTTCATGGTGGCTAGCACTTCACCCACGAGTTCGGGGTCGAGCGCCGACGTCGGCTCATCGAAGAGCATCAATTTTGGCTGCATGGCTAGGGCTCGAGCTATGGCCACACGCTGTTGCTGGCCACCAGAGAGCTGTACCGGGTACTTCGTCGCATGCTGACCGAGCCCCACTTGATCAAGGAGATCTAAGGCACGCTCTCGAGCCTGATTCTTCGATAGGCGAGCGACCTGGACTGGCGCTTCCATAACGTTCTGCAACGCCGTCATGTTGGCAAACAGGTTGAAGCGCTGGAAAACCATACCCATCGATCGGCGCTGCCGCGCGATTGCTTCCGAATCCAGATCATAGAGCCTGCCATCTGGGTCCTCCCGATATCCCATAAGTTGGCCATCAACGATAATGCGACCGGCTTCCGGCTTCTCCAACAGATTTATACATCGCAATAGTGTCGACTTGCCCGAGCCGGAGGGCCCGATCACACACAACACCTCGCCGTTAGCGACGGAAAGATCCACATTGTGGAGTACGTGGTTATCGCCAAAGACCTTGTTGAGTCCGGTGACCGAGACCATCGGGTGAGTGATGCTCATCGTCGCTGCCCCTTACCGAAGTGCTTCTCCAGGAAATGCTGACCGACACTCAGTACCGCGATGATGATTAGGTACCAGAAGGCTGCAACGAAAAGGGCTTCCATCACCCGATAGGTGTTGTAGGCGATAGTGGTCGCTGCAGTCATCAGCTCTTGCGCAGCGATGACTTCTACCAGCGCTGTCGACTTCACCAGTGTGATGAACTGATTTCCAGTAGGCGGCACAATGATGCGACCAGCCTGAGGAAGAACGATGCGTGTCAGCGCCTTCCTGTCGGTCATGCCGAGAGCTTGCGCCGCCTCCGATTGGCCACGGTCGACGCTGATGATCCCACCCCGAACCACTTCTGCCATGTACGCGGCTTCATGGAGCGACAGCGCGACCACCGCGGCACCGAACGGTGTCACAACATGGCGGGTCAACTGCGAGATCAGCTCGATATCGGTGAACGGTACAGATATGCCAATGGTCTCCGAGATGATCCCCCAGTTACCGCAGATCAGGATGAGTACGAGTAGGGGCATGCCACGAAAGAACCAGATGTATGCATTGGCGACTGTCTGCAGCAATTTGTTTGAGGAGAGCTTCGCCACGGCGAGAAGAGTACCAAGGATGGACCCGAGAACCATACAGATCACTGCGAGCTGGAGCGTCGTCACCACACCGCTCAGGACGTCGGGACGGAAGAGATACTCGCCGAAGCTTGGCCAGTGAATCTTCTCGTTCAGGACTAACGAATGCACGAAGTCCGCGAGGAAAAGCACGATTATGGCAGCGATCACCCACTGACTCCAGTGTCGGACCGGCACCGCCTTGATCGGCTCAAAGATCAGCGGCTTTCTTGTCCCGCGCATATCTGAATTCTCCCACCTCTCGCCGTGGCGAGGTTCAGCTCCGACTTACTCCAACGTCCCTGCGGTGAGACCGTTGAGCTGAATCTGGTCTGCCGTCAAGATTGCGCTCTCGAGGCCGTTGGCGGTCAGGATTTCCTGATAGATTCCCTCCGCCTCCAGGTGCTTAAGCACTCCGACCCACGCTTCGCCGAATCCGTCGAGGGTTCGTCGGGAGGTGATTGCCCCGTAGCCTGCGGGAATAACAAAGGGGGCAAGGTCGAAGATGTCCTTGGTCTCCGGCGCGATGTCCGCGTTGTACGCCATAGGCGCATAAGTGCCCAGCCATGCATCTAGGGTCCCTGACTGCAATGCGACCCGACCGCCGTTCGTATCGGCCAGCATTCGCATGTCCATCGGGTTGCCCTCAGCCAGACACTTGTCATGCTGCTCGGTCAGCACCTGCTCCTGGGCGGCACCTTTAGCCGTCCCGGCGATCTTGCCGCAGAGGTCGTCCATCGTCTGGATGTTGAGCGGATTGCCGGCCGGGATTAGCAGCCCCATTCCCATGCTGACGTAGGTGGTCTGATCGACGACCTTCTCGCGGTCGAGAGTGTCAAAGAGCGACAGCCACATCACGTCGATCTGGTCTGCTTGTAGAGCGGGGATCATGCCCGCGAACTCGAGCTTGGTCTCCACAAACTCGACGCCCCACACATCGGCCACTGCGGCCATGAGGTCGGGAACCACGCCGACAGCGGTCCCGCCCTGGTCGTAGGTGAACGGCGGATCGCCGTGGTAAAGCGCCACATTGATCACTCCGCTGTCCAGGATTTCCTGAGGCAGCATAGCGCGGAGTTCTTCCACGACGCCGACGCCATCAGACGCGACTGGCCCCGGGGACGCCGGCGACTCGGCCGCACAGCCCGTGAGCGCAAGGGCTGCGGCGACGGTCGTCGCAGCTGCTGAGATGAGCGACCGGCGCGTTCTTCTCGAATTGAAGGTCATTAGAAATCTCCTTTGATTGTCATGGGCGGCCTTGAATACAGTGGCCGCGTTCGCGGGTCGTTGTGATCCGGTCCGAAGCTGGTGGGTTTCAGCCCATCTGTATGAGACCGTATCCGCCTGCCTGAAACTTGTCAATGCCACAGCCGCGCGGCGGGAGGATGCTCATCCGCGCAATCCACCGGGAGCGTCTAGGTATCGAAAGGTGCGTTCGCCCTATAGAGAGATGCGGCACTCGGGTCGCGTTCGAGGGCGACGCTGCGCAACGAGCGCCAGACTCCTCCGAAACTGTGTGCAGACAATCTGATAGCGTCGTACCGTGAGTCATTCAGCGAGACTGATTCGTCTCATTCAGCGAGACTGATACTTCGAGCGAACCAATGGAGGTTCTGGATGCCCGATTCGCCTCATCATTCCGTCGTCACAGGCGGCAGCAGTGGCATCGGAAGAGCCGTTGTTCAGCATCTCGTTCAGCTCGGAGAGCGCGTCACAGTATTCGACCTCCGAGCCCCTGATCGCTACGACGTCGAGTTCGTCAGCGTCGACGTCACTGATGAAGCCCTGGTGGAACGTAGTTTTCGGGAAGCCACATCGATGAATGGCCGGGTGGACGGGCTCGTGACCTGTCACGGCATTATCGGCCAGTTCAAGCCCGCACTTGAACTGGATCTCACGCTTATGGGGTCTCTCATCAACGTTCACGTGATCGGGATGCTGACTACGGCCCGAGCCCTGGTGCGTCGACTCGAAGGTCATCCAGCGTCCATCGTCGGCGTGTCGTCGATCGCCGCATATGGCGGCTGGGCAAATCAATCGGATTACGGAGTGGCCAAGGCGGCCGTCCGCCAACTTATACAGAACCTTGCGATCGAGTGGGCGCCGTTAGATGTCAGGGTCAACGCCGTGGCCCCTGGGCAGACCATGACTCCAATGTTGAGCCATATGGTTGACGACGGCTACGAGGTCGCGTCCGCCAAAACTCGGACTCCACTTCACAAGCTAGCAACACCCGAGCAGGTGGCGGCCGAAATTGTCCACCTGCTGAGAGGCGCGACGCACGTCACTGGACATTGTCTCCCCGTTGATGGGGGTTGGACGGCGGTCGGGAAGGAGGCTCTGACATGAGTATCGACGAAGTTCGACTCAAGCTGCTCATAGATGAGGATGACATCAAGAAGGCCATTACAAAGTATTCCCGAGGCCTCGATCGCCATGATGAAAACCTCATCGCAAGCGCGTTCCACTCTAACGCGGTTGATATACATGGTGACGAGCCGCGTGACATCCCCGAGTTTATCGAGTGGGGCAACAGGCTTCACTCGACCCACACTCGGAGTCACCAGCACTTCCTGGCGACACAGACCATCGAGGTCGACGGTGACACGGCGCACGCTGAGACCTACGTGCTGTTCGCGCTCTGGCGCCAGCAGGACGAGCTCGTCGACTTGTCGGGCGGCCGATACATCGATCGCCTAGAACGGCGTGACGGAATCTGGGCGATCAGTGAGCGAGTAATGCTCTTGGACTGGTCCTCCGAAATCGCCCAAGGCACCGACGTGAAGTCCACGCTCGCAAGATACCAACGTGGTCACTGGTCATCGGCGGACTTGTCCTATAGGCGGCCTCTCGCCTGGGATGAAGGCGAAGCCGCAATGCCAAACAACCGGTTCGACTCCCTGCTCAATCCCGAAGACCACCGCGACTGATTCAGTGGGACGACACCGCTGCGTGGCGGGCTGGGATCGAGTGAAGCGCCTCAGGTTTGGTGCCGCATCCTTTTGAGTTGGAAGGATGTATGTCATGCCGAAGAAGATTGATCCCGCGTTGCGTGACCGGGCAGTTCGGCTGGTGCGGGAGCACCGGTCGGAGTATCCGTCGTTGACGGCCGCGTCAGCGGCCGTGGCCCGCCAGGTCGGAGTCGGCAACGAGTCCGTGCGCCGGTGGGAGTTGCAAGCCGATATCGACGACGGCACCCGCGACGGTGTGACGTCGGTCGAGCATGCCGAGATCAAGCGACTCAAGGCGGAGAACAAGCGCCTCCGCGAAGACGTCGCGATCTTGAATGCAGCGACGAGTTTATTCGTGGGGGAACTCGACCCCCGCAACCATTGATGCTGGGTTTCATCGACACGATGAGAGCAGAAGGGCACGCGGTCGAGTCGATCTGCCGGGTCCTGCGTGAGCAGGGCTGCCAGATCGCCGCGCGCACCTACCGGGCGCACCGGCGAGGCCTCGTCGCTGCTCGCACGGTCTCCGACGCGGAGGTCTATGGCGCGGTCCGTGACGCTGCGTGGACCACCGTCGAGATCACAGGGCGCCAGGTGCGGAAGCTGACGCCAGAGGGCCTCTACGGGCGGAGGAAGATGACCGCGCTGATCCGCCGCACCACGGTCCCCGGCGCGTCCAGGGGTGCCGTCGATCGCGCCATGCGGGCACTCGGGCTGTCGGGTATTCGCCGCGACAAGGGCGTGCGCACCACGATCCCCGCGAAAGACGGTGTCCGTGCCGGGGACCTGCTGAACCGGGACTTCACCGCACCCAGACCGGATCACACCTGGGTGATGGACTTCACCTATTGCCGCACCTGGACCGGATGGGTCTACGTCGCGTTCATCGTCGACGTCTACTCGCAGCGCATCGTCGCGTGGCGTGCGCAGATCACCAAACACGTCGAGCTCGTGATGATCCCGCTGGGGATGGGACTCTGGGAACGCGGCAGGCAAGGCCACCCGGTCCAGTCCGAGCATCTCCGAGCACATTCGGATGCCGGCTCCCAATATGTCTCGCTGGCCTACACCGAGAAGCTGGCACTCGATGGCATCGCACCCTCGATCGGGTCCGTCGGCGGATAAGCGTTCGATAACGCGCTGATGGAAACGATCAACGGGCTCTACAACGCCGAATGCATCCGCACCACCGTGTTCCACGACGGCCCCTACCGGACCATCGCAGACGTCGAGTTCGCGACCGCCGGCTGGGTCGACTGGTAAAACACTCGTAGGCTTCACTCGAGCCTCGGCAACGCCACACCCGCCGAGTTCGAGCACACCCACTACGCGACCCTCAACCGAGAGCCGCAACCCGCATAGGAGCGGCCGAAAACCTGGGATGCTTCTATGTCCTGTCAAGCCCGTTCTGCTGGGTGAGGCGTCGGTAGAGCTGGCGGGCGATGTATCGCTTGAGAGAGCGTCGGATCTCTTTGGTTGTGCGTCCTTCCGCGCGTCGTCGTTCGACGTAAGCACGAGTTGGCGGATGGTGGGACATCCGCGTCAATGTGATCGATGACAGCGCCCGATTCAGGCGCCGGTCCCCTCCGCGATTGAGTCGATGCCGGGTGGTGTTCCCGCTCGATGCTGGCACGGGACTCACGCCAGCGAGCGCCGCGAACGCCGCTTCGGAGCGCACCCGCCCGAGGTGCGACCAGGCTGCGATGATCACGGCTGCGTTGATTGCGCCGATGCCTGGCTCGTCGTGCAGGGCGGCACCGTCGCTTGCGGCGACCAGCGCGGTGATCTCGCTGCGGTTGGCGGTGAGGTCTTCGTCGCAGGCAGTCACGCGTTTGGCCAATCGGATCGCTTCACGGCGGGCTGTCGCTGTCGCGAGATCTTCCTGTCGTGTCCGCCAGGCTCCGATCACTGCGAACTGCTTCTTGGTCAGCGAGGTCCGTGTATCAATGCCCAGATCGACCGTCCGTAGCAGCGCCGTCAGTGCGTTGATCGACCGAGTGCGTTCTAGGTTGACGAGGTCGCGGGCACTGATCAGCACTCGCAGTGCGGCGCGGATTCCCGTGTCTTGCCGTGGATCGCGGAGCTGTTCGATGTCGATGCTGAGGACGGATCGGGCGATGAGTTCCGCGTCGATCTCGTCGCTCTTGCCCCGACCGCGCCGTTCCCGGGCCGGTGTCGGGAACGACTCCACGACCCGGTAGCCTGCGTCCTGACAACAGCGTGCGAGCCCGGCACCGTACGATCCGATCCCTTCGATTGCGATGAGCACGTCGGCCAACCCGCTCGTTTGCCGTCCAATCCAGACGACCGCACGAGATAGTCCCGCGGGCGTCGTCGGGAACGCCTGGGTATCAATCCTCGCGCCGGTACGCGCTTCGAGCACGGCGAGCGTGTGTGTTCTTGCATGCGTATCCGCGCCGATGACATACGTGAATGTGTTTGCAACGATGGTCATGTGACTGTGATCCTTTCCACGGGGTTGACGTCACTGCTGGCGTCGACCCGGGGAAGGTCACTTCGAGGCAGGCCTGTAATGGCCGCGACCGCCGCTAACGGTCGGGCAAGCTTCTAATCAAGCCATCGGAGTGGACAGGGTCGGCGCCGGCACCCACCAGCCGGACAGATCCCAGGAAAGGCACTCTGCTCGGGAGCAGAAGGCCAGGCGATTCACGAGTCACGACCAAGCGGAGCACCAGCACCTACCCTGCCAGCCGACACCAGGTCAGCCACTACGAGACTTACAGGCGCGGTGCCACCGAGGGCCGCGCTTGTCGGCGTTCTCGCCGGCGGTGATCAGCAACTGCGCGGCCGTGACAGTGCCCTTGACGTAGGGTGAGTGGCTCGAAAAGCTGCGTAGGCGATCGCACGTCAACTATGCCTTTGGGCTGAGCAGTTCGCCAAACTGGCGCGTCGCGTCATCTTCGGCGCTCCAAGAAAGAGGCCGCCGATAGGAGACGTCGTCCGCGTCCCAACTCCCGCGCGCATAGCGAGCGAGCGTACCCTTTGTATCTTTTCCTTCGGCCGCCTCAGCAGTCCAATCGACGACAACGACGCGCTCCACGATGCGCCACTGGCCGCTCCGCCGCTCCAGTCGATCAACGTAGCGGCCGCCGCTGATATCGACGAGTGCCTCGTTGCGCCGCCACAGCGTGAAGAGAACGTAGGTCTCGGAATGTGCGGTGTCGCCGTCGACGTCTATCGTTGAGTTCGAAAGGAAGTGCGAGTGCAGACGCGTGTGCGTTGCATGCAACTCGTTTGCCCATTCCGCAAGTTCCTCACGGCCGCGGGTGTCGCCGCCGCGATGGTCCGTACTGCCGGGGTGGAAAGCGCTCTCGATAATTTCGACGTCATGCCGGTCGATGCCGCGGGCGTACCGCGTGACGCACTTGAGAATCTCCCGCTCGTCGAGGAGAAGCCGAAGGTCGGATTGGTCAATTGTCATTTAGCCTACTCTGTGGTTGGACTAGATACGCGACGAGCGCTACGGCTCGTCGGCAGGGGGATGCTTCCCCATCCGCCAGCAATAATGATTGTCAGTCTGGCTGAGAATCATAGTCTTGTCAACACAAGCCGAGACGCCCCGGCTGTACCGGCGGCCGTTTCGTGGTCGCATGACACGACTCAGGCAAGCGGCTGACGCACGGTGGATCGCTTGACATTAGTATCAGGGTGACTTACAACCACGCATTGTCAGTCAGGCTGAAGATCCTGACTGACGTCCGCCCGAAGTGACTTCTCGACGACGAACCCAAATCAATGCATCAACGGCAGCTGCCCATGACACTGAGTACGAAGCGGATCGCAGGGCGCTGGTGGTGCGCCGCGTCCCTGACCTGAACCCGAAGCAGGTCGCGCAGCCGACGCTGTTCGACGTCTATCGGCACCACGCGTTCTTCACCAGCACCGCCAAGACGTGATGGACACCGTCGAGGCCGACAAGACTCACCGCGGGCATGCGAACATCGAGCAGGTCCACGCCGACCTCAAGGCAGGGCCGCTCGCGCACCTGCCCTCCGGGGTGTTCGCTGCGAACAGCGCCTGGCTCGTCCTCGCCGTGATCGCGTTCAACCTCACCCGCGCCGCTGGGATCATCGCCGACCACACCGGACGACTCACCACAGCCACGACCTCGACGATCCGCCGCACCCTCGTCAACGTTCCGGCACGGCTGGCGCGCTCCGCGCGCCGGATCACGCTGCACCTGCCCGACGCCTGGCCATGGCAGAACGCGTTTACACGCCTCTTCACGCACACGCACGCACCGCCAGCCGCCGTCGCCTGACTACCGCCGCGACACGGCACGACGCAGTGCTCGCGTACACCGGATTGCGTTGGGGAAAAGCGACGGTGCTACGGGTGCGGAGCGTCAACCGGCCCCGCGGGCGGTTCAACGTCGAGGAGAATGCGGTGCTCGTGGATGGCGGATCTACGTCGGCACGCCCAAGACGCACGAGAAGCGCTCGGTCCCTTACCCCGCGCGTCTCGCGCCACTCATCGGCGCCGCCTGCGCGAGCAAGGGTCCCGACGGTCTGCTGTTCGGCAACGGGCGTGACGCACATGAAGGACGAGGCCGACGATCGCGGCTGGTTTGCCACCCCCGTGCGACGTGCCCAGAAGATCGATCCGCTGATGCCGCGCGTCACCTCCACGATCTGCGCCACACGGCAGCGTCGCTGGCGATCAGCTCCGGCGCGAACGTGAAGGCGGTGGAGAGGATGCTGGGGCACGCCTCGGCCGCGATGACGCTCGACACGTACGCCGATCTCTTCGACGATGAGCTGGATGCGGTGGCGTCGAAACTCAACGAAGCGATTATCGACATCGCATGGCCCGTGAAGCTAACCCCGACCCTTTATCCGAGAGCAGATTGCTCCGGCGACCAAGCGTTAACGCTCGAATCTGCAGGTCTAGGCCTTCGCGGAGCTCAAAAGCAGCCCTCTGGAGGGCATCAAGATTCCCGCTTCTTTAGCCCTACATCAAATTTGGGTGGTCAAAATGTTGGCAAAAACGCCGAGAAGACGACCGGGCTGAGACAAAATCCCTGATCAGCGGGCATAAAAAAGAAGTGCCCCTGGAGGGATTCGAACCCCCAACCGTTTCTTGGAAGCCCAAGCCGCTAAACCGCACCAGTTTGGAGGCTAATATGCCGATTGACCAGCATTTTAAGCACGACGGAACGTTCCGCTCTTGCACCTTGCTGCATATTGAGCCACGTCGATCCACCCCAATTGTGTGAGTAAAGAGTATTTCCAACCGCTGACTCACCGGAGCGCGACTACCTGCTTCAAGTGACCGGGACCCGAGACTGATTTACAGAGCGATTCACTTCATCCCTTCACGTCCTTGGAGTGTAGTCCAGCCCGGAATCTCGGTCTAGAAACGGGAAGTCAGATGCCCTTTAGCCCTCCTCGCCCGCCCCGTCATCTGCGGTTTGCACACTAATACTTCGCGGCACTAGAAGCCGTCCAGCGAGCCTGTGCTGCCGAAGATGTCGAAATCGGCATCGGGACTTGGAGCTAGTTAGTAGCACCGACCGGAAGGAACACCCGTGGCCTGGAGCATGTACTACAACGCTGAGCCTGTGATGGGCGACGTTGATCTCGAAAAGATGGACCGCGTCTCCAACGACGTCCTCGAAATCCTGAGGAGCGGCGAACCGGTCTGGTACGACCTACACGACGGCATTGGCACGCATCGGATCCTGATCACCCCAGGCGTTGCCGTTAGCTTCCACGAAGAGAACCCGCCAGACGAGCACCCCGCGGCACATGGGCTCTCGGCCGGCAGGCTCGATGAGTCGCTAAAGCTGGAGCGACCAGATGCTGGCGGCCGCTCCCGAAACCAACCCCATCCCGACAAGAGCCGTGTCCCAGATTGCGGCATTTCGGTGTTCACGCGGCACGCGAGTGATGTCCTGCCATTTTGCGTCATGGTCGCCGACTGTTCCAACAGCAGTGCCGCGCTCTCGCGTTAGCGCCAGCGTGTCCCTAAGCGCCCGCTGTGACCGGAAGAGTAATCGGCCGAATCCCCAAATCGGAAGCGCCGCTGCGACAACGTACAAAGCGCTGATGACCCATCTCGGCTCCATGCCCGCACTCTATCGGCGGGCCACCGCCCAGCAACAGGGATCAACGACCACGAGTGCGCCTACGGAGCAGAATGCCACTGCTTGATGTTCTCGATCCCGTCCGACACTCCCTCGCTGAGCAGTGCCTGGCCCTGCTCGACAACAATTGCCTTCGCTCCTGCTGGGTTGTCTACCCACTGAGTCGCCAAATCGTCCAAGCGAACCCACTTCGCCCAGCCGACCCGTTCACGGGAGAATGAGCGAAGTTTTGTGGCCCGGCCAGTATCGATGTACCCGGCGTATTCAGCGAGCTCCGGGGTTCCGCTCCAACCGTGCATCTGTCCCAAGGAGCGCAAGTTGCGGTATCGAGCCATTGCGGTTCGCAAGACTGACTCGTCAGAGGATGCGGCAAGCTCATCGGTGATTCGCCCGAGCTCGATGACCTTAGTGGCGAAGTCGACACGGCGCTCGCGAACCGCATCGTTGCCGGCGCGTTTTCCTAGGACGTAGGTGTACCACATCCCGATACCACCGACTAAGGCGGTCGCAGCAATGCCAATGATTAGATCCATGGTCCGAATGCTATCGGCGAGTCAGAGAGGCACCACGGCAGCCGCTGGAAGAGTTGGGCACAACCCCACGGCGGTGACCTCATGCCCAAGACCGAGCCCATCAGCCCCGAACTGCGCCAACGCATCGGCGACGGCATCGCCGTCGGCCACGGCAGCCGCAACGAGACCGCCAAACGCTACGGAGTCTCCCCCGGACTGGTATCCAAGATCGCCAGGGAACGCGGCCTCGGCTTCCGCAACGCATGGATGGTCGGCGACGCCGTACACGCCCGCCAGATCGACCACTGGACAGCCAGGAGCCAGCGGTAAAGCGAGCTCCTCGATCAATACATGGCGCTCCCCACGACCATGAATCGAGACGGCAAACGCACCAAGGCGGAGAAGCGCCTCTCCTCCGCCCTCTACAACGTCAACCGGCACCACAACGGGATGTACCGGTAGCTTCGACCACTTGTCCCACATGGACCACCGATTCGACCGGTCGACGTCGCATTCGCATGCCCGAATCCCCGGAAACACTGGGAAGTAGCCGCCCCCAAAGCACTCGGAAACGTCAACCAGTCACGCGTACGCGCGCACTGTGTACCCGCGTACAGCAATGGGATCCGTTGTGCAACGTTTCATCGCAACGCGCGCAGCGCGTTTACGGCAAGCATTGGACAGGGTCAGAGCTTCGCCCCATCCATCGTCATTTCCTTGCCCGTAGGCCAGTCGTTCACAAATATCGACGAGACTGTTCCCTCACTGATCACAATCCGAAAGGGTCGCAGTTCGGCCACCGTAGTTTCCCCCCGGTGCCAACTGAGGAGTATCCGGCCGGCGAATCCAAACCCCCATGTTCGAATCCGAGTGTCCGTAGAAATGGCACCATAGACCCCGAGCCCGTGGAGCCAGTCGTCGACTGCTCGCTCCCCGGGAAGCAGGCGGCTTGTCAGTTCGGCGAGAGCACGGTTCGCGCGGATCGCTCTCGCCTTGGTTTCTTCGTCTGCCTCAACAACGTGGTTGGCAAGCGATACCTGTGCGTCGACATATTCGACAATCGCAGCACGCCTGCTCTCCAAGTGCGCGGCCCTCTCCGACGATGTCCGGTCCGATCGCCTCAACCACCAGGGCCCGAGTACGGCCGCGATGGCCCCAACCAGCGCGCCGAAGAAGCCCGCGCCTGCTGCAATCAAGGATTGGATCACTGTTTCACTCATGCCCGGCATACTATTGCTCGCCCGACCGAGCCGATCGTGTCAGCGCTGGCTTGATCGGGATGAGGGACAATGAACTTCTTGAAGCGCACTTTGCCGCGGCGCGGTGGTTCTCGCCATTCGATGCGAACCCGGGGGTTCTGCGGCCATTCGGTAGTTCTGCGGTCGACGGGGTCGATACTGCCTTCGTCCAGCGTTATCGCTCCAGTGGAGGCGATCCGCAATCCCGTCTTGAACGATCCACCAGGCTCAACCTTTGTTTCGGGAGTCGGGTGTTCGCGGCCGGGGGTGGCTGCGACTCCAGAGAACGAAGCGGAGACATGGAATGCCGGGCCATCCCGATGTTCGATACCGTGACGATGACGTAGCGCCATGTCGATTCGCCCAGCGAGATCGTGGGTGAGCACTCAGAGTGAATTACGCCGCGGTCCGTGAGGGCTAGTCAGTTATGCGCGGGGCGCAGTAGGGTCAGGCCATGAAGAGGATCCTGGCCATCACCGCGGCAGCCCTCATGCTTGCCGGCTGCTCGAGCCAGGCTGACTCACTCACCGACGAACACTACTTCTCAATGGTCGGAGAGCTGGCGAGCTTCAAGGGAATGCCCGAAGCCAATCTCGCAGACCTCGGGAGCGGTTTCTGCGACGTTCGCGAAACAGCAGAAGACTCCGGATTTTCACAAATGGACGCCGGGCTACAGCATCTCAAAATGGCAACTGATCAAGGCATGAGCGCCGGAGATATTGGAAGCTTCATGGTCTTTGCAACCGCCAGATACTGCCCCCAGTTTCTCGGTGAAGACGGCTTAGCCTCGTTGCTGGACTAGCCCCCTATGGACGAACTGGACACCCCGAATTGCCCGGATTGCCTAACCAGGTGCGAGCCGCACGGTGACGACATTACGGCGTGGTGGTGTCCGTCGTGCGGGATAGTGCTCATCTGACGCGACGCCCGACACGAAGTTTGTGCCGTGCGCGTCCGACGCTTCACATCCCTGCGGACATCTATGCTCATTATTCGAGGGGACCTTCAGCATGAAGAGCAACTCCGGCAATCTTCGAAAGGGGCTAGGTGGACGTATTCCTGAAGAGCCTCGCAGAACTTGAAGTCTGGCAACTTGGGCTTGCGGTCTTGGTCGTCGTCGCGGGATCGAGCGCCACGAGTGCGTGGATTACGAGCTCCTTCCAGGCCAGAACCGCGAGCAAGGCCTTCCGGCGTGAAGTTCGAAGGGAAGCCCTCAAGGCGGTCGGCCGTAGCTATGCGCTCTACCTCCAGTATGGAAGTGCCGCCGCATTGGTGGTCACTGATCCGAAGCGAGATCAAGCATTAGCTGAAGCCGCGGCAAGCATGCATGCGGCCGTCGCGGGCCTCGGGAAGAAGTCCCCTTTGTCCGCGAGCAGGATGTTCGCCCTCATGGGCGAAATGTATGCCGCCCAAAACGAGGACACAAGCATCTCAGAGCTTGATGAAAGCTTCACGAGTCTCATCAGCACCGTATCCAACGGCATCCCCGCGAAGTAGTGCTATGCGAAGGCTTTCGTTGCCGACGTTGTCACCACTGCGATGCCGCCTCTAGTTTGCGCAGAGCGTCGAAGCTTCGCTAGTAGGTCTTCCGAACCACCCACAACATTTATTACCGTCACGCCCTTGCTTCGAAGTGCTCCCACAAATGCGTCGACGAAAGATGGTGCGGCACTCAAAACGGCGCGTGCGTAGATGATCGCCTCATTGTCGTTCGGGCCATCTAGCGCAGCATCATTGACCATCTTCTCGGCGATGCTTCTGGTGCCCACAAGACGGGGCAGAGTGATCGAGTACATAGAGAGCGCCCTTTCCTCCGATGCCTCGAATGCTAGCACGTTTGCATTAACGGGAGCGTAGTGGTATTAGCGAAATCGTCGCCTTGTATCGATTTGGCCGGAGACCAGAGATCCCACTATTCGCCCGGCGAACGGCCGAACCTGGCCATTGGGTACGGCCGGGCTGAAGGTCTGAAAAGCCTCATCGGCAGCAAGGCCCAACTGACCTCCCAGGTTAGTTACGTGCTCACGTATTGCCGCGATCCCGATGCCGCGAGTGGAGTCACCCGTCGAAGACACTCCACGAGTGGCTGCGAGTTCGATCGCGTGATGAGCGGAAGTGGCGCCCGCCGCTTTGAGACTTTCATAGAATCCTTTGCCGCTGTCGCCCAAGGCGAACTCAAACGTACCCATCCCAGGAAAGTACTGAGCCATGAGATATCCATGATCCATTCCGGAGTGGAAGCCAACGTTCTCGCCGGCCTCGCACACAGCGGTGTGAAGCGCCGACGCAATTTCTTGACTGTAAGTTGAGGCGAAGCTGTGCACACTGTCGGCGAGACTCGACACCGAATCAGCATCACTAAAAGGTGCAAGTTCCACGAGCGAATACCCCTGTGCCCGTTCATTTACAGTGCCGAAGTTGTGTCGGGCGCCGATCATATTCAATGTCGCAGGAAGACGAGTTCGGCATAAGTAATTGGAGACATCACTTGATTGCGGTGCAATCACGTAGACGTCGGCGCCGGCGGCAACTAAATGCTCCGCCTTCGTGCAGAGGGCAACGACAGCAGCTGGTCTCGCAAAGGTGATGTACGAAAGATCTAGCGAAACGTCCCCCGAGGACCCGTCGACGCGCGCGAACTCCCACGGCTGTAGCGCTGCCAAACCTACCTCCGGGGTGATGGACGACCTCTGTGAGTCTACCGTCGGCATATGCACAACCTGCGGTGTCCGTCGTTCGAGCGATCACATTCGGTCACGACGTGTCTTGTCCTCATGAGCTGAACCATCGAGGGAACGAGTCGGGCGCCCCAGGTCCGGCATCAGCGACTTCGCAGCCAGGTCTATTGCAGACGCGCTTATAGTCTCCTCGCTATGCTCTGGACATGTCGGATACTCAACTACTGCGAGACATCGTCTCTGAGCTGAAGAAGATCAATAAGAAGCTGGATGACTTGAACACCGCGACGGCTGCTGTGGAGGGTGCCGTTTGGGATACAGCTCCGAGCTGAGGTTTTCGGCGGGTGGGACATCATGTCCCACCCGAGTTCCGGACCGCTCCAAGTACGGCGCCGTCCTCTTCGCGACAGGAGCTGCGGCGGAACGCTCCTACTTGTTGACTACGGAAGAGCCAGGCTGAGTGCCACCGGTAACAGCCCTCCACGCATACGCCAACTCGAGAAGCGCCTTCGGAACATCCGCCTCGTGGAAGTTGTTCTTTACGTTCTCTGCTGACTCCTGAATTGCCGCGTAGAGCGCGTTACCGGACGAATGCACATCTGCCATGGTGAATCCCTTTCTTCCGCTCAACCGACTGCTGAGGCATCCCCAACGGTACCCGCGAGCGCCGACAACCCCGAGGCCTGAGGCGACGCGCGTCTACCGTCATCGGCACCGCCGCAAGGGATAATTGGCGAGGCCAAACAGGCGGTGAACCCATACCCAAGACCCAGCCAATCAGCCCCGAACTGCGCCAACGCATCAGTGACCGGTCAAAGCCCCGTACGCGCATGCGCGCGCCGCGCCTGTAGGCGAACCGGAGATATGGCGAACGTTCGACAAGGGTCATGCGCGCGTGCGCGTCGCGCGTGTAGGCGAATCCCAACGTCGACCAGTCGATGCCCGTCACGCGCGCGCACATGACGCGCGTGTAGGCGAATTGGTGTTCGACACAGGTCGACTGCGGGGACTGCCGCTCAATCAAAGAACCTCAATACCCCACCCGTTCAGCTTCTTGCCGCCCTCGCCATAGTGAAGCGTATTGTTCGGGTTCAGCGCAGAAATCTCTTGGGCGATTGACAACAACGCCGCAACCCCTGCCACCTTGATCCGCTGATCACCGGTCAAGTGCTCCATCTCGCTGATTGACCCAGACGACTTCCCCTCGGCCGCACCGATCGCATCCGCGAGCGCGTCCCACGCCGCCGCATAGTCATTCGACATATCTGCCACACCTCTCACCGCCCCAGCCAGCGCTGAGGATGCCCCCACCGTAGAAGCCAGAAGCTTCATGCTCAAGGACCGGTTACATACGCCCCCGAAACTGGGACGTGCCCTTTTTGGCGAAAGAATGTCACTATCAGCCATGGGTGATGCCGCAGAACAGCGTGACGGGACGATGTCGCGACGAACCATGGTGTCCGGTAGCGCCGGCATAACTGCATTGATGGCCCTCGGACTATCCCTTGCCGACGCACGCGCCGCGATAGGCGCCCCAGCGGGATTCAACTATCCATTCGTCGCTCCTATGCGAGACATTACAAGCTCGTATGGCAACCGTCGCCATCCGGTCACTGGCGTCTGGACCTTCCACGAAGGAACGGACTTCGGCATGTCCAGCAACGATTCGATTCGCTCGATCGGTGCTGGCACGGTGGCGTTCAACGGCTGGTCGAACGGCGGTGGAAACATCCTCCGAATCAACCACGCTGGTGGCGTCCAGAGCACCTACATGCACATGGCCACACCCAGCCCCATCGGAAACGGTAAGGCGGTAGCCGCGGGCCAGCACGTCGGGCCCGTGGGGTCTACAGGTGCCTACACGACGGGCGCCCACCTTCATTTAGAGATTCGTATTAATGGAGCAACTACCGACCCAGCCGCATGGCTGAACGGCTGTCCTTTCGCCGGACAGTCGGCAATCGCAATGCCAGCCGGGCTACTGAATAGGGAAGAGGAAAATATGCTGTTGATCTACTGCGGAGACGGCCAGGGGCGATACGGGCCGATCGGCGCGACGTACTACTCAATCGTGTCGGATACTTGGCGACTGCCTATCCCGACGATGTCTGTTGCGACCGAATTAATTCCTGCTCTCGGACGAAAGAAAGCAGATGGCACCTCTTCCGGCTGGGCATACAACTGCACCTATGCCGAGTGGGAGGCGTTTCTCGGACTGCCAGAGCTCAAGAAACCAGGGACGATTCCGCCACAAACGCCGACCACGTAGCCTCGAAGACAACACGAACGACCTCGGCCGGCTTTCACGAGCCGGCCGACCTTCGCGCACTGGACACGATATTTCGAGGCCGCCGCCAGCCTCGAAGGTGTTCGCCGGGGTCTTAGTTAGCCCCCTCACCACCTCTCGCTCAGCCAACCAAGTGTGGAATCGGAACCGTCGACTGGCACCACCACCGCGTCGGATGACGGAGACGGAGCCCACTTCGTTTCAAGCAGAACGAGGGACGTCGCCCGCTGCGGATGAAATCCCTGGCCTCTGGAGAGTTTGGTCAGTCCAAGGATCCGCACCAGTATTAGGGCCTCCGCTTCGAACTACGCTGTGTACGCGTGTGCTTCAGCACCCGCTAGCCTTCTGTCCTATCGCCATGACTTCACCGCCGATAGAGTGCGGGCATGACGATTCCCGAGTTCGACAATCCGCTCGAAGGTGCACTTGCCGACTTCCAGCAGGCGCTTGACGACGAGAGTTTTCACGATAGGGCTCGGGCGAATCTCGTCAATGGACTCCGGAAACTTGTGGAATACATCCGTGACCTTGAGGCTCGCGTCGAAAGGCTCGAGAGCAATTAGCGAGGTCATGCCATCGTCGCTCGTCGAAAACAAACGATGTCGTCCTTTCACTGATTCCAAATCAGACGCCTTGCCACTTTGTCGACCAGCGGCTTCAAGCATCCAACTATCAAACAGTGCCAACGGGTGTGCACTTGTGAGTGCACAGATCGCGAAAAGCGCTCCCCAACGGGGCGCGAAGAACTTCATCAAGTCGCCAGGATCCGAGGAAGGCCGAGTGCTCCGCAGCTAGAGCGCGACTCGATTCGCGAGGTCCTCCTGCTTCCAAAGCACTGGGTTTCTGGTCTCGCTATGCTTCCACAGCGACCTATCAATGATCTCGACCGTCAAGCGGTCGTGCTGGGGCAACCGGTGCCGCGCACCTTTATAGATCGATGCCAGCGTCAAAACGATGTCGTTGCGCAAGCGGATGTCGATAACTCGATGGACGCGGTCCAACATTGCGCTGTGATGATGATGGATCGGAGCGCTCAGGAATACGACTTCCTCGATCCGGGCTCCCGTATTAGCAGCACGCGCGGCGATCTCTGCGCCGTAGCTGTGGGCAAAGACCGTTTTCAACCCATTAGGTCCACCGACCTCATCCGCCCAGTCCCTGAATCGGTCACCGGCAATTCGTCTCTGCGTATCGCTGAGTGATCCGGACCACCCGAATGCAAGACCACCGCTATACAAGCCTGGGCGGTGCTGGCTCTTGATGAAGTCATGGAAGTCCCCATTGCGATACCACCAGGCTTTCTTCCACCCAATCGTTCCGTGGATGATCGTGGAGATCGTGCCCTTCGCTCTTGCAGGTGGCTCGGATCTGTCGGGTTCGCCGTTGTTGTCAGTGGGCGGCGTGAAGAGGGCGGCCGCGGCGAGTTCACGCGTGACGGCGTCAGGGGAGCGTCGGCCGGCTTCGACCCGCCAGCGAGCCATCAGAGCAACGATCGCCAGTAGTTCGCCCTCCCCTCGAAACGAGGCTTCCTCGAGCCAGAACTGGCTGTATTGCGACCAATGGGAGCCTTCCCACAGGAGCGACTCATTCTCATCCTCCTGCACCTCCGTGGGCAGCGTGCCCACCCAGTCCCACATCCATGGAACTCCGAACCCCAGAAACCAAGGGGAGACCATCCATCTCGACGTGCGCACCCCGAACGGTAAGGGAGCATTGCGATGAATGGATGTGCTGTTCAGTATCGCCACGGCCGCTGTCACGGACTCTCGTTCGAGAGGGCTTACGAGACCACTCGCAAGGAACGCGAGGCGCGCCGAGAGCTCGGCCTGTTCGTTAAGGTCTTCCCACGCACGTCGGCGCAGCGAGTACACAGAGCCCGGCTCGCGAAACACCTGCGAAAGGTAGCGAAGCTCGTCCCCGATCGACTCGGTTCGGTCGGGGAGAGCCAGATCCGCGTTAAATCCGAATCTCTCGAGATTCTCCCGCGGGATTACCCATGCTTTCGGTAGGGACTCAGAGTCAGATCCCAACGTGCCAGCGATAGCGAATCGCGACGAATTGGATCCTTCATACTCAGTTTCTGGAGCCAGAGATTTCTCATCGGCGTGCTCATTGAACTCTTCGAGCTCTTCATCCACTGGGTCCCCCTCCATTTGGCCTCGACGTGGTCGTCACCGTATCACCGAGATTCGGCGTCCTGGCGTCGCAGCGTGTCGATCGGAACCGGTCGCCACATACTCCAACTTCCGACTTCTCCGTGGCATGCACGAAAAGGCGTCCCGCGGGTCGAGTTCGCTCGATCCGGCGGCCGGGAGCTTGTTAAAGCCACAAGCCAAGCGGTCCGGCATCTCGACAGTCGAGACTCAATCCTGGGCGGCGTGCCGCGAGAGCCGCATTGCTGAGCCGCAGGTCAGGGAGCGATCAGGTCACGCTCTCGCAGGAGGATCCCTTTCCTCAGAAAGATCTCCGGTGTGCGGGCACGAATGTATTCGGTGTATTCAACGGATGCTCCACAGTCATCTCCCCACAACCACTCCTGGGACAGCGCCGGCAGCGAGACCATCCAAGGTAGAGGCTCGACTCCGCGTTTCATTAGGGCGAAAGCAAAACTGGTGGCAAGCAGAACGTCGTACTTTCTATCGCCAGTCGTTGTCGGTTCCTCGGTCACTGCTGCTGGGATCTCCCCGTGCGACATTATCAGTCGACTGATCGCCTCCGTGATGACGCGGTCAGCCGACGCGACCCGCCCCGCTGGGAGGGCGTCTGCCACCCAGGATGCTGTAGTTCGTGCAGAGAGGTAGGCCCCCTCAGCCGTTCGAATCACGATGCGGCCTTCCGCGTCCGCTTCTGCCCAGGGTCGGCCAGATTCGATGAGTGCAGCCTCGAGGTTCAGATCTGCGATTCTCGCCTTGATCTGCTCGTCCCAGTTCGCACGAACGGAGGCTTGCTCTTCGTCGGAAAGACCGTCGTAGTAGTGCACCAGGTTCCTTAGGTCTTCAGGGGTGACGGTTCGACCACCCAGCTCGGCACGAATCTGATCTCGAGAGGTCTGCAGCCCTCCGACGGCGATGCAGGCCAGCCTGCAATTTTCCTACCGAACATCAAGTCCCCGCAGGACAACCTCACGCCGCAATGCTCGCATGAGAGACGTGCCTTCCAGCCAAGTCTGCGGGTCGGATGAGACGGGTACCTCCGGAAACTGTTTGCGATAGTTCTCATAGGTCGTCGGGGCGTCATCGACTTGCCAGCTGATGAGTCCGCAGAGGTAGTCGTCTGGCATTTCGGAACGGTCACTAATTCGACGCGGCGTTCGGAAAATGTCCCACCAGATCTCAGCTGGCTCGTGGTGATAAACGCGGCCGTCTAGGGTGCCCGGCGGAAGCGCCTCATCCACTCCGAACGGCAACTCCGTAACACCCGCGCTCTTGAGCTTTGCGTCGAACTCCAGGGCCCTGTTGACCCCCTCCATTATGAGTTCTGGCGAATAGCCCTGATCCAAGGCATGGCCGATCAGATCATCGGCGCTCCCGCCCAACGAATTCACCACTCTTCGGACTTCATCCCACTCCGTCAATGTCCTTACCTCTCTTTCCTCTACGTGCGCTCTCAATTCCCAAGCAAGCGGCCGCCTGGCTCGTCATTCCACAGCGTATCGTAAGTGAATTGTTCTCAGATTGTGAACAATTGTAGTTGTAGCTCGAAATTCATGAACGCTGCGCACCGAGCCCACTCGCAGACCGTGGGCATATTTGCTGACAGGGCAAGCACCTGTTTACCTAATTGCGGCCGTCCAACAGCCTTTACGTGTGCCGGGGCAACGCTGGGGCCCAGTCCTGAGCGAAACCCCTTAGCGATCAGTCGAGCTACCACGCCGTGGCCCGGCCTGGCCTGGCCTGGCCTGGGCGGACCTATCTGATGATCGTCAACTGGTCCACCGCTTGTGCAACCTGCGGGCGGCGACGATGGCCCCCGCACATACACTCCGTCTCACACCATCGTGTGCGCGGGATAGTGAACGGCCGTTAGAGCCGGAGGCGCGCAGTGCCATCGACCCGAAATGGGGGCGTGGTCTTCGCCCGTTTCGCATTCATGTCGTTACCGGTCAGCCAGTATGGAACCTGAGGCACTGCCATCATTTGGTACGGACAGTGTGTCGCTCACCACCGATCGATGCTTTGAGGGGGATCGCATGACTAAGAACGCTGCTGCCACCCTCATCGCCGCAGCCCTCACCGTGAGCCTTGCTGCCTGCTCTACGGAGCAGATGTTCCCGGAGTTATTAGCTGAGCCAGCATCGACCCCGACTCAGGAGCCAGCACCGGACCCGCTGGACCTTGACGGCAACGGTTCCGTTTCCGAGTTCGAGAAGCAGATGGCTGCACAGAACGCACCGCGTGAGTTCATCATGCCGGACGGCTCTGTTGTCATCATCGACCCTCGTGAGCCGATGCCTCCAGCCGTGAAAGAGGTCATAGCCCAGCAAGCGATCCCGGTGGTCGCGCCTGCCAAGTCGAACCGGGACTTCAGCCCCGAATCGGTGGAGGGGCTTATCAGCGAGGTGCGAGACTATGCAACCGCCCAGGCGGAGGCCACCGGAATCTCCATCGTGATCGTGTTTTCGAAGCCGAATGGATCCGGGCAGATGGGGTGGGGAAGCGTCGCATCCAGTAGGCAGTCCACCGGGGTTGTTGGTGGCCTCAATCGCGATGAAGTGGTCAGCAGAGTTCAATCGTGGGCCGACCAGACCGACCACGAACTGATTGTCATCGACTAGGAATCCGAACCATGAACAAGACGAACTTCGCAGCCCTTGCCCTCGCCGCGGCACTCACGGTAGGCCTGGCTGCTTGCACGCCGGCTCCCAAGGAGGTGCTGGACACTGCGACCGAGGTGCCAACCGTGGACCCACTGGACCTCGACGGCAACGGCTCCGTTTCCGAGTTCGAGAAGCAGGTCGGCGCGAAGAACGCTGTTCGTGACTACACGCTGCCTGATGGCACCGTTGTCAAGGTTGACCCGACGCAGCCGTTCCCCGAGGCGGTCCACGCTGCCGTCAAGGCAGAGACGGTCGCCCCGATTGCCGCTACCCGGAGTGGCAACGCCAGGGCTCAGGCTGAGGTTGCGCTCATCGGCGACCTTGATCTCAAGGCTGCTGAGTTAGGCCGTGGCATTGCGGTTGTGTATCAGACGCCGTCATCTGGCGAAGGTCCCATCTGGGTGATTTTGGCCAGCGGTCAGAAGCAGGCTCCGTTCTTCGGTTCGGCTGACAAGGCTTCGGTTGTTGCTCAGGCTGAGGCTTGGACTGCGGCCCGCAACTACGAGCTCATCGTTCACTAGGTGCCACGACCATGACGAAGACGATCCTCGCCAGCCTCACCCTCGCTGCGGTTCTGACCATTGGCCTCGGAGCTTGCGCGCCAACCACTGCAACCGCGCCGGTCGACACGAAGACTGCCGCTCCGGCAGCACCGGACCCGCTTGACCTTGATGGCAACGGTTCCGTCTCCGAGTTCGAGAAGCAGATGGCTGCACAGAACGCGCAGCGTGAGTTCATCATGCCCGACGGCAGCACCGCCAAGCTCGACCCTCGAGAGCCCACACCTGCCGCGGTCATTGAGGTCCTCGCCCAGCAGGCTCAGCCGATCGGCGATCAGTACAAACGAAACACTGACTTCTCCCCTGAGTCGATTGGTGCTCTGCATCAGAAATTGCTTTCCATGGCGGAGTCTCAGGCGGAGGCAATCGGTAGACCGGTTGTGATCTTGTTCTCCAGCCCCGATGGTGCCGGAGGAACGCAGTGGATTGCGATGCCCTCCAGTGGTAAATCAACAGGGATCAGGGCGGAGCCCAATAGAGACTCGATGCTTACCAAGGTTCAGTCCTGGGCCAACAGCAGGGGCTACGAGGTTGTAGTCCTCAACTAGGCCCCCGTCGTTCCTGACCGCCTCCTCCGTTTCTGAAGCGGGCTGCTGTTCGAATCACCCGAATCAGAACTGTTGGTCCGTGAACCGATCATGGTGGACTCACGGCTCAGTCGCAGGGCACCGCGATCATGCCGCCCATGCCGTTGCTGTCCCAGCAGAAACCGATGGGACCACCGCAGCCGGGTCCAACCCGACCGCCTCAGCTTGGAACGCCAGTGGAACCGCGAGGGCCGCTGGAGCTGCCCCCACCGCCAGCGTTCTTGGAGGCTGCTGCACGTTGAGGTTCAACTTCCGCTGCGGCCGCAGCTTCAGCAGCAACACGAGCCGCTTCAGCCTCGGCCGCAATTCGGGCAGCTTCGATCTCAGCGGCGATCCGCGCAGTCTCCTCGGTCTGGAACGCGGCGAAGTCATCGAGCAGCGTCGTGACGTTCGTGTCGAGCGCCCTGGTTGCGGTCTTGACTTCGACAGTGAGGGCGGTGATGGCTGCAGCCTCTTCCCGCTCGGTGCAGGTGGTCGGAAACTCCAGCTTGGTAAGCTCACCGTGGGCAAAGCTGACGCTGGCGATATGCTCGGCACCGCTCGCGCGGGCGGGGACAGCCTCGACAGCGGCAACCGACTCGACACCTTCGGTGGCTTCAACAGCTGAAACCGCTGCTGATGGCTTCAGCGCCGGCACGGGCTGCATACTCTGTGCTCATCCACGCTTCGTCGCCTGGCAGGGTGACGCTCTCGACGGTTTCGAGTGTCTGGTCGGCCGTCGCGATAGCTGCCGTGCTTGCCCGTGCTCCGGTGGTGCTGCCCTTAAGCGCAGCAGCGCACTGGCGCGCCGTCTCCTCCGCAGCGGCGTTCGCTGTGTTTACCGAGAAGACCGTGATGCCGCCGGCGAGCACCAGGACGCCCGCGATCAGGATGGTGACGAGCTTCATGCCCCATTTTCGTGACTTGGTGCGCGGGTCCGTGTTCTCGGCATTGATCTCAGTGCTGGTCTTGTCACTCATTGTCATCATCTGTTTCAGGGGATGGTTGGGCCGGTTGCGTCGCTGTGCGGCGTAGTGCCGATCGGGCCTATCTTTGGCTACGATCGGCCCCTGCAAGAGTTTGGGCAGTTGTTAGGAACCGAATCCGGCGTTATGCACACGGGCGGCCCGCTCCAGATGCTTCAACGTTGTCGGTCATGCCCGGGCGAGAGTTCACACTCTGGTCGTGATTGACCCGAAATGGGGCCAGATCCAACGCCCGCAGAGTGTTCCTGGCACGCCAGTATGGAGACAAGCGTTTACTGACGCCCGGACCATACGGGGCAGGCCCGTCGGCAATTAGCCGCGCGGTGGCTTGACCCATGCGCTCACAATTTACGCGCTGCTCACAGCCCAGCATCATCCGCACCGCTTACAGCTACCCGGAGACCTCATGAAGAACACTCTCACCATCGCCAGCATCATCGGAGTCCTCTCCCTCACACTGGTTGGCTGTTCCGGCGGCGATCAGAGCGAGCCGATCGATGACCCGAAAAAGACGGCGCCTGCGGAGGTCGTCGAAGAGTCAACCGAGCCAGACGGCTCCCGTGCGAAACCATACCTGGCCGGCACGAAATCACTCCTTGCTGAGGGGTCCATCTGGACTGTTGGATTCCAGCCGAGCAACTTGGACTCTGCAGCGATCGTGATGGCTGAGAACCAGTTCAACGAGCTCCTCCCCGGACACTCCGCCGTCATGGCACCTATCACCATCGATGTCCTCGAGTCCGGCGGGCAGGACATCTCCGATGGGGTTGACCCGTTCTATAGCCTCACGTTCGAGTTCGTCTCAGACGCGGGTCGCTCCTACGGTGAAGGGGCAACAAGCTGCGGTGTCATCCCAAGTGACTTCTACGACATCGGGAACCTGTTCTCGGGGGCGACAGCAAGCGCGAACGTATGCGCGCAGGTTCCAGCAGATGAAGTTGAGGGCGGCCTCTGGTCCGTCACGAACATGCAGGGCGACAAGCTCTTCTTCACGCTCACCTAACGCGGGCCAGCCCGGGCAAAGCCTGAGCCGTTACGATGAGTCGACGAACGCGGCATCAAGCGTCAGCTGATAGCGCCAACGAACCTCCTAGCTGGCGGAGGACGCGCGCAGCGATGCTCTGCTCGCGCAGCCTCAGTACGGTGACTTCGCGAGGTTCTTCACGCCTCATGTCCGCATACATTGTGCGAATCTGGTCAAAGGCTTGCTGGGCAGTTTTATGGCCCCGCTCCACGCCACTCTTGAGCGTGAGGTTGAGCTTCGTATGCAATTCAGAGCTCAGGAGAGAACTGTCAAAAGAGGTGACAAGAAGCATCCCGGCGAACCTGAGGGTCTTCGCGTCAATGAGGTCTTGAGGCATGTTGGCTTGCTGGTCAACCCATTCTTTGAGGTGATCGCCATGGAACTTGCTCAACGCGAATACTCCCTCCGCGGCTCTTTGCAGGAGGTGGTCTGATCCAGGTGTTGCATCGCATTGCCAGCCCTCCGATATTGCCTCCTCGAGGTCCGTATAGTGCGCTCCGAGTTCTGACCCGGTTATGAAGGAAAGGAACGAGGTTCGTTTCTGGATCTCGCCAAATGCTGCGTCAGCCTCGGCAAACTTCTTGAACTCAATGATGGTGCGGAATTCACGGACCAAGAGCGCGAGTTCGGACTCCACATGAGAGAAGAGAGCTTCTTCATCGGGAGCAAGGGACACAACGCGAGCGAACTCCGCATAAAGTTCCAAATCTGCTTCTAACGCGGAGGCAGCGAACCGGTATCGAACGGCTTGGAGTTCCTCCATCTGCTGTTTGCGCTCGTGGACATGTTCCGGCTCTCCTAGAACCTCTGCGAGCTCCGATGCCGGTTCGCAGCTTCCGTATGGGTCCATTTGAAATAGTGCGACGCCGGCTTCGGTTGCATACTCGACTGCTTCTTTTGTGTAGCCACCCGTCGAATAGAACAGCGCAAGACGGTACTCATGGGCAGCTCCTCGCAGCCGCTGGATGTCAGGGCGGCCAATGGGGTTTGCATAGAATTTCACCTGCGCAGCAGCCTCGGTGCTCAGCGCGTCAATGCCGCCATCCGTTCCGGGTCCCGTGGCCTGCGCATCGATAAATCTCAGCGTTCTCATGTGGCTTACGGCAGCGGTCTCGGCCGCTTGCCAGTCGAGGAGAAAACCGGGGCTAAGTGCTATTTCGCTCATAGGGGGACCCTATTGCACCGCTGACAGGCCCATGTCATTAGGCCGATTCAGCATCCGCCCGTACAGCCTGGCTCATCGCACCCGCAGGGAACATCCGCTCGAGCGAGTCGCTCGTAGGTGCCTTCCGGGATCTCAGCCCCGGTGCGCAGCCGCCACATTCGCCCCTCATCGAAAGGTTCATCGTTGACGATTCTGGTCGCGCGGGCCGCCCAAGCCGGTACCGTCTTCAGAAAGAATTCGTCACGGTGGACTCCGTATGCCTTGCGGCGGAGCAGCCCCCACCGGATGGCGTCCTCCGCGATTTCGAAGCAGTCTTCCGTGCGTTCCCATGTCGCCCTGCCGGCGCTCAATTCCACCAGGTAGTCGCGGGCGTCCTCCCAGGAACGGGAAGCGTGGAAGAAGAACTCTACGGACTCAGCAGAGAGCGGCTCCGCCATCGGGGCGAGGCAAGTGTCCCGTCCGATGTCCGCATTGCTTGCCGGCATCAGATCGACCGCGTTCTGCCACAAGCCGAACGCTGCTACTTCAGGGAGACGGATGACACCGGTGTCGTCCCGGTACAAATTGAGGAACGGGTCGGCGGTCGGGAGAGTGAAGAGTATGTCGTAGAGGGTCCCGGATACCACGGTTCCGTGATGCTCCGGCAATCGCCTCGCAAACGCACGCATTTCGCTACGGATCTGGTTTTGCATTCGCACCGAATAAAGCGGCGTGGTGAGGCTGACTGTCCAGCGGGCGATCCAATCCTGCGGACCGTACAGATCGGTTGAAGGGAAGTTGTTTGTCGTCATACCTTCACTGTCACCGGGTGCCGGTCGAGAGTGTGTCGCTCGTTTGGAACGGCCGTCAAACAAGAACTCTCACAAGAGCTAGAGGGTCGGAGGCATGTCGGTTTTGCCGGGCAAGGAACAGCAGAACTGAGTTCAATGAACCCATCGTGCGGGGTGCGGAGTCGGCTGCTTGCGTGGAAACCCCGGACCCTGGGTTACGCGCTGTTTTTCACCGGGAGGAAATATGCGGGACAGCCGCATAGCCCAGGAAGCGCGGTCTAACACCTGCATCGTCTTCTATCGGTGAGGGAGGGTGGAGGTGTGTGCGCGCTGCAGGAGCGTTCTGAGTCGTGTCTTTCCCGCGACCCAAGAAAGCTTGAGGATCAGGGCGCCAGTATGGCGTTTTGACTGGGCTCGCACCTCAAGCCACGAGTTCCAGCGGCTGCCGGTTGAGCTTTTTCATCGCGGCACGAATGTTCTTCCGACCTGTGTCGATGGGCTGGCCCTTTGCGTGGAGGTAGAGGACTCCGTGGTCGCCGGCTCGGTTGGTGAGCAGGAGGGACCCGAGCGCTGAAAGCTCACTCTTCGTCACTTGGAGTGTTATCGCCAAAGCATCGTCCCGTCCGATCCGATCGACAGCGCGGCGAAGTCTGGCATCGTGTCCGACTTCTTCGCCGGTCCCTGCGTCCGCGTACATCACTGCTGCGTCCAAGACGCCCAGCACTGCGGTCTCAGCGTCCTCCCGGCTCCATCCGACCGCAATGAGGAGCCCCGTGATGATAGCGGTCATGGTGGGCTCGGCGCCGCCCTGATTTGGTGCGTCGCTGTCCACGGCTCCGGCGTTCATGGCGGTCACTGCGCCCCATGTGTCGGCGCCTTCCACCACCCCCTTCTCTTCGAGTATCCGCCAATCCTCCGGTGCCATGTGGATTACGTTCGCGGCCGGGTCGAGGGGCGTACCCGCCACACGTGCGCGGTCTACGGCCGCGGTTGAGATGCAGAGCTTTCCCGCCACTCTCTCCGCTCGGAGATAGTCTCTGACGCTGATCACGGTGAGCGCCCAGGAGTTGTCTGCGATGGCGAACCTGTCTGGATTCGCCTTCCAGCCACGGTAGGCGTATGAGAGGGCTTCGTCCACGTGTGCGCCTTGATGTCGCGCTACCCGTTGCAGTTCCGTCCTGGCGGCCTTCGCGACATGGAGGAACTCGCGGTCGTTGAATGAGGCGTCATCGGTGGCAACCCTCCTTAGGAAGTCCGCGAGGTTTTCGGGCTGGTGATAGTCGATTCGGGCGTGGTTCATCGTTGCTCGCTCTGCTTGGCTGGGTTGGCCGAGCGCAGGGGCTTCGATGGGAGTTCGCTGCTGAGCAAGCGAAGATGTGGCTAGCGATAAGGTGACCTGGCCCGGGTGGGGGTGTTACCGAGCACCATGCGTAGGAACCGTGGGCGGCCGGCCGTTTCGAAACGGAGCAAACGCAGACGAAAAAGGGGCGGTCGCCGCATTGGCTCCGCCCCTCACAACTTCGTCGCTACTTCCTCCAGGCCCGCCCGAGCACTTCGGGTTCACCGCGCATCGGCACCCCCAGGAACGGCGCCGTGATCACCTCGGACAGGATGCGCATTGCTTCGTCGCCCCGATCGGGAGTCACCTCTACGACCAGCTCGTCATGCAACGCCAGCCACAAGCTGGCGGGTCCGAGCCGCCTCGCGACCTCGACTGCACGTACCGTAATCAGATCGGCGAACTCGGCCTGCGCGCAAGTGTTCAAGGCCCTATAGCCGGCATCCTTCGGGAGAATCGCCAGCGGCCGCCGGAGCGTCTGCGTGTAGAGCTGCGTACCTACTGACCTTTGAAGGCGTGTCCTGTATTCCATGAGCTGCGGGTAGGCGCCCCAGAACGTGTTGAGCAGGTTCCTTGCTTCAGCTGGAGTCCGGCTGAGCTTCCGTGCGAGGGCGCGCACGCCCATCCCGTAGAGCACTCCCAGAGTGAGTGATTTCGCAGCATTGCGCTGGTCGAGGTCGACAGTGGAGATCTGAAAGAGCTGCTTGGCCATGCCCTCATATACGTCCCCGGACTCGAGGTCACGAAGCAGGGCAGGGTCGCCGCTAAGCGCGGCAGCGACGCGCAGTTCTGCTTGAGCTACGTCGATGCTCACCAGGACATGCCCCGGCGACGCGCGCAGCAGATTACGGCGTGGACCGTGGAGACCCTGCAAGTTCCCCTGCCGCATCGAAGTGCGCCCGGTGCTGGCGGAGAAGAGTCGCAGTTCCGAGTGGACGTGACCAAGCGACAAGCCGCGGTCCAGGCCGAAGAGTGTCGCCTGGGTGCTGGTGAGGTGTTTCGTGTCGCGGAATAGCCTCCACCTGTTCCACGCTTCTGTACCGATCGGCGGTTCCGGCACCAGGTTGAAGGCGTCCCGTGATGTTGATGGTTTTCCATCCTCTGTCGGGTGCATATCTGCCTGGGCAAGCCAGCGGATAACTCGCGCCTTCTGCTCGTCACTGCTGGTCGCTGTGAGATCGAAGCCAGCCGCCCGGAATATACGGGACCGCTCGCCCTCAGAGTCATCCAGCGCCTCTTCCAGCCGATCCGAATCGACATTCCATCCATGGACAACTCGGTGCCGCCACGCCTGATCAAGCTCCACAGCAGTGAGGGCCAACCGGCGAAGTGCAGGATCAAGTACGGAGAGCCGGGCGGCCGTCTCTGCTGCGATGAGTGACGCAGCACGCGCGTCGTGGCGGGCAACCCCGACACCGCGTTCCCCGGCCAAACGGTGCTCGGGGTCCGCCCAGATGATCGCTTCTGCGGTAGTCGCGTTGCGGAGGCGGTGAGCGTCGAAGGCCGGGACCAGTTTGAGCAGTCCCCGCGCGGTACGGTGCATCGGCTCCACCGTCCACAGTGCTCGGGCCGACTCGGACAGAAGCTTGACCAGTGAGCGTGCACTCGCGGCGTCCCTGTTACCTGCAGTGGTTGCACGCCAGGTAACACCGGAAGCGAACGCGACGGCGACGTGGCTGCGGTCTACCGCCACACCGATAGGGCTTCGGTCTGCGTCGAGTGCCTGAAGAACTTGAGTGGCGTGCCTGTGCTGGTAGCTGCTCACTGGATTCCTTCCTGCCCTGGCGCTTCCACCTGCTGGTTGGCAGCGATTGGTCCTCCACGCGGGTCGCTGGCAGCACGCAGTGCCTTCAGCGCGTTCGCGTCGTACTCGCCGTTTTGGCGCCCCAGGAGGGTGACCCCGAAGACGTAGTATTTGCCCCTGATCGGCCGTGAGTCGGTCGCGAGCCCGCGCTCGCGCATCGCGGTGACAAAGGTGTTGGTCGTCCACGGACGCGCGTATTCCGCCTCGCAGTGGTTTCGCCACGCGAAAGCGAGATCCGGTCTCGCGACGCGCTCGCTGGGATCGATGAGCAGGTGCTCGTCCGCGAAACGCTTCAGCAGGTCGCCGCCCTCATGCCACTCGGCAGTGGCTTGGTCTACCGAGGCGCACTGCGGCAGGTGGTACTCGCTCGCGTGGATGACTCCGGCGCCACGAATCGCCCAAGCAAGTATCTGGCCTAGCTCTGCAGCGAGCTTCTGCTTGAGCAGCGGATCGATTCGGGCTGGGACGTTGTTGAACGGGACGGCGATTGCCCGGCGCTTCACACCCGCGTCACCGTCGATTGCGGGAAGGTCGTTGACGGTCAGGAACAGTGAATGTGTGGGAACCCAGGATTGCGTGGCCTGGTTCAACTGACGCCCGCTGAGCAAGTTGTGTGAGCAGATTCTCTTGAAGAACCCGCCGTTGATTCGAGCACCCGGAGCCAGCTCCTCCATGATCGCCACCCGTGCCCCTTTGAGGTCGGCGATCTGGTTCTCTGCTCCTCCTTTTCCCACGATCATGGGTGCCGCAGCTGCGACGGCGAGTTCCCGGCCGAGGGCGTCGACCAGAAGGCTCATCAGCGTGCTCTTGCCCGAGTTGGATTTGCCATAGAAGAAGAATGCGAATTCGCGCTGCACCTTCCCGTGGAGGGCCATCCCCCAGGCCTGCTGGACGTATTTGGCCAAGGCTTGGTCACCGTTGGTGACGAACTGAAGAAAACTGTCGAACACCGGGGAAGGGCCAGTCGCCGGGGCGACCGCCGTCATTTTGGTGAGGAGGTCCTCGGGACGACTCAGCCGGGTGGTGCCGGTGAGCAGGTTAGAGGTTGTGCCGTCTGGATGAGCGAGCAGTTCTGGTCGCGCGTCCCATTCGGTGTATGCAGCGGTCAGCTCCGGCTTCTGGGCTTGCGCCATGGTGATGGCAGCGTTGATCGCCTTCAGGCTGGAGGCGTTTCGCGTGTCCTCTTTGTTCCACTTGGCAAGCTGAGCGGCGACAGCGCGGATCTGGAGGGAAGCGTCATCGCGCCAAATACCAGCGCGAGCATCCCAGATTGAGTCATACCGCTTCCAGGGAGTAAACCGGTATGTGTTCTCTAAGTGGAGGTGGTCGGCCAGTCGCTGACCTCGCCCGGCGTCATCGCTGCTGTAGGGGCGGCAGCGGATCTCCTCGGCCTGCGAGGACTTGGTAGTGAGGGCGTCGATAGGGTCGATAGTTCCGATGCGGTGGCCCGGTGTTTCGTCGTCGTTCATTGGCTGTTCCTTGAGCTAGGCCTGCGTTACTGAGGCGTAGAGCAATTGCCCTATATAAGACCTGCCTGGAGGACTTTCCACACTTTTGAAATACAGCCCCTAGTCGACAGAGAATGTCGCTTGCACCACGCATGCACCCTGTTACACCCACCAGGAGGCCGGCGACTCGAGACCGGGTGCAGAGGGGTGTCTGCCGAATGCCTGGTTGCACCCCTTGTTGCACCCTGCCCATCCCAGCGAAGCAGGGGAGGTCCACCTTCGGGGTGCAAGGGGTGTAAGTGATTTGAAGAAGTGAAGTAGAAAGTGCGGAGCAAAGGAAAGCGCGGTATCGGTACTGAAATCTCGCTATTTTCGGGTGTGCAAGCCGTAGTACGAAACCTGTGCACCACTTGCACCCGAGCACGCCGAGACTAGCCCGGCTGGTTAGATCCCGAAAGTGCGGAAAACGCTCCAGGCGTCCGCGGTAGGGGTGCCAACGCCGCCGGCACGATGGGCGCTGCATTTCTCGATTTGAGGGCAAGCCCCCAAGCCAAAGCGGGCAGCTTGGTAGTCAGTATCCGGGTCTCTGCGCATGGCCCGAGCGCGCTCGTGGAGTGTGGTTGCCGTTTCGCCGCTTCTGAACAGCACATCTCGCCATACACCGACATCGCGCCGCCGAATGGTGCTGGCCCAAGAGCCGATCTATGTCTCACACCTGAGGAGAATCAGGGTTTGACCTCTCGCATAGAACGCTACGCAGCTCTCCCGGCGCCACGTCCTCGCTGTCGCCAAGGAAGCTCCAATCAGTCGTTGGAGGCTCTGGCTCCTCGCCTGCTTCAGCCAATCTCAACATAGGCAAAGGGTAGCGAGCATGAACATGCGTCGGCCGAGGTTATCCACAGGCCGTCGAAATTGTGCCCCTCGCCGTTTGGGGCACAGTCATTGGATCAGTCGACGAGCGTGATCCCGAAATGATCCAGCAACGGATCAAGCGAAGTGGCCGGACCTGCAGCGGTGCGCTCACGCACCAATGCTGCGATCTCAATGTCTTCCAAAATCGATTCGAGCCGGTCAGCCTCCATGTTGGTCAGCCTATGCGTGGAGTATCTCGAGTGGTCCGAACGGGCGATGAGGGTCTGAGTCGTCGACTCCGCGCCATAGGGGCGCCGCCCATCTGTCGCGTCAATTGCGCTTGTTTCCCGGAACGTCATCACGGTACTCCCGTCAAGCGACCCGCTTTCGATGCCCGCTAACGCCAGATCTCCAGCGCGCTCGGGTCGCGCATCTCCATTTGCGCAACGCCGTTGTAGAGATAGATTTCGCCGCCCCCGCAGACTGTAGCGCCGGGCTCAATAGGCTCGAGATAGACGTCCCAGAAAATGAACGTAAAACGATCCGCGGACGGGTAGTCCTGGCCGACGTTTACAAAAGTACCGTCGGCGGTATCCCGGGCGCTCATGAGTGGGCCACACACGCGTTGAACCGTCCCCGAATGTTCCCGTGCCTTGTCCCATCCGATGCCACCCTCAGGCCACTCTGGGCCGACGTCGATATTGCTTTCGCCGAAACTGCACCGTCCGTCTTGCTCAAGCAGCGTCACCGATTCGGCCCTGACGCCATAGCCAAGCAGTTCGTCGCAAGAGTCGATGCTGAACGCGCCGTCGGTGGAGTTCGACAGATAGTCGACGGCGATCTCATACTCATCCGAACAGTTGTTACTCAGCGCTTGCATGGTGGAGTCGATGTCGACTGCGCCCGATCGCACGTGGGAAACAGCCGATGCAAGTAGCTGCGAGCAACTGGGCGCCGAGTATGCGGAATTAGAGCCCGAACCGCCAGTGCAGGCTGTCGTCGAAGCGACAAGTACCAACGCGATGACGGAACCGACTACGGTCCATACGGCCTTCATAGTGGCCCCCTCATGGCATCCGTTCGGCGATCCCGCGCAACAACGAGGATCGCCTATGACTGATACTCGCATCTTAGGACGGCCACGGGCACGACCGAAGGGAGGTGACCTTCTTGAAACTCAAGAAGCACTGCTCGCAAAGCGACGTTGGTTGCCGTCGAGTAGAGCGGAATGGACTAGACAGCAAACGCGAAGCGATGAAGGACTGTCTGTTGCTCGGCGGTCAACTTCAACGCTGGGTTGTTTGCGCGAGGAAACACCTCCGCTTCAGACCAGTCAGCATTACGGACACTCGACGCGGTGCCGACCTTTATTCCGCGTTCGACCATCGCCGCATTTAGCCCACGGGCATCAAAGAGGTAGACGGCGTCGATGCGCCAGGGCCGTTCCACCGCCGACGAGGAACCCCGGGTGCTGATTGGCCCACTGAGTACGAGGTAGTAGTCAGGAAGAGCCGAAGGCGTCATGTCGAGGATGCCTTCGCGCTTGAGGTACCACTTCAGATTTACTGTTTGACCGGCAAGGGGACCACTGCGGAATCGCCCATCGATACCTTTGGCGTTGGCTGCCTTCTCCAACTCGATGTCGAACACGCGGGAGGCGACCCACTCTCCGAGGTGACCCGAGGTCATTGGACGACCAATGACACTGGCGATCTGCGCATCGATGGCGTTGCGACGGCTCAACAGCTCGGCCATCGCAGAAAGTTTCTCTTGATCCATCAGATCTTGCCCAAGTTAAGCCAACCACCCATGAGACGCTCCTTCCAGGTTTCGCCCACTAGCGGGCCGCGAGCATATCAGCACGCCACCCGGGATTACTTCTCGTCGTGGCCGTCGCGGACGGACGCCTCCGCCAGCGCGAGAACCGCTGGGGCACTCATACCTGACGCATGGCAGATGCCGACGAACTGCTCCACGTTCATGTGTCTCTCCGCAGTAAGGAGCCGCGTCAACTGCCGGAGAGATATACCCGTCATGTCGGCCAGCATCGCCTTGGTGATTTGTTGCCGAGCCATTCGTTCGCGAATGCTGGCCGCGATCTCAATTGAAAGAGCGGCTGGCTCGGATTTCGGCTTCCCTGACATGGTCACATACTGCCAGACCCCCTGCGGCGCTTCAGGATGCCGGCGCAAACACGAGCCACGGAAGCTGAACGGTAGATCGCATTTTGGACACATCACCCGCAGGCACGTCGTAAAGCCCCGAACGAACCTCTGCATGTCGCCGCGGCGCACCGCTGACTATCACCTTGGAGTTTGGCCAAAGCTCGGCGTACAATTCGAACACATCTTCGAATGTACTTATAGGATTGGAGCTAACCATGACCCGCGTTGCCGAGGCCGCCGTCGCGATCGATCTGACCCGGGCGGGTGTCCCCCGGTCACTCGGATGGCAAGGAAGGTTGTATCTAGTAACAGACACGCCGACCCGATTGGAGATCACAACCGCCGCGCACGATGCACTGACTCACCCGCCAGCACACAGTACGGGATGGAGATTCCAGGGCCGGGATGCTGAAGGCGACACCTTGGTCTTCGACGTCGTACTTGACCGGGATGATCGCTGGGTCCTCCTCGACGCGTATCGCTGACCAACAGAACATGGGCCAAAACAGTCGCTATCCGGGACACGGCATCGACCGGGCGATAGAAGCTGTCACGGTGCGAGCCAAGCCGATCAGCCTCAGCGACGCCGAACTCGACCTGGAACACCATCCACCCCGCCGCGCCGCGCAGCCGATTCCGGTTCGCGCTTGGGTTCGGTTTCCGGAGAACGCGATACAGCCGGATGCTGAGGCGATCGCCTGGACAGACAAGGCGGTGCAGGTTCGGTGGACGGGTCACGCAAACGAGGTGTATACCGCTTGGGTGTGGGCCAGTGCGGTCGAGCGTAGGGAGCCACGAACGAGGTAGCTAAGCTCGCACTTATGCCCTCCAGGTTCATCACCCGCGAAGCGACCCAGCGGTTGACCTGAACTTCTGATCGAATCCTGGCAGACTCGAGCCGGCTCTCCGCGGTGCCTACGCCTCTTCGAGGTCGTCCCGTGTCATTGCTGGTTTGCACGCTCAATCGCTGCGAGCCGTTCCTCTTGGCTAAGCGCTCCGGCGAACGGAGAGTTCTGCCGTAGTTCTCGTCCTTCTGTTGTGTCGGCGAGCATCCCGGCAATAAGGGTTTCGGGTGGACTGTCGATCAGCTCGGCCCAACGGTTCACCCATAACTGGCCGATCGGCGAGGTGAGGCGTTCACGGAGGCGGTCAAGGTTTGCCGGCACGACGTCGAGCACGAATTGCGGGTCCTCGCGGAGCTTTCTCGCGAGCTCACGGTGCAGCTCCATCGTCACCCGGTCCTCGCGGCGGTTGTTTACCACTTCGATGCGGGGGCTTCGTCCCATCACGTTCAGCGCGCGCTGGAGGGTTCCGAGCTGGATACGGCCGTCTCGTTCGGATTGCTCCATGCGGGTGACGGTGCTGGGGGCAACACCTAGAGTCTCTGCGAGCTCGCGCACTGTCCAGCCGACTGCGCGGCGGGTGTCTGCGATCGTGGTCGTCATCTCAGCCTCTCATTTGTTGCATTGTAGTGCAACAGAACGCCATCAAACCGCTGGCGGTGCCTCTTGATCGTTGTGGCGGTCAGCCGTAGCAGCAGCGGCACGAGCGAACACGTCCACAGCGTCGCAACCGAGTGAGCTGCAGATCGCATCGAACTGTTCAACGTCGGCGTGCTTACGTGCGGAAAGGATCGCGGAAAGCTGAGGTGCTGAGATACCAGTCGCCGTGGACACGTCCACCTGCCTGGTCCGGGTCCTGGCTAAACGCTCGCGCAGGATAGCTGCGATCTCAATCGAGAGCGCACCAGGTTCAGACTTCGCTCCCCATGGCATGCTCACATACTTGCAGACTCGACCGACTCTCCACGATGCCAGCGAGGACACCAACCGCGGAGAACGAACGGCCTCTCGCATTTTGGGCAAACCACCCGGCGTACAGTCAGTCCTTGTACTCCGCTGGTGGTCCACCTTGAGCCCTGCCCGAAGGACCCATCTGCCCCTTCCACCCAGCCAGACTCTCCCAAAGTAAAGCTGAACCCTCTCTGCATCTCTGCTCGTCCTGGCCAATCAAACGACGACTCCCCGGAGCCGTCTCCTCGCCATCGACGAGCCATGGGCCTTCGCCACCGGTTGCTGTCATCGGTGATCCGGATGACGGACTCCCCCGCGGTTCGGATTGTGATGATTCCCTGCACGCTCGTGCCGGCGTGGATCTCGACCACAGGTTCCGCAGGGCCGAGGCGGATCTGGAACAGCACGCCGGCATACGCGCTGCGTACTCCGTCGAGACCATCCCGAGCGAGCTCCATCAAGTCGTAACGGTTCAATGAGTCCTCCTGCACCAACCGCAGAGCAATGGTTTCTCACACCGGGCGCAGTGCGTTCTCTTCAGCTCCAGGGACAACACAGTCGATGTCGTAAAAGTGCCAGGGCCGTACAGATACGAACTACGAGTTTCCATGAACGTTGCGGGCTCCCCAACCCGAATCTGCGCCGAGTTCATCATCATCGCCCGTTTGGGGTAATCAAAGTCCGACGGCTCTGAGCCAGGTGCCGGCCAGCGTCGCAGAAGCGGCCGGGGCGCACGCCACCGGTCCAGAGTGAAGCGGAGCACAGTGCCGTCCTCAGTCCGGAGGGTGTACTCACCGGCGCGCCACGTCAGATCTTCGACACGTTCCGGGCGGCCGTGACGGATGGAAGCGAGCGGGTAGGACAGGAGATGCTTAGCCCAGTTGGCCCATCTGCGCAGCGTTCTTCGCAAGTCGTATCGGTAGCGCTGGATCCGGTTCATACCTGGATCATCCCACTTGCCGCCGACCCTGGAAGCGCCTTCTGACCAGCGACTTTGCCGGTGCTATGTTGCAATGCTGCAAGCTTGCAAGCCGGAAATATTGCAACACTGAAAGCCAGACGTATTGCAATACTGCAAGCCATCGCCCCGGCTCCGCCCGGCTCAGAGGCTATCCGGAGACGTCGCTAGGCTCTCCCCATGACTGAGGCCAGCAAGAAAGAGTTTGAGGAGAGTCTGCGACGAACTGCCGCCGCCCTGGCGCCACTCGACAGCGTGACGCTCCAGGAGCTCCAAAATGCACTGGAGAGACCCCCGATCGTGCAGGCTCTCATTCAGACGGAACTCTTCGTCCGGGACATCGACCTCGAGTTCGGTATGCTCACCGCTGAAGAGGCGCCTGATTCGGCCAAGCACGGTTTGGTGCTCGATCGCGCCGGCACAGTCCGATACCCGGGATTTCAGTTCGACGGCAAGGAGATCAAGCCGGTCATCACGCGGCTCATGGAGGTCGCAGAACGCCACGAGGTGGATCACACATCCGTCATCTACTGGCTCTGCGGGCACACCACCTATATTCGGGATCCGAGCATCAGGCCAATTGATCTGGTCGAGACGGATCCGGACGAGGTGCTTCGAATCGCAGACGAAGCGTGGGGAGTCGTGTGGTGACGGGCCGATCATGCCAATGGCGGATCCGAGACACTCACCCCGTCAGCACGAGCAGCACTCAGGAGTGCACGCGTCGGAGTGCGCATGCGGCCAGCTTGGGTGGTGATAGCCGTGAGGGCAGGTCGGGTACTCGCCATCGAGGATGTCTGGCGCGCCTGCGTCTTGCGTCTCCCGGGCGAGCATGCGTGGGGTGCTGTCCCCGAGTTCTCCCATAGCTCCCAGTCACCCGTTGGTGGTGAAGTGCCTCGCAGCGGCAATTGCCCCTCACCGCTCGCAATGCGCGCCACCGTGCGTTGCTGCCACCAGAGTCGGGTAGCGATCCAGTCGAGTACATTTTCGTAAACGGTCGCTCTGTCTCGTTCTATCGGGGGCTGTCGTTGTTGGAACGGCCTCGCTTGTTGCGCTGAGATCCACACGCAGAAGTTAGGGCTTCACAGAAGCGTTCTCAGCCAGCTTCAGGGCGCTGGTGGCCTCTTTGACTAGTCCAGGCAGTTCATCGGTCTTGATCTCCCCAGCGTGCTTCGCAGCATCACGATGGGAGAACCGAGAAAGCACGTTCTTTACGAGTACCGCGTCCCCTAGCTGAACGCGCGCGGTCAGCCGGACGCCATCTCCGGAATTGGCGTAGAACGGTGCGAGCGCCCTAAGCGCGAGAGCTACATCTTCTGCGGTATCCGCCTCGCGGAAATGTCTGCCGGCCTCCCGAAGGAGCAGAGCGCCGAACGCGCCGATGACGACAGCGATCGACGCACGGAGGATTCCACCGCCGACAGAGATGTCGAAGTTCTTGATGATGGCTTCGTTGACGATGTAGAAGCCGACGGCCCCGGCGAAGATGAAGGCTGCCCAAGCGCCGAAGCGGATCCAACGGGCAGCAATGCGCTCACGCTTGGCACGGCCGTACCAGTCGGCAGCGCTGAGGTCGCCGGCAGCGTGCTCGGCAAGCGCCTCACCTGCCTTGGTCGTCGCAGCTAGCGTTGCGATGCTCGCGAGCGCTTGCGTGTCGTGCTCCAGGTCGGTGGCCTCGCGATTTTTGCCCCAGGCTTCAAGCACTTCGTTCCAGGAATCACGCATTTCGGACTCGGCAGACTTGCTGACAGCCGCGATCGCCTCGCGTTCGGTCTGAATCTCTGTATGCAAGGTCCGGACTTCGGTCGAGACCTTCTCTAGCTCGGCAAGTCGCAGTCCCAAGGATTTCTCAGACTCCGAGATCCGCTGCTCCAACTCGCCGAGCCGTTCATTCCGGGCGTTGACTTCCTGATCGAGGAGCTCGACGTAGGACGCTTTCAAATCCCGAGGCGCAGGTAGCGGCAAGGATCGAAGTGCCTGTTCCAGCTGCTTGAACGCATGACCGTCGCGTTGACGGTACTCGATGAACTGCTGAAAGCTTGCGGTATCTACCGGGAGCTCGTTGAGTGCCGCGCTGAGAGCGTCCAGCGTGCTGAGGTAGAGCGCAGGCTGGCGGGCTGCACGCGTCTTGAGTGCCTCGTCGAGCCACTCGACGATGTCTTCGCGCCATTGCTCGGACTCTGCGTTGTCAAACCGGGCCGCGTTGAGTGACTCCCTCTTGAGTCGCAGGGACTCCCAGACTGCGTGCCTGCTGTACCGCTCGTAGCCAGTAACCATCGTCGCAGCCCGCCTACCTGTTGCCTTTGGCACGGTTGTGCGGGACGCAGAGCATCTCCAAATTATTGAGCTCCGTGGACCCACCCTTCGACCAGGCGGTCACATGGTCTGCATCCATCTCGCTGAGGTTGTAGATGCGCGTTTTGTTCGTGTTGTTGCCCACTGCGCACAGCGGACAGTTCGAGAGTCCTTCGGCCTGGGCTTTGTCGGTCTGCTGCCTATACACATGAGCCTTGGTCTTGTCGTCGAATAGGCGCAGGGCGAGCAGTTGGGATTCGGTCTCGCCGCTGAGCACAAATTCGTAAACGCCCTTGCGGTTATGGACGAACGGGTCGCTGAGCAGCTCGTCGAGCCGGGCGTCGATCTTTGAGGCGTCGTATGAGGTCGAGTGGTAAAGCTCGTAAAGCCGACCCCATTCGAGGCCCTGCATGTGCTTGTCCGGCGGACGAGTGAAGACTCCAGCGACCCAGTCGATCACCGAAGTGAAGTAGGTCTTGAGATCGGCAGTGCCGGCTTCGTTGCGGTGCTGCGAAAGGTAGCCGTCGATAGTGTTGCCCTGGGAGGACGCCACCCAATCCAGCGCGATGGCCAGGATCTCCTGGCGTTTCGGATTGCCCTTGACGTAGGCCTGCCACTTTTGCATGTGTGCGTTGTTGGAGTTGCTGTACTCCTTCTTCGCCGCGGTGATGAATGGGCCAGAGTAAATCGCGTTGAGCAGCTCTTGCTTATTTAGCGGAAGGCCGACGATGTTGATCGTCTCGAACCATTGCTTGATCTCATCCTCGGAGCCTTCGCACTCGTAGATGTCGAGCTTCGCACCCATGATCTTCTGCTGCTGGCCCTTGGAGAGCGAGGAGAAGGTCTGCTGATTTTCGTCGACTTTGATGGCGAACTTGCCGGTAACGAACCGACCAATGCTGGTGATGCGCTGCTGCCCATCGAGCACCTCCAGGATGTCATCGTTGACGTTGAAGTAGATCAGCCCGAGCGGGTAGCCCTTTAGCAGTGACTCAATGACCGCGGCGTCGCGTTTGCCATCGCCGTAGATGTAGTGACGCTGGTACTCCGGCTGGATGACGAGCTTTCCTGAAAGGCCGTAGAGCCCCTTGCCCTCGAACTCGTTGAAGACAAAGCCATTGATGACGTCTTCGACGGTGTAGTGCTTGAGCTCGGTCTTCATGAGGCTGCACCCCTCCTACGGATGATGATGCGCTTGAATGGCACACGAGGCTTGGGGCGGTATAGGAATAGCTTCCTTCGCCCCTTGCTATTGCTGGCCGTGCCGCCGGCAGCGTAGTAGTCGTCGACGCGCTTCTGGCCGAGGGGCTCGACTCCAAATTCTTCGGTCTTCTCCATGTCCTCCGCGTTGAAGAGGATCTCGAACTGGTCGGGATTGTACTTGTCAAGGAATGTGATCGGCACGCCCATCATGCCGTCGAAGTCGCTCGGGATCGCATCCGTATACGGCACCTCAATGGCGTCGAAAGTGTCGTACTTCTGGTAATCGGAGCCACGCACATCCGCGTGCTTGCTGAAGCGTTGGTTGTCCGCCATCGTCATGAGTTGAAGCGGCTCGTGGCGGCGGCCGTGGTCGATGTTTGTGAACCAGCGCACGCCCTTGACCCGCACGTACTTCTTGCCGTTCTCGTCGACCCTGGTGCCGACCGCCGTCAGAGGGTAATCGTCGGGGATGCCGAACTCACGGTCTCCGCTGTTGATGCTTGAGCCGTACCACATCTGGTTTGCTTGAACGAGGGGGAAGACCTGGTTGTAGGTGATCGCGTTCATGTTCCCGATCACGGAGAACTTAACGCCTCCGGCGCTGAGCCAACCTATGAACTCGCGGAAGAGGCTGAAAGGCGGGTTGGTGATCACGATGTCCGCCTCGTCGCGCAGAGCCGTCACCTCGGCGCTGCGGAAGTCACCGTCGCCCTCGAGATATTCCCACTGCAGATCGTCGATATTCACCACACCGTCGCCATTGATGTCTTTGGGCTCGAGGACGAACTTCTTACCGTTGGTGTGGGTCTTGGTCTCGTCGAATTGTGGGTCGTTGAGTTCAAACGGCGTCGGCTCGTATGTGAACGCAGCCGGGTTGCTGTCCGGTGCGTAGGAGGTCGAGATTAGCTTCCTGAGGCCGTAATCCACGAAGTGCAGCGCGAAGAACTTGGCGAAGTTAGACCACTCCGGGTCGTCGCACGGCAGCAGGATCACCTTGCCGCGGAAGACGTCGGGGTCGTACTCAAGGTACGCGTTCATCTCGCGCTCGATGTCGGCCCACTGAGTGTAGAACTCGTCGTTCTTGGCGGCCTTCGCCGCATTCAGGTCTGAGGTTCTGCTACCGACCGTCGTCATGCTTGTGTACCCCATTCACCCGGCAATATCGCGCCGCCGGTGTGCGGGGGCGCGTCGTCTGTGGTCATCCTATCGACGGCGTAGGACAGTGCTGGGCACCGTCGCTGGTTCGCGTGCCCCTCGAAATGGGCGCGTGCCATCAAGCGTGAGTCGCCGCTTGGGACTCATGTGCAAAGTCGTGGACGGCTCAGCACCCGCAGGGACACAAAGCCCCGTCGAGGCTCTTTAACTCTTGGCTGAATTAGTAACCGCAAAACGGAACTCGACCACGTCGCCATCCTGCATGACGCGGCACAACCGTGGACTTTGATCCCGCATTCGGATGTCGTCGGTTACTGAAAGGCTGGCTCTTGTCGAAACGAGCCGGCTCTCGGCGGGGGATGCATAGACACAGAGGGACCGGTTCAAACAAGGACCGGGCGGCACGGATGCCGTTGGACAAAACGTAACCGCAGGGCCGCGGTGGAGCACCACACATGACCAACAACAACAACAACGGGATCGCGGAATCCAATCATGGACCGTTCCTCACGCCCGAAGCTTTCGCAGAAATGCTGGACGTTTCAACGAGCACGCTCTCAAGCTGGCGGTACAAAGGCACGGGGCCGGCGTACCTCAAAATCACTGGGGGCCTCGTCCGGTACGACCGCGAAACCGTCCTTGCCTGGGCACGGTCCGCTGAAGTGGCTGCCTGATGGCGCGCCCCGCCCTGGAGATCGGAACCTACGGCAAGATCACGACCAGGATCGATGAAGTCACGGGAAGGCACATCGCACGAGCGAAGTTCTGCGATCAGGACGGCGTAGTTCGGCAGGTCACACGATCTGGCGAATCCAAGGGGGCTGCAGAACGGGCCTTGAAGGGGGCGCTGGTTGCCCGGAAGGACCTCGGCACCACCGGTGAACTCACCCGGGAAGATCGGTTGAGCAAACTACTGACGATGTGGTGGGAGTGGAAGCTCAACCACACGGGCCGCCAGCTCGCATCTTCAACCATCAGCGACTACGAGGACGTCATCACGAAGACTATCCTTCCCGGCATCGGTCAGCTAAAGATCCGAGAGCTCACGGTCGGTCGGCTGGATCAATTCCTGATCGCAACTCGCGAGCGCAGTACCAACGCAGCCGATCTCGCGAAAACAATACTGAAGCAGTCGCTGGACAGGGCTGCGCAGCTGGACGTGATCGAGACCAACCCTGCGGTATCAGTAACCAAACCATGGAAGGCTCCGCCTGACCCGGAAGTGTTGACAACGGAAGAACTCGCGCTGATGAGGAGCGCACTCCGCAACATGCGACAGAAGAACACCTATCTCCCGATGATGTTCGAGCTACAACTAGCCTTCTCACTGCGCATCGGAGAGGCCCTGGCCATCGACTGGGCTGACGTCCACCTAGACTCAGACCCGCCGACAGTGAAAATCCACGCGACTCTAGCGAGAGCTCGCAACACCGTGTTCCGTCAGCCTCATACAAAATCAGGGCCGGACGGCGCCCGCACGCTCATCGCTCCGGCCTGGGTGGTTGAAATGCTCCGTGAGCACAAGTCCAAGTCCTCCGGTGAGGGGCTAGTACTGCGCGCACGTGGCGGCGGGATGGTAATGCCCTCGAACGCACGCGAATCTTGGCGGAACATCCGCGAACGTGTAGGCCTGGGTTGGGTCACACCTCACCACATGCGGAAGACTTCGCTCACAAGAATCGAAGCGGTTTACAGCGACACCGAGGCTGCGTCGTTCGCTGGGCAAAAAGGGACAGCCGTCCTGCACCTGCACTACATCCCGCGGGACCGGGAAGGCCTGCGCCCCGACGTACGCCTCGCCCTCGACGCCCTTGCTCCGCAAGGAACCAGAGGTACTGCCCTCGACGGAGGCGACGCCTTGTCCTGAAGCACCCCAATGATGGAAAATACCCCGGCCCCTCATGAGGAGGCGACGGGGTATTCTCTATCTGAATTCCATGAATCCACGATCGGGCAAAGGGCGCGATTGCGCCAATTGTGTGAGTAAAGGGTATTTAGGCGCTACGAGACGGTCCTCAATTGACATCGATCCCAATGATTACGGTGCCCCTGGAGGGATTCGAACCCCCAACCGTTTCCTTAGGACGGAACTGCTCTTCCGTTGAGCTACAGAGGCTGGTGGGATGAGTTTAGCGGAGAGGGCGGGAGGGTCTCGGCAGGCTCGAGTGGTCTCGACGAGCTCGACCCGCCACACGGCAGTCTCGACGGGCTTGACCCCCTTTACCGGGCTGGGGTCTCGACAAGCTCGACCAGCGGATGGGGGCTAGGCAGCGGCGGGGGTTAGGAACTCTTCCCACTGGGGCTGGGCGCGCTCTACTCCTCGCACCAGCCAGGACGTACCGTGCGGCGGTTGCGGACGGAACAACAACTTCCACCCCATCTCGCCCGGGGTGCGGTTGCCCTTCGCATTGTTGCAGCGCAGGCAGCAGGCGACCAGGTTCTCCCAGCTGTCCACCCCGCCCCGCGACCGCGGCAGCACGTGATCGATCGTGGTCGCGGCCCCACCGCAGTAACCACAGCGCTGGTCGTCGCGCCGCAGCACCCCGCGCCGGCTCACCGGCAACAGTCGCGAATTCGGGATGCGCACGTACCTGGTCAGCAGGATCACCGACGGCCGCTCATACGACGCCGACAAACCCCAGACCGGGTGCTCGGCGTCGTGGGCGAGCACGGTCGCCTTCTGATTCATCACCAGCACCAGTGCTCGCTTGAATGAAACTACGGCCAGGGGCTCAAACCCGGCGTTCAGCACCAGTGTGCGCATACTGTTCCCATCGATTTCGCCCTGGACGGCTTCCAGGGGTCCGATAATTCCTGTGGAACTCCGAGGTGGTCGCGCGCGGCACCGGACATGAAAAAAGGCACTGCCGACATGGCAGTGCCTGGTGTCCGGACGCACAGAACAGTGCGCCGCGACGTCCGCTGGGGCGTATGAGACTGTCGTGCAGCAGCAGCACCGGCTGCCTGCGCACGGCAGGGCGGCGGGCATCCAAGGCGTGGATGGCGCGGCCCTCACTCATGTTTCTCTCCCGACTGGCTGACGAAGAATCACAGGGTTCCACATTAACGCACCCAGCCGAGCGGATGTGACGCAGCCACGCCAGCGTTACGAACCCTTAACGAGGCGTCAGATCCCGACGTAAACGTGCTGCGCCACCTCGATGGGCAGCTCGATGCCCTCGGGGATACCCTCCACCTCGACTCGAAAGGTGCGGCCGGAACCGGTGAAGCTCGCCACCGCACCCGGAACCACCCCGGCCGTTCGCAACTGGTCGAGCAGCTCGGACTCGTACTGCACCGGCTCCCCCAGCCGGCGGATAGTACCGGTGATCGGCCCCACCGCGCCCAGGGTGTAGTTGACGACGTTGACCACGCCATCAGAGAACTTCGAGGTCGTACGGTCGCCGATCTCATCCAGCCCCGGGATCGGGTTGCCGTACGGGGAATGCGTCGGGTGCTCCAGCAGCTCCAGGATGCGCCGCTCCACCTGCTCGCTCATCACATGCTCCCAGCGGCACGCCTCCTCATGGACGAGCGCCCAGTCGAGGCCGATGACATCGGCGAGCAGGCGCTCAGCCAGGCGGTGCTTACGCATCACACCCACGGCTTTCGAACGCCCGGCAGTCGTGAGCGCAAGATGCCGGTCATCCTCAACCCGTACCAGGCCGTCACGTTCCATACGGCCAATGGTCTGCGAAACCGTCGGCCCGGAGTGGCCGAGCCTCTCAGAGATACGTGCCCTCAGCGGGATGATGTTCTCTTCTTCGAGCTCGTAGATCGTGCGGAGATACATCTCTGTGGTGTCAATGAGATCAGCCATCATCGCCCTTCACCGTCTCGAACGTCATAGGCAAGCCTAACCTCTGGCACCCCCATAAGATTTCTCTATGCCGCAGCTCACAATCCCCTCAGCCCTTCTGCCCGCCGACGGACGGTTCGGGTGCGGACCCTCCAAGGTCCGCGCCGAGCAACTCGCGTACCTCTCTACTGCGGGGGCCGAACTGCTCGGCACCTCCCACCGGCAGGCTCCGGTGAAGAACCTGGTGAAGCGGGTTCAGGACGGCCTCGGCCAGCTCTTCAGCATCCCCGACGGCTACGAAGTGGTGCTCGGCAACGGCGGCTCCACCGCGTTCTGGGACGCCGCCGCGTTCTCCCTCATCGAGCAGCGCAGCCAGAACCTGGTGTTCGGCGAGTTCAGCAGCAAGTTCGCGAAGGCGGCGACAACTCCCTGGCTGGATGCGCCATCCGTCATCAGCGCCGACCCGGGATCCCGCAGCGAGCCAGTCATCACCGACGGTGTGGACGTCTACGCCTGGCCGCACAACGAAACCTCGACCGGCGTGATGGCCCCGGTCACCCGGGTTCAGGCGGATGCGCTCACCGTCATCGACGCCACCAGCGCGGCCGGCGGCATCGACTTCGACGCGTCGCAGGCGGATGTCTACTACTTCGCCCCGCAGAAGAACCTCGCCTCCGACGGCGGGCTGTGGCTCGCCCTCTTCTCCCCTCGGGCGATCGAACGGGTCGAACGCATCGCGGCCAGCGGGCGCTACATCCCCGAGTTCCTCAGCCTGAAGAACGCGATCGACAACTCGCGACAGGGCCAGACCCTCAACACCCCGGCTCTCAGCACGCTGCTGCTGCTCGAAAACCAGGTGCAGTGGATCAATGACCAGGGTGGGCTGGCGTGGGCGGATGCCCGCACCCGGGAGTCCTCGACGGCGCTCTATGAGTGGGCGGAGTCGGTGTCGTACGCGACCCCGTTCGTCGCCAACCCGGACCACCGGTCGCAGGTCGTCGTAACAATCGACTTCGATGACCAGATCGACGCCTCCGCCATCGCGAAGACGTTGCGCGCCAACGGGATCCTCGACACCGACCCGTACCGCAAGCTCGGACGCAACCAGCTGCGGGTGGCGACGTTCACCGCGGTCGAGCCCAGCGACATCCGCCAGCTGATCGCGTCGATCGAGTACGTCGTCGAGAACCTCTGACGAATCGGTACCTTTAACCCATGCGGCTGTGGCTGAAAGACTCCGAGCGACGACCCGACCCGGTGCCGCCGAAAACGGATGACCGCAAACCGATCCTCATCGGGATCGGGCTGTGGCTGGTGGCGCTGGTCGCCGTACTACTTCTTGGTCCGCTGCTTGCCCCGGCCGACCGCTGGTGGGTTTGGGCCTGCGTCGCCGGACTCGTCCTGGGCGTCATCGGCCTGATCTACATCCACCGCAGGCGCTGACTCGTCGAAGTCGTCCGACTCGTCGTCGTCATCGTCTTCGTGGTCGTCGTCATGGTCATCGTCGTCTTCGTCGTCGAGTGAATCGATGTCGACCCCGTCGAGGTCACCGCTGTGCAGCAACGCCTCGTCATCGTCGTTGACGTCCTCATCATCAAAGTCATCGTCATCATCGTCGTCGTCGTCGTCGCTGTCGTCGTCGTCCAGCTCCTCCGCCGCCTGCCCGGCCTGGCCGGCCTTGTAGTCGGCGAGGCGATCGGCCCACGGCACCCAGGCCGGGGACAACAACGCCGTCTCCCCCGGGGTCAGCTCGGTCTCGAGAACGGTCGGGTCGCCCCCCTCGATGTGGGCGATGCTGACCGTCCAGCGCCAGCCCTTGTAACCGGGCATGGTGGTGTCGAAGTAGAGGGTGACTACCCCATCGCCCTCATCGATCGAGCCTGCGGGCTCGCCGATGGTGGACGCCGGGGTCATGTCGAGCAGTGCCGCACGAGCCAGCTCGAAGTCGGCGGGCGTTGCCAGGGTCTCAGGCATCCAGTTCGTCCGCGACCTTGCGCAGCATCGCCGCGATCTTGTGGCTGTGGCCGGATTCCGGGTAGCGTCCGCGCTTCAGGTTGGTGCCGATGCCGTCAAGCATCTTCACCAGGTCTTCCACGATGATCGCCATGTCGTCGGCCGGCTTGCGGCTCATCTTCGAGAGGCTGGGCGGAGCATCCAGAATGCGCGCGGACAGCGCCTGCGCGCCCCGCTTGCCGTCGGCGATTCCGAACTCGAGACGGGTACCCGCCTTCACCGCGGTGGTACCGGATGGCAGGGCGGAGGCGTGAAGGAAGACCTCCTGGCCGTCATCAGAGCTGATGAAGCCGAAGCCCTTCTCTTCGTCGTAAAACTTAACCTTGCCGGTAGGCATGGCGTACCTCTTTCTCATGCACGAGTCGTAACTCGTAAGCTTACGGGCACCCGATGGACGTATTGTTGTGGGTGTGACAAATGGCGCTCCCGGTACCGTTAATCGTAGCCAACGGATCATGGCCTACCTGATCGTTGTTCTCGTGCTGGCCTCACTCGCATCCTTCATCGCCGTCATCGTCGGCACCGCCGTGGGTGCGAACACCGAGATCGGATCCGGTCAAGGCGTCTGGCCGATCGTTCTCATGTTGCCGCTTTTCGCCCTGCCTTCGGCCATGCTGCTGACGATCGCGCTCCTGATCATCAGCAACGTCAGCCGCCGAGCCGGGAATAGGACAAGCTAGGAAGGTCGGCACCGACGCCGACCCAGTTGCACACGACAATCGGCGGGGGGACGAATGAACGACATCCTGTCACTCGCCACGCGCCTGCGCTTGATCGACGACACCGCGCTGGTCAGCGCACTGCAGGAACGCACCTTCCCAGCCGGCGGTATCAAGGACTTCTTCGACCTCGCCGAAGCGTTGCTCGAGAGCACCTCGGTGCAGCAGGCGCTCAGCCGGCTCGACCGCGGCACCCTCGCACTGCTGGCGACCGCCGGCGAGCTGGCCACCGCGGAAACCCCGTCGACGATCGCGCAGGTCGCCACCGCTCTCGGCTGGGAGCAGGCGGATGTCACGCGGCGCCTCGAGAGGCCGGCGCGGTTCCTGCTCGCCGAGACCACCGACGATCGCGCCCAGGTCTACGACGTCGTCGTCGAGCAACTGCGGTCCTGGCCGGTCTTCGGACTGCCGTCCCGGGAAGAACTCGCCGCAGACCCGGTGGGGCATCCGCCCGCCCCGGTCGCCGAAACGGAACGTCACGCCATCGACCGCCTCGCCGCGGAGAGGGCGTTCAGCGCCATCACCGTGGTGACCGCGTTGCTGCTCGAGCTGGAGCGGGAGCCGGCACGCGAGCTGGCCAAGGGCGGCATCGCCCTGCCAGACAAGAAACGACTGGCGAACGCCATCGCAACCGATCTGGACTCGGTTGCGGCGTACCTGTCCGTCGCCGACCAGGCCGGCCTCACCACCCGCGAGGCCGGCGCCTGGCTGGTCACCGAACGCGGAAACGACTGGCTGCTGGAGCCCACCCTCGCGCGGTGGCTGGTGCTGGCCGACGGCTGGGTCAGCGGGGTGCTGCCCGAAGTGCGGCGGGTGCTCCGCCGGTACTCGCAGGCGAAATGGGGCGACGGGCTTCGAGCCCATCTGGCCTGGCTCTACCCGGCCGGCGGCGAGTGGATGCAGCAGCGCATCGCGACCTTCACCCAGAGTGCCGAGCTTCTCGGCATCACCGGAGGGGAGGCGCCGAGCAGTCAGGGCGCCCTGCTGCTGGACGGCAAGCCGGCTGAGGCCGAGGAGGCGTTGCGACCCCTCCTCCCCACCGAGGTCGAGAAGGTCTACCTGCAGCACGACCTGTCGGTGGTCGCGCCCGGCCCGCTCACTCCTGCGGTGGATGCGCGGCTGCGGGTGATCGCGGACGCCGAGAACCGCGCACTGGCCGCCACCTACCGGATGTCGGCGTCCAGTGTAAACCGAGCGCTCGCATCCGGTGAGACCGCCAGCACGATCCTCGAATACCTGGAGTCGATCTCACTGACCGGCATCCCGCAGCCCCTGTCCTACCTGATCGCGGAGAGCGCCGCCCGGTACGGCCTGGTTCGCATCGGCGAGCTCACTGGCGGGGTCGACCCGGAGAACGCGGAGTACGGCGCGCGAAGCTATCTGCGCTCCGACGACACCAACCTGCTCGGCACCATCGTCGTCGACCAGAGCCTGAGCGGGCTCGGACTGACCCGCACCGGAACGCACCGGGTGGTGAGCCGGTTCCCGCTCGACCTGGTCTTCTGGACGCTCAGCGACGCGCGCTACCCGGTGGCGGCGGAGAACTCGCAAGGCGAGATCGTCGTGCTGCAGCGCCGCCGTACCGCAAAAGTGGCGCACCACGCGACGAGCGACCCGGCCGCCGAGCTCGTCGCACGACTGCGCGTCGGCGGGGAACCGGACGCCGGCGAGAACGACCACGCCTGGCTGATCAAGCAACTGGATGCGGCCGTTCGCGGCAAACTCGCCCTCACCGTGAGCGTCACCATGCCGAACGGTTCGACCACCGAACTTCAACTGGAGCCGGCGAGCATCGTCGGCGGCCGCCTGCGGGCGCGCGACCGCAACTCCGACATCGAGCGCACCCTGCCGCTGTCGAGTATCGCCGGGGTGTCCCCCGCCCACTGACCTTAAGCGGGACGGGCGTAGACTAGAACGTTATGACTAATGGGCCGCTCATCGTGCAAAGCGACCGCACTGTGCTGCTGGAGGTCGCGCATCCGGATGCCGCGGACGCCCGCCACGACCTCGCCGTCTTCGCCGAGCTGGAGCGTGCCCCCGAGCACATCCACACCTACCGCATCACGCGTCTCGGCCTCTGGAACGCCCGCGCGGCCGGCCACACGGCCGAAGACATGCTGGCCACGCTGGAGAAGTACAGCAAGTTCGCCATCCCCCAGTCGGTCGCGGTCGACATGGTCGAGACCGTGTCCCGCTACGGCCGGCTGGTGATCGAGCGCGACGACGAAGGCGTGCTGACCCTGACGGCGACGGATGCTGCGGTGCTGTCCGAGATCTCCCGCGCCAGGAAGGTGGCTGAGCTGCTCTTCGAGAAGCGCGGGCCGAACACGTTCGTCATGCAGCCGTGGGCCCGCGGGCAGCTCAAGCAGGAGCTGCTGAAACTCGGCTGGCCGGCTGAGGACCTCGCCGGATACACGCCGGGGACCCCGCACGAGATCTCCCTCGACAACGCCAACTGGTCGCTGCGCCCGTACCAGGAGCATGCGATCAGCAACTTCATCGAGCACGGCTCCGGCGTGGTCGTGCTCCCCTGCGGCGCCGGCAAGACCCTGGTCGGCGCCGGGGCGATGGCGACCACCAAGACGAACACGCTCATCCTGGTCACCAACACCGTCTCGGCCCGCCAATGGCGGTCGGAGCTGCTGCGCCGCACCACCCTCACCGAGGAGGAGATCGGCGAATACTCCGGCCAGGTGAAAGAAGTGAAACCGGTGACCATTGCGACGTACCAGATTCTCACGGCCAAGCGGAAAGGCCAGTACGCCCACCTCGAACTGCTCAATGCGCTCGACTGGGGCCTGGTCATCTACGACGAGGTGCACCTGCTGCCGGCACCCGTTTTCAAGCTCACCGCCGAGTTGCAGGCCCGCCGCCGGCTCGGCCTGACCGCGACCCTGGTAAGGGAGGACGGTCGCGAGGGCGACGTGTTCAGCCTCATCGGCCCCAAGCGGTTCGACGCCCCGTGGAAGGAGATCGAGGCCCAGGGCTTCATCTCCCCCGCCTCCTGCTACGAGGTGCGCATCGACCTCCCCCAGGACGAACGGCTCGTGTACGCGGCATCCGCCGACGACGAACGATACCGGCTCGCCGCAACCGCCCCGGCGAAGCTGGAGGTCGTCAAGGACCTCGTCGCCAAGCACGCCGGCGAGCGCATCCTGGTGATCGGCCAGTACCTCGACCAGATCGACGAATTGGCGGATGCGCTGGACGCCCCCAAGCTCACGGGGGCGACGCCGGTCGACGAACGGGAGCGGCTGTACCAGGCGTTCCGTGAAGGCTCGATCACTGTGCTCGTGGTGTCGAAGGTCGCCAACTTCTCGGTCGACCTGCCCGAGGCGACCGTAGCCATCCAGGTGTCCGGGTCGTTCGGTTCCCGTCAGGAAGAGGCCCAGCGGCTGGGACGCCTACTGCGCCCGAAGGAGAGCGGGCTGCCCGCCAACTTCTACACGCTCGTCGCACGGGACACCGTCGACCAGGAGTTCGCGCAGAACCGGCAGCGGTTCCTCGCCGAGCAGGGCTACAGCTACGAGATCCTCGACGCGCACAGCCTGACCGCCGCCTAGGGACTCGCCGGTAAGTGGGTCGAGCTTGTCGAGACCCATCGAGCCTGTCGAGATTCGTTGCAGGGCTTCGACAAGCTCGACCAACCTTCGATCAGAAGCGGGCGGCCAGGTAGTCGCGGATGCGCTCCAGACCTTCGACCAGTGCATCATCATCCAGGGCATAGGAGAACCGCAGGTGCCCGGGAGCCCCGAATGCCTCGCCCGGAACGACCGCGACATCGATCTCCTCCAGTAGAAGTTGCGACAGTTCGAAGCTGGTCGTGACCGGTGACCCGTTCAGCTCGAGCGTTCCGTCCAGGAGCCCTCGAACATCCGGGAACACGTAGAAAGCGCCCAGCGGATTCGCCACCCTGACGTTCTTGAACGTCTGAATCAATTCGTACGCGATGCGCCTGCGCCGATCGAAGACGAGCCGCATCTGCTCCGGAAAGTCCTGCCCGTGACGGATGGCCGCCAGCGCAGCCTGCTGGGAGATGTTGGAAACGTTGCCGGTGGTGTGCGACTGGAAGTTCTTGACGGCATCGATGATCGACGGGGTAGACACGATCCAGCCGAGGCGCCAGCCGGTCAGCACGTGGCTCTTGGCCAGTCCGTTGACGATAATGAGCTGCTCCCTCGGCACGAACCGGGAGATCGAGTTGAACTCGGCGCCGTCGTAGACGAAGTCGTGGTAAATCTCGTCGGAGAGCACCCAGATCCCGTGCTCTGTCACCCACTCACCGATCAGGCGGATCTCGTCCTCGGTGTACACCGAACCGGTCGGGTTCGACGGTGAGGTGAGGATCAGCACCTTGGTGCGATCGGTGCGCGCCCTTTCCAGGTCGGCGACCGTCGTCTTGTACTCGCTGTCGACATCCGTCGCCACCGGCACCGTGATGCCACCGGCGAGCTTGACCTGCTCCGGGTAACTCGTCCAGTAGGGGGCGGGCAGGATGACCTCGTCACCCGGGTTCAGGATCGCCGACAGGGTGTTGTAGATCGCCTGCTTGCCGCCGTTCGCGATGGCCACCTCGCCCGCAGTGAACGGGGTGCCGGTGTAGGCAGTGGTGTACTCGGCCACCGCCTGGCGCAGTTCCGGCAGCCCGGACGGACCGCTGTAATGGTGGTTCTTCGGGTCGTCGATGGCGGCCTTGGCCGCTTCGGTGATGAACGACGGGGTGTCGAAGTCCGGTTCCCCGGCACCGAACGCGATCACCGGGCGACCCTCACTGCGGTACTTCTTGGCGAGGGCGTCGATCGCCTGCGGCGCGGACTCCGTCACCGAGGCGAGGAGACGGGAAACGGTCAGGTCACTCATATTGCGGGATCTCCTGGTTGGACTTTCTTCCGGAATTCGACCACTTCTCCACCTTCACGGCGATGAAGGAGAGCAGCAGGCAGAGTCCGATGTAGATGGACCCCATGACGATGGCGGCCGGGATGATCGGGCTGCCGTACTGGAACTGGGTTCCGTAGAACTTGGCCAGGTAGAGCAGTTCCGGGTAGGTGACCATGAACCCGAGCGCGGTGTCCTTGAGCGCGACCACGAGCTGGGAGATGATCGTCGGCAGCATGTTCCGTATCGCCTGCGGCGCCAGGATCACCCGGAGCACCTGACCCCGGGTCAGCCCGATCGCGTACCCGGCCTCGCTCTGGCCCTTGGGCAGCGACTGGATGCCGGCGCGGAAGATCTCGGCGAAGACGGAGCCGTTGTAGATCATCAGGCCGCCGACGACCGCAACGAACGGCGTCACGAACGTGGCACCGAGCACCGGCAGTCCGTAATACATCAGCATCATCAGGATGAGCAGCGGGATGGCACGGAACGTCTCGGTCAGCCAGCTGAAGGCGACGGTCACCAACTTGATCTGCGACAGCCGGCCGAGGAGCAGCAGCACGCCGAGCACGAGGGCGAACACCGCACCGGCCAGGAACGCGTTCATGGTGGAGACGGTGGTCTTGAGGATCTCCTGCTGCACCATCGGGAAGGTGAACAGCTGCCACTTCTGCGCCTCGAACTGCCCGGAACGGTACAGCTGGAAGGCGATGAAGCCGAGGAAGGCCACCACGACAGCGATGGTGATGAATCCGGCGATGTTGCTCCGCCGGCGCCCCTTCGGTCCCGGGACGTCGAAAAGTTCCTGAGTGGCGTAGCTCATGATTGCGCCCACTTTCGTTCGAGCTTCCGTTGCACAGCGGCCAACCCCATCACCAGGATGAAGAAGAACAGCGCGACCCACAGCAGCGTGACCAGCAGGTTCTCGCCGCGCTCAGACATGTTGGCGGAGATGGCACCGGCCTGCATGACTGAGAAACCGCTCGCGACGGTGGTGTTCTTCAGCGCGGCGATGAAGACGCTCACCAGCGGCGGGACGACGTTGCGGAAGGCCTGTGGCAGCAGCACAACGCGCATGACCTGGCCGAAGGTGAGCCCGAGCGCACGCGCCGCCTCAGTCTGCCCCTTGTCGATCGAGTTGATGCCGGACCGGAAGACCTCAGCGACGTAGCTTGCGGTGTACAGCACGAGGGCGATGATCGCGAGCGTCATGTAGTCGAGGGGCGGCAACCCGAGCTTGGGGTATCCCAGTGCGAAGAACATCATCAGCAACGCGAGAGGCGTGTTCCGCAGGGTGTTCACGTACACGGTGCCGACGGCGCGCATCGGTGCCGACGGCGCGATCCTCAGGATGCCGATGATGCATCCGAGAACCAGGGAGAACACCGCGGAGATCACGAACATGATCACCGTGTTGGTGAACCCGAGCACGAACAGGTCGAGGTTGTCTAAGAGAACCTGCATGGGTGACTTTCCGATCTATGCGCTGTAGTTGAGACCGGGGAGAGGGCCGGAATCGGCCCCCTCCCCAGTTCGCGCGGATTGACTCTTAGTAGTTGTCGACCTCAGCGGTTTGGAACTTGACACCCGAGGAGCCCAGGTTGTCGTCGTAGATCTGCTGCAGGACATCCGACTTTCCGGTGAGCAGTTCGTTCACGAACTTCCGCAGTTCGTCATCGGCCTTGGTCACGCCGATGCCGAAGCCTTCGGTGGTGAACGGCTTTCCGACGACCTTGAGCTCGTCCGGTGCGAGGGTGCTGTACCCGATGAGGAGGGCCTCATCCGTGGTCACGGCGTCGACTTGGCCGCTGGTCAATGCTTCGACGCACTGGGCCATGTTGTCGAACTCGACGGTCTCGACGTCAGGGTGGTTCGCCTTGACGTACTGGATCGGGGTCGAACCGGTGATCGAGCACACCTTGTGCCCGGCCATGTCGGCCTCGCCCTTGATGTCGGTGTTGTCCGCGCGCACCAGAAGACTCTGGCCGTTGGTCATGTACGGTCCCGCGAAGCCGATGAGTTCCTTGCGCTTGTCCGAGATCGTGTACATGCCGATGATCAGGTCCGCGTCACCGTTGGTCAGGGCCTGCTCGCGGCTCTGGCTGGGAATGGTGACGAACTCGATCTTGTCTGCGCCGAAGCCGAGCTCAGCGGCAACCCAGGTGGCCAGGTCGATATCGAAGCCGGAGCGCTCTCCGGTGGCCGAGTCGCGCATGCCGAAGCCGGGCTGGTCCTCCTTGACGCCGAGAACGATCTTGCCGCGCTCCTGCATGGCCTCAAGCGTGGGGCTGCCTTCCAGCTCGACGCTGGAATTGACCGGGAACTTCGCCGCATCAGCGGGAGCATCCGCATCGGTGGCCGGGCCTGCAGTCGCGCAAGCGCTGAGCGCGAGCGTGATCGCTGCCGCAGCAGCGACCGCCAGGGTCATTCTTTTCTTTGACATATTTCTCCTCATTGTGATTGTCAGGTTGGACTTCGGCGGTGAAGTTAACGGGCCAGGATCTTCTGCAGGAAGTCCCGGGCGCGGGTGGTCTTGGGGTTGGCGAAGAACTCGGTCGGTGGTGCCTCTTCGACGACCTGGCCATCGGCCATGAAGATGATCCGGTCGGCGGCCTCGCGGGCGAATCCCATCTCGTGCGTGACGACGACCATGGTCATGCCGGTCTTGGCGAGTGCCAGCATCACGTCCAGCACCTCACTGACCATCTCCGGATCGAGGGCGCTGGTCGGCTCGTCGAAGAGCATGATCTTGGGCTTCATGGCCAGGGCCCGCGCGATCGCCACCCGCTGTTGCTGCCCGCCGGAGAGTTGCGCAGGTAGCTTGCCGGCCTGGTTGGCAACGCCTACCCGGTCCAGGTGTTCCATGGCCAGCTTGTGGGCATCCGCCTTCTTGGCCTTCCGCACCAGCATCGGGCCGAGGGCGACGTTCTCGAGCACCGTCTTGTGGGCGAACAGGTTGAACGACTGGAACACCATACCCACGTCCGCGCGCAGCGTGGCCAGCTCGCGGCCCTCCTCAGGCAGTGCAACTCCGTCGATGTAGATCTCACCGGACGTGATCGTCTCAAGGCGGTTGATCGCCCGGCACAGCGTCGACTTGCCGGCTCCCGACGGGCCGATCAGCGCGACGATCTCCCCACGGTTCACCACCGTGTTGATGTCGCGAAGCACGTGATTGTCGCCGTAGAACTTGTTGACCTGCTTGAGGATCACCAGGGCGTCGTCGGAGGATACCGACGGTATCGAGACTGTGTTGTGAAGATCCATGGAGGCTTCCTGCTCTTGGTTGGGTGCGGGCGAACCGGCACTGGGGCAGCGGACAGCGCAGAGCTGCCCCAGTGCACGCGTCAGCGCGTGGGGTGCGTGGTTACTGGACTCGGGCGATCAGCTCGCGGAGCATCTCGTTCTCGTCACCGGTGAGATCGGTGAGAGGAGCGCGCACACTACCGATCGGGCGTCCCGTCACGTTCAGGCCTGCCTTGACGATGGACACCGCGTAGCCCTGCTTGCGGTCCCGGATTTCCAGGTACGGCAGAACGAAGTCGCGAAGACCGGCGAAGACGAACTCGTGATCCTTGGCGCGGACGGCCGCATAGAAACGAAGAGCAAACTCGGGAACGAAGTTGAACATGGCTGACGAGTATGTTGTCACACCAAGCTCCAAGTACGGCAGCGCATAGGTTTCGGCGGTGGGAAGGCCACCAATGTAGATCAGGCGGTCGCTGAGCTTCGTGTAGATCTTGGTCATCTGGTCGAGGCTGCCGACGCCATCCTTGAACCCGATCAGGTTCGCATTGCGGTCGGCGACCCGGGCAACGGTGTCGGCATCCAGGGCCATGTTGGCGCGGCTGTATACGATGACGCCGAGCGAGGTGGCTTTGCACACTGCCTCGATGTAGGCGGCGAGCCCATCCTGCGATGCCTCGGTCAGGTAGGGCGGGAAGAGGAGGATGCCTGCGGCGCCTGCTGCTTGTGCGATGCCCGCCTGCTCAATGGCGTTGGCAACGGAACCGCCGGCCGGAGCCAGCACGGGGAGCTTGCCGTTGACTTCCTGCACGGCCGCGGAGACGACCCGGGAGATCTCGGGGTTAGTGAGGGAGAAGAACTCACCGGTTCCGCCGGCGGCGAAAAGGCCTGCGACGTCGTAGCTGCTCATGTACGCGAGGTGCTCACGGTAGCGGGCCTCGTCGAAGCTGAGGTCCGCGGCGAATGCCGTCACGGGGAAGGAGAGAAGTCCGCTGCCGACCTTGGTGGCGAGGTCTTGCGGGCTATAAGCATTCACAGTCGATGTTCCTTTGTTCAGGTGGCTTCTCCGCCGAGGGAGGCTGGGCTTCCTCGACGTTCGTCTCAGCGTAGGGACGCTTGAATACCTGATCAACTGCTCTTTTGTATCTATCAATACCTTTCGTGCATGGTTATGCGAGGCCTGCGTTCAACTCCGTCAGCACCGCGTGGGCCGACTTGAACACCGGATTCGAGTTGTCCGACCGCCAGACGGCGTGCAGTTTCACCTTCGGATCCGGATGCTCGGCGATGGGCCGGAAGACGATGCCGGACATCCCGAGTTTGGCCGCCGACTTGGGAACCAGCGCGATGCCCTTGTTGGCGGCGACCAGCGACAGCATGCTGTGCACCTGGGTGATCTCCTGGCTGGGGAGTGTGGGAACTGCCGCGAGCACGGTCTCCACCAGCGCCCGGAAGTAATGCGCCTGGTTCGGTGAATAGGTGAGCACCCGCTCGCCCTCCAGCTCCGCAATCCGAATCGCCCTGCTGGTCACCGCCAGTCGGTGACGGCTGCTGATGGCGGTGATCAGCGGCTCCTGCCGCACCAGCAGTGCTTCCAACTCAGCCGACCGCGGCACCTCTCTCACGAAGCCGATGTCGATTGCCCCGCTCAGGACCGCCGAGATCTGGTCTTGCGACACCATCTCCTGGATGTCCACGGTCAGCTCGGGAGCGTGCTCATCCAGTCGCGCGAGGATCTCCCCCAGCAGTTCCATGATCCCGGTGGCGGTGATTCCGATCTTGATCTCCCCGGCCGCCCCTTCGGCGATCCGCTTCGCCATGCTGCGGGAGGCGTCAGCGATGCTGAGGATCTTCTGCGCCTCCCCGTGGAAGGCGCGGCCGGCTGCGGTGAGGCTCACCGCCCGCTTGGTGCGGTCGAACAGGGCGAACTCGAGTTCCGCCTCGAGTTTCTGGATCTGCCGGCTGAGCGGCGGCTGCGTCATATTCAGTTGTTCAGCGGCTCTGCCGAAATGCAGTTCCTCGGCCAGGACGACGAAGCTCTTGAGTTGGTCGAACGTGAACATCGGCCCTCCCGGCCTCTCAGGTGCGCTGCCCGCAATCAATACCTTAGACGCATCACCGGATGCGTTTCGGGGCTTGGACTGGCATCATGCTCGCAACTTAGGCTTGCCAGCGACGCCCGACACCGACATCCGGCTGTCGCGGCTCGCACAAGCGCAAGAGGACATGATGACGAACCAGACCCCCGCCGAAGCCATCGAGCAGATCGCAACCCGAGCCGCGTTGGCGTCCGACCAGTGGGCGGCCACCAGCACCGACGAGCGGGGTAGCGCCCTCGTCGCCGTCGCGGATGCGCTCGACGCCGCCGCCGACCGCCTGGTCCCGATCGCTATCGCCGAGACCCACCTCGCCGAGGGCCGCCTGCGCGGCGAACTGACCCGCACCACCTTCCAGCTCCGCCTGTTCGCGGAGGTGCTCAGCGACGGCAGCTTCCTGGGCGCCCGCATCGACGAAGCCGACAGCACCTGGCCGATGGGCGTTCCGCGCCCGGACCTCCGGCGCATCCTGACCTCCGTCGGGCCGGTCGTCGTCTTCGCCGCCAGCAACTTCCCGTTCGCCTTCTCCGTGGCCGGCGGCGACACCGCCTCAGCGCTGGCCGCCGGATCCGCCGTGATCCTCAAGGCCCACTCCGGCCACCCCGAGCTGTCACGGGCCACCGCGGCCATCATCGTCGATGCGCTCGCCGCGGCCAGTGCCCCCGACGGCCTGTTCACGCTGATCACCGGAACCGAGGCTGGGCGCCTGGCGCTGCAGCACCCGGAGGTGAAGGCCGGCGCGTTCACCGGATCGATCGGCGGCGGTCGCGCCCTGTTCACCATCGCCCAGTCCCGCCCGGAGCCGATCCCGTTCTACGGCGAGCTCGGCAGCGTCAACCCCGTCTTCGTCAGCCAGGCGGCCGCAACCGTCCGCGGCGCCAGCATCGCGCAGGAGTTCGTCGCATCCTTCACCATGGGAGCCGGCCAGTTCTGCACCAAGCCGGGCGTGCTGTTCGTGCCCAGGTCGTCAACCATGGTCGACGAACTCGTCCAGATCCCGTTGCCGCCGGCCGCGCGACTGCTCAACACGCGCATCCAGCAGGGCTACGTCGATTCACTCACCACCATTCAGGACCGGGCGGATGTTCGCGTGCTGGTCTCCTCGGATGGCGCCCTGGCTGACCCGCCCGCCCCGACCGTCCTGCTCACCGATGTCGAGGCGGTGCTCCGTGACCCGCTCGCCCTCGTGACCGAGGTGTTCGGCCCGACGGCGCTCGTCGTAGAGTACGACGACGAGGCGCAGCTGCTGGACGTCGCCCGGGCGATCGACGGCCAGCTAACCGCCACCATCGTCGGCGAGGACGACGACGAGATCGCCCCGGAGTTGATCCGCCTTCTGTCGAAGCGTGCCGGCCGGGTGCTCTGGAACCAATGGCCCACCGGGGTGTCGGTGACCTACGCCCAGCAGCACGGCGGCCCGTACCCGGCGAGCACCGCGTCGTCATCCACCTCCGTCGGCACCGCGGCGATCGAGCGCTTCCTGCGGCCGGTCGCCTACCAGGGCCTGCCGCAGCACCTGCTCCCGGCCGCCCTGCGCGACGACAACCCGCTGGAAGTGCCGCGGCGCGTGAATGGCGCGACCGTCGCCTAGAAGCGGGGCCCGCCCGTGTACCGCAGCAGCAGGGTTCCGTCGGCTGCGGTCAGCACGTGGGCGAGCTGCATGGCACGAGGGGCGGCCGGATGCCCGTCGGTGATGCGCCGCGCAACGCCGCCCTCCAGCCGCGGGCTCAGGGTGAGGCACAACTCGTCGAGGGTGCCCTCCTCGGTCATGGCGCCGAGCATATGGGGGCCGCCCTCGCTGTGCACCTGGGTGAGGCCGCGTTCGGCCAGCACGCGCAGCATCCGCCTGGTGTCCACCCGATCTTCACCGCAGTCGACCAAGTCCGCCACCCCGGCGAGCGCCGCTCGGCGGTCAGCGGGCGCGTCCGGCACGGTCAGCACCAGCGGTCGCACCGGGTTGTCGGCGAAGATCGCCGGGTCGAGGTCCAGGCTGGCCGACACCACGGCGAACACCGGCTGCGCCGCCAGCCCGCTGCGCAGCCGCCAGTCGGCGGAGGCGTCATCGACGCTCAGTCCCCCGTAGCCTTCGGCGCGTACCGTTCCGGCACCGACGACGATGACGTCGGCGAGACGGCGCAACAGGTCGAACACCCGCCGATCGGCCGGCGACCCGAGCCCGGCGGAGAGCCCATTGTGCGTGGCCGCCCCGTCCAGGCTGGAGACGAAATTCGCCCGCAACCACGTGCGTTCGCGGTCGCCCGCGGCATACAGGTCGAGCAGTTCGTCGTCGCTGAGGGCATCCGCCGCCCCGGCCCGCCGGATCTCGTCAGCCGACATCCGGCTCCCTCACGTTGAACTCCATGGTGTTGTGCTTCAGGTACGCCGGTTCACGCAGCCCCAGGATCGCCTCCGTCATCCGCACCGCCGCCACCGTCTGCGCCACCTCGTGCACCCGCACGATCCGGGCGCCCTGCAGGATGCAGGCGACCGCCGCCGCCAGCGAACCCTCCAGTCGCTCCCGTTTCGGCACGTCGAGCGTCTCCCCGATGAAGTCCTTGTTCGAGAGGGCGACCATGGTCGGCAGTCCCAGCTCGGTGACCACCCGCAGCCGCCTGGTCAACTCCAGCGTGTGCAGCGTGTTCTTGTTCAGGTCGTGGCCGGGGTCGACGATGATCCGCTCCTCCGGAACCCCGAGGCTCACCGCCAGCTCTACCCGGCGACGCAGGAAGTCGGAGACCTCGGCAGCGACATCCGCGTACTGCGGATGCGGGTATTGCGTTCGCGGGGTGGCCAGCGAGTGCACGATCACCAGCGAAGCCTCGCTGTCTGCGACCACCCGCACCAGGTCGTGGTCGCTGAGCCCGGTGGTGTCGTTGACGACGGTCGCACCGGCCTCGATGCTGCGCCGCGCCACCTCCGCGTGGAATGTGTCGACCGAGATGACGACGTCGGATGCCCGGCGCAACTCCGCGATGACCGGCACCACCCGGGCGGCCTCCTCCTCGAGCGGGAGCGGGTCGCCCGGAGAGAACGGAACCCCGCCGATGTCGACCCAGTCGGCGCCGTTCTCCACCGCTTTGAGGGATGCAGCGACCGCCTTGTCCAGCTCGAAGTTGATGCCGGCGTCGTAGAAGGAGTCCGGCGTGCGATTGATGATCGCCATCACCGCCACGCGCCTGGAGAAGTCGAAGGTGCGCTCCCCGATGGTGCGCACCGGCGACGTCAGCGGCGGCAGTGCGAAGGTCATGCGGTCCATCGTCTCATCCGGCCGGGTAAGCGCGCGCGACCCGTCACACCTCGGCGAGCGGCACCGCCGGGTCGGCGAGCTTGGCGGCATCCACCTGCCGGCCCGAACGGATGAGGTCCTGCACCTGGTCGTTGACGTCCCAGATGTTGACGTTCATGCCCGCGACCACGCGGCCGTCGTTCACCCAGAACGCGACGAACTCGCGCCCGGCCTTGTCGCCGCGGATGACGACATCGGCGTCCCGTGTGTACGGCGGGTAGCCGGAGTATTCCATCCCGAGGTCGAATTGGTCGGTGTAGAAGTATGGGATGTCGTCGAGCGCGGCATCCTGGCCGAGCATCGACTTCGCCGCCACCTTGCCACTGGCGATCGCGTTCGCCCAGTGCTCGTTGCGCATCCGCTGTCCCACCACTGGGTGGAAGGAGTTGGCCACGTCGCCGGCCGCGAACACGTCGTCGGCGCTGGCGCGCAGTCCAGCGTCGACCACGATTCCGTTCTCCACCGTCAGCCCGGCCTTCTCGGCCAGCTCGATGTTCGGGATCGCCCCGACCCCCACCACGACGAGGTCGGCCGGCAGGGTCTCCGAGTCGGTGACGACTCCAGTCACCCGGCCGCCGTCCACCGTGAACGAGACCAGGTCCGACGGCAGCCGGAACACGACCCCGTTCGACTCGTGGAGCTCCTGGAACACCGCGCCCAGCTCGTCGCCGAGCGGCCCCTGCAGCGGAATCGTCTCCCGCCCGATCATGGTGACGCTGTTGCCGTAGCCACGGGCAGCGGATGCCACCTCCAGCCCGATCCACCCGGCGCCGACGACCACCATGGTGTGGCCGCCTTCGGCGAGCGCCTTGTGCAGCCGCTCGCTGTCCTCGACCGTGCGGAGGTAGTGGATGCCGTCGGCGTCGGACCCTGGAACGCTCACCGTGCGCGGTGTCGCCCCCGTTGCCAGCAGGAGCTTGTCGTAGGCCAGGCTGCGATCATCCGCCAGCGTCACCTGGTGCAGGGCTGGGTTGATGGAGACGACCTTCGCCCCAGCCTCGACATCGATGTCGTTCTCGGCGTACCAGGCAGCCGGGTGCACGAAGATGCTGTCGCGTTCGGCCTTGCCGGTGAAGTATTCCTTGGACAGCGGCGGCCGGGAGTATGGCAGGTGCCCCTCAGCTCCCAGGATGCGGATGCTCCCGGTGAAGCCCTCGTCGCGCAGAGTTTCCGCTGCTGTTGCGCCGGCCAGGCCACCGCCGACGATCAGGATACTCTCGTTCGTTGCCATGTCTATCTGTCCAATCCGAATTGTGCCCGAAGCGGGCCGGCGTGCTCGAGCTCGCCGCTGAAGGTCGATGTCACGGTGGTCGAGCCCGCCGACTGCACCCCGCGGAGCGACATGCAGAGGTGCTCGGCTTCGAGCACCACCCCGACGCCGCGTGGTGAGAGTTCCCTGGCGAACCAGTCCGCCACCTGCTTGGTCAGCCGCTCCTGCACCTGCAGGTCGCGGCTGAAGTATTCGAGTACCCGGGCGATCTTCGACAGGCCGAGCAGGCGTTCCCCCGGCAGGTAGCCGATGGTGGCCACGCCGCGGAACGGCAGCAGGTGGTGCTCGCAGAGTGAGTGGAACGGGATGTGCCTGACCAGCACGAGGTCGCGGTAGCCTTCCGTGTTCGGGAAGGTTGTCGGGGCGAACTCCTGCGGTGTCAGCAGCTCGAGCATGGAGTCGACAACCCGGCGGGGCGTCTCCTTGAGACCGTCGTCGGTCAGGTCGCGACCGAGCGCGGTGAGCAAGTCGGCTACCGCCGCCTCGGCGCGCGCCCGGTTGCCGTCGCGGCCACCGTCGATGACGGTGAGACGCGGGGCGTGCTCGCGCTCTACCGGAAGGTCAGTCATCTGAGCGCCTGAACGGCAGCTTCGGCGCGTGCACCACCGACAGCCTCCAGAGCGCGAGGGCCCCGACCAGCAGCCCGAAGTCACGCAACGCTACGTCGTAGAAGCCGCCCATTACCAGGAGGTTGACGATGATGCCGGCGAGCCAGACGGCGACCAGCAGCGACCCATAGCGGGGAACAACGAGCACGCAGATTCCGGCGATGATCTCGATGACCCCGACGACGTACATGAACTGCTGGTCGGTGATGGCGAGCGTATCCGTGACCTCGGGCGTGAGGTACACCGGCCAATCGACCAGCAGGTTGAAGAACTTGTCGAGCCCGAAGACGATCGGGGCAATGGTGAACACCGTTCGCAGCAGCGCGAATGCCTGCCATGACGGGTCACGCTTGAGAACGGATGCTTGCGGGCTAGTCGCCACGTCGCGCTTTACCTGGGTCATGTTCTTCCTTCGTTGAAAGGGTGAAGGCTTCCAAAAGCCTGTGGTCTTGACTTTAGAGCCTCCCGAATTCTTTTGTCAAGAAATCCCGTTTTAGAGTTAGGATGAATGCGTGGCAAACGAAGAACAGAATTCGCGACTGACGGCAGTGGCCTCGATCCACGATCCCCTGCGACGCGCGCTCTTCGATTTCATCTCCGCGTCAGGCACTGCGGTCGGGCGGGACGAAGCGGCGGGCGCGCTCGGCATGGCCCGCGGAACGGCGGCGTTCCACCTCGACCGCCTCGTCGACGACGGCGTTCTCACGGTCGAGTTCAAGCGGTTGAGCGGCAAGACCGGGCCAGGATCCGGGCGCCCGGCGAAACTGTACCGGCGCGCAGCCGAGGAGTTGCTCGTCTCCATCCCGGAGCGCCACTACGACCTCGCCGGCAGCGTGCTCGCTTCATCGATTGAAGAGTCCGACCGCACCGGGGAGCCGGCCAGGCAAGCACTTTCGCGGGTGGCAACCGAGCGCGGACGAGAACTCGGCCAGCGCGCCGGCACCCTGCGGAACGCACTCGAGATCGGCGGGTACGAACCCCGGCAGGCCGAGAATGGTGACACGATCCTGGCCAATTGCCCGTTCCACAGCCTGGCTATGAGCCACACCGATGTCGTCTGCGATGCCAACCTCAACCTGCTGCGAGGGGTCGCCGAAGGCGCCGGTGACACCGAGCACAATGTCGTTTTCGATCCGTGTGACGGTCAGTGCTGCGTGCGGATCACCGCGCGTCATGGCGAAACCGACACCACCACCTGACTCCCAGACAACGTTCAGGCAACACGCAGATACTGGCACCATGAGTGGTGGACCCAGAGTACTGATCGTCGATGACGAACCGAACATCCGAGACCTGCTGACAACCAGCCTTCGCTTCGCTGGCTTCGCCGTGCGTGCGGTGGGCAACGGAGCGCAGGCCATCTCGGCGGTGCTGGAAGAAGAGCCAGACCTGATCATCCTCGACGTCATGCTGCCCGACATGAACGGATTCGGCGTGACCAAGCGGCTGCGGGCATCCGGCTACACCGCACCGATCCTCTTCCTGACGGCCAAAGACGACACCGAGGACAAGATCACCGGTCTCACCGTCGGCGGTGACGACTACGTGACCAAGCCGTTCAGCCTGGACGAGATCGTGGCACGCATCAAGGCCATCCTGCGCCGCACCATGCAGGAAGAGGAAGACGCGATCATCCGCGCCGGCGAACTCACCATGGACCAGGACACGCACGAAGTCACCATCGGTGGTGAGCAGATCGAGCTCAGCCCGACCGAGTTCAAACTGCTGCGCTACCTGATGCTCAACCCCAACCGGGTGCTCAGCAAGGCGCAGATCCTCGACCACGTCTGGGAGTACGACTTCAACGGCGATGCCGGAATCGTCGAGTCCTACGTGTCCTACCTGCGGCGCAAGCTCGACCAGTACTCCGAGGAGCCGGTCATCCAGACCAAGCGCGGCTTCGGATACATGCTCAAGGCGACCAAGGCCTGACTTGCGCGCATGCCGGCCCGCACGACGTAGCCTTGAGGCCTGATGCACGAACAACCGACGGACTGGTGGAGCGGGGTCTCCCTCAGGTCCAAGATCACCGGCGTCACGGTGTTCATTGTGACGATGGGACTCCTCGTCGCCGGGGTTGGCACCATGACCGTGCTGCGCACCTACCTGCTCGACAAGCTGGATGACCAGATCCGCGCATCCGCCAGCCTGCTGCCGGCACGTATCGACCTGGATGCGCTGTCGGCCAATCGCGACGGCCTCCCGTCTCCCTTCTACCGGGCGGCCATCGACCACGAGGGCAACCTGCTGAGGGACAACCTCGGCAACGGGCAGGACGAACTGCGACCGGTACTCGACCAACTCACCATCAGGTATGTGTTGAGCAATGAGGGGCCGTTCACGGTGCAGAATGAGGCCCGCACCTCGCAGATGCGGGTGATCGCGTTCCCGGTCGAGGTGCTCGACAGCGGTGAAATCGTCACCCAGGTGGTCGGACTCAGCCTCAACGACACGAACGCCACCATCGCCCGGTACACGGCCATCTTCCTCGGGTTCTCGCTCTCGGTCATCCTGCTCAGTGCTGCCCTCACCCGGGTGCTGGTCACCTCCACTTTCCGTCCGCTGCGAGAGGTGGAGGCGACCGCCGCCGCCATCGCCGACGGTGACTTCAGCCAGCGCCTGCCCGGCGCCACCCCCAACACCGAAGTCGGGCGGCTCAACCGCTCGCTGAACCTGATGCTCGGGCGAATCGACCGCGCGTTCGCCGACCGGGCAAGGACCATCGACCAGATGCGCCACTTCGTCGGTGACGCCAGCCACGAACTGCGCACACCACTGGTATCGGTGCGCGGCTACGCCGAGCTCTACCGTATGGGGGCTCTGCAGAACGAGGAAGACGTCTCCCAGGCGATGGAACGCATCGAGAAAGAGGCGATCCGGATGGGCGAGCTGGTCGAAGACCTCCTCGAGCTGGCCCGCGCCGACGAGGCCAAACCGCTTCGCCTCACTCCCGTCGACCTGCTGCCGATCGCCCAGGATGCCGCCCTCGACGCGATGGCCTCGCAGCCCGAGCGAACGGTGAAAGTCATCGTCGCCGAACCAGAACTCTCCCAGTCCCACAACCTGGACGCCGAACCAGAGCCGACCACCAAGCCACTGACCACGGCAACCGGCCCGATCGCGTTCGCCGGCGCCCAACTGGCCCGCCTCCGCTCGATGCGATCCCGCCAGCTCAAGCAGGAGATCCAGCGGCTGACCGTCAACCCCGAGCCGATAAGGCTGGTGGTCCCCGCCGTGGTGCTCGGCGAGGAGAACAAGCTGCGCCAGGTCGTCACCAACCTGATGGGCAACGCCATGCGGTTCACCCCGCCCGGGAGCCCGATCGAGCTCGGCGTGCGGGTCGACCGTCACCGGCGGGTGGCCATGCTCGACATCATCGACCACGGTGAAGGGGTACCGCCCCAGATCCGGCAGAAGATCTTCCAGCGGTTCTGGCGTGCGGACTCCTCACGCACCAGGGAGACCGGTGGAAGCGGGCTGGGCCTTGCCATCGTCTCGGCGATCGTCGCGCAACACAAGGGGTCGGTCGACGTGCTCGACACCCCCGGCGGCGGCGCAACGTTCCGGATCGTGCTTCCCCTCCTCCCCCAGGACTATGTCGCACCCAGTTCAACAGGATCGAACGGCTGGCAGCAGCAGGACCGGCCCTCCTCCTAGCGTTGGCTGCACCCCAGGCGCCCGGTCTGGGCACATACACGGGAGCAGTCATGACGCGATACCAGGTCGACAGCGAGGCGGTGCTCGGCGCCACCGCCGCGGTGCGAGGCTCGATGAACCGCATCCAGGGAGAGTTCAGCGGGCTGTCCGCCCAATTGGTGAACTTGCAGGGCTCCTGGTCCGGGCAGGCGGCGACATCGTTCCAGTCGGTGTTCGAGGAGTGGAAGGCCACTCAGCAGCGCGTCGAAGAGAACCTGGCCTCGCTGAACCAGGCACTCACCCAGGCCGCCCAGCAGTATGCCGACATCGAGCAGAGCAACGCGCGGCTGTTCGCCCGCTAGCCATTCTGTGGGTTGAATAGTCCGTCTTCTGTGGGTTGAGTAGGCCCTCCAGGGCCGTATCGAAACCCGGACAGGCTAGCGCAGCAGCTCGGTCACTCCGTCCCCGGGAACATGGTCGAATACGAGGTTGGTCTCAGTGTGCGCAATGGCCGGATGCCCGGCCAGGTGTTCGAGCACGAAGTCGCGCAATTCGGCGGCATTGCGGGCGGCCACATGCAGCAGGAAGTCGTCCACGCCGGCCATGTGGAACAGTGCAAGAACTCCCGGCCAGTGCGGGGCCTCCTGGCGGAACCGGTCCACCTCCTCGCGAACGATGGACACCAACCGCACCGAGATCAGCGCCTGAACGGTGACGCCAAGCGTCGTGACATCGATGTCCGCCCGATACCCACGCAGGTATCCCGCCGAGTGCAGGCGTTTCAGCCGAAGCGACACGGTCGACTCCGCAACGCCGGCCGTCGCCGAGAGGGCAGCGCCCGAAACCCGGGCGTTGCTCGCCAGGGCGCGAAGCAGGGCCCGGTCGATCTCGTCGAGTTGTTCTGGCCCGGCCGCACCAGCGTCGTTGCGCCGTTCGATTTTCTTCGATTGAGTCAAGGGTTCCTCCGAGGATTCTGCACGATCTGCGATGAACGAGCCTGCCGTCCCATCATCTTCGGCAGAGCTTGCATTCCGCGACAGATTCTGTTTCTGTCAGACTATGCTGCCATCTGACTCACGACTGGAAACTCGCGCCGTACACGCCGGAATGGGCGGACTCAACGAAGCCGGTGTCCACGTCCCCCCGATCGACCTGTCCACCACCAACCCCCTGCCGAACGTCGAACTCGGCGGCGACTCCTACGAACAGCTTGCCACCGGTGGCCCGCTGCTCGACGGCCAGTCCGCCGTGTACCAGCGGCTGTGGCAGCCGGGCGTTGCCCGCTTCGAAGAGAGCCTCGCCGCCCTGGAGGGCGCCGAGACGGCCGTCGCCTACTCGACGGGTATGGCAGCGCTGTCCGCCTGCCTGCTCGCCGCGGCCAGCGCCGGCAAGCCCCACGTGGTGGCCCTTCGCCCGCTCTACGGCGGCACCGACCACGTTCTGGATGCCGGCCTGCTCGGCACCACGGTGACCTGGGCGGAGGCCGGCAGCGTCGCATCCGCGATTCGTGAGGACACCGGCCTGGTGATCATCGAGTCGCCGGCCAACCCCACCCTCGAACTGGTCGACATCGCGGCCATTGTGCGTGAGGCGGGCAGTGTTCCGGTGCTGGTGGACAACACCTTCGCGACGCCGGTGCTGCAGCGCCCGATCGAGCACGGTGCCACCCTGGTGCTGCACAGCGCCACCAAGTACCTGGGCGGTCACGGCGACGTCATGGGTGGCGTGATCGCCACCACCGAGGGGTGGGCGACTCGCCTGCGCCACATCCGCGCGCTGACCGGCGGCCTGTTGCACCCGTTCGCCGCCTACCTGCTGCACCGGGGGCTGCGCACGCTGCCGATCCGCGTGCGCGCTGCGCAGGAGACCGCCGGCGAACTGGCCACCAGGCTGCAGGGGCACCCCGCGCTTGCCCGGGTCATGTACCCGGCGCTGCCCGGCGGCGACCCCTTGGGGCTCATCGGCACTCAGGCGGATGGCGCCGGCTGCATCGTCTCGGTCGACCTGGCCGGTGGCTACGACTCGGCAGCCCGGTTCATCGAATCGCTGCGGCTCATCACCCACGCGGTCTCGCTCGGCGGTGTCGACTCGCTCGCCCAGCACCCGGCATCCCTCACCCACCGTCCGGTCGCCGCTGCGGCGAAGCCGGGGGGAGGCATCGTGCGGATCTCGATCGGTCTCGAGCACGTCGACGACCTCTGGGCGGACCTCGCCCAGGCGCTCGAAGCGGCGGATGCGAGCACCTCCGCCGCCTAACCCCAAACACGCAACAAGGGCGGCTCCGCGAGGAGCCGCCCTTGTTGTTGTTGTTAGTCAGACCCTGGAAGTTCCGCCGTCAACAGGTTGCTTTCGGCAGCACCCCGCTCAGCCGCGCCGCGCCACCGGCGTGCCGCAAATTCCATCCTGTTGACAGAGGGGCGGATGCCACGGAAGGGGCCTTGGCCCTACGGGATCGGGCCGGGCGGGTGTTGCATGGTCTCGGGTGGGCCGGGCTTCTATGGGCGGAGACCATGCAACACCCGCCCGGACGCCTCACACGACACCAAGCCGAGCACGCAAAAGGGGCGGCTCCCGAAGGAACCGCCCCTGTTTGTAGCTAGACCTAGGGTCTCGATACGATCGGCCGGAAGGGCCGATCACTCGACCTTGATGGCCTCAGACGCTGGCGCGTCTGCGGCTATCAAAAGTCCATTCCGCCTGACGGGTCACCCATCGGAGCCGGGTTCTTCTCCGGCTTCTCAGCGATGACAACCTCGGTGGTGAGGAACAGTCCGGCGATCGACGCGGCGTTGAGCAGCGCGGAACGCGTCACCTTCACCGGGTCGTTGATACCGGCAGCGAGCATGTCAACGTACTCACCAGTTGCGGCGTTGAGGCCGTGACCGGTCGGCAGGTTGCGCACCTTCTCGGCGACAACACCGGGCTCGAGGCCCGCGTTGGCGGCGATCTGCTTGAGCGGCGAGTCGATGGCGACGCGAACGATGTTCGCACCGGTCGCTTCGTCACCCTCGAGACCGGTCAGCGCAGCGCTGGCGAAAGCGACCTCGCCGGCCTGGATGAGTGCAACGCCACCACCGGCGACGATGCCCTCTTCGACGGCAGCCTTCGCGTTGCGGACGGCGTCCTCGATGCGGTGCTTGCGCTCCTTGAGCTCAACCTCGGTTGCCGCTCCGGCCTTGATGACTGCAACGCCACCGGCCAGCTTGGCCAGGCGCTCCTGCAGCTTCTCGCGGTCGTAGTCGGAGTCGGTGTTGGCGATCTCGGAACGGATCTGCGCGACGCGACCGGCGATGGCGTCGGACTCGCCGCCACCCTCAACGATCGTGGTCTCGTCCTTGGTGATGACGACCTTGCGTGCACGACCGAGCAGGTCGAGGGTGGCGTTCTCGAGCTTGAGTCCGACCTCCTCGGAGATGACCTGTCCACCGGTGAGGGTGGCGATGTCCTGCAGCTGCGCCTTGCGGCGGTCGCCGAAGCCCGGAGCCTTGACGGCAACCGACTTGAAGATGCCGCGGATCTTGTTCACGACCAGGGTCGCGAGGGCTTCGCCGTCGACATCCTCGGCAATGATGAGCAGCTGCTTGCCGCTCTGGATGACCTTGTCGACGATCGGCAGGAGGTCCTTGATCTGCGAGATCTTGCCGTTGACAATCAGGATGTACGCGTCTTCGAAGACGGCTTCCTGGCGCTCCGGGTCGGTCACGAAGTATGCCGACAGGTAACCCTTGTCGAAGCGCATACCTTCGGTCAGCTCCAGCTCGGTGCCGAACGTGTTCGACTCCTCGACGGTGACGACGCCTTCCTTGCCGACCTTGTCGATCGCCTCGGCGATCAGTGCGCCGATCTCCGGGTCGCCGGCCGAGATGGAGGCCGTGGCCGCGATCTCTTCCTTCGTCTCGATGGGCTTCGCCTGGTTGACGAGGGCTTCGGTGACGGATGCGACGGCCTTCTCGATTCCGCGCTTCAGGCTGATCGGGTCGGCGCCGGCTGCGACGTTGCGCAGGCCTTCGCGTACCAGTGCCTGGGCGAGGACGGTTGCGGTGGTCGTTCCGTCGCCGGCGACGTCATCCGTCTTCTTGGCGACTTCCTTGACCAGCTCTGCGCCGATCTTCTCGTAGGGGTCGTCGAGTTCGATTTCCTTGGCGATCGACACACCATCGTTTGTGATGGTGGGCGCGCCCCACTTCTTCTCGAGTACGACGTTGCGGCCGCGCGGGCCAAGCGTCACCTTGACTGCGTCTGCCAGGGTGTTCAGTCCACGCTCAAGGCCGCGACGGGCCTCTTCGTTGAAAGCAATGATCTTTGCCATGTGTGTTTCTCGTCCCTCCCGGACGTCGTGAAAGTTGCAACAGCTTTGGCACTCGCAATAAGAGAGTGCTAAATGATTCTGGCACTCTGACCCTGCGAGTGCAAGCTGCGGTCGACCGCGGGAGGAGCATCGGTCCGTTAACAACTGACGCCGCCCGGTGAACCGGGCGGCGCAGTCTGGGATTGTCTGCCAGTGGTGGCGACGAAGCTTCGCTACTCCGCCGGCCGAACCGACTCGGCTTGGGGTCCCTTGTTTCCGGTGCCAACTTCGAAGACGACCTTCTGGCCTTCTTCAAGAACCTTGTATCCACCCATCTCGATGGCGGAGTAGTGGACGAAAACGTCTTGCTCCCCTCCATCGACGGTGATGAAGCCGTAGCCCTTTTCAGCGTTGAACCATTTGACGGTTCCGTTCGCCATTGATAACTCCCTGCTGTGGTTCGAACGGCGAGCCGGATGGTGCATCCGGGTGCGCCGCAACGCGGGGGGTAATCCCGCGTTCCCAGATAGTAACGGGCATCCGCTCGCTTTGGGGAGGGGCAATCTGCCCTTCTTGGGCAAAAGTCATGAATTTTACGCGATTTTATGCGACATCGCCGGGATGGCGGCCGAATCAGCCCGCCGGAAGCACATAATCGCTGCCGATGAGTACCGCCAGCGGGGATGCCGGGTAGGTGTTGGCCAGCACCAGCTCCCCCACTCCCAGCGTCTCGAGCATGGCCCGGGCAGCGGCCTCATTGTCCGGGTTGTTGTAGATCACCTGGGTGATCTCCACATCGGAGGCGGATGCGCTGACGCGGGCGCCGACACCGAATGCCGCACCCTCCCAGCCCTGCGAGACGAGGTAGTCGCCGACCGTGTTGGACAGGCCGGGGGTTCCTGTTCCGTTGAGCACCGTGATGACGATCGCCGGGTCGAGCTTCGGCTCGACCGCTTCGGGACTGTCCGCTGGCGGGGCATCGCCCGGCTCTTCCTCGGCGGCGTTCATGAACGGGAGTCCGAACTGGAAGTCGCTGTTGATCTGGGAGAGCCCCCAGAGCCCACCGATCGAGAGAACGAGGATCGCCCCGACAACCCAGGCGAGGTTCGCCCAGCCCTGGCCCCAATGGGCTTTGGCGCGGTGCGCGCCCACCCGATGGAGGTCATCCGGTACCGCGTCGAACCGGTCACGGACGGGCCGTTGTGTGACGGGCCGTTGTGTGGTTGGGGCAGCCATGGCTCTCTTTCGGTGGCTCTGCGTTCTCAGACGACGTTCTTGATACGACCGTGTGGATACGACCGTGGGTCTAGCGTTCGGCGCCGGCCTGGGTTCGGCCCGCTCTCATGCGCCGCAAGCGGCTCACCAACAAGGGATCGTACCGAGCAGCGGCTGGGGAGTCGATGAGTGCGTTCAGCAATTGATAGTACCGGGCGGCCGAGATTCCGAGCTCCACTCGGATCGCCTGCTCCTTGGTGCCGGGGTTGCGCCACCCCCGGCTCTCGAATGCGAGCAGTCCCGCGTCGCCTTCGGAGAGCTCGGTGTGCTGCTGGCCTGTTGCTGCGTCCACTGCTTCCTCCGCTGCAATCCTAGGGTCGGTCGAGTGCCTCGCCGCGGAGGCTCTGGGCAGGTCGCACAACCCATCCGTACAGCTGATCAGCCAGGCTAGTTAGGATTACCTAAGTATGCCCGTCGCCTCCCTCCCCCGCATCGCCGTCTCGGCGCTGGTTCTGGCAACCCTCCTGGCCGGATGTGCCAGCGGGGTGCCGCAGCCGACCGTCGAGCCGCAGGCATCCGGCCCCCTGGTTCCACTGGCCGAACTGCACCTGCTGGATGACCCGAAGTCGTGGGTGGGCGAGACCACGGCCGTGCTGAGGGAGACCTCGATCACGCCGGTGACGGATGACCCTGCCCAGTCTTTGCCGGCCACGGTGACCTCGCGCGACCTCGCCGGTGACGTGGAGGTGACGGTCACCGACACGTCGCGCATCCTGGGCCTCGACCTGGCGGGCTCGATTTCGGCGACCATCGCCGGGCTGGGTTTCAGTGACAACCTGGTCGGGCGCGACTCGTCCTCCACCTTCCCCGGTGTTGTCGGCCTGCCGGTGGTGACGACCGGTGGGCACACCATCAACACCGAGTCGGTGATCGCCCTGCGCCCGACACTGATCATCACCGACGGCACGATCGGGCCGATCGACGTGATGCTGCAGCTGCGCGATGTCGGCATCCCGATCGTCTTCGTCGACGCCGGCACCGGGTTTGACGGCGTCTACGAGCTGACCGAGCAGGTCGCGCACGCGCTCGGCGCCGACGAGGCCGGCCGGCAACTCTCGGAGCGTCTCCGCACGGAGATCTCGGCCAAGGTCGCGGAGGTCGCGGCAATCGCACCGAGCGAACCGACCGACCGACTGCGGATGCTGTTCCTCTACCTTCGCGGGGACTCCGGCATCTACTACCTGTTCGGCGCGGAGTCCGGCGTCAACGACCTGATCGACGCGGTCGGCGGCGTCGACGTGGCGACCGAGATCGGCTGGACCGGCATGAAGCCGATGACCGACGAGGCGATCATCGCCGCTGCACCCGACCTGATTCTCGTGATGAGTTCCGGGCTTCAGAGCGCCGGCGGCGTGGACGGCCTGCTGCAGACAAAAGCCGCGATCGGGATCACCCCGGCCGGCCAGAACCGGCGCTTCGTCACGATGGCGGATGGCGAGATCCTGAGTTTCGGCCCCCGCACGGCCGACGTCATCGACGCGGTCGCCCGCGCCGTGTACGCGCCGACCGGTTAGCCCTCCGAGTAGCGACGGACCCGGTACCAGACGAGCGCCGCGACGAGCGCGGCAGCTGCTCCGAGCGCGAGCCCGCCGACCAGCCACCAGTTCGTCTCCGCGGGGGCCTCGCATTCGCCGTCGAACGTGAGCTCGATGGTGACCGGGTCGAACGGTTCACCGGCCTGGTAGGTGCCAAATGCCTCAGCGCCGGCATCCGTCAGCGTCGCCGGAACGTCTCTGATGGTCAGTCGATCATCCGTGCGCTCGACGAGTTCGCCCGCATCCAGCGCCAGGGTGACGAATTCGACCATTCGCGCATCGACCTCTGCGCCGTCCTGGGTGGTGCCGTTGACGTCGAAGTAGAGGGCGCCGCTGTCGTCCCGGAATTCGATGACCGGTTTCTCGATGGTGGTGTTCAGGATGCCTCCGTGCCCGGTGAAGGTTACGGCTCCGGGGAACTCGACGCTGCCGACCCCCGCGCTGCGGTCGAGCAGGCCGCTGCCGCCGCCGAACCGGAAGTCGGGGGTCTCGTATTCGGCCCCACCCGACACCGCCCACTGCCCGTTCGCGATGGCACCGCTGATGTAGGAGCGGAATGACTCCTTGAACCCCCAGGTGATGGTCGCGTCGTCGACGGCGCAGGATGCGGCGGTCGGCACAGGGGCGTCAGCGGCGGTTGCGGTGATGGTCGGGCCGAGGACGAGCGCGGGCGCGGCGAGCGCCACGAGCACCAAGCGCCAACCGGATCTCACAGGCACTCCAATGACAGGGGGAACTTAGGTAAACCTTACCGAAATCGGCACCCTCGCCGTTTGCTGACGCGATCGGGATCAGAACCTGTCAGGCAGGGGTTTTAGTATGGGCAGAGATGATCAGCGAAAGGCTGGACTATGACATACCAGATGAACAAGAGCGAACAAGAGTGGCGCGAGGAGCTCGGTACCGAGCGATACTCGGTACTGCGTGAGGCGGCGACCGAACGCCCCTGGACGGGCGAACTGCTCGACGAGAAGCGCTCCGGCGTCTTCACCTGTGCGGCCTGTAACGCCGAACTGTTCAAAAGCGGCACCAAATTCGATTCCGGATGCGGCTGGCCAAGCTTCTACGAGTCGGTGCGCCCAGAGGCGGTCCAGCTCCTGGAGGACAACACCTTGGGCATGACCCGCACGGAGGTGCGCTGCGCCAACTGCGGCTCGCACCTCGGCCACGTCTTCCCCGACGGTTTCGGCACCCCCACCGGCGACCGCTACTGCATGAATTCGCTGTCCCTGGACTTCAAGGCCGGGGAGAACTGATCGCTGACGCTCCCGTGCTGACGGCGGTGGCGCGCCGGCGCTCGGCGCCGAAGGTTGGCGCGGGCGCTCCGACGCACGACCAGCTGGTCCCGCTGGTCCGTGCCGCGGCGAATGTTGCCGACCATGGTGCGCTTCGGCCGTGGCGGCTCATCGAGTTGCGCGAAGGTGCCCGTGATCAGCTGGGGCGGGCAATGGCATCCGCCGCCGGTAAGCATGGAAAAGACGGCGACAAGCCTGCCGCGAAGCCGCTCCGGGCCGACCTGCTGATCGCCGTAGTGGCGTGCAGGAAACCCAGTCACAAGGTGGAGATCTGGGAGCAGGATGCCGCGGCATCCGGTGTCGCGCACATCCTCAGCCTGCTGCTCACCGAGGCCGGCTGGGGCGTCATGTGGCGAACCGGGCCGTTCACCCGTTCAGCGGCGGTGCGGGAAGTGCACCGCCTCGACGACAATGAGCAGCTGCTCGGCTGGCTGTACGTTGGCACCCCGAAAGAGGCCGGGCCTGAACGAAAGTCGAGCTTCGACGTGGAGCAGCACCTGACCCAGCTGTGATCGGATGTCCGCGAACTTCCCGTTAGCATAGGGAGGTCAATTCGCCTCCATAGCTCAGTTGGCCAGAGCACCGCTCTTGTAAAGCGGGGGTCGTCGGTTCGAATCCGACTGGGGGCTCCATCGGTTCATTCCTCTTTTCGCGGCGCGCCGTCCGCACTCCCCGGATGCTTGTAGCAGTCCAGTGATACATAGGTGTATCGTCTGGATGACACAAAGGTGAGGGGCTGTAGCGATGGGTTGGTATTACCTCATGGTGTGGGGGTCCGTTCTCGCGGGCGTCGCCCTCGCCTTGGTGTGGTGGCTGATCTCGGGACGAAAGACTCGCTTTCCGGGCGGCAGCGTGGCCGCATTCTCTCTGGCCGCCGGGCTCCTTCTCGTGCTCGGCGCGATCGCGCCGCGCACACTGGGTTTGCCTTTGCTGCCGCTGGAGCTACCACTCGAGTTCTGGCTCTGGTACACGGACTACCGGTTCATTTTCCCGCTGGTGCTCGCGGTTCTCGGCACGGTGCTCCTCGCCGTCCCGGTTCGAGCCCGAAAGGGGCGGGGTGTTGCAGAGTTGACGCCTCGAACGCCGCTGAGTTTCGCGCGCGGGTGGTGGTTCGTCGTCCCAGCCGTGGTTCTTGCGATCATCCTGGCGCTCACCATCGCAGCCGGCGCGGCCTCACAGCCCGACCCAGAGACCGGCCACTACACGATGTACGTCGTCGACCTCGGCGGCGAGCGAAGCATGGGCACCAGCATTTACGGGTGGTTCAGCTCCGTTCCGGCCCTGATTCTCACCGCGGTCATGATTATGGTCGCCGCCTTCACCCTGTTCCTCATCGCACGACCTCCGCTCGACCATCATCAGGAGCGGGACGTGCACATCCGAACCCTCCGCACCCGCAATGTTGTTGCGGTCGGGACAGGCGCGCTATTGGTGCACCTCGGGACCATCCTCGGTTCACTGGCGGGAACCGCCTCGCTTCGAGGCGCATTCTCCACTTCTGAGGGCAGCATGATGTCCTGGACTGCTTTCGCTGCGCTTGAGCCGACACTCCGGGTCGCATCCTATGTTGCTGCGTCCCTCGGAATCGCATTCTGGGTCGCCGTGGCCCTGTCGGCGATACCGAACCGGCGACGCGCCTCGACCTCGAGCACGTGATGATCATCTCGTTGTCAGGCTCCGCCGCACCGACCGAGCAGATTCGCGATCAGATCCGCGGACTGATCGCCTCCGGTCAGCTCGCAGCGGACGAACGGCTGCCGTCGGTTCGCCAGTTGGCGAATGACCTGGGCGTCGCGCCCGGCACCGTCGCCAAGGCGTACAAGGCGCTCGAGTCCGAGGGCTACCTCACCGCTCGAACCGGAGGCGGAACGCGGGTCAGCCGAAGCGCCGCCACCACACCGCGACCGGTGCTGGAAGCTGCTCGCAAACTCGCCGACACGAGCAGCCGCGCCGGCACTGACCTCGATGACGCCATCCGCATCCTGCGGGCGGTGTGGCCGGCAAAGTAGAGCGGCCTGAGAAGACCGCTATCCCGCAGGAACCGGCGTGGGGGTCGGCGTCGGCGTCTCCATGGTCGACTTCTCGGTGAAGGCGTTCCCGGCCGAGGTGCTGACGAAAGTCGCGAACGACTCAGCGTCGTCGAGGGGCCCGTTGTACTGCACACCGTTGACGATGACCGTCGGTGTGGCGGCAACCCGTTCGACCGTGCTGTTCGGAATCGGCCCGGCGATGGCGCGTGCGGTCGACGCGTTGACCCAGGTCTTGTAGTTCTGGTCGTTCACACACTTCTCGATGAGCTCGGTACTGATGACATCCGCCCTCTTGGCCAGCACGATGATCTGCTCGTTGGTGAGCCCCTCGGTGCCCTCCTCCGGCTGGTTGGCGAACATCAGTGAGTTGAAGTCGAAGAACGCGTCCGGGGAGTAGTTGGCGACACAGGCCGCAGCGTTGGCGGCACGCGTCGAGAACTTGGTGCCCAGCGAGTGGCGGTCGAAGAGTGCGATCGGGTGGAACTCGACGGTCGCCGCCCCGGTCTCGACCCAGGTGGCCAATTGCGCGTGGTTGGTCTCCTCGAAATCTCGGCACCCTGGGCACTGGTAATCGAGGTAGACGCGGATGTCGATGACCTCAGACCCCGCAGTGACCTCCGACGGTACCGGCGCATCACCGGGCTTCAGCCCAGGCGTCGTCTCGGCGACGAAGCCCTCACCGATCTTGATGCCGTCACTGAGCATGTTGACGGGACCGGTGCGCGCGGAAGGGATCTGCGACCAGATGGTCACGGCGACGACGGCGACCACCATGATGGCAGCGAGGATGATGCCACCCTGCAGCAAGCGCCGATTCCGGACATCCTTCTTGCGCTGCTCGATGCGGAGCTCGCGTGCCTTCTGGCGTGCAACGGCGCGTTTTCCGGCCCGCGATTCTGCTCCCGTGGGAGGCCGCGTGCTCGCGCCGTCGTTCGTCATCTACCCTCGCTTTTGCCTCAACTGGTGTCCGTCGGGATCAGCCGAGGCACGCATGCTACCCAACGATGCTAGTCAGCCAATCTGGGAGCCCACCAAACGGTTGCAGAAACAGCCTAGCCAGTGGAATCAGCAGTCGGTTACCCGCAAATGGGGCGCGATGACATAATGGCAGGGATGCCGCCCCGGGTTCGGGACGGCATTCCCATCCATTCACTACGGATCGTCCGGCACGTACCTGCCGGTGAAGGAGAACGTTCGTCATGGCATCAGTCACATTCAAGAAGGCCACCCGCCTCTACCCGGGTTCCACCGTTCCCGCCGTCAGCGATTTCGACCTTGACGTTGCAGACGGCGAATTCCTGGTGCTGGTCGGCCCGTCCGGTAGTGGAAAGTCAACGGCGCTGCGGATGCTCGCCGGCCTTGAAGAGGTCAACGACGGTCACATTTTCATCGGCGATCGCGACGTCACCGACGTTCCGCCGAAGGATCGTGACATTGCCATGGTGTTCCAGAACTATGCGCTCTACCCGCACATGACGGTGGCCGAGAACATGGGCTTCGCCCTGAAGATCGCCGGCGTCAACAAGGAGGAGCGCGCCACCCGCGTCCTCGAGGCCGCCAAGCTGCTCGACCTTGAGCCATACCTGGCGCGCAAGCCGAAGGCCCTCTCCGGTGGCCAGCGGCAGCGTGTTGCAATGGGCCGCGCGATCGTGCGCCAGCCGCAGGTGTTCCTCATGGACGAGCCGCTGTCGAACCTCGATGCCAAGCTGCGCGTGCAGACCCGCACGCAGATCGCATCCCTGCAGCGGCGCCTCGGTGTCACCACCGTCTACGTCACCCACGACCAGACTGAGGCGCTCACCATGGGCGACCGCATCGCCGTGCTGAAAGACGGCGTGCTGCAGCAGGTTGGCACCCCGCGCGACCTGTACGAGCAGCCGGTCAACCTGTTTGTCGCCGGATTCATCGGCTCGCCGGCCATGAACCTGTTCCCGGCAGATGTCGTGGACGGCGGCCTGAGGTTCGGTACCGCCACGGCCGCAGTCGGTCGTGATGTCCTGGGCCAGACCGCGTCGAAGAACGTCACCATCGGGGTTCGCCCGGAAGACGTCGAAGTGTCGACCACCGGCGAGGGCCTCGCAGTCGACGTCGACGTCATCGAAGAACTGGGTGCTGACGGCTACCTGTACGGGCACACCGACATCGACGGTTCGCGTGTCGACATCGTCGCCAGGGTGGACGGGCGCAACCACCCGAACGCCGGCGACAAGGTGTTCATCCTCCCGGAGCCGAACCACATCCACGTGTTCGACAGCGAGTCCGGCCTGCGCCTGAACGCGCCGGTCACCGTCTAACGCAATCGTCGCCGATCGAGCTTGCCGGGGCCTCCTCGTACTGCGAACGAGGTCTCGACAAGCTCGACCAGCGGAACCCGGGTTAGGCACACCATGAGCGGATCCCTCAGCATCATCTCGGCTACCGTCGACTCTGCGCTGCTCGACCTGCCCTGGCACCTGCCGCTTGAGGTGTGGCCGGATGAGACGATCGCGGCCCTGCCGAAGGGCATCTCGCGCCACCTGGTGAGGTTCGCGCACCTGAGCGGCTACGTGGTCGCCATCAAGGAGACCTCTCCGGAACTCGCCAAGGGCGAGTACGAGATGCTGCGCACCCTGCAGCGACTCGACATCCCCTGCGTTGAACCGGTCGCCGTGATCACCAACCGGGCGGATGCCGACGGCGAACCCCTCGACGCCTGCCTGGTCACCCGGCACCTCAAGTTCTCCCTCCCCTACCGGGCGCTGTACTCGCAGACGCTGCGACCGGAGACCGCGACCAGGCTGGTGCACGCGCTCGCCGTGCTGTTGGTGCGCGTGCACATCATTGGCTTCTTCTGGGGCGACGTCTCGCTCTCCAACACGCTCTTCCGGCGCGACGCCGGATCATTCGCGGCCTACCTGGTGGACGCTGAGACCGGCAAGCTCTACAACGGCCTCTCCAACGGGCAGCGTGAGAACGACCTGGAGATCGCCCGGGTGAATATCGCCGGCGAGCTGCTCGACCTGGCGGCCGGCGGCCGGCTCGACGAGAACGTGGACCCGGTGGAGGTCAGCAACGGCATCGTGGCGGCCTACCGCAGCCTGTGGCAGGAGCTGACCGGGGCGGAGTCCTTCGCCTCATCGGAGCGTTGGCGCATCACCGAACGTGTCGAACGCCTGCACGAGCTCGGTTTCGACATTGAAGAGCTGGCCATCAGGACGGATGAGACGGGCACCCAGGTGCGCATCCAGCCGAAGGTGGTGGATGCCGGGCATCACCAGCGCCGGCTGCTGCGCCTGACCGGGCTGGACGCGCAGGAGAACCAGGCACGGCGGCTGCTCAACGACCTGGACTCGTACACCGCCGCGTACGGCACCCGAGACATGGACGAGGAGATGGTCGCCCACGAGTGGCTGGCCACCGTGTTCGAACCGGTGGTGCGGGCGATCCCCCGTGACTTGCGGGGAAAGCTGGAGCCCGCCGAGGTGTTCCACCAGATGCTCGACCACCGCTGGTTCCTGTCCCAGAACGAGCGGAGGGACGTTCCGCTGGCTGAGGCGGTGACCTCCTACATCGACACTGTGCTGCGGCACCGCCGCGACGAGGCAACGGTGATCGCCCCGACGACGGGCGCGGTGACGCTGCCGATCGACGTCATCCGCGACGGCGAGCCCGACTGGCGCGACCGGGTCTAGACGCGCGCCGGCGGCTGGGTGTGGATGGGTTGCGGGGTGCCGAGTTTTGAGCAATTGGGGCGGACACGCTTTTCGTCCGCCCCAATCGCTCAATGTCTGAGCTGAGGAGCAAGCCGTCCATTCCCAGACGCGACCCGGGGCAACTAGATGAGGATGCTCACCGGGTTCTCGATGCGAGCGACGAAGGCTGCCAGCCACTCGGCGGCGAGCGCGCCGTCGAGCACTCGATGATCGGCCGACAGGGTCACCGTCATCACGTTCGCGACCGTGAGCTCGCCATCCGCCCCCACCACCGGGCGCGGCGACGCAGCCCCCACGGCGAGGATCCCGGCTTGCGGTGGGTTGATGATGGCCGAGAACTCCCGCGTTCCGTACATCCCGAGGTTGGAGACCGCGAACGATCCGCCCTCCAGCTCGTGCTGCTTGAGCCTGCCGTCGCGTCCACGTCCGGCCAGGTCGCGGATGCTCGCCGCCAGTTCGGTCAGCGTCAGCCGGTTCACGGCGCGCACCACCGGTGTCACCAGGCCGCCGGGGATGGCGACCGCGATTGCGATATCGACATCCTCGAACCGCCGGATCGCGTCATCCGTCCAGATGGCGTTGGCGTCCGGGACATCCGCGAACGCCGCCGCGGCAGCCTTCACCACGAAGTCGTTCACCGACACCTTGTCGCTGGCCGCGTCGTTGACCCGCTTGCGCAGCTGCAGCAGTTCGTCGACCCGGCAGTCCGCGGTCAGGTAGAAGTGCGGGATGGTGCCCTTACTCTCGGTAAGGCGGCGGGCAATGGCCCGACGCATCCCGGTGTGCGGAACATCGGTGAACCCGCCGGCGCTCACTGGCGCTGCCTTCGGTTCCGGCTTGGTGCCGGCTTCCAGTCCCTCGATATCACGGCGGACAATACGTCCACCAGGGCCGGTGCCTTTCACCGCGCTCAGGTCAAGACCCTGCTCGCGGGCCATTCGGCGCACCAGCGGGCTGGCGAAGAGCCGCTCGCCGTCAGCGCGGGGGGCGGGCACCGCAGCATCCGGTTCGGTCTGAGCCTGCGGCTCGACATCGAGGTTTTCCGGGTCGGTGGAGGCAGTCGTCACCCCATCGACCGCAATCGTCTCCGGTGCAGCCACTTCGGTATCGTCGTCGGGCGCGGCACCGGTGTCGACGGCGGCGAGCGCCTCCTCCGCCGTCTCGCCCGGCCCGGCCAGCACCGCGATGGGGGTGCCGACCGAGACCTGCACGCCGACCTCGATGAGGAGCCCGGCGAGCGTCCCAGCCTGCTCCGCCTCGTATTCGACCGTCGCCTTCTCGGTCTCCACTTCGGCCAGCGGTTGCCCGACGGTGATCTCGTCGCCTGGAGAGACCAGCCAGCTTTGCAGGGCCGCCTCGGTGGCGCCGGTCAGCACCTCCGGCATCCGGATGAGGATGGCCATCACTTGCCTCCCATTCCGGCTCGGATCCGCTCGAGGCCGGCGACGACCTCGTCGGTACGGGCGATCGCCGCACGCTCCAGCACCTTGGAGATGCTGGGGCTTGCCTCACCGCCGGTGACGCGTTCGATGGGCTGGTCCAGCCAGTCGAAGAAGCGGCGCTGGAGCTCGTCGGCGAGCCAGGCGCCATAGGAGGTTCCCCTCGCGCCCTGTTCGACGATCAGCACGCTGTTGGTCTTGCGGATGCTCTCACCGAGAGTGTCCCAGTCGATGGACGCGCGGTCCAGCCAGCGCAGGTCGATGACCTCCGCGTCCATGCCAGCCTGTTCGACGGCTTCCAGGCAGTGCTGAACCATGGACAGGTAGCTGATGACCGTCACGTCGTTGCCTGCGCGGCGGATGCCGGCTTTGCCGAAAGGCAGGAGGTAGTCGAGGTCGCCAGCCGGGACCTCCTGCTTCTGGCCGTAGAGGTCGACATGCTCGATGACGAGCACGGGATCCTGCAATTGCAGGGCGGCATTCATGAGTCCGATGTAGTCAGCGGCGGTCGACGGGGCGACGATGCGCCATCCGGGGCTGGTGGCGAAGATGCCGGCCGGGTCCATCAGGTGCTGGGAACCGTAGCCGGAGCCCATGGCGACCTTGGTGCGGAGCACGAGCGGCACCGGGTTCTCGCCCCCGAACATGTGACGCGCCTTGCCGATCTGGTTGAAGACCTGGTCGGCGGCCACCCACATGAAGTCCGGGTACATGAACTCGACCACCGGGCGGAAGCGTCCGTCCAGCGCCATTCCTCCGCCGAGCCCGGCGAAGGCGTTCTCGCTGATCGGTGTGCCCAGCACGCGGCCGGGGTACGCGGCTGAGAGTCCCTTGGTTGCCCCGTTGGTTCCACCGGCGAGTCGGTGAACGTCCTCTCCGAGCACGATGATGCGCTCGTCCTCGTGCATGCGGCGGCCCATCACTTCGGCGACGGCGTCGACGAATCGCTTCTCCTCGGTGTCACCGGTGTAGTCGAGCGGGTCGAGGGTGCGCGCGTCGGCCAGCTCGCTGGCATCCCCGCGCAACCCGACATCGACGAAGGAGGCGTCTGGCCACAGGGTGGCGATGATGCGACGCTTGCCCGCGGCATCCGGGTCCGCCTCCAGCAGTTCACCTGCCGCGGCGCGCATGGCGGCCTGGGCCTGCTCGCGTACGCCGGCGACGATCTCCTCGGTGATGAGCCCGAGCTTGATCATCTCGCTGGCGACCCGGGTGAGCGGGTCGCGGTAACGCCAGGCAGCCTCTTCTTCCTTGGTGCGGTAGCCGAAGGCACTTCCCGGGTATGGGCCGTTCTGGTGGAAGAACCGGTATACCTCGGCCTCGATGATGGCCGGGCCCCCGCCGGACCGCATCACTTCTTCAGCCTGCTGGGTTGCGAGGTAGACGGCGAGCGGGTCCATCCCGTCCACCTGCCAGGATGGAATGCCGAATCCGAGCCCGCGCGCCGACAGCCGCGGCTCACCGGTTGCCTCGTTGACGTGGGTGGAGACCGCGTACAGGTTGTTCTCGATGAAGAAGCCGAGTGGCAGTTTCCAGGCGGATGTCAGGTTCATCGACTCGAGGACGGAGCCGATGTTCGTGGCGCCGTCACCGAAGTAGCTCATCGTGAAGTCGGTGGTTCCGGCGTTCTTCTGCGCCCAGGCGTGCCCGGCGCCGAGCGGCACTCCCCCGCCGACGATGGCGTTGGTGCCGAGCGCTCCCGCCTCGAACCACTGCAGGTGCATCGACCCGCCTCGGCCACGGCAGAAGCCCTGGGCAAGCCCGAGGATCTCGGCCAGGGTGCGCTGCAGTACCGATTGGAGGTCGCTGGTGACCAGGGCGTCGAGGTCGAGCTTGCCCTGCGAGACGTAGGTGATCGCCTTGGCCAGGAATTGGTGATGGCCGCGGTGCGAGCCGTTGATGGCATCCGTCGCCCGCATGCCGACGATGGAGCCGACGGCGCCGCCCTCCTGGCCGATGCTCGAATGGGCCGGGCCGTGCACCAGGCCTTCGGCAGCGAGCTCGAGAACGGTCTCCTCGAAGGCGCGGATGAGGTGGAGTTCGCCGAGCATGGTGGTCAGCAGTTGCGGGTCGGCTGCTTTCCAGTCATCCGCCGTCGTCGACAGGCGCACCCACGGCTGGGCCGGGTCCAGGCGTTGCACTTCGGGCATGACTACCTCTCTCCGTTGACAGGCCTCCGTTGGCAGGACGTGCGGCCCCAGGGGCGTGCGAGCAGAGTTCCTTCAGGCCAGCATACGTCCGTATTGAATCCAATGGCAAGAGACTTTAGGGAATTGTGCCATGCTTTGCTGCGCAATCGTGCTCCAATGAATACAATCGCAGTATCCGCCATGATTGAGGTGAGCAGAGAGGCTACCGCGATGGGACTACCAGGACTACGGGGAACCGAACATGTGGGCTTCACCGTTCCCGACCTCGACGAGGCCGACGACTTCTTCGTCAACGTCATCGGATGCGAGCGGGTGTACTCGCTCGGCCCCTTCCAATCCGACGACGACTGGATGCTGGAGCACCTGAACGTGCACCCCCGCACCGTCATGAGGCAGCTGAACTTCTACCGGTGCGAGTTCGGCCCCAACTTCGAGGTCTTCCAGTTCGAGGCGGCGGATGCCCAGCGCGAGCAGCCGAGGAACAGTGACCTCGGCGGTCATCACCTCGCCTTCTACGTCGACGACCTCGATGCTGCCGTTGCCCACCTGCGCGCCCACGGCATCCGGATCCTGGGTGAACCGACGGCAAGCAGGAATGCCAGCGAGGGCCAGCGCTGGGTCTACTTCCTGTCGCCGTGGGGCATGCAGTTCGAGTTGGTGAGCTTCCCGAACGGCAAGGCCTACGAGAAGACCGCCCGCGTCAAGCTGTGGAATCCAGCACGATCGGCGGAGTAGCCGTGAGCCTGGTCAAGTCCGAGCACGGCGCATCCGCGCACCGTATCGCCGACGGTCTGCGAGAATCCATCCTCGACGGGGAGATCGGTCCGGGCGAGCGCGTGCGCCAGGAGATGGTCGCGGCCCGGTATGGTGCCAGCCGCGTTCCGGTGCGCGAAGCCCTGAGGATCCTGGAGGCCGAGGGCCTGGTCACCCTGGTCGCCAACACCGGTGCCTGGGTGTCCCGCCTCAGCCTGGCCGAGTGCGAGGAGCTGTACCAGATTCGGGAACGCATCGAGCCGCTGCTGCTTCGATTCAGCGTGCCCAACCTGACCGGGGAGAACGTGGCCGAGCTTCACCGGTTGGCGGATGCGATGGAGAAGGGCGACGACGTCGAGGCGTTCCTGCGCCTGGACCGGGCCTTCCACTGGCTCAGCTACAGCGCCGCAGACACCAATGTGCTGGGCGAGACGGTGCAGCGGCTCTGGAACGCGACCCAGCACTACCGCCGGGCGTTCACCCGGCTGTTCACGGTGGAGGCCGACAAGACGGTACATCACGAGCACCACCTGATCGCCCACGCCATTGAGCGGCGCGACGTGGATGACGCAGAACGGATGCTGTACGGCCACATCAGGCGCACGCGCCTCGAACTGGCCAGGCACCCTGGCCTCTTCGAGCACTCCGGTACCGACTAGGAGCATCGGTACCGGAACGCCGGATCAGGTGACGCGCCAGCCCCGGTCGACGTAGATGCTCGTGCCCGAGATCCCGCGGTTGCGCAAGAGGAACTGCACGGCGTCCACCACATCCGCCATGGTCGCCAGCTGTCCACCTGGCGTTCGCGCCTGGTAACCGTCGAGCACGCCGTCCGGCTTCGTCTTCCAGAACGGGCTGTCCCCGATGATGCCGGGGTGGATGGCGTTGATGCGGATGGGCGCCAACTCGAGGGCGAGCGTCGTGACCATTCCCTCGACACCGCCGTTGATCGTCGACACCGTCGTCGACCCCGGATACGGGAGGTCCTTGGCGCGACCACCGAACAGCACGATCCCGGTGTCGACGGATGCCGCCATCCGGTCGGTGAGGGCGTGGATGGTTTCGGTGTAACCGACCAGCTTGAGCGTCACCAGGCGGATCGCCCGCGCGATGTCGTAGTCGCGGACGGTATTCGCGTCACGCTCGATGGCGGCCAGCACCAGGCCGTTCACCTCCCCGACCTCGGTCAGCCCGGCCGCGATCGACTCCGGCTCGGAGAGGTCGATTGCAACCCCGGTTGCGCCTTCACCGAGGGACGCGGCAATCTCCCTGGCCTTGCCGAGGTCCCGACCGGACAACACAACTTTGTCGCCTCGGGCGAGGGTGTCCCTGGCAAGCTCCAGTCCGATTCCGGACGTACCGCCAATGATGACGATCGTGCGTTTGCTCATTTCTCCTCCTTCAATTGCTCCGCGAGGTAGTTCCAGTCGCGGGCGAAACGGTATGCGTGACGTGGGGGCATCTGAGGGGATTGGGTCTCCAGCCAGCGCACCGGTGCGCCGACCGCCGAAAAGGAGTGAACGCATCCGACGGCGGCCCAGGCGATGTCACCTGGACGAAGCCGGAACTGCTCACCGTCGAAGGTGGCATCCACGTCGCCATCGACGATGAGGTACGCCTCCTCGAGCGGATGATCGTGGGGACCGGCCACCCCGTCCGGTTCGTACTGCACCATGAACATCGTCGAGAGGACGGCGCCGAGGTCGGAGTCGACCATCATTTTCAGCGAGATCCCGCTGTAGACGAGTAATGCGGTGCGCATGCTGGCAGACATCGCCAGGTTCGCCTGCGATTGCCGGCCGGGGTCCATCTGTTCTGGGGTGATCGCACCGAACGACCGGGTGCGCGGGTCCCGGGGGTCTACGCGCACCGGCGCCGCATCCGCGAGTTCGGGCACCCGGAAGGTGTCGTAGCCGTGACGCTCGCGCGGCGCTGGGCTGAACACGTCGGACCAGACGGCTACGGCGTCGCCGGTCGCACGCCAGGCGTGGGGCACGCCGATCGGGATGACGCCGTAGTCGCCGGCCACCAGTTCGACGGTGGCCTCCGGGGTGGCGAGGATGACCGAGCCTTCAAGCAGGTGGAAGCTCTCCTCGAACGAGTGAACGTGTGTGGGGGTGAACCCGCCGGGCGCAAGCCTGCTGATGCCGAAGTCGGTGTGCACTGCCCCCTGGTGCTCCCCCACCGGGTTCCATCGGGTGAGCCCCTCGGCTCCAGGGGCGAGTGCGCCGATCGGCGCATAGTGGGCGTCGTCGCCCCGGCCCACCACGAATCGAGCGGTCATGCGATCCCCTGTTCAGCTGTCAGTCCGTCGCCGACGGCGACTCCTTCGGGTTCGAGTTCCAGTCCGGCGCCGCGGGCCACGGTGAGCAGGAGCGTTGCGAAGTCCAATTCGGTGTTGCCGCTTCCGACCTCCTGCGCGACGATCTGCCTGGTTGCCGAGGCTATCGGCATCGGCACGGCCAGACGGTGTGCAGCGTCGAGGCCCAGGTCGAAGTCCTTCTGCAACAGAACGTTCGTGAAGGTGGGCGTGAAGTCGAGGTTGACCAGCGCCGGGGTCTTGTACCGGGTGAAGACCGAGCCCATCACCGAGTCGTTGAGGAAGGTGAGGAAGTCCGAGCGCTTGACCCCGCCCCTCTCGGCCAGCACGGTGACCTCGGCCAGGGTCTGGGTGACTACGCCGAGCAGGATGTTGTGGGCGATCTTGACCAGTCGCGCCACCTCCCCTTCGCCCACCCAGGTCACCCGCTGGCCGAAATGCTGCAGCACCGGTTCGGCCTCCTCGAAGGCCCGGCGTGGGCCGGACACCGCCACCGTCAGCTTGCCGGCCGCGATGACGGCTGGGTTCCCGCTCACCGGCGTGGCGAGGAAGGCGCTTCCGCGGGCCTCGATCTCGGTGCGCAGAATGGCACTCGTCTCGATCGAGACCGTGGACGAGTCCGCGATGATGCGCGGGATCAGGTCACCGCTCAGCAGCCCGTCGGGCCCGAGCATGACCTGCTCGAGGTCCTTCGAGGCTGCCACCATGCTGAACACCACATCGCGATCGGCCAGGTCGGCCGGCCGGGCCACCAGGGTTGCCCCACGGTCGATCAGGGGTTGCACCTTCGCCTGGGTGCGGTTGTACACCGCGACGTCGTAACCGGCATCGATCAGGCGGGTGGCAAGCTGGACGCCCATCCGCCCGGCCCCGATCCAGCCGATCCTCATGGAAGCGGTCATGTTGTCGCCCTCACAGTCCGAGATGCTTGTGGATCGGCGACGAGTCGACCAGCAGGTCGGCGGATGCTCCCGACCAGCTGAGGCGGCCATGTTCGCCGAGGATGAAGACCCGGTCGCTCAGCGAGAGGGCCAGGTCGACGTTCTGTTCCGCCACCAGCACGGCCAGCCCGGTCTGCCGCAACTCCTGCAGCCGGTCTTCGATGATCCGCAGCACGGCAGGCGCCAGGCCTTCAGACGGTTCGTCCATGATGAGCAGTCGCGGGTTGGTCATCAACGCCCGCCCGATGGCGAGCATCTGCTGCTCGCCGCCGGAAAGCGTTCGCGCCTGGGACCCCGACCGTTCCTTCAACCGGGGAAAGAACTCGTAGACCCGAGTCGTCGTCCAGCTGCCCTCAGCCGGTCGGCGCTTGCCGACGACGGCCAGGTTCTCTTCGACGGAGAGACTGCCGAAAATCCGCCGCCCCTGCGGAACCAGCCCGACGCCCGCCCTGGCAATGCGCTGCGGTGGGGCACCAACCATGTTCTTGCCGTCCAGGCGGATGCTGCCGGAGACGACCGTCGGCGGCGTGAGCCCGCACAAGGCCCGTACCAGGGTGGTCTTGCCCATTCCGTTGCGACCGAGCAGGGCCACCGTCTCGCCCTCGGCGACCGACAGGGAAACGCCGTCGAGCACCTGGGCTGTGGCGTACGAGACCTTGAGGTCGGTGACTTCGAGCACGGTCACTTCCTCCGGCCGAGGTAGACGGACTGGACCGTGTCGTTGGCGCGGATCTCGTCGGGCGTTCCGTAGGCGAGCGTCGTTCCGTTGTCGAGGCACAGCACTCGCTCCACCAATTCGAGCGCGAGCGACATGTCGTGCTCGATCAGCAGGAAGGTCACGTCCTTCGGCAGCTCTTCCAGCATGGCGCGAAGCACCGCCCGCTCCGCTGCGGAAAGTCCGGCGGCCGGCTCATCGAGCAGGATCAGGCGCGGCCGGGTCACGAGCGCCATGGCGATTTCGACCTGGCGCTGCTCACCGTGGGAGAGCAACGAGACGGTCTCCTTCGCGCGGGACTGCAAGCCGACCCGGTCGACAGCCTCAGCCACCCGGTCGGCGAAATCGTCGGACTTCCGCAGCGGGGCCCAGAATCGGCGGCTGGCAGGCGTCCCGACCATGGCGGCGATGCGGATGTTCTGCTCGACGGTGCAAGTGGGAAACAGGTTGGAAACCTGGAAGGTGCGGGACAATCCCCGGCGGGCCCTCGCCCGCTCACTGAGCTGCGACACGTTCTCGCCGAACAGGGTGACGGTTCCGCTGGTCGGTTTCATCTCACCGGCGATGGTGCGGAACAGTGTCGTCTTGCCTGCACCGTTCGGGCCGATGACGGCGAGTCTGCCGCCGGCCGGGAGCACGACGCTCACGTCGTTCACCGCGGTCAGGCCGCCGAACTTCTTGGTGACACCCCTCAGGACCAGCGCCGCGGCATCCGGGTCGACGAGATCGGCTCCTGGCAGCGCGCCGACCGAAAGCACTGCTGGCGACTGTGAGCTCGGCGTCATTGTCGTGCCTTCCGTTTCTGTGCTGCTGCGCCGGTGTTCCGGGAGGCGATTGCCGCCCGGAACACCGGTTCCAGCGGTGGGTGTTACTGGTTGGTGAAGCTCTGGCTGAATGTCGGGTTCGCCAGCCACTCCTCCGGGTCGAAGGTCCAGAACTGGCTGACATCCTCGTAGGTCTTGTCGACCGCGTTCCAGAGTTTCCCGTCGTCGCGCTTCTCAACCGTGTTCACGTAGAGCGGTGCAACGATTCCGTTGTACTCATCGAACGAGACGTCGCCCCAGACCAGGTCGTCGGACTCAGGCGCCGCCGTCTTGATCGCATCGATCAGGTCGGTGCCGGTCAGCTTCTCGCTGCCTGCGTTCGACAGCGCCTTATCGAGCAACTGCGCGGTCAGGTACGCGCCGGAGGCGTAGACGGATGGAACAACGCCGTAAGCCGCCTCGTACGCCTCACGGAACTCCACATTCACCGGTTCGTCGGAGTCCTCGGCGTAGTAGGTGACCGAGTGCACGCCGATGGCGATGTCACCCACCTGCTCCAGCGGCGCGGCACTCGTGGTCGCAGCACCCGTGATGATCGGCGTGCTGTCGAGCACTCCAAAGTCATTGGCCGCCTGAAGGAAGCCGATGGCATCCGTTCCACCGGTTGTACCGGTGAAGATGACGTCGACGTCAGCGCTGGCCAGCTGAGTCATGTAGGTGCTGAGGTCCGCGGTTCCCGGCGGGTACCAGAGACGCTCGGTGATCTCTCCACCGGCGGCCAGGTATGCACTGGAGAATCCGCCACAGTTGTCCCACCCGAATGCGTAGTCCGGGCAGATCGTCGCTGCGGTCTCGTAGCCCTCATCCGCGGCCCACTGTCCGGCTGCGAAGGTGATCTGGCTGCCGGCGAACGCACCCGTGCGCAGGACGTACGGGCTTGACTGACGTTGGGTGAGGTCGTCAGCGGACGTCTGGGTGAGATCCGCCACCTCGGCCTGGTTGGCGTAGTCGGCCACCGCGAGGGAGTTGTTCGCCAGGATCGGCCCGACCAGGAGGTCGACGTTCACCTCTTCAACCAGGCGGGTGGCCTTGTTGAGCGCCGTCTCGGCGTCGCTCGCGTCGTCCTCGTAGATGGACTCGATGGTGAACTCGCCGGAGGTGTTGTCGTGCTGCTCCCAGTACAGGTCCCAGCCCCTCTTCATGTCGGCACCGAATGCCGCGGCGAATCCGGTCTCCGACGCGATCAGGCCGACCTTGACCGCGCCCGCCGTTCCGGTGTCTTCCTCCTCGTTCTCAGCACCGGGGGGCGCGCACGATGCGAGTGCCAGCGTGGTGGCGACCGCCGCCACCACGGCCATGCTTCGGATGGGAATGCGACTGTGCATTTGTCTAACCCTTCACTCTTGCTTACTTGGGAATTTCGCTGCTTCGCGTTCACGGGAACGCTTTTTCTCCATCCGCTCACCGGTCCAGGAGACGAGTGAGTGGAAACCTCCGACCAGGCCCTTGGGCGCCAGGATCACGGATGCGATGAACAGCAGCCCGAGCACGGTTTCCCACCGGTCGAAGTAGCTGCTGAGCACCTGCTGGATGAGGATCACCAGGGCGGCCCCGACCAGAGGGCCGCTCAGCGTTCCGAGGCCACCCAGCACGACCATGATCAGGGCGAGCGCTGAGGCGATGAAGTCGCCGATCGGCGGGCTGACGAACTCCGCCCGCCAGACCAGCAGTACGCCGGCGGTGCCTGCGAACAGCCCGGAGAGCATCATCGCGCCGAACTTGTAGGCGGCGATCGAGTAGCCGATGCTGCGCATGCGACTCTCACTGTCGCGAATACCGCGCAGCACCAGCCCGAATGGCGATCGGGAGATGACCCAGAGGAGCGCCGTGACGACGACGAAGACGGCCAGAACCGCGAAGTAGAAGGTCCAGTAGTCGCTGATGGTTTCCGGGCGGCGGATGCCGGACAGCCCGTTGTCTCCTCCGGTCACCGCCGACCAGCGGTAGGCGATGCCGTAGCAGATCATGCCGGCCGCCAGGGTGACCATGAGGAAGAACACGCCGTGGGTGCGCATTGATACAAGGCCGAACATGGCACTCACCAGCAGGGTCATAGCGAGCGCGATGAGCAATTGCATCCAGATCTCATGGCCCTGCTTTGACGACCACGCCAACCCGTAACCGGCAGCCGCGGCGATGCCGGCATGCCCGAGCGAGACCAGCCCGCCGTCGCCGGCGAGCAGGTTGATGCTTGCCGCGAAGATCGCGGAGGCGAGGATCAGCGATGCCAGGTTCACGTAGTAGCCGGTGACGATGTACGGGAGCGCGACGGCGAACGCCAGCAGCACGCCACTGGCAATCCAACGCGTGGCGCCTCCCCGGCGCGGCCGCTGGTCGATGAACCTCTCGGTGAGCGCGCTCATGAGACCTTCCCAAACAGTCCCTGTGGCCGCAGGACCAGCACGATTGCCATCGGCGCGAAGATGGTGAAGTACGACAGTTCGGGGATGAAGGCTTTTGCGAAGGCGTCGATGAGTCCGATCAGCACTGCGCCGGCGGCCGCCCCTCCGACGCTCCCGAGTCCGCCGATGATGACGACGACCATGGCGTAGAGCAGGATCTCGGTTCCCGAGTACGGGGTGAAACTCACCAGCCCGGAGCCGATCACGCCGGCGGCTCCGGCCAGGAGCGCACCGAAGGCGAACACCCCGGTGAACACCTTGTCGATGCCGATGCCCATGGCAGCGGCCATCTCGCGGTCGTCGACGCCGGCGCGGACGATGGCTCCAAGTCGGGTCTTGCGCTGCAGCACGAACAGCAGGACGCCGATCACCACGGTGACCGCGATGACGAACAGCCGGTACTGCGGGTAGGCGAAGTCCCCGAGGATGAAGGCTCCGGATGGCGCGCCCCCGCTCGACGAGCTCACGGTCTTCGCGTCGCCCCCGAATAAGGCGAGCACCACGTCGGTGAGCACGAACAGCACTCCGACCGTGACCAGAACCTCAGGCATCTCCTTGTTGCGCACCCGGCGGAGCAGGCCGAGCTCAACGATGAGCCCGATGACGGCCGCGACGACGGCACCGCAGAGCAGGGCAAGCCAGAAGTTGTGCGTTGCCGTGACGACGACCATCGCCACGTACGCGCCGATCACATAGAAGGCGCCGTGAGCGAGGTTGGAGATCCGCATGAGACCGAAGATGAGCGTGAACCCGCTCGCGACCAGGAACAGCAGCGCGCCGAAGCTCAGCCCGTTCAGGGCCAGTTGAATCACCAGTACTGCGTCCACGCAACTCCCTCGTCGCGTCGAGCCCGGGTAGGACTCTCCGTTCAGTAGAGATTACCCTATGTTCAGTACAGCTTACCAACGTTCTTTGACGCGGCCCGGGTTTCTGCGGTCGCCAAAGGCGCCACAAGGTGTGGCTCTTGACACCGTTGGGAGGCCTTCCGGCTTGCGACTACTTCCCGGAAGCGCGCTGCCTGGAAATCTCGTACAGGGTGACGCTGGCGGCGATTCCCGCGTTGAGCGACTCCGTCGATGCGCTGATCGGAATCGAGACCACCGCATCGCAGGTCTCGGTCACCAGGCGGGACAAGCCCTTGCCCTCGCTGCCGACGACAACGACAACGGGCTCCTTCGACCAGGTCAGCCCGGGAAGCGACACGTCGCCTCCCCCGTCGAGGCCCAACACGAACACGCCGCGCTCCTTCAACGCCTTGAGCGTCTGGGTCAGGTTGCTGGCCATGGCCACCGGTGTGCGGGCAGCCGCACCGGCCGAGGTCTTCCAAGCCGATGCGGTCACACCGACAGAACGACGCTGCGGCACGATCACGCCCTGCCCGCCGAAAGCTGCAGTCGAGCGGATGATCGCGCCCAGGTTGCGCGGGTCGGTGATGCCGTCGAGGGCGACGAACAGGGGAACCTGCCCGCGGGAGATCACCTTGTCGAGCAACTCGATCGGGTGCGCGTATTGGTACGGCGGAACCTTCAACGCCAGCCCCTGGTGAACCGAGTCGAACCCGGCCAGCCGGTCGAGCTCCGGCCGCATGACCTCCAGGATGGGCAGGCCGCGCTTGGTGGCGATCGACATGACCTCCTTGACGCGGTCGTCGTACTCGATGCGGGTCGCCACATACAGCGCGGTGGCCGGGATCTTCGCGCGGAGTGCCTCGAGCACCGAGTTGCGGCCGGTAACCACCTCGATGTCTTCTGACTGCTTGGGGCGTGACTGGCGCTGGGGCCGCTGGCCGGCATCCGCTGGTTTACGCCCACCGCGTTTCTCGGCCAGGCGATCCTGGGCGACCTTGCGCTTGCCGGCCGGGTGGTACGGGCGGTCCTCCGCCTTCGGGGTGGGCTTCTTGCCTTCGAGCGCCTGGCGTCCCTGCCCGCCGGAGCCGACCTGGGGGCCGCGGCGCGTTTTGCGCACGGCACCCGCCCGGGGCTTGTTTCCGCTGCTCTTCATGATTCTCAATTCCTGATTTGGCTGCTGCAGGCATTCTGCATTGTCAGTCTGTGCCGAGGCTCCAATGGGAACCACCCGGGGTGTCCTCGATCTGGATGCCGGCCGCCGTCAACTCGTCGCGGATGCGATCGGCAGACGCGAAGTCCTTCGCCTTGCGGGCGGCATCGCGGTCTTCGAGCAACTTCTCGACCAGCGCAGACAGTGCACCGGCGGTCGGCTCGTTGGTGGCAGTCTGCCACTCTACGGCCAGTGGGTTGATTCCGAGAACTTCTGCCATGGCGAGCACCTCGCCGGACAATGTGGCGACCGCGCCCAGGTCTTCCGCGTCGAGGGCAGCATTGCCGGCACGGACGTGCTCGTGCAGCACTGCCATCGCCTGTGGAATGGCGAGATCGTCATCCATTGCCTCGGCGAACTCCTCCGGTACCTGCTGCAGGGCCTTGCCGGCGAAACGGGTATCGGCCAGCCTGCGCTCTGCACGGTCCAGGAATACCTCGATGCGCTCGAGGGCGGCCTCCGCCTCCACCAATGCGCCGTCGTGGTAGTCGATCGTCGAGCGGTAGTGCGCCGACCCCAGGTAGTAGCGGACGACCAGCGGGCGGGCCAGCTCGAGGAACTCGGCGGCGTAGATCGAGTTGCCGAGCGACTTGCTCATCTTCTGCCCGCCGATGTTCACCAGCCCGTTGTGAACCCAATAGGTGGCGAACCGGTCGCCGGCCGCAGTCGACTGCGCCAGCTCGTTCTCGTGATGCGGGAAGCGCAGGTCGAGCCCGCCGCCGTGAATGTCGAACCGGTCGCCGAGGTAACGCGCCGCCATAGCGGAGCACTCAATGTGCCAGCCCGGCCGTCCCCTGCCCCACGGCGAAGGCCAGGCGGCGGATGCCGGCTCGGTCGGCTTGTGGCCCTTCCAGAGGGCGAAATCACGCGGGTCCTTCTTGCCACGCGGGTCCGCATCCGCTGCCGGTGCCATGTCGGCCGGCTTCTGCCGGGTGAGCGTGCCGTACTGCGGCCAACTGGCGGTATCGAAGTAAACGTCACCAGAGCCATCCGCTGCCGGGTAGGCGTTGCCGCCATCGATCAGGCGCTGGATCAGCTCCTGCATTTGACCGACGCTCGCGGTCGCGCGCGGCTCATAGGTTGGGGGAAGGATGCCCAGCCGGTTGTACCCGGCGGTGAACTCCAGCTCGTAGCGGTAGGCGAGGGCCCACCACTCCTCACCGTCGTCAGCTGCGTCGAGGATCTTGTCGTCGATGTCGGTCACGTTGCGCACCAGCGTTACGCGGTAGCCGCGATAGCTCAGCCACCGGCGCCACTGGTCGTAGACGAGCGCCGACCGCAGGTGGCCGATGTGCGGCGATGACTGCACCGTGGGACCGCAGACGTAGATTCCAACCTGCCCAGGGACGAGGGGAACCAGGTCGGTCAGCTCCTGGGATTTGGAGTCATAGAGGCGCACGGTCATGCCCTAAGCCTATTTGGTGCGCCCAAGCATCCCGAGACCGCAGTTCCGGCTCGAAAACGCAGGAAGGTTGGGCCGAAACTGCGGTCTCGCGGAAGGAAGAGGAAGGAGGAGGTCAGGGAGTGCGGTTGAGGAGGGCGGTGGCGATCACAAGGATGCCCTCGCTGCGGCCGGTGAAGCCGAGGCCGTCCGCCGTCGTCGCGGCGATGCTGACGGATGCTCCCACCAGGCCGCTGAGGTACGTTTCCAACTCGGTGCGGCGAGACGCGAGCTTCGGCCGGTTGCCCAGCACCTGCACGGCGACGTTGCCGATCGTGAACCCGGAACCGGTGACCAGCCGCACGGTCTCGCTCACGAACACATCGCCGTGGGCACCCTTCACCCGCTCCTCTGTCGTGCCGAAGCGTCCGCCGATGTCACCCAGCCCGGCAGCCGAGAGCAGGGCGTCGCAGATGGCGTGGCAGAGGGCATCGCCGTCGCTGTGCCCGGCCAGTCCGGGCTCATCCGGCCAGTAGAGCCCGCCCAGCCACAGCGGGCGGTCATCGTCGAACGCGTGGATGTCCATGCCGACGCCGGTGCTGACCGATGGCGCACCACCGGTCAGGGTTTCCGCCCGGCGCAGGTCCCACGCCGTGGTGATCTTGAAAGCGAGGGGATCGCCGTCCACGACCGTCACGTCGTGCCCAGCCGCGGAGAACAGGGCGGCGTCGTCGGTGAACTCCTGGTCTGCATCCGCATAGGCGGCGGCGAGTGCTGCGCGGGGAAACCCCTGCGGGGTCTGCACCGCAACCAGGCTGGACCGGTCGAGGGTGCGCTGCACCGTACCGATGGCGTCCTTCTGCTTGATGGTGTCGCTGACCGGGAGGCCGGGAACAACGCCGGCACCAAACTCGCGAACGCGCGCGATCACCGCATTGAACAGCGCGGGAGGGGTGAAAGCGCGAGCGGCGTCGTGGACGAGAACGGTCTCGGCGTCCGGGTGCAGCGCCGCGAGCCCGCTGGCAACCGAGTCCTGCCTGGTTGTCCCGCCGGCGACCGTCGTCAGGTAGACGGCGGCGGGCCCGGCGACGGCCTTGCCGATGCGCCTCGCGTCATCGAGGTGGGATTCCGGCGCGACCACGACCACCTGCACAGGCTCGGCGATCCCGAAAATCGATTCGAGGGCGTGCGCCAGGATGCTGTGGCCGCCCACCGTGACGAACGCTTTCGGTTCCGGGCGCTCCAGTCGGGAGCCCGAGCCGGCAGCGACAACAATGACGGCAACCCGCGGCGCATTACTCATGCGTCGAGGTTAGCGCGACCAATGCTGGTCGAGTTCGTCGAGACCTCGCCTGGAAGAACCTCGATGAGGTCTCGACAAGCTCGACCAGCGTTAGCTAGGAGGCCAGCACCTCGTCGAGAACGCTGGACGCCTTCTCTTCGTCGGTCTTCTCGGCCAGTGCCAGCTCGGAGATCAGGATCTGGCGTGCCTTGGCCAGCATCCGCTTCTCGCCGGCGGAAAGACCGCGGTCCTGGTCGCGGCGCCACAGGTCGCGAACGACCTCGGAGACCTTGATGACGTCGCCGGATGCCAGCTTCTCCAGGTTCGCCTTGTAACGGCGGGACCAGTTGGTGGGTTCCTCGGTGAACGGCGCGCGCAGCACCTCGAACACCTGGTCAAGGCCGTCCTGGCCGATGACATCGCGAACGCCGACCAGGTCGACGTTCTCGGCGGGAACCTCGATGGTCAAGTCACCCTGGGTGACATTGAGCTTCAGGTAGAGTTTTTCCTCGCCCTTGATGGTTCTTTTTTTGACCTCGGTGATTGTTGCGGCACCGTGGTGGGGGTAAACGACGGTTTCGCCGACCTCGAAAAGCATGGGTAAAGCTCCGTTCATTGACTACTAGAATACCACAGCGCCGGGGTCTCCCGCCGGGCCGGACGCCGGTCGCACCGCGACCTGGCCCCCGTTGGCCGGTAAGCTAAACTCTGTTCTGGCTTGCGCGGACAGCTCCGCAGCGGACCACCTGATCCGGTGGCCTGAAAAGCCCGTGACTACCCCCTGGAGGGCACTGTGAGAAGGCGCGCTGTCGCATCCGTTGCCGTGGCGGCCCTGGTGCTGCTCGGAACTTCTGCCTGCAACTTCGTCGCACCGCAGGCGACGCTCGACGTGTACGCGGCGAGCGACGGCACGGCAGCCACCATCGGCGATGTCAAGGTGCTCAACGCGATGCTGTTCACCGAGACCGGGGAAGAAGCGAACCTGGTCGCCAGTGTGGTCAACTCGTCGACCTCGCGGGTGCAGCTGAAACTGCAGTACGAGTCAGGCAGCGAGAAGATCGACAAGAAGTTCACCATCGGGGCGGGCGAAGTGCAGAACCTTGGTGGCAGCGGGCTTGACCTGGTGCTTGAAAACATCGATGCGAAGCCGGGCGACCTGTTCCCGATCTACCTGCAGTACGGCGACGCGGAGGGCAAGCAGCTGCTGGTTCCGGTGCTCGCCGGCGGGATGGACCACTACGCCGACCTGCTTCCGTAGGTTCCTGCTTCCGTAGGTTCGGCGCAGAACTCGCGGGTCAGGCCTCGAAACGGTAGCCGAGCCCTCGCACCGTGACGAGCAGTTGCGGCTCTGACGGCGACTCCTCGATGCGGGAGCGGATGCGCTTGATGTGCACGTCCAGCGTCTTGGTGTCGCCAAAGTAGTTCTCTCCCCAGACGCGGTCGATCAGCTGCCCGCGGGTCAGTACCCGGCCGGCGTTGCGCATGAGCACCTCGAGCAGGTCATATTCCTTCAACGGGATGGCGATGTCCTCGCCGGCGACCGCGACCGTGTGGCGCTCGAGGTCCATCCGCACCGGGCCGATCTCGATGACGGTGTCCCCGTCGTCGTCGCCGTCGTCGACGCGACGCCGCATCACCGCGCGGATGCGTGCCAGCAGTTCCCGGGTCGAGTACGGCTTGGTCACGTAGTCGTCCGCCCCCAGCTCCAGCCCGACCACGATGTCGACCTCGCTGTCTTTGGCGGTCAGCATGATGATCGGAACCTGGGACTGCATCCGCACCCGCCTGCACACCTCGGTGCCGGAGATCCCGGGCAGCATCAGGTCGAGGAGGATGAGGTCGGCGCCGTTCGCCTCGAACTCTGCCACCGCCTTCAACCCGTCGTCGGCCACCACCGTTTCGTAGCCCTCACGTTCCAGCAGGTAGGCCAGCGGTTCGCTGAGGGAACGCTCGTCCTCGACGATCAGGATGCGGGTCAAGAAATCTCCTTAAGCTCAGTTGCCCCGGCGTCGCTCGCCTCGGGAAGTCGGATGGTGAACGTCGATCCGCTGCCCAGCTGCGACCACAGCCGCAGGTCGCCGCCGTGGTTCTGCACCACGTGCTTCACGATGCTGAGGCCCAGTCCGGTGCCGCCGGTGTGCCGGGACCGCGCATCGTCGATGCGGTAGAACCGCTCGAACACGCGGTCGCGTTCCGCCTCGGGGATGCCGGGGCCCTGGTCGGTGACGGCGATCTCCACGACACCGTTCGTCGCGCTCACCCCGACGCCCACCCGCGACCGCTTCTGCGAATACTGCACCGCGTTCGAGATGAGGTTGTCGAGTGCGACCACCAGCAGTGCCTCATCGCCGTACACCTGCGCCCCGGCGTCGCCGCCGCTGGCGATGGTGACGTGGTTCGAGTCGGCGTGGACCCGGTTCTGGTCGATCGCCTGGGCGACCACGTTGTCGATGTCGACGACCGAGGGGGCGCCGAGCGCATCCGCCGCCTGCAGCCTCGACAGCTCGATGATCTCCTGCGTGATCCGGCCCAGCCGCTCCGACTCCTTGGTGAGCCGCTTGGCGAACTTGCGCACCTGCTCCGGGTCGTCGGATGCCGCCTGGAGTGCTTCGGCGAGCAGGCTCACCGCCCCGATCGGGGTCTTCAGCTCGTGGCTGATGTTGGCGATGAAGTCGCGCCGCACCTCCTCGAGCCGGTACGACTCGGTGCGGTCCTGGGCGAGCAGCAACACGTAGCGGGTGCCGAGCCTGGCCGCCCGGATGTGCAGGTGGATGTTCGCCTCACCGAACGGCCCGCGGGCGAGCTCGACGTCGTCGGTCTGCGGCTCGCCGCTGCGCCTCGCCTCGTCGACCAGCGCCACCAGCTCGGGGTGGATCAGGGACTGCCCCCACACGAGGCCGAGCGCGTGCGCCCCCGGGGACGTCTTCACCACGTTGTTCGACGGGTCGAGCACGACGCCGGCCGATTCGAGGGCGTCGAGAACCTGCCCGACACCGTCCGGAACCGCCCCGCTGACCACCTGAACGGCACGGTAACCGCGGCGCGCGGCGAAGTGCATCAGGGCGACCAGCCCGGCACCCACGGCAAGGCCGAAGACCAGCGACAGGGCCACCAGCAGGCTGGGATCCATGAGCACTAGACTAGTTACATCTCCGGCACGCCCACGCCGCCCAGATAGATCGGCACACGATTTCGGCGGTTGTTCACCAGGCAATCACCGAACGTTAACCTCCACCGGGCAGCATGGCGGAGATGGTGCGCGGGAACGTGCCCGCCCCAGAAGACGGCCCCGGGAGGGATCCATGCGCGCAGTATTCCAACAGGAGCTCGAAGAAGTACAGGAGCGCCTCGTCGAGATCGCGACGCTGGTTGCCGTTTCCATAGAGAACGCCACCCGCGCCTTCAACGAGTCGAACGTCACACTGGCCGAGCAGGTCATCGCCGACGACGACAAGATCGACGAGCTCACCGTCAACCTCGACGAGCTGGCCATCAACATCCTGGCCCGCCAGCAGCCGGTCGCCCGCGACCTGCGGATCGTCGTCAGCGCACTGCGCATCTCGGCATCACTCGAGCGGATGGGCGACATGAGCGAGCACATCGCCCAGCTGGCCCGGTACCGCTTCCCCGAGAAGGTCGTTCCGAAAACCCTGCGCGGCACGTTCGCCGAAATGGGGCAGCTCGATGTGACGATGGCCCGCAAGCTCACCGAGCTGCTCCGCACAGAAGACGTCCGCATCGCCGAAGAGATTCGCAACGAAGACGACAAGATCGACGCGCTGCACCTGAGCGTGTTTGACAAGGTGCTGGGCGAATCCTGGAAGGGCGGCGCTGAGGACACCGTTGACGCCACCCTGGCTTCGCGCTACCACGAGCGTTTCGCCGACCATGCGGTGTCGATCGCCAAGAAGGTGCAGTACCTCGCGACCGGCGATTGGGTCGCGGGCGACTACTAGGCACAGTCTCTGCCACTCACGCCTGAACCGCCGCCCGAGCACTGTGGTCACCTACAGTGCGGTCACCTACAGTGCGCGAGTCGGGTCAATGTGCGGGTGCGCGCCGAATGGCACCCACAGAACGACCCGATTCGGCAGCACCTCCGCGGTGCGGACGGGTTACTTCTTGCCCTGCGACGCCACCGCGGCCGCGCCAGCGGCTGCCGCCTCCGGGTCGAGGTACTCTGCCGCCTTCGTGGGGAGGAAGTCGTCACCCAGGTCGTAGACCAGCGGGATGCCGGTCGGGATGTTGAGCCCGACGATCTCGGAGTCCGAGACGTTGTCGAGGTGCTTGACCAGCCCGCGTAGCGAGTTGCCGTGCGCCGTCACCAGCACGGTCTTGCCGGTGGCCAGCTCGGGTTTGATGTCCGACTCCCAGTAGGGCAGCATCCGCTCGATGACGTCTTTGAGGCATTCGGTGCGCGGCAGGTCGTCGCCGAGTCCGGCGTACCGCAGGTCGTGCGCCTGCGAGAACTCGCTGTCGTCGTCGAGCGGTGGCGGCGGGGTGTCGAACGACCGGCGCCAGGCCATGAACTGCTCTTCACCGTACTTCTCGAGGGTCTCCGCCTTGTCGAGGCCCTGGAGGGCGCCGTAGTGACGCTCGTTGAGCCGCCAGCTGCGCTTGACGTCGATCCAGTCGCGATCGGCAGTCTCCAGCGCGAGGTTCGCTGTGTGGATGGCCCGCTTCAGCAGGCTGGTGAACTGGATGTCCGGCAGCAGGCCGGACTCGTCCAGAAGCTCACCGGCACGCCGGCCCTCCTCGCGACCGAGATCGGTCAGCGGAACATCCATCCAGCCGGTGAACTGGTTGCTCTTGTTCCAGGTGGACTGCCCGTGGCGGAGGAGAATGAGCTTGTAGGTCATGCACCAAGGGTAGCGAACCGGGTCTCGACACGCGTCCTCGCTTCGCTCGGGCGCTACTCGACCCGCGGACTATTCGCGGGGTCGACGCACCTGTCCGAGACGAGGGAGCCGGGGCACGTCGGCTGTTGCACCGGCATCCGGCGGGACGATGACCTCCTGGGAGGCGGCGATGCTGGTGCCGTCCGAGACCACCGTGAGCACGGCATCCGGATCGGTGTTGCGCTTGATGACGGCGAGCGCGATCAGTCCGTACTCGTGGTGGCGTGCCGCAGAAGTCACCGCGCCGACCACCTTCTCCCCCAGCTGCACCGGGTCGCCGTGCGCGGGCAGCACCGACTCCGAACCGTCGAGGTGCAGCATCACCAGACGGCGCGGCGGATGCCCGAGGTTGTGCACCTTGGCGACCGTCTCCTGCCCGCGGTAGCAGCCCTTGTTCAGGTGTACGGCCGAGCGCAGCAGGTCCAGTTCGTGCGGGATCGACTTCTCGTCGACCTCGGTGGAGAAGCGCGGGCGCCACGCCGCGATCCTCAGCGCCTCCAGCGCCTGCATGCCGGCCACCGGGAGCGCGGTGACCGCGAGCTGGTCGTCACGGTCGATGATGATCTCGCGGTAGCTGAACTCGGCACCGGGATGGATGCTCGCCGCGTATTGGTGCCCACCGGCCCGAACCACCGGCCAGGAGTCCTCCCACACCAGCGGGACACCGTTCGGGGCGGCGACCGGCAACTCAGGTGTGCCGAGTGTTCCCACGGTCTTGAACTGGTCTGAGCGGTCGGCGACCTCGACCTGCATCATGAACTTCATGCGGTTCAGCCAGGCGACCAGGGCGTCCACCTCCGCCCGCTCGAGAAGGATCCACAGCGCTACGCCGTCGTCGATGAGCCGCAGCACGTGCTCGATGCGGCCGTTCGGGTCGAGGATGAGCGTCTCGCTCGACTCCCCGGGCTTCAGGCCCTTCAGCGCCTGGCTGGAGATCGAGTCGAGCCAGGTGAGCCGGTCCGGCCCGGTCAGCGAGAGGACGGCCCGGTGCGAGAGGTCGACGATGGCATCACCGGATGCCAGCGCCCGCTGCTCGAGGGACGGGTTGCCATAGTGCGCGGGAACCCCCGCATCGAGACCGGTGCCATCAACGGCACCGGGCAGGTTCAGGAAGTTGGTGGTCATCTCACTCGACTTTCGCGAGCCTGGCCGACGCGTGCGAGGTCAGGTTCTGGCCGAGGGCGGCGATGTCCCAGGCCCACAGCAGGTGGTTCTCGACCAGCCCGTAGAGCCTGGTCGAGGCGGAATGCTCCTTCGCGGTCGCGGAGCGCATGATCGCATCAGTCCCCAGGTCGATGCGCGGCCCCTTCACCTGGCCGAGGTACAGCTCGCTGACGCCACCCGGGTGCAGCAGCGCAACCTCGATGTCGAAACCGCCGGTCTCATTGCGAAGCTCCTCGACGGCATCCGCGTTGCCGAAGCGGGTCTCGCCGACACCGGGGAGCATTCCCGGCCCGGGGTCGCTGTCGGTGAGTTCACGGCTCAGCCGCCAGTACCCGGTTTCGGATGCCAGCGGATGGTGGTGCTCGAGTTCTTCCTCGCCGACCCAGGTGTAGGAGTTGTAGTTGAGGTAGGGGAAGCCGTCGTGGCTGAAGCTGATGCGCTGGCCGAACTCCACGTTACGGGTCTCGTCACCGACGGGGTAGTTCACCACCCCGCTGCCTTCCCACACGCCGATCAGCCAGGACAAGGGCACCAGCTCAGGCGGGAGGGACGCGTCGAGTTCGATCATGGCGCTGCCCCAATCAGCGCGGGCGCGCGACTAGCGCTGGCCGCGAAACAAGTTGTAGAGAACTACGACCGAGATGCCGCCGATGGCCAGCGTGGCCAGAACGAGGAGGCCGACGAAGAAGAGTTCCAGGGCGAGCAAGGAGGTCATACGGGCAATTCTACTCCGAGACCGGCTGGCGCCGGCCAACCGGCCCGATTTGAGCTCAGCAGCGCAGCGAGCTTCAGCCGAGCAGCGCGCTCACACCGGTGGCGATCGCCAGCACGACGATGGATCCGCCGAGACTCGCCATGACCCGGTTCACCAGGCCCTCCTTGCGGTCGAGCCCCAGCTGGATGCAGAACGTCAGGATGATCCCGGTCGCCAGCGAGACCGAGAACCAGAGGAGGTGGGCGTCGGCGTGCGCGAACAGGAGGATGAACCCGGCGGCGAGCGCCAGCAGCACCCACACCGGGGTCACGGTGTAGAGCGACAGCTTCTCGATGGGCACGATGCAATCTTGCCCCAGAAACTTGGGGCACGGAGGCCCCGGGCGACGGATGTCTGGATCCCGGTGTCATCATCCCGGCGACTCGGTAGACTGGCGCTCTTCGAAAAGGAGGCCCGTTGGCGCAGCTGCTGGTACTCACGCCCGCGCCCGCCAGCGAGGTGCTGCCAGCACTCGGACTCCTCGGGCACACCGTACGCCAGGTGCCGGCCAGCCCCGAATACCTGGTGAATCCGCCCAGCTGCGACCTGGTGCTCATCGACGCCCGCACCGAACTCTCGAATGCGCGAGCGCTCAGCCGACTGCTGTCATCCACCGGGCTCGACCTCCCCCTGCTGCTGGTCGTCACCGAGGGCGGGCTCGCCGCGGTGAACGCCGAGTGGGGAGTGGACGATGTGGTGCTCGCAAGTGCTGGACCTGGCGAGGTGGATGCTCGCATCCGCTTGGCAACCGGTCGGCACCGATCTGAGGAGACGAGCCACACCATCCGGGCATCCGGCCTCGTCATCGATGAAGGCAGCTACTCGGCGAAAGCCAACGGGCGTGCGCTCGACCTCACCTACAAGGAGTTCGAGTTGCTGCGCTTCCTGGCCGGGCACCGGTCACGGGTCTTCACCAGGGAGCAGTTGCTCAGCGAGGTGTGGGGTTACGACTACTTCGGCGGCACGCGCACGGTCGACGTGCATGTTCGGCGGCTACGGGCGAAGCTGGGAGATCTTGAGGCATTGATCGGCACGGTGCGCAACGTCGGGTACCGCTTCACGCCGAACGACAAGGAGTCTGAAGAAGGGGACGACAACGATGAGTGACTTCCTGCGGGACCTGATTGCAGCTGCCACCGCAGCGGATGGGCAGCCGCCGTTCTCCGACCAGAGCCTCGTCGACCACGCCGCCGGGACGCGACAATTGTTGACGGTGGGCAGTGAGGCGCTCGAGGGCGAAGCGCTGGGTGCCGCGTTGATGGCAGCCGATGACGGTGGCGCGGAGGCAGAACTGGTGGTGCATCCGGATGCTCGCCGCCGGGGGTTCGGTGAGCGCCTGCTGCGCGACGTGATCGACGGAGCCGACGGGACGCTGCTGATCTGGGCACACGGGGACCACCCCGGGGCGCGGGCACTCGCCGCGAAGTACGGCTTCGAGCCGGTGCGGGAGTTGCTGCAGTTGCGGGCCGCGGTGCCGGAGCCGGCCCCGGTCGCGGATGCGCACCGAGGTGTACGTGCATTCCAGCCGGGCGTCGACGACGCCGCGTGGCTCGCCCTGAACGCGCGGGCGTTCGCCGGGCATCCGGAACAGGGCAAGCTCGCGCAACCTGACCTGGACGCGCGGATGGCCGAGCGCTGGTTCGACGCCGACGACTTCCTGCTGCTGTGGGACGGCGAAGAACTGACCGGCTTCTGCTGGCTGAAGGTCGCCGGAGACCTCGGCGAATTCTACGCGGTCGGGGTCTCGCCCGACCGGCAGGGCGAGGGTATCGGCCGCACGCTCGTCGAGGCGGGGCTGAACCGGCTGGCCGAGCGCGGCATCCGCGAATCCAACCTCTACGTCGAGGCGGATAACGAGCCCGCCGTTCGGCTGTACCGCTCGTACGGCTTCACCAACTACACCGTCGACATCCAGTACCGCTCGGAAACCCCCGCGCATTAGTGCCCGTTCCGGAGAGATGTGCCCGGCGAAACGGGTGCATCTCTCCGGAACGGCCACTATCGAGTTCACCGGCGCGTAAGGCGTGAGTGCAATGATGTTGCGATGGACGAGACCTTCCTCGACGACACCGGTCTGGCCACCGACAGCCTGGACGACGACTACGACTCGCCCTGGGTCGACGACGGAACGCTCCCAGCCGACCGCTACCTCGACCGCGAGCTGAGCTGGCTCGCGTTCAATACCCGCGTGCTCGAGTTGGCGGAGGACGACAATGTTCCGCTGCTTGAACGCTGCAACTTCCTCGCCATCTTCGCCAGCAACCTCGACGAGTTCTTCATGGTCCGCGTCGCCGGACTGAAGCGTCGCATCCTCACCGGCCTGGCCGTGCCGACCAACACCGGCCGCGCGCCCCAGGACGTGCTGCAGGACGTGAGCGACAAGGCGCACGAACTGCAGGAACGGCATGCGGCAGTGTTCCGGGACCTGGTGAAACCGGCGCTCGACGATGCCGGTATCCACGTCGAGTCCTGGATCGACCTCGACGACGCCGACCGGCAGCGCATCGACGAGATATTCTCTGCCCAGATCTTCCCGGTGCTGACCCCGCTGGCAGTCGACCCGGCGCATCCGTTCCCGTACATCTCCGGGCTGTCGCTGAATCTGTCGGTGCGCGTGCGCAACCCGAAATCAGGCAAGGTGCAATTCGCCAGAGTGAAGGTGCCGACCAACCTGCCGAGGCTGGTGCAGCTGCCGGATGATGAACGCGGCCTGCTGCGCTTCATCCCTCTCGAAGACCTCATCTCCAACCACCTGGGCGAACTGTTCCCCGGAATGGACATCCTGGAGCATCACGAGTTCCGGGTGACCCGGAACGAAGACGTCGAGATCGAGGAGGACGAGTCGGAGAACCTGGTGCAGAGCCTCGAACGCGAGCTGCTGCGCCGCAAGTTCGGTCCACCGATCAGGCTCGAGATCACCGACGACATGGACGAGGTGACCCTCGGCCTGCTGGTTCGTGAGCTCGGCATCACCGAGCAGGAGGTCTACCGGCTGCCCGCGCCCCTCGACCTCGGCGGACTGTACGAGGTGTTCCGCATCGACCGGCCGGCCCTGAAGTACCCGAAGCACCCCCGCACGACCAACGCCGACCTGCGCAGCGCCGACCCGGCAGTCGCCCCAGACGTGTTCGCATCGATCCTCCGGCAGGACATCCTGCTGCACCACCCCTACGAGTCTTTCAGCACCAGCGTTCAGGCATTCCTCGAGCAGGCGGCAACCGACCCGAACGTGCTCGCCATCAAGCAGACGCTGTACCGCACCTCCGGCGACAGTCCCATCATCGACGCCCTCATCGCCGCAGCGGAGGCGGGCAAGGCGGTGCTTGCGCTGGTGGAGATCAAGGCGCGATTCGATGAGACCGCCAACATCTCCTGGGCGCGCAAGCTGGAGAAGGCGGGAGTGCACGTCGTCTACGGGCTGGTGGGGCTGAAGACGCACTGCAAGCTGGCGCTGGTCGTTCGGCAGGAGAAGGACGGAACGCTCATCCACTACAGCCACATCGGAACCGGCAACTACAACCCGAAGACCAGCCGCGTCTACGAAGACCTGGGGCTGCTGAGCGCCGACCCGGTCGTCGGCAAAGACCTCAGCCGGCTGTTCAACGAGCTGAGCGGCTACGCCGTCGAGAAGAAGTTCAAACGGCTCCTGGTGGCACCGCGGCACCTGCGGAAGGGCCTGCTGAAACGCATCAAGGCGGAGGCGGTCAATGCGGATGCCGGACTGCCGGCCGGCATCCGGATCAAGGTGAACTCGATCGTCGACGAGCAGGTGATCGACGCGCTCTACCGGGCCAGCCAGGCCGGCGTTCCGATCGACCTGGTCGTCCGCGGCATCTGCGGGCTGACGCCTGGCGTCCCGGGTCTCAGCGAGAACATCCGGGTGCGCTCGATTGTCGGCCGCTACCTCGAGCACTCGCGCATCTTCTCCTTCGTTGCCGGCGGCGACACCCAGGTGTACATCGGGAGCGCCGACCTGATGCACCGCAACCTCGACCGCCGCGTCGAGGCGCTCGTGCGACTGGTGGACCCCGCGCACCTCGAACACGTCGAAGCGATTTTCGACCTCTCCATGTCGCCCGAGATCGCCTCGTGGTCACTCGAATCGAACGGCGAGTGGGTCCGCAATTACCGCAATGATGACGGAACCTTGCGGCTGGACCTGCAGAATGTGATCATGCAGCGGATCTCCGACCGACCCGTCACGACCAGGATCCACGCCGGGATGCGCCGGTGAGCCGCGCACCGGTCTTCGCCGCCGGTGCCGTGTGCTGGCGAGTGGTCGATGGCAAGCTCAAGGTGCTTCTCGTGCACCGAGACCGGCACGACGATGTCTCCTTCCCGAAGGGCAAGGTGGACCCGGGCGAGAGCCTGCCGCAGACCGCGGCGAGGGAACTCCACGAGGAGACCGGCCTTCGCCTGCACCTCGGCGCACCGCTCGGCACTACGGAGTATGAGCTGCCCGGCGGCCGCGACAAGGTCGTCTATTACTGGGCCGCGGAGGTCGACGACGACACGCACGCCTCGTCGACGTTCGCGCCCAACGACGAGATCACCAGGCTCGAATGGCTCTCGTTGCGCAAAGCGCGCGAGGCCCTGAGCTACCCACATGACCGCGATGTGCTCGACCGCTTCCAGGCGCGGGTCGACAACGACACCTACCGCACTTTCGCGATCATCGCGCTGCGCCACGGCAAGGCCGTTTCTCCCACCAGCTGGGAGGGAGCGGATGCGACCCGGCCGCTCCAGGAACGCGGCGAGAGGCAGGCGGTGAGTGCGGCATCCGGTATTGCCGCCTACAGCCCTTCGCGGTTGGTCAGCAGCACCGCTGCCAGGTGCCGGGCGACCCTCCAGCCGCTGGCCGACCTGATGCGCCTGGACGTCAAGGAGGACGCCAGAATCAGCCAGGACGCTTGGGAGAACGGCGAAGCGGACGTCGCGGACGTCGTCGCCAAGCGCCTCGCCAAGGGCAAGACCGCCGTGATCTGCAGCCACGGCCCGGTGATTCCTGAACTCATCAGGCAGCTGGCCTACCAGACCAATACGCCGCTCGATGCGCCGCTTCGCAGCTCGGCCGACCTGGCGACCGGCGACTACACAATCGTGCACCTGGCCCGGCAGGGGCCGGAGCGCGGGATCATCGCGGTCGAGACACACGGGCCCGTGCTCTAGATCTCTTCGTTGCCCATTCTTGAGGATTGAGCGTTATATTGATAGGACGCCCTCGTTGGGACAGCGCGACTAGGAAAGGCCGCACATGCCCACCACAAGGGATTCCCACCTTCATGCCCACGTCGCACGAGCTGCCCGTGCGGCAGTCGTCCTCCTGGCAGGGCTCCTGATGGCGGTCGCAACCGTCCTCACGGCGCCACCCGCCTTCGCCGCAACAGTCACCGAGGGCGGGATGACCTTCGTGACGGACGATGCCGCCCGCACCGCGACCGTCACCGACTTCGACGACTCCGTGACCGTCCTGGTCATCCCCGACACCATTACCCACGCGGGATCGGATTACGTCGTCACCGCCATCGGAGACCGCGCGTTCATCCATGCACCCCTCACCTCCGTGACGATCCCCGACTCGGTTTCAACCATCGGAGGCAATGCATTCTCCTACACAGCCCTCACCTCCGTCACGATCGGCAGCTCCGTCACCACCATCGGCCACCACTCGTTCTTCGACACATACCTCAACTCGGTCACGATCCCCGACTCCGTCACCACCATCGGAGACTTCGCGTTCTCCGGCACAGCCCTCACCACCGCCACCATCGGCAACTCCGTCACCACCATCGGCAGGTATGCGTTCGCAAACGCACGGTTCGCCTCCATCGTGATCCCGGACTCCGTCACCTCTGTCGGAGACTTCGCGTTCTCCAACACATCCCTCACCTCGGTCTCCATCCCAGACTCCATCACCACCATCGGAGACTTCGCGTTCTCCGGCACATCCCTCACCACCGTCACCATCCCGAACTCCATCACCACCATCGGCCACTATGTGTTCTCCAACACATCGCTCACCACCGTCACCATCCCGAACTCCATCACCAGCATCGGAGACGGCGCGTTCTCCAGCACACCACTCACCACCGTCACCATCCCGAACTCGGTCACCACCATCGGATACCGTGCGTTCGCGGGTACACGCCTCACCACGGTCACGATCCCAGGTTCCGTAACCTCCATCGGCGCGGAGGCCTTCTACCTGAGCTCGCTGACATCCCCGGTATTTCAGGGAGCGCCGCCGTCAACGCTCACGGCCAACGGGGTGAACGGCTCGCTGGGGACCAACCCGGCGCTGGTCGTGTATTACCCGAGCCGGTTCGCTGCCGGCTACGCACCCGGCGGCGCGATCACCTGGCAGGGTTACACCACCGCCCCCGGGGCGACGCTCGGCTTCGACACGGGCGGACACGGCGACCCGATCGACAGTGTGACAATCGTCCCGGCAACCACTGCTGCGCCGCCAACCGCACCGACCAGAATCGGATACACCTTCACCGGATGGTTCACCACCAGCACCGGAGCCACCCCGTTCGATTTCACCGCCCCTCTCGCCGCCGACGCCACCGCGTTCGCCGGCTGGGCTGCCCTCCCGGCCTCCCCCACCACACCCGCGGCCACCCTGCCTCCGACCGGGGCCGACTTCACACCTGTCGTACTGGCCGGCACCTTGCTCCTCTTGCTCGGAACTCTGCTGATGGTCGGCCGTCGCGCCATCGCGCCCAGGAACGAATCAGAATAGGCCGAGCCACGCTGTTAGCCTGAGTGCGTGAAGTTCCAGCGTGGTGGCCGCCTGACCGTGGCGTGTGTGGCGGCAACCCTGCTGCTGACATCCTGCGCCGTCAACGAACTGAATCTTCCCCCCGGATCAGACCTCAGCGGCACTGTTGTGGGCGGCGGGGCGTCGTCACAACAGGCCGCCCAGGAGGCCTGGGTTGCCGGGTTCCAGTCATTGCACCCGAACGCGACGGTCGAGTACGACCCCGCCGGTTCAGGTGCCGGTCGCGACATGTTCATCGCCGGCGGCGCATCCTTCGCAGGCTCCGACCGGGCCTTCACCGATGAGGAGCTGGCCGAGAAGGAGTTCAGGGCCTGCGCGACCGGAAGCAGCATCATCGAGCTGCCGACCTATATCGCGCCCATCGTCATCGTCTTCCAAATCGACGGGGTCGACGAGTTGAAGCTCGACCCGGAGACGATCGCCAGGATCTTCTCCGGCGACATCGACCGCTGGAACGACGACACCATCGCTGAGCAGAACCGGAACACGGAGCTCCCGGACATGGCGATCACCCCCGTGCACCGCTCCGACGAGTCGGGCACCACGGAGAACTTCACCGACTACCTGGCCGCGGCAGCACCGGATGCCTGGGGCTACGAACCGCACGGAACCTGGCCGTTCGAGGGCGGCGAGGCCGCGCAGGGCACCTCCGGTGTTGTCGACACCGTGCGCAACGGCTCGGGCACTGTCGCCTACGTCGACGCATCACGCGCGGGCGACCTCGGTGTCGTCTCGGTGAAGGTCGGCGGCGAGTACGTTCCATACTCGGCGGAGGCGGCATCCGCCATCGTCGATGCCTCACCGATTTCCGAGGGCCGCGCCCCCGGCGACCTGGCGATCGAGATCGACCGCACCACCACACAGGCCGGCGTCTACCCGATCGTGCTGATCAGCTACCTGATCGGTTGCGCGGAGTACGCCGACCCTACCCAGGCGGAACTGGTCAGCGAGTACTTCACGTACGTCATCAGCGACGACGCGCAGGCCCTGGCGGCCGAGTACGCGGGTTCGGCCCCGATCAGCGCCACCCTGCAGCAGAAAGCCGAAGAGGCCGTAGCCCTCATCAAATAGCAAAGACCCTAGTAACCGTCCTCGACCAGCTAACGCTGCTCGTGGGGGTTTCGACAGGCTCAACCAGCGGAGCTTGAGCGCTTCGCCAGTCGCGAGCCGCGCTGCCTGCCCCTCCGGCAAACCCGAGCCGGCGGCTGGGTGTGGGTGGTTTGCGGGGTGTCGAGTTTTGAACGATTGGGGCGGACACGCTTTTCGTCCGCCCCAATCGTTCAATGTTTGAGCTGAGGAGCAAGCGGCCCATTCCCAGACGCAACACCCGCTGAGGGTTGGCCACTCGTTAACCTGCCGTTCACCCACCGGGTCGAGTGTTGTTAACCGCGGTTCCTACGGTGTCCCCATGGGGCTGCACCAGCCCCATGACCACAATCACATTCCCTCGAAAGGAACCCTGTGAAGATCACCACCAAGCGTTGGGGCGCCATCGCTGCGATTGCCGTTGTCGGCACGCTGGCTCTCTCCTCCTGTGCAGCCAATGAGGGGACCGCCTCGGCGGACGACTCCACCAGCACGCTTTCCGGCACGCTGGTCGGCGGCGGCGCATCGTCGATGGCCACGGCCCAGGAGGCCTGGGTTGCCGCTTTCCAGACCGCGAACCCGGACGTGACCGTCGAGTACGACCCCACCGGCTCCGGCACGGGCCGCGACAACTTCATTGCCGGGGCGAACGTGTTCACCGGCACCGACCGTGCGTTCAACGATGAGGAGCTGGCGGAGGACAACTTCGCCGGTTGCGTTCCGGGCTCACCGATCGTGCAGATCCCGGCCTACATCTCCCCGATCGCGGTCATCTTCAACCTGGAGGGCGTCTCCGAGCTGAACCTGGATGCGGCCACCATCGCCGGAATCTTCAAGGGTGACATCACCACCTGGAGCGACGAGGCGATCGTCGCCCAGAACGAGGCGGTTGAACTGCCGGATGCCGCGATCACCGCTGTTCACCGCGCCGACGAGTCGGGCACCACGGAGAACTTCGTCGAGTACCTGAGCGCCGCGGCCCCCGAAGTCTGGGACGCCGAGGTCAGTGGTGACTGGGCTTACGAGGGTGGGGAGGCCGCTCAGGGCACCTCCGGTGTTGTTGACGCCGTCACCGGTGGAACCGGCACCATCGGCTACGCGGATGCTTCTCGCGCCGGCGACCTCGGAGTCGTCTCCGTGAAGGTCGGCGACGAGTACGTGCCGTACTCGTCAGAGGCCGCTGCGGCAATCGTCGACGCGTCCCCGATGGTCGAGGGACGCGACGCGGTTGACCTCACCATCGAGCTGGACCGCACCTCAGAGGCCGAGGGTGTCTACCCGATCGTCCTGATCAGCTACCTGGTCGCATGCTCCGAGTACGCCGACGCTGAGGCCGCCGAACTGACCAAGGCATACTTCGACTACGTGATCAGCGACGAGGGCCAGGCCACCGCTGCTGACGCAGCTGGTATCGCACCGATCTCCGCCTCGCTGTTCGAGAAGGCGAAGGCTGCGGTCGACAGCATCAAGTAACATCGCTCACGGCCTGCCCGGTGCCCCCTCGTGTTGTGCGTGGGTGTAGCACCGGGCAGACTGGGGTTGTGACAGTGTTCGCAGCCCGCACCCTGAGTTTCTCCGCACCATCCACACCCCAGGGGACCACGAACTGATGACCACGCCGGCCACGGCCCCGCGCATCCGGGCGAAGCAGCGCCTCGGTGACCGGATCTTCTCCAGCACCGCGCTGACTGCCGGCGGGCTGATCCTCGCCATCCTGGCTGCTGTCGCCGCTTTCCTGCTGGTGGAGAGCATCCCGGCCATCACAGCAGACCCGAACGATGTCAACATCCTCGACGGGGAACCGTTCTGGTCGTATGTCGCGCCGCTCGTGTTCGGCACCTTGTGGGCATCCGCCCTCGCCCTGCTGATGGCCGTTCCGGTGTCTATCGGCATTGCCCTGTTCATCTCGCACTACGCACCCAGGCGCCTCGCGCAGGGACTCGGATACATCATCGACCTGCTCGCCGCCGTTCCGTCAGTGGTTTTCGGCCTCTGGGGCGGCAACGTGCTGGCGCCGGCCGTGCAGCCGGCCTACACCTGGCTGACCGAGAACCTGGGCTGGATCCCGTTCTTCGCCCCGCCGGCATCCGGAACCGGCCGCACCATCCTCACCGCCGCCATCGTGCTCGCCGTCATGGTCCTGCCGATCATCACCGCCCTCAGCCGGGAAGTGTTCCTCCAGACGCCGGTGCTGCACGAGGAGGCCGCGCTGGCACTCGGCGCCACGCGCTGGGAGATGATCCGAACTGCCGTACTGCCGTTCGGTCGTCCGGGGATCGTCTCCGCCTCGATGCTGGGCCTCGGCCGTGCGCTCGGGGAGACGATGGCCGTCGCCATGGTGCTCTCCGCATCCGGCGGCATCACCTTCGCTGTGCTCACCTCCTCCAACCCGGGCACCATCGCAGCCAACATCGCCCTGCGCTTCCCAGAGGCGTTCGGGCTGAACATCAACCTGCTGATCGCGACCGGCCTCATCCTGTTCGCCATCACACTCATCGTCAACATGATCGCGCGCTGGATCCTGGCCCGCCGCAAAGAATTCTCGGGAGCCAACTGATGACGAGAATCACGGCAACCGATTCGCCGGAGACCACGGACTTCCCGAACCCGTACTCCGCCGGGCTCCTGGGCAGGCACACACCGCTCTACGTTCTCCTCAGCGCCCTCGCCGTCTCGGCCATCGTCTTTTGGTTGTTCCAGCAGGCGGAAGCTTCCGACTTCAACGTCTTCGGGATGCTGCTGGTGGCGGCCATCCTGTACACGGTCATCATCTACTTCTACTCACTGCTGATCGAAGGCTCACGCAGGGCGAAGGACCGGCTGGTCACCGCCCTGGTCGGCGGCGCGTTCATGCTCGCCCTCCTGCCACTGGTCTCCCTGCTCATCACGGTGGTCACCAACGGTCTCGCCCGTTTCGACCTCGAGTTCTTCACCTACTCGATGCGCAACATCGTCGGCGATGGCGGCGGCATCGTCCACGCAATGGTCGGCACCCTGCTGATGACGCTGACGGCCACCCTCATCTCGGTGCCGATCGGGTTGATGACCGCGATCTACCTGGTCGAGTACGGCCGTGGTCCGCTCGCCCGCTCGATCACCTTCTTCGTCGACGTGATGACCGGCATCCCGTCGATCGTCGCCGGCCTGTTCGCCTACTCGGTGTTCGCGCTGTTCTTCGGGCCGGGGGTCAAGCTGGGAATCGCGGGCGCCATCTCGCTCTCGGTGCTGATGATCCCGATCGTGGTTCGCTCCTGCGAGGACATGCTCAAGCTGGTGCCCAACGAGCTGCGCGAGGCGGCTTACGCGCTGGGCGTCCCGAAGTGGCTGACCGTTCTCAAGGTGGTGCTGCCGACATCCATCGCCGGAATCATGACCGGTGTCACGCTCGCCATCGCCCGCGTCATCGGCGAGACCGCCCCCCTGCTGGTCGCGGCCGGGTTCACCAACAACCTCAACTACAACCTGTTCGAGGGCCGGATGCAGAGCCTGCCCGTCCTGGTCTACAACCAGTACGTCAGCCAGGGCGCCGTGCCGCAGGACTACCTGAACCGAGCCTGGGCGGGCGCGCTCACGCTCATCCTGATCGTCATGGCGCTCAACCTCGCCGCCCGCCTCATCGCCCGGTACTTCTCGCCCAAACTGGGCCGTTAGCTAAGGAAACCCGTGTCAAAACGTATCGAAGTGCGCGACCTCGACGTCTACTACAGCAAGTTCAAGGCGGTCGAAGGCATCACGCTGAACATCGAGCCGCGCAGTGTGACGGCGTTCATCGGGCCGTCCGGTTGCGGCAAGTCGACCTTCATCCGCACCCTGAACCGGATGCACGAAGTCATTCCCGGCGCCTACGTGGACGGCGAAGTTCTCATCGACGGCAGCGACCTGTACGCTCCAGGCGTCGACCCGGTGCTGGTGCGACGTCAGGTCGGCATGGTGTTCCAGCGGCCGAACCCGTTCCCCACCATGTCGATCCGCGAGAACGTGCTGGCCGGCGTGAAGCTCAACAACCGGAAAATCTCCAGGAGCGACGCGGATGACCTGGTCGAGAAATCGCTGCAGGGCGCCAACCTCTGGAACGAGGTCAAGGACCGCCTCGACCGGCCCGGATCGGGGCTGTCCGGCGGGCAGCAGCAGCGTCTCTGCATCGCGCGAGCCATCGCTGTGTCCCCTCAGGTGATTCTGATGGACGAGCCGTGCTCAGCGCTCGACCCGATCTCCACCCTCGCCATCGAGGACCTCATCGAGGAGCTCAAGACCGAGTACACGATCGTCATCGTCACCCACAACATGCAGCAGGCGTCGCGGGTGTCCGACCGAACCGCGTTCTTCAACATCGCGGGTACCGGCAAACCGGGCAAGCTCATCGAGTACGACGACACCAACAAGATCTTCTCGAACCCGTCAGTGCAGGCCACGGAGGATTACGTCTCGGGCAAGTTCGGGTAGTTCCGCCGCCGTCGGCAGCCTCGAGCGACCGCCGCTTGCGCTGATGCGTGGAGTCCGGGGATTGGGAGACGGTTGTGTGCCGGGTCGCGGAACGCCTCTCGGCGCGAGGCCGCTCGTAGCGGCGAATATTGGAGCCCGGGGTTACCGCGACCCGACCTGACCAACCTTAACCTACGCATCCTGAGTCGCGAGCCCGGTTCGCCAGTAGCGCACGGATGCGCGGTCGAGCGTGTCGGGACGGATCAGTCGAGCGAGCCGGCCCGCCAGAGCTTCGCGCAGGCAGCCAGCTCGCCGGCCATATGCGACAGGCGGAGTGCCTTCGTGGTCAGCGCCGTGGCTCGTTCCGGGGACGCGACTTCGACGTCATCGGCGACACTGGTTGCGCCCAGACTGGTCAGTCGGCAGAAGGCGGCGGCTCGTTCCAGAGCCACGGCGAAGTCGCCCTGGAACAGCCCGCGGAGGATCTCGTCGGCCAGCGCGGTGATCTCGGCGGGGCCCGTCGGCGACGTCGCACCGGCAACCACGGCGTCGATGTTGGACACAACCTCGGTGCCCCGCTGGTAGAGGAAGCTCGACTGCTCGGCGTCCTGCCGGGTCAGGGCGCGCAGGAGGTAGATGCTCCACAGTGCGCCCGGCAGGCTGTGCGGGCTCGCCCGCGACCACAGTTCCGCGATCGCATCGATGCCGTTCTCGTCGGTGTACGTCACCAGCCGCTCGACGATTTCGGCGTCGGGCTGCTCCCGCACACGTCCGAGCAACGCACCTGCCGTCTCGTGGGCAATGCGGCTGATGTGTGCGGGGTCTTCGCCGCCGATGATGCTCTCGAACATGGAGCCCGAGAACAGGGTCGGCTTGTGAAACTCGTCAGTCATCCGCTCAAGCCTAAGCCTGGCGCGTGGGGTCAGCGCATCCCGCGGGTTTGCGGGTAGAGATCGGCGATGAATGCTTCGAGCTCATCGAGGCAGTTCTGGATCAGTCCGGTGGCGTAGTGCCGTTCGTCCCAGACCCCGTACAGGGTGATGACCAGCTCGCCGGTCGGCGATGCGATGGGCACCGTGACCAGGTCGAAGCGGGAGTCGTCCGACAGCACGCAGATTCCTCGGCCGGCAGCGGCGAGAGCTTGCGCGAGTGACGGGGACTCGGTCTCGATGGATGCCGTGAAGGTCAGGCCGGCCCGGCTCGCGGCGGCATCGAACATCTGCCGCACCCCATGCGAGCGACTCATCATGATGAGTGGCTGCTCGACGAGTTCGGTGATCGGGATGCTCGCACGGCCGGCCCACGGGTGGTCTGCCCGCACCTGCGCCCAGAGGAAAGCGTGCCCGATCACGCGGCTGCCCAGCTCCGCCGGCGGGATGCGCGTGCCCACCGTGAAGTCAGCCTCACCAGTGTCGATGGTGTCGTAAACCTGTTCGGGGACCCGCTCTACGACGTTGCCGATGATCCCATCGGGACCGACGGATGCGACGAACGGCGAGATAATGTCGGCGACGGTTGTCGGGGCGGATGCGACGGTGAGGGATGCGACGGTGCCCCGAGCGAAGGCGCGGGCTGCCGAGCGGGCTCGGCCGGCACGCGCCAGCAGGTCCTCGGCGACGGGGAGGAATGCGCGGCCGGCTGGTGTGAGGGTGAGTCCGCGCGCCGATCGGTCGAATACCGGGAAGCCGAGGTCCTGCTCGAGCCGACGGATTTGCCTGCTGAGCGATGGTTGTGCGACGTGGACTCGAGCCGCCGTGGCGTGCAGTGAACCGGTCTCTGCGGCCACCTGGAAGTACTGCAGAAGTCGTAAGTCCATGTGATACCTCCGAGGCATCGGTTTAGCCAATATTGGGTATTAGCATGTTATTACCAACCGCGGATAGTCTTGCCGGAATTCGCCGCTCCGGCGACTCATGATGGAGGCAAACATGGCACTGACACAAGCGCGCAGACGTGGCGCTCTGACTTTCACGGGCGCCGCTGTAGCCGGTGTGATCGCTCTATCCGGCTGTACCGCATCCGGACCCGCCGCAACCGACACCTCAGTTCTCACTGTCGCAGCATCGGCTGCCGTGACGACGTGGGATCCGGTTCGCTCATTCTCGACGGAAGCCCTGTACCTGGGCAACGTCTACGAACCGCTGCTCTGGAAGAACGCGGAAGGCTCAGAAGAAGAGTTCACCCCCGGCATCGCCGAATCCTGGTCCGTCAGCGAAGACGGCCTCACCTGGACCTTCGATATCCGTGAAGGCGTCACCTTCCACGATGGCGAGATGGTCGACGCTGAGGCGGTCAAGGCGAGCATCGAAGCAGCCCAGGCCAACGGCGGCGCATCGTTCATCTGGGTGCCGCTGGAGAGCGTTGAGGCTCCTGACGAGACCACTGTCATCATGCACCTGAGCTACGCCGCTCCGGCAGACCTGATCGCATCATCGACCTACGGCGCCTGGATCGTCTCGCCGAAGGCACTCGAGTCCGTCGCTGCAGATGAGAGCTACTTCGAGCAGGGCATCTCCGCCGGCACCGGGCCGTACACGATCAAGTCCTACACCCCGGGCGAGAAGGTCGTGCTCGAGGCATTCGACGACTACTGGAACGAGGATGCCCGGCCCGCCTACGACATCGTCGACGTCGCCATCACGGCCGATGCCGTGACCGCCCAGCAGATGTTCACCGCCGGTGAGGTCGACTTCGCCACGAACATCCCGATCGAGAACGTGACCTCGGTCGCCGACCAGGTGGGCGCGGAGGTGCGGGAGTACAACTCGCCATTCAACTTCGTCGCGCTGTTCAATACCGTGCGGCCACCCCTCGACGACCCAAAGGTTCGGCAGGCGCTGAGTTACGCCGTTCCGTACGAGGACATCATCGACGTCGGCGGCCAGGGCTACGCCAGCCAGTCGTACGCCGGGGTTCCCCGCGGAATCTTCCCGTACTCCGAAGATGTTCCGCAGTACAGCCAGGACCTCGACAAGGCAGCCGAACTGCTCGCTGAAGCCGGGCATCCGGACGGTGGATTCTCGCTCACCCTCACCTACGCATCCGAGAACGCGGCCGAAGCCCGCTTCGTGCCGCTGATCAAGGACGCATTCGCCCAGATCGGCGTCGAGGTCGAGGTTCGCGCCGAGCTGTTCAACCAGCAGTGGGAGAACGCCAAGGCCGACCCGGCCACCGCGCAGGACATGTTCGTGCTGTACTACTGGCCGACCTACTCCGACGCGGGGTCAGACAACCTGTACTCACTGTTCCACTCCAGCGATGCACCGTTCTTCAACCTCAGCTACTGGAACAATGCCGAGTACGACGCATTGATCGACGAGGCAGCGACCTACACGGCGAGCGATCGCGACCGCGCGCAGGAACTCTATGAGGAGGCGATGACGTTGCTGGTCGACCAGGCCCCCGGCGTCTTCCTCTACGACGTGCGCCTGCCATCCGTGGTACCCAGCCATCTGGAGGTGGGAGCGTACAACGAGAATTATCCGTTCACCACGTTCTTCTCGAAGATCTCGCCCGCAGAATAATCGGGTCGGGGCGGGCTGCGAAAAGCCCGCCCCATCCCCCCGAACCAACTACTAGGAGACGCAGTGCTGCGCTTCATCGCCAAGAGGGCCGGGACGGCGGTGCTCGTCATCCTCGTCCTCACGATCATCGTGTTCATCCTGACTCGCGTGATCCCCGGCGACCCCGCCGTCGTGTACGTCGGCCCCAAGGCCCCGCCTGAGGAACTCGCGCGCATCCGCGAGAAGCTCGGCTTCAACGACCCGCTCATCATCCAGTACTTCACCTATCTTCTCGGACTGGTCACCGGAGATTGGGGCAACTCTCTGGCCAGCAAGCGTCCGGTGCTGGATGAGCTGGCGACCCGGCTGCCCGCCACCCTCGAGTTGCTGTTCGTCGCGATGCTCGTCGCGGTCGTGCTGGGCATCGCCCTCGGGGTGCTGGCCGCCCGGCGCCCCGGCAAGGCACTGGATGCGAGCATCCGCTTCCTCTCGATCGGAGGTGTCTCGATCCCGGCGTTCTGGCTCGGCCTGCTGCTGCAAGTGCTGTTCGTCGGCCAGCTCGGGATCCTACCGGCCACCGGGCAGTTCAGCACCGCAATCGCCTACGCGAGCCCCATCGCCGACGTGACCGGCTTCGCCCTGTTCGACAGCCTGATCACCGGCAACTGGGTCGCGTTCCAGGACGGCCTCGCCCACCTCATCCTCCCGGCCGTCACCCTGGCCGCCTACCCGCTCGGTCTCGTCGCCCGGATGACCCGCGCCTCGATGCTCGAAGTGATGGGACAGGACTACGTGTTCACCGCATCCGCCTACGGCATCCGGGACGGGCTCATCCGCTGGAAGTTCGCACTCAAGAACGCGCTGCCGCCGACCATGACCATCATCGGCCTGGCAACCGCCTACTCGCTCACCGGCACCTTCTTCGTCGAGGTCGTCTTCAACTGGCCGGGAATCGGGCAGTTCGCCACCGCAGCGATGGTGGCCGTGGACTATCCGGCAATCATGGCCATCGCCATCCTCGGCGCCACCGGCTACCTCATCGCGAACCTGGCGGTCGACATCGTCCAGGCCCGCCTCGACCCGCGCGTGAGGATCTCATGACTGCCGCAATTACCACCCCCGCAGGCGAGTACACGCCGGCCGGGCAGGGCTTCTTCTCGCGTGCCGTGCGGGTCATGCGCGCCGACCGTCTTGCCATGCTCGGGCTGGCGCTCATCGTGCTGGTCGTCGTGCTCGCCGCGTTCGGCGACTGGATCGCACCATTTCCGGAGCAGGGTCATGGGACAACGAACGTGGATGCCCGCCTGCTGGCGCCCAGTGCGGCACACTGGTTCGGCACCGACCAACTGGGCCGCGACATCCTGAGCCGGGTCATCATCGGTGCCCAACCGGCCTTGGTGGTCTCCATCTTCGTGGTGGCCATCGCCGCGGCGATCGGCATCCCCCTGGGGGCCATCGCCGGTTACCGGGGCGGATGGCTGGACGACCTGCTCATGCGCGTGACTGAAGTGTTCCAGTCGTTCCCACCGCTGCTGCTGGCCATGATCACGGTTGCGATCCTCGGCCCCAGCCTCCTCAACGCCGGCATCGCCCTCGCCATCAGCTGGTGGCCCTGGTACGCACGGCTCGTGCGCGCCGAGGCGCGCTCGCTCCGGGACCGGCCATTCGTCGAGGCGGCGCGGGCCACGGGCGTGCCGACCTTGCTCATCCTGCCCCGTCACATCCTGCGCAACTGCATGACCCCGATCCTGGTGCAGGGCACCGTCGACATCGGCGCGGTCGTGCTCGCGGTCGGCTCACTCGCGTTCCTCGGCCTCGGTGCCCAACCGCCGGACCCGGACTGGGGCCTCATGGTCGCCGAGGGTCGGGGCCAGATCTTCACCGCCTGGTGGATCTCCACCTTCCCCGGCCTCGCGATCTTCTTCGCCGTACTCGGGTTCAACCTCGTGGGCGATGCGCTCCGCGACCTCCTCGACCCCCGGCAGGTGAAGCGATGAACGACCTTCTCGTCATCGACGATCTCGAAGTCGAGTTCGTCGAACGCGGCCGGACCACAAACCGTCCGCTGCGCGGCATCTCGCTCGCGCTCGCACCGGGCGAAGTGCTCGGCATTGTCGGCGAGACCGGCTGCGGCAAGAGCCTCACCGGGCTCGCGGTGCTCGGCCTGCTGCCGAAGGGCGCTGTGCGCACCGGACGGATCATCATCGACGGCACGGAGCAGCACCCGGATCGCCCCGAAGCGGCACGCGGTGACGTCATCTCGATCGTGTTCCAAAATCCCGGAACAGCGTTCAACCCGGTGTTCACCCTCGGTCAGCAGATGGAGGCCGTCGTCGCCCGGCACCGCGCCATGACGGGCAGGAAAGCGCGCGAACACATTCTCGGCTACCTCGAGCAGGTGGGTCTGCCCGATGCCCAGCGCGTGTTCCGCAGCTATCCCCACGAGCTGTCCGGCGGGATGCTGCAGCGGGCGATGATCGCGATGGCGCTGCTCTGCGAACCGCGGCTGCTCATCCTCGACGAGCCGACCACCGCGCTCGACGTGACGGTCGCCAAGCAGATCCTGGAACTCATCCTGTCGCTCCGCAACCGGTTCGGCTTCGGCGTGCTTCTCATCACGCACAACCTCGGGGTCGTCAGCCAAACCTGTGACAGCGTGGCCGTCATGTACGCCGGTCGCATCATCGAGTCCGGGCCGGTCGACTCCGTGCTGAACCACCCCACACACCCGTACACGATCGGTCTGCTCGGCGCCCTGCCCGCCCGGCACCGTCCCGGCAGCCGGCTGGAGGCCATCTCGGGCGTGGTGCCCGGCAACCTGATGGCGGTGAGCGGATGCGCATTCGCCGACCGCTGCCCGCTCGTCATCGACGCCTGCCGCACCATCGATCCACAACTCATGCCGATCGCACCGCTGCATGAGGTGGCGTGCATCAGGGCGGAGGAGGAATCGTGACCGGCATTCTGGAGCTCACCGACATCGTCAAGGTATACCGCTCTCACGGGAGCGAGGTGCGGGCGGTCGACGGCGTCTCGTTCTCGGTCGAGGAGGGAACCACCTTCGGCCTCGTCGGGGAGTCGGGGTCGGGCAAGAGCACCATCGCCCGGTGTGCCCTCCGGCTGATCGAACCGACGTCGGGCACGAGCGTCGTGGACGGTGAGTCGATTCTCGAGCTGCGAGGCTCCCGCCTCCGCCGGCTGCGCGGGCGCACCGGCATGGTGTTCCAGAATCCCGTCGCCGCGCTCAACCCGCGCGTCTCGGTCGCCGACTCGATCGCCGAGCCGCTGCGCACCCACACCGCCCTCCGCGGCCGAGCGCTCCAGGCACGCGTGCACGAACTGTTCGACCAGGTCGGCCTGGGTCGCGCACACGCTGATCGGCTGCCCCACCAGCTCTCCGGCGGCCAGTGCCAGCGCGTCGGCATCGCCCGGGCGATTGCGACGAACCCGCGACTGCTCGTGCTCGATGAGCCGACGAGCGCCCTGGACGTATCGGTGCAGGCACAGGTGCTCAACCTGCTGCAGGAACTGCGGCGCGAGTATCGACTCACCTACCTGCTGATCTCCCACGACCTCGACGTCGTGCGCCACATGAGTGATACCGCCGGGGTGATGCGCTCGGGTCGCCTCGTCGAGATCGGCCCGGCAACCGAGGTGCTCGTCTCGCCCCAGCACGAGTACACGAAACGCCTGCTCGAATCCATGCCGCCCACACCCGGCGCGATCATCCAGGAATTGTCCCTACCATCCCGTCCGAACGAAGAAAGTATTCACTCGTGACCCAGTCCCTCACCCCTCTCACCGACACCGGCTCCCGGGCAACCCTGGGCCTCGAGAACTGGCAGGATGCCCCGCATAACCGCTGGACGTATTCTCGCGTCAGCGAGTTCGTGCCGGCCGCGAGAATTTCCCGCCATCCGCAGGTGGCGACGGATGAGCGAGCCCGGCTCCCGCGGAAGCTGGCGGATGCCCTGCCCGACCTGGACGCCCGCCTCGCCGAGAGCTACACGGACGCGTTCCTCGTGGTCACCGACGGGAAGGTCGTCGATGAGCGGTATGCAGAAGGTTTCCAGCCGCACGACCAGCACCTGCTGATGTCGGTGTCGAAGTCGATCTGCGGGCTGGTCGTCGGCACCCTGGTCGACGAGGGCGCGCTCGACGTGAACGCGCGGGTCGAGCAGTACGTGCCGGAGCTCGCCGGAACCGGCTACGGGGACGCCACGGTGCAGCAGGTGCTCGACATGACCGTGGACGTCGAGTACGACGAGGACTACACCAACCAGAACTCGCACGTGCAGGCCCAGGACCGGGTGGCCGGGTGGCGGCCAAGCCTGCCCGGCGACCCGGCAGATACCTACGAGTTCCTCACCAGTCTCCGTTCCGGAGCTGGTGACCATGGTCGTCGTTTCCTGTACTGCTCAGCCGGCACCGATGTGCTCGCCTGGATCATCGAGAACGTGACCGGTCTGCGGTACGCCGAAGCGGTGTCGCGGCGACTCTGGTCGCGCCTCGATTGCCAGGACGAGGCATCCATCACCGTGGATGCCGGTGGTTTCGCCTTCGCGAACGGCGGCATCAGCTGCACCGCGCGCGACCTCGCCCTGGTGGGCAGGCTCATGCTGGACGGCGGCGTCGCAGGTGATCGACGCGTGGTGTCCGAGGAGTGGGTGCGCAGCAGCTGCACAGGCGGGGACTCGGCGGCGGCAGAGGGATCCGCCTACCAGCAGGTGCATGCGGACGGCGCCTACTCGAACCAGTGGTGGGTGACCAACAACGAGCGCGGCAACTTCTATGCGAGCGGAATCCACGGCCAGTTCATTTGGGCGGATCCGCAGACCAACACCGTGGTCGTGAAGTTCTCATCATGTCCTGAGCCGGTGACCGTCGCGTGGAACAAGCTGCACTCCGAGCTCTTCATGGATGTGTGCCAGGCAGTCGAGGGACTGCGTTAGGCCAGCCGCGCCCGATTCTGCAGACGCTGGAAATCACGCTAGATTTAACGCCGCGGGCCTCTAGCTCAGTTGGTAGAGCATCGGACTTTTAATCCGCGGGTCGCCGGTTCGAGCCCGGCGGGGCCCACCGTGTCGTTGTGTTTTCCTGCTGATCCCGTTAGCGGTACTCGACCGGGCCCCACCCGGCCACCTGCAGTCGAAGCCAGGGGCTGAACGCGAACGGGGCCGCCAGGACGGCGGCCGCCAGCTGGACAGGCTCCACCCAGGCATAGTCGACCACTTCGCTGTCGCGAGGGTTGAGTTCACCGCTGATCTCGGCCCTGTACACCGGGCAGATCTCGTTCTCGACGACCCCGGACGCGTCCACGGCGCGGTAACGAAAATCAGGAAGCACGGGGACAACATCCTGAACTGTGGCACCCAGCTCATACAGCGCCCGACGGGAGATGGCCTCCTCTAACGATTCATCGGGTGCCGGATGCCCGCAGAAACTGTTCGTCCAGACGCCCGGCCAGGTGCGCTTGCTCAATGCGCGTCGAGTGACCAGCACCTCGCCGTTGTCCCTGAACAGATGACAGGAGAACGCCAGGTGCAGCGGCGTGTCAGCCGTGTGAACCTCCGCCTTGGCAGCGGTACCCAGGCGCAGCCCGTCCTCGGAGAGCAGCACGACCAGTTCAGGCTCATCCATAGCAGCCAGTGTGGCGCATCCGGATGACAAAACGCCCCTGAGACTAGCGGAGGACCACCTTCAGCGACTCCTCGAGGATGTCCACGCCGGCATGCAACTCCGCCTCGCTGATGGTGAGCGGTGGCGCGATGCGGAAAATGCCGCCCATGCCAGGCAATTGCACGATGTTCAGGTGGAGGCCCCTCTCGAGGCAGGCCGACGTGACAGCCTGGCCCATCGCATCCGCCGGCTCCTTGCTCACCTTGTCCTTCACCAGTTCGATGCCCTGGAGGAGGCCGCGACCGCGCACATCCCCGATCACCTCGTAACGATCGCGGAGGCCGTGCAGGCGCTCGGTGAGCTCGGCGCCCAGTCGCGCTGCCCGCTCGACAAGCGCCTCGCGTTCGATGACGCGCAGCACGGTGAGGGCGACAGACGCGGCCAGCGGGTCTGAGACGTGCGTCGTGTAGAAGAGGAAACCGCGGTCGTGGCAGGTCTGCTCGATCTCGGCACTCGTGACGACAGCCGCAACCGGCAGTCCGGCCCCCAGCGTCTTCGACAGGGTCAGGATGTCCGGGGTGACGCCGTCGCGCTGGAAGGCGTACATGGTTCCGGTGCGGGCGAGCCCGGTCTGCGCCTCATCGAGGATGAGCAGCATCCCGCGCTGCTCGCACAGCTCCTTGAGCCGGCGGAGGTAGCCGGTCGGCAACTCGATGATTCCGCCGGAGGAGAGGATCGGTTCGATGATGCAGGCGGCCAGGCTGCCGGAGGACTGCTGGTCGACGAGGGCGAAACCGTAGTCGAGCTCCGCCGCCCAGTCGTATGAGCCATCTGCCGTGCGGAACGGCGACCGATAGGCGTTCGGCGTCGGCAGGGCGAGGTTGCCGGGGGCCGGCGGGCCGTACCCGCGCCGGCCGGCCGAGAAGGTGGCGGATGCCGCGCCCTGCGTCATGCCGTGCCACGAGCGGTCGAAGGAGACCACCTCATAGCGGCCGGTGGCCAGCTTGGCCATCTTGATCGCGGCCTCGTTGGCCTCGGCGCCCGTGGTGAGCAGCAGCGTCTTATTCAACGGTGCAGGCACCGTGTCCGAAAGCTTCTCGGCCAGTTCGATCACCGGAGCGCTGAGCATTCCACTGTAGAGGTGGTCGAGCGACGCGATCGCCGACGAGACCGTCGCCACGATCTCCGGATGCGAGTGGCCGAGGATGGCGCTCATCTGCCCCGAGGTGAAGTCGAGGATCGGCCGATCCTGGCTGTCGAAGACGTACGACCCGGCGGCGCGCGTGATGATGCGCGGGCTGAATTCGGCCCCGTAGCGAATCAGGTGAGCCTCCGCCTTGCCCCACAACTCTGCGTCCACTGCCGCCCCTTCCCTCTGGTCCATTCTCGGGTGGACGGAAGCGATGCCACAAGCAAACAAAAGCCAATGACCGTTCGCAATTGCCGTACGGTGGATGGATGCTCAACCCACGGCGCCTCGAGATCCTCCGCGCGGTAGTCGCAGCCGGGTCGATCAACAAGGCGGCGCGAAACCTCAGCTACTCCCCCGCGACGATCAGCCAGCACATGACCGCGCTGGCGAAAGAAACCGGACTGGTGCTGTTCGAGAAGCAGGGCCGCGGCATCGTCGCCACCGACGCAGCCAGGCACCTGGCGGACCAGGCGCACTCGCTGCTCGCCGACTTCGGGCGCCTCGAGCGAGTCGTCGCCGACCTCCGCGGCGGCCAGGAACAGCACCTGGCGATCGCCTGCTTCGCCTCGGCTGCCGAACAGTGGATACCGGGACTGGTCCAGGCGGTCCGGCTGCTCCAGCCGAACCTCACCGTCGAGGTCAGCCTCAACGAACCCGTGGATGGGCGTGGTCGCCGCCAGCCCGACCTGGACATCCGCACCGAACCGGTGGGAAGCATCGAAGTGCAGCTCGACGGTTACCAACGGCATGAGCTGCTGGTCGAAGAACTCGTCGCAGTTCTCCCAGCCACCCACCCGCTCGCACAGGGAAGCGAGATCGCCCTGCTGGATCTCGAGCACGAGCCGTGGGTGGACCACGACATCTACGACAGCCCGATCGGGCAAATCGTGCTGGGCGCCTGCCGGGCGGCCGGATTCACTCCGCGTTATGCCGCCCGGCTGGATGACCACCGGACGGCCCTTCGACTGGTGGCGGCGGGAATCGGAGTCACCGTCCTCCCCCGGCTGGCGTCAGTCGACCTCCCCGCCGGGCTGGTCGCAAAGCCGGTGAGCGGCCCGCGGGTGCTGCGGCGCATCGTCGTACACGCCCGCCAGGGGCAACGCCACAGCGACCTCATCGACTACGCGGTGGCGCAACTCCGCCACCGCGTCATCGTGCCGAGTCAGACGCCGACGGCGCCGAGCGTCAGGCCGAGCAGGTAGGTGACGGCCGCCGCGCCGTAGCCGATCGCGAGCTGGCGCAGCGCCCGGCGGAGCGGCGGTCCACCCGACAGCAGCCCGACCACGGCGCCGGTGGAGAGCAGCGCAACGCCGACAATCAACGCCGAGACGACCACAGCCGCAAGCCCTTGCAGCCCGAACAGGTACGGCAGCACGGGGAGCAGGGCACCGGATGCGAAGAAGCAGAAGCTGGACGCGGCGGCACCCAGGGCAGACCCGATCTCCTCGTGCTGGTTGATCGCCGACAACTCCCCGGTCGGGTCGGCCTGGAGGTTGCCGATGGTCCGCCGGGCCTTGGCCTCGGCATCCGCCTCCGACATCCCGCGAGCGCGGTAGACGAGGGCCAGCTCGTTGGCGTTCACGTCGAGGTTCGGCAGCGCGGCATCCGCTCCCGGGTTCGGGTTCGACGCCTCGAGAAGCTCACGCTGCGAGCGCACCGACACGAACTCCCCCGCCGCCATCGACAGGGCGCCGGCCAACAGGCCGGCAATACCGGTGGCGAGGATGACCGGGGTGGCCACACCGGTCGCCCCGATTCCCATCACCAGGGCGAGGTTCGACACCAGGCCGTCATTGGCGCCGAAGACGGCGGCGCGGAAGGTTCCGGAGAGTCGGGCGCGGCCGCGGGCGGCCAACCCGCGCACCACCTCCTCGTGGATCTGCTCGTCGGCGGCCATCTGCCTGGTGGCGTCCTCATCCGCCTCATACGGCGAGCGGGCCTCGGCGCGCTGCGCGAGCGCGAGCACGAAGACGGAACCGAACCGGCGGGCCAGCCATCCGAGCATCCGGGTGCGGATGTCACCGCGCCTCGGCTTGCCGACCTGGTCACCGAGCAGGGCGATCCAGTGGTCCTCGTGGCGGCGCTCCGCCTCGGCGAGCGCCAACAGGATCTCCCGCTCCTCACCGGTGCGCCGGCTCGCCAGGTCGCGGTACACCGCTGCCTCAGCGCGCTCATCGGCCAGGTACTGGCGCCAGCGCCGTACCTGTTTCGCGTCAGGCACGCCGGCCGCCAGTGCGGATGCCCCACGACAGCGTCCACGTCTCGTCCGGCTCCAGCCAGCGCAGCCCGTCCCCGGAGTTCAACGCGTTCGGCGGCGCGGTCATCGGCTCAATCGCCACCGCCAGGCCCTTGCCTTCTTCGCGCTCGAACGCGGTCGCGGTGAACACCTGTGCATACCCGAAGGCGGCCTCCTGCCAGAGCTCCACCCAGCGTCCGCCAGGCGCGGTCAGTCGGTGCCGTGCCACACCGTCGGTCATGCGCACGTCGCCGAACGCGGTGTCGAGGGTGAGGTCGCCGACGCGTCGCCCACCGCTCAGGTCGTAGTCGGTTCCGGCAACCGGATGCTGTGCGACCGGGTTCTGCCTGGCATCCGTCTCGAACCAGGTAGCAGCCTGCACCGCGATGGTGAGGTCTTCGATCGGGGCGTCGCCGACCCGCAGGAAAGGGTGCGCTCCGACCGCGACCGGAGCCACAGCATCCGACCGGTTGCGGATGCTGTGGGTCACCAGCAGGCCGTCAGCCTGCACCTCGTAGCGCACGCTGGTCTCGAGCAGGAACGGGTAACCGTGCTGCGGGAACACGGTGGCGGCAAGGGTCACGGAGGCGTCGCTGCGCTCGGCGACCCGGTAGGAGGTGTTGCGCAGCAGGCCGTGAATGGCGTTGCCCAGTTTCGGCTCGGTCACGTCGAGCTGCTGTTCTTCCCCGTTCAGCCGCCAGAGGCCGTCGCGCACCCGATTCGGCCACGGAACCAGCACGATGCCGTTGCCGAACGACGGCTTCGCCCTCTCGGGGAACGGCTCGGTCAGGTGCATGCCGTCCACCGTGAGGGTGCGGATGCCCGCGGCCAGCTCGGTGACGATCGCCGTCGTCGTGGTGGCTTCCCAGGTTCCGGCCAGTTGGAACTGCTCCCCGGTTGGCGCATGCATGACCCCAGCTTAAGCGGTCCGGTCGGGCGGTACGGTTAGGTGAGCGCCGACCAGACCTGAAGGACCCATGCCCGCGATAACCAAGCACGTGACGAAACTCGCCGACGGCCGGGATCTCATCTACTTCGACGACGCGGACACCACCCTCCCGCGGGAGCGTGCGGCGGATGCCCGGACGCTCGACGCCCGCCCCGAAACGGCGACCATGCGGCAGGACGTGCTCACCGGCGAGTGGGTCTCGATCGCCTCCGCGAGGCAGAACCGCGCCTTCCTCCCGCCGGCCGACCAGGATCCGCTGGCGCCGGCGACACCCACCAACCCGTCGGAGATACCTGACAACTACGATGTCGCCGTGTTCGAGAATCGGTCCCCCTCCTTCGGGCCGGGGCTCGGCGAAGCGGATGTCTCCGGTATCGGATTCGAGCGCACCGCCCCGGCGAACGGACGCTGCGAGGTGGTCTGCTTCAGCCCGGAACACGAAGGCTCGTTCGGCACCCAGACGCCGTCACGCGCCCGCACGGTGATCGAGGCCTGGGCCGACCGCACCGCCGAACTGTCCGCGATGCCGGGCATCCGCCAGGTGTTCCCGTTCGAGAATCGGGGGGAAGAGATCGGGGTGACGCTCCGGCATCCGCACGGCCAGATCTACGCCTACCCCTATGTGACGCCGCGTACGCAGCGGCTGATCGCGTCGATCGACACCCTCGGCTCGGACCTCTTCCAGCGGATTCTGGACACCGAGCGGGCGTCCGAACGCGTTGTGCTCAGCGGCGAACACTGGACCGCGTTCGTGCCGTTCGCGGCCCGCTGGCCGATCGAAGTGCACATGCTCCCGCACCGGCAGCTGCCCGATTTCGCGGCGACCAGCGACGCCGAGCGCGACGAGCTGGCCACCCTCTACCTGACGCTGCTTCGCGGAATCGACAACATCTACGACACCCCGACGCCGTACATCGCCGCCTGGCACCAGGCGCCGGTGGCCCACCCGTCTACGGCGCCGGCTCGCGACGACATCCGCCTGATGCTGCAGCTGACCTCTCCCCGGCGGGCGGCCAACAAGCTGAAATTCCTGGCCGGGTCGGAGGCGGCCATGGGGGCGTGGATCGGCGACGTGCCACCGGAGCACTCGGCTGAGTTGGTACGAGACGGGATTGCCAGGCTGTGAGAGACATCCGCGACGACGCTCGCGACGGCTTCGCCGACACGTTCGGTCACGCGCCGGCCGGGCTGTGGTCTGCCCCGGGCCGCGTCAACCTGATCGGCGAGCACACCGACTACAACGACGGCTTCGTGCTGCCGTTCGCCATCAACCGCCGCACCGTGGTCGCGTTGGGTGCACGCGACGACCGGATGTTGCGGGTCGCCAGCTCCTACGCCGACGAGGTTGCCGAGATCGACCTGTCCGCCCTTGAGCCGAACGCCCTCGGCGGCTGGTCCGCCTACCCGCTGGGCGTGGCCTGGGCACTCGGCGAGTTCGGCGCCGACCTCGCGGCCGTGCCGGGGCTTGACCTCTTCATAGAGTCTGATGTCCCGGTGGGAGCCGGCCTGTCATCATCCGCCGCCATCGAAAGTGCGGTTGCCCTGGCGCTGAACGACGTCTGGCAGCTCGGCCTGGCCCGCGAGACGCTGGCGCGGGTCGGCCAGCGTGCCGAGAACGTCGCCGTCGGCGCCCCCACCGGCATCATGGACCAGTCGGCGTCGCTGCTCGGCCGTGCGGGTTCGGCGGTGTTCCTCGACTGCCGAAACCTCGACGCGGAACTCGTCGAACTCGGGCTCGACCAGGCCGGCCTGGTCGTGCTCATCATGGACACCGGCGTCAGCCACTCGCACTCCACCGGCGGCTACACGTCACGTCGCGAATCCTGTGAGAAGGGGGCGCGGATGCTCGGGGTCGCGTCGCTCCGGGACGTGTCCGTCGACGACCTGCCGCGCGCGCGAGAACTGCTCGACGATGAGACCTTCCGTCGAGTGCGGCACGTGGTCACCGAGAACCAGCGGGTGCTCGACACCGTGCGGACGCTTCGCCTGGAAGGGCCCGGCGCCATCGGGCGCCTCCTCGACGAGTCGCACCGGTCGATGCGCGACGACTTCGAGATCTCGGTCGCCGAACTGGACCTGGCCGTGGAGGTAGCCCTGGCGAATGGCGCGATCGGCGCGCGGATGACCGGTGGGGGCTTCGGGGGCGCCGCGATCGCGTTGGTGCCACGGGCATTTGTCTCCCTGGTTCAGGTTGCCCTCGACGGTGCGTTCTCGGAGCACGGCTACAGCCCGCCGGACACCTTCGTGGTGACGGCCTCGGACGGTGCGACCCGCGAGCCCTGACCCCCGGTTTTCGGCTGACTTCACAAGGAGAACAGATGGAACTAGTGCGGCACAGCGACGGCAGTGCCGGTGATGCGGACTACGGGGTGATCGCCACCGACTACAGCCGATACCGGCAACCCGACTCCCGATTGGCTCAAGCGATTGAGGATGCCCTCGACGACGCGGTGAGCATCGTGAATATCGGTGCCGGCGCCGGCTCCTACGAGCCGACCGATCGGGCGGTCACTGCTGTCGAGCCGAGCGCATCGATGCGAGCACAGCGATCAGCCAACCTCAGCATTGCTGTGGACGCTGTCGCCGAGAACCTCCCGTTCGCCGATGACCAGTTCGACGGAGCACTTGCCAGCTTCACGGTGCACCAGTGGAGCGACCTTGGCGCTGGGCTGCGTGAGCTGCGACGCGTCACGTCTGGGCCGGTCGTCATCCTCACCTGCGACCCCGCCGCATTGAACAAGTTCTGGCTTGGCGAGTATGCGCCCGAGGTCATCAAGACCGAGGCCGGCCGGTACCCGGCACCGGCCGACTTAGCGCGGATGCTCGGCGGGCAGGTCGAGACACTCCATCTGCCGATCCCACTCGACTGCACTGACGGCTTCGGCGAGGCGTACTACGGGCGGCCGGAGGCGCTTCTCGACCCGGCGGCGCGGCTGGCGAACTCCGCATGGAGCTTCGTCGACAAGGCCGTCTCGCAGCGGTTCGAACGCACGCTCAAGGCCGACCTCGCATCCGGAGCCTGGGACGAGAAGTACGGCCATCTGCGCACCCAGCCCGTCTTCGACGGCTCGCTGCGCATTATCATCGCGCGTCCCTGACCAGTCGCCGATGACGATGACGGCCATTGTCGACGATGACGCCGCTACAAACACCCGCATCGACGATAAAGACCGTCATCGTCGGATGCTGGGAGCGGGCTAGAGGCGCTCGGCGGCCTTCACCACGTTGGCGAGCAGCATGGCGCGGGTCATCGGGCCGACGCCGCGGGGGTTCGGTGAGAGGAACCCGGCAACCTCTGCGCAGGCCGGGTCGACGTCGCCCAGCAGCTGCGCCTTTCCGGTCGCCTCGTTCTCCACACGGGTGATGCCGACATCGAGCACCGCGGCACCCGGCTTCAGCCACTCCGGCTTGACCAGGTGCGGAACGCCGACCGCCGCAACCACGATGTCGGCTCGCTCCACCTCGGAGACCAGGTCCCTGGTGCGGGAGTGCGTCAGCGTGACAGTCGCGTCGAGTCCCTTGCGGGTCAGCAACAGCCCGAGTGGGCGGCCGACAGTCAGACCGCGGCCGATGACGGTCACCCGCTGCCCGGCAATCGGCACCTCGTAGCGCTGGAGCAACTCAACGATGCCGGCCGGCGTGCAGGGCAGCGGGGAGTCGAGCTCGCCCATCACGCCAAGCACCAGCCGCCCGAGGTTCGTCGGGTGCAGCCCGTCGGCGTCCTTCAGCGGGTCGATGAGCTCCAGCATGGCGTTCTCATCGAGGCCGCCCGGCAGCGGCAGCTGCACGATGTAGCCGGTCACCTCTGGGGCCGCATTGAGGTCCGCGATGGCGGCACGAACATCCGCAGCGGATGCTGACGCCGGCAGGTCGACACGGATCGAACGGATGCCCACCTCAGCACAGTCGCGGTGCTTGCCCGCCACGTACGAGCGTGACCCCGGATCGTCGCCGACCAGCAGTGTGCCGAGTCCCGGCGTGACCCCGTTCTCCTTCAACTTCTCGATGCGCGCGGCAAGCTCTCCCTTAACGGCGGATGCCGTGGCGACGCCGTCCAGGGTAATCGCCGTCACGCCTGTCCCCCGCCCGCGAGACCGCACTTGCGGCTGAAACACCGTGCTCGGAAGGGCCGCAACTGCGGTTTCGCAAGAAGATACATGGGTCAGGCCCAGGTTCCCGGGGACGTGAGGCCGGGGTACAGGGGGAACTGGTCGGCGAGCTTCTTCACGCGGGCGCGCAGCGCTTCGACGTCGGGGTTCGGCATCAGCGCCGTCGCGATCACGTCGGAGACCTCGGCGAACTCCTCGTCGCCGAAGCCACGCGTTGCGAGCGCCGGCGTCCCGATCCGCACGCCGGAGGGGGTCAACGGCGGGCGCGGGTCGTTCGGCACCGAGTTGCGGTTTACGGTGATGCCCACCGAGTGCAGGATGTCTTCGGCATCCTTGCCGTGGATCGCGGAGTTGCGCAGGTCGACCAGCACCAGGTGAACATCCGTTCCGCCGGTGAGGAGGTCGATGCCCGCAGCGCGCGCGTCATCCGCCATCAGCCGCTCGGCCAGGATCTTCGCGCCGCTGACGGTGCGCTCCTGGCGGTCCTTGAACTCGTCCTCCGCAGCCAGCTTGAACGCGGTCGCCTTGGCGGCGATGACGTGCATGAGCGGCCCACCCTGCTGCCCGGGAAACACCGCCGAGTTGATCTTCTTGTGCATCTCGAGGTCGTTGGTCAGGATGAAGCCGGAGCGGGGCCCGGCCAGCGTCTTGTGCACGGTGGAGGAGACGACATCCGCGTAGGGAACCGGGTTCGGATGCAGGCCGGTGGCGACGAGTCCGGCGAAGTGGGCCATGTCGACCCAGAGCTTCGCACCGACCTCGTCGGCGATCTCGCGGAAGGCGGCGAAGTCGAGTTGGCGCGGGTAGGCCGACCAGCCGGCGATGAGCACGGTCGGGCGCACAGCGAGTGCCCGTTCGCGCACGATGTTCATGTCGACACGTGCCGTCTCGGGGTCGACCCCGTAGGCGTTCGCGTTGTACAGCTTGCCGGAGAAGTTCAGCTTCATCCCGTGGGTGAGGTGGCCGCCGTGAGCGAGTTCCAGGCCCAGGATGTTGTCACCCGGGTTCGCGAGCGCCATCAGCACCGCGGCATTCGCCTGGGCACCGGAGTGCGGCTGCACGTTCGCGTAGGCGGCGCCGAACAGCGACTTGGCGCGGTCGCGGGCGAGGTCTTCCGCGACGTCGACGTACTCGCATCCGCCGTAGTAGCGGCGACCGGGGTAGCCCTCCGCGTACTTGTTGGTGAGCACGGAGCCCTGCGCCTCGAGCACCGCGCGCGAGACGAAGTTCTCGCTGGCGATCATCTCGAGGGTGTCGCGCTGGCGTCCGAGCTCCTGGGCGAGCACGGCGGCGATCTCAGGGTCGACGCTGGCGAGCGGGTCGGTGAAGGAAGACGGAAGTTTGTCGTTCAAGGCTGGCTCCTTACGGCTGACATACATTCGGACGGGCGACGAGCTAACGGCGGGGCACTCGCGCCTACTGTGTCACCCGGCCCAGGCGTACGGCCGAATCTGGGGACCCAACCGCCGTCCGATACGGTCCGTCAGGATCGGTCGGTCGTACCGGTAGGGATCAGTCGCTCCCCGATGGTTGCCCATCTCAACGCCAGTCGCGACCGGCCAAGTCTATCGGCACTGTTCCCGTTCCGGAGGATAGTGGCCCGCGGAACAGGCACTATCCGCCGGAACGGGCACTTTTAGTGGGTGCTCGAGAGGCGGCGCCGTTCCGGACGAGGACTGGCGGTGGAGGTGTTCTCGTCCGGAACGGGGTCTGGCGCTGGGCGCGGCGGCGATCCGGCTACTTGATCCCGGTGAACGCGAGGCCGTCAATCACGCGCCGCTGGAGCACGATGAACAGGATGAGGATCGGCGCCATGGTCAGCACGCTCGCCGCCATCAGGACCGGATAATTGATCGTCGGCACCCCGGCGAGCGTTGCCAGCCCGACGGCCAGCGGGGCGGCCTCCGCATTGGTGGACACCACCAGTGGCCAGAGCAGTTCGTTCCAGGAGAACAGGACGACCAGGATGGCCAGTGCGCTGACGGCGGGGCCGATGAGCGGCAGCATGATGCTCCAGAATGTCTGGAACGGGTTTGCCCCGTCCAGCCGGGCCGCCTCCTCGAGCTCCTTGGGGATGCTCAGGAAGAACTGCCGCATCAGGAACGTTCCGAACGCACTGAACAGGCCGGGGGCCACGATGCCGAGCACGGTGTCCAGCAGCCCGAAGCTCTGGATCAGCTGGTATTGCGACAACAGGTACACCTGGCCGGGCACCAGCAGGATGGACAGGACGACCGCGAACAGGACGGCCTTGCCCCGGAAGCGCATGCGGGCGAAGGCGTAGCCGGCCAGGGTGCACAGCACGATCTGCACCACCACCCGGATGACGGTGATCCAGATCGATACGCCCAGCTGGTCGAAGAACGGCATGGAGTCGAACACCGCGAGGTAGTTGTCGAACCGCAGTACCTCCGGGAAGAACGTCGGCGGCACGCTGGTCACCTCGCGGTTCGAGGAGAGCGACATGACGAGCTGCCACAGGAACGGCGCGGCCATGATGAACCCGCCGATGCTGAGGATGACGTGGGCGTGCAGGTGCGAGCCCTGGCGCCGCCGGCGCGCCTGCTTGAGCCTGGCCTGGTTGGCCCGGGCCGATATGGCTGCCGCATCACTCATAGTTGACCCACTTCTTCTGAATGCGGAATTGGAGCAGGGTCACCAGGCCGACGATCACCATGATGGCGAGTGCGATGGCGGCCGCGAATCCCTTGTTGTTGTCGATGAATCCGGTCGTATAGAAGTAGAAGACCAGTGATTGGGTCTCCGGCAGCACCGGGTTCCTCGGCCCGAGCATGGCGTAGAGGCTGTCGAAAAGCTGGAAGCTCCCGATGACCGTGACGATGGTCACGAAGAAGATGCTGGGTGACAGCAGCGGGACGGTGACGGAGATGAACTGCCGCCACGGCGAAGCCCCGTCGAGCTCGGCAGCCTCGTACAGGTCCACCGGAATGTTCTTGAGCCCGGCGCCCAGGATGATGATCGCGAAGCCCAGCGATCCCCACAGGCCGAAGATCGCGATGGAGACCAGCGCGAGTCCCTCGGTCGACAGCCAATAGGGCCCATCGATCCCGAGCAGCGACAAGCCGTAGTTGATGATTCCGAAGTCGCCGTTGTACATCGCCTTCCAGATGAGGGAGACCGCAACCGGCAGCGAGATGAAGGGGAGGAAGAAGAGCGCGCGGTAGAGCGAAGCGAAGCGAAGTCCTGGCCGGTTGATGAGGCTGGCCATGTAGATGCCGATCGGGATGCCGAGCACGACGATCGCGGTGTAGATCACGGTGTTCCGGATGGCGAGATAGAACTCGGGATCCTGCACTAGCCGGATGTAATTGTCCAGCCCGGTCCAGGTGGCTCCGCCGAAGACGCCGAACTCGGTGAAGGAGAAGTACAGCGTCTGGAGGATGGGCCAGATGTAGAACATGCCGATGCCGAGGAGCAGCGGCGCGATGAACAACCACGGCCACCACCCATCCGGCCGCTTGATGACGCCGGACCGCCGGCGGTCAGTGGTGCTGACCGCCGGCGAGCCGTGTTGCGCTGTGGTGTGGGGCAAGGTCACTCCGCGTCCAGGAGTTCTTGAACTCGCGTGCCGAGCTCCTCGTTGACCTCCTTGATGGACCGCTTACCAGCGAAGCCATCCATCAAGATCTCGGCTTCGAGAGCTGCCCAGGCCGAAGTGTTCTCGGAGACCGGGTACGGGTAGGAGTAGTCGATCGCGTCGAGGAAGATCTGGAGGTTGTACTCCGGGATCGAGTCAACGAACGCCTGCTGGGTTCCGTTGAAGGCCGGGATCACAGCTCCCAGTTCGCCCTGCTGTCGCTGGGCCTCCTCGCCAGCGAGGTAGACCTGCAGTGCGTGCGCGGCCTGCTTGTTCCCGCTGGTCGCACTCACAACATTGGCCACACCGTGGATTATGGTGGCCTGGCGTTCGCCGGTCGGCATCTCGATCGCGGTCGCGTCTGCCGAGATTTCCGAGTCCACGATCGCGTTGCGCGTCCAGCTTCCGTGCTGGTACAGCGCGACCTTGCCCGAAGTGAACCAGGTCAGTCCGTAGGTGTCGGTGAGCTGCTGCACGTTCGGCGACGAACCTTCCGCGATCAGGTCAGCCCAGTATTGGAGACCCGCTTCGGCCTCCGGAGTGCCGAACCCGGTGGTCTTGCCATCCGCTGAGATGACCTCACCCCCGGCCTGGAGGATGGTGTTGTAGTAGCCGGCCTGGCCTTCGACGGTTGCGGCGGTGCCGTAGATCCCCTCACTGCCCAGGGCCGCGGTGATCGCGGCAGCCTTCTCGTGGAAGTCCTCCCAGGTCCATCCGGGCTGCGGCTCCTCTACTCCTGCCCTCTCGAAGATCGCCTTGTTATACCAGACTCCGATGGTGTCGAAGTCCTTCGGCACCGCATAGTTGACGCCGTCGTAGGTGTAGAGGTCGACGAGCGCCTCCGGATAGTTGGCCGGGTCGATGTGACCGCCCTCGATCACCGAGGTGATCGGGTCGAATAAGCCGCTGGAGGCGTAGAGCTGGAAGTTCGGGCCGTTCATCCAGAACAGGTCGGGCAGGGTCGTGCTCGACCCCTGGGTCTGGAGCTTGGTCCAGTAGTCGCCCCACGGGGTGACGTTGACATTGACCTTGATGTTCGGGTACTCCTCATTGAAGCCTTCGATGTTGGCCTCGATCGCCTCCTTCTGGGTCTCATCCCAGATGCCGTAGGTGATCTCCGCCTCGAAGTCCGCAGCGGGAGGGGTGTACGCCCCGGAGTCGCCCGGTGCGGCGTCGCCGCCACCGGAGCACCCGGCGACCATGGCTGCGACGCTGACGATGGCTGCGCCGATGACGAGCCGTCGTCGGGTCCGAGAGAACTGTGCGAATGGATTGCGTTTCATGGGACTTGCCTTTCTGTGGGGGACGGTGAAGGGGTGGAACTCTGAAGGATTTCGATGAGGCGAGAATCCAATTGAGGTACGTCGAGCGGGATGGACCCGTTGCGGAGGGATTGGGTGGCCAGGTCCCCGGCCGCGACGGCATTGCGTGCGGCGACCAGCGACACCTCGGTGGGAGAGCCCGTTGCCAGGTGGTGGATGAACTCGAAGACGGCAAGCTTGTCGGCGTCCATGTGCCCGCTCGCCACGCCTTCGATCGGATACTCGGCGTCGCCGTTCGGCGCGTACTCATGCCGCCGGTTCCAGACTCTGACGACGCCACCTGCCGTGTCGCCGAAGTTCTCCAGTCGGCCTTCCGTGCCGATCACGGTGTAGTTACGCCAGTAGTCCGGTGTGAAGTGGCATTGCTGGTAGCTCGCCATCACTCCGTTGTCGAGTTCCATTAGCATCATCGAGATGTCTTCCACGTCGACCACCGGATTGAGTCCCCGTTGCGCCAGCGGTGGCCAGTTCTCGAAGGAGAACCAGTCCTGCATCCGCTGTCCGGACCTGTCCATCCGATCCTGGAGGGAACCGTAGAGGGCGAGTTCGCCCATGGCCACGACTCGGCGGGAGTACCCGCCGGCCAGGTAGTGGATGACGTCGATGTCGTGGCTGCCTTTTTGCAGCAGGAGGGAGTTGGTCTTCGACCTGTCCGCGTGCCAATCCTTGAAGTAGTAGTCACCGCCGTTGCCGACGAAATGTCGGACCCAGACCGCTTTCACCTCGCCAATCTCGCCCCGCTCGATGATCGAACGCATGAGCCGGACGACACCGGCATGACGGAAGTTGTGCCCGACATACAGAACGGTGCCGGTGTCTGCGGCCGTGGCGAGAACCTCATCGCATTCGGCGACGGTGAGGGCCAGGGGTTTTTCCAGGTACACGGCGATTCCGGCTCGCAGCAGGTCGATCGCAATCCGTGCATGTGTCGAATCCGGCGTGGTGACGAATGCGCCATCGACACCACCCGCCGCGATGAGTTCAGTGTGCGATTCGTAGAGGGCGATTCCGGGGCCGAAGCGCTCGGCGACGCGGCCCCGGCTCAGGGCCGAGTTATCGGCGACCGCAACGATCCTGGCGGCATCCGTGTCGAAGGCGGCATGGCCCGCGATCTCTGCCCGCTCGCCTGCTCCGATAATCGCCAGGCGCAGCGGGAGCGCTGCCTGCGGGATGGAATGGGAACCAGTCATCAAAGCCAACATCCTTGTTTGCGTGATCTTGAGTGATTATGACACATATCGATCATTATTTGGCAAGAACGATCATATTGCCTGCGCCGATTTCGCTCTATCGTCTGTCCGACACGTGACCAATCTGCAACCTGTACGCCGAATCGACGCACTCCATTACGGGGGACACCCCGCTCAGCGAGGGTCGGCGCTCAAAAGCGGCACGGGACCGCTGGCATGGCCGGGGCCGAGCGGAGGGGTCAGGCGGCGACGATGACGTCGACGCCGGCTTTGTCCATAGCGTCACGCATGGCACCGGTCACGGCAGAATCAGTGACCAGCACGTCAATCTTGTCCAGCGGGCAGATGCGCGCGAAAGTGGTCTTCCCCAGCTTGGATGAATCCGCCACCACCATGACGCGCTTCGCCACGCTCGCCAGCTGCCGGCTCACTTCGGCCTCCCCCTCGTGGACGGTCGTCGCGCCGAACTCGGCGCTGAGACCGTCGACCCCGAGGATCGCCAGGTCGAGCGTCAACTCGTTGATCGTGTCGCCGACCAGGGGGCCGACCAGCTCATAGGACTGCCGGCGGGCGACGCCTCCGGTGACCACGATCTTCACGTGGCGGCGGATCGAGAGTTCGAACGCGATGTTCAGGGCGTTGGTCACGATTGTCACGCCCGCCTCGTCACCCGGGCCGATCAGGTGCTCACTGCGGCCGATGACCCGGGAGACCTCGCTGGTCGTCGTGCCGCCGTTGAGCCCGATGACATCACCGAAGTTGACCTGCTCGGCCACGGCTCTGGCGATCGCGAGCTTGGCATCCGCGTGCCGCGGGATCTTGTACTGCAAGGGCAACTCATAGCCGGAGCCGAGAGCCATCCCGCCACCATGCGTCCTGGTCACCAGGCGTTGGTCCGCGAGGCTGTTGAGGTCGCGCCTGGCGGTCGCCGCGGAGACGTTCAACTCGTCGACGATCTCCTGGATCGACACCGTCCCCCGGCCGATAATGAGCTCCAGCAGAGCGTTCAGTCTGTGTTGCTGAGCCATCACTCCCACCTTCAGCTGGTCCACTGGATCGGGAATGGGCAATCCCCGCATAATCAAAGCACAGCGCGCGTTCTATCCCTCATCTTGATCGAAATTGTTCATTTGGCGTATAATCAATCAAAAGTGTCAGCGATGCTGGCGCCAGCGAAGCGAACAAGGACGAAAGAGACCCATGACGCAGACACATGTCGCAACGGAGATCGCCTCCCAACCAGAAAGCTGGCGCAAGGCCGCTGCCCTGAGCGGCACGTTCGTGGATGCCCTCCCGGCCAAGGGCGAGCGGGTGGCGGTGGTGGGTTGCGGCACATCCTGGTTCATCGCCATGAGCTACGCCGTCCTGCGGGAGCAGGCGGGCCACGGCCTGACGGACGCGTTCGCCGGTTCCGAATTTCCCTCGACCCGGACGTATGACCGGATCATCGCCATCTCCCGGTCGGGCACCACCACCGAGATCATCAGCCTGCTCAAGCAGGTGACCAAGACGCGCACCACCGTGATCACGGCCGTTCCCGGCTCCCCCGCCACGACCCATTCGACCGACGTCATCCCGCTGGCATTCGCCGATGAGAAGTCGGTGGTGCAGACTCGATTCGCCACCTCCGTGCTGGCGCTGCTGCGTGCGCACCTCGACCAGGACATCGAACCGGCCGCCCGGGATGCCGAGATCGCCCTCCAGACTCCGATCGACAGTCTGCTCAAAGCAGACCAGGTGACCTTCGTCGGACAGGGCTGGACCATCGGCCTGGCTCATGAGGCCGCCCTCAAGACCCGGGAAGCCGCACAGTTCTGGGCAGAGGCCTACCCGGCGATGGACTATCGCCACGGTCCGATCTCCATCGCCCAACCCGGCCGCCTGGTCTGGTCCTTCGGCCCCGCACCGGAAGGCCTCCAGCAGGCGGTCGAGGACACCGGGGCCACCATGGTCGAGTTCGACCTCGACCCGCAGGCCGTGCTGGTCATCGCCCAGCGCTTCGCGGTCGCCGTCGCCGAAAGCCGGGGCCTCGACCCCGATCACCCCCGCAACCTCACCCGTTCGGTTATCCTGACCCTCGGATGACCTCCACACTGTCGCTGGGAATTGACGTCGGCGGCACGAGCATCAAGGCCGCGGCGGTCGATGCCGAGGGTCGGCTCCACGCGGAGCAACGGGTGCAAACCCCCTCAGGCGATTCCAGCGGGGACAAGGCCGCCGAGATCATCTCCGGTCTCATCGACCAGTTCTGCGCGAGCCATCGGGTGACATCCGTGGGCGTGGCGGTTCCCGGCATCGTCAACGAGGAATCCGGCGTCGTGGTCAGCGCGGTGAACCTCGGCTGGGAAGGGCTGCCCCTTCGACAGATGATCACCGCGCTCACCCCGCTGCCGCTCTTCTTCGGGCAGGATGTTCGCGCCGGCGCCTACGCCGAGACTGCGCTGGGAGCGGCCCGCGACCGGAACGGCGTCGTGGCGTTCGTCCCGATCGGCACCGGTATCGCGGCAGGCATCATGGTGGACGGCAGTCCGCTCACCGCTGGAGGCTGGGCGGGAGAGATCGGGCAGATGGCGGTGGCAGCAACGGCCCCACGGGCCGGGACCGCGCAGTCACTGGAGTCCGTGGCATCCGCTTCGGCGATCGCCAGGCGGATCGGCAGCGCTGATGCCAAAGCCGCGGTCGAACTGGTCAGCGGTGGTGACGCATCCGCCATCCTGATCTGGAATGACGCAGTCGACGCCCTCGCCGAATCGCTCGCCTGGATGACGGCGATCGTCGGGGCCGAGACCATCATCATCGGTGGCGGTCTGGCCGAGTCCGGTTCCGTGCTCATGGACCCGCTCGAACGTGCCCTCGCGGTGCGGCTGGGCGCGCTTCGACGACCGGCCCTGCTGACCGCGGCTTTCGGAGACCAGGCCGCCATCGTCGGTGCTGGGCTGCTCGCGCATCGGCTCGAGGCCGACCGGACATGATCATCACCATCACCCCCAATCCCGCGCTCGACCTGACCTACACCGTCGACCGGGTCGAGCATGGCGAAAGCCAGCGCGTGAAGGCCGCGGCTGTTCGAGCGGGCGGCAAGGGCCTGAACGTGGCTCGGGTCGCACACCAACTCGGGGCGGACGTCACCGCGATCGCCTCGGTCGGAGGCGACACCGGACATTCGTTCGAAGCCGAACTGACGGCCAGTGGTCTCCCCCATCGGCTGCACGAATCCGACTCCCCGACGCGCAGGACCATCACCATCGTCGATCGGAGCCGCGGAGAAACCACGGTGCTGAACGAGACCGGCAGCCCATTCTCGTCGGTCGAGTGGGCCCATACCGCCGACGCCGTGGTGTCCCTCGGTGCCGAAGCGGAGTGCCTCACCGGATCGGGAAGCCTGCCTCCGGGGAGTCCTGACACCCTTTATGCGGGCCTGGTCGAGCTCGCAACCGGACTGGGGATCCCCAGTGTCATCGACGCCAGCGGACCCGCCCTCCTGAGCGCCGCCCGGGCAGGCGCGACCGTGCTCAAGCCCAACCGTCGTGAACTCGCCGAGTCGCTGGACAGCGCCGACCCGGTCGCCGGAGCCAAACACCTCCTGTCCCTCGGGGCGTGCCTGGTCTTCGTCTCGCTCGGAGAGGACGGCATGATCGCCGTCTCCGCCGATTCGCCCGGAGTGGTGTGGAGTGCCCGCCTGCCCCAGCCGATGCGAGGCAACCCGACCGGAGCCGGCGATGCCGCCGTGGCAGCCATCGCGTTCGCCCTCGCCGACCAACTCAGTGATCCTGCCGACATCCTCCGCCGGGCTGCCGCCTGCGGGGCGGCCGCGGTGCTCATGCCCCAGGCCGGCGAAATCGCGGCCGGGTTTCGCGACCTCGAAGCCCAGCTCATCGTCGAGCGCAACTGATTCCGACCTGTGACAGTGAAGGAGACCTCCTGGTGCCATTGGTAAGAACGGCAGAGGTAATCAGCGAGGCGGTCGCCGAGCACCGCGGGATCGGTGCCTTCAACGTCATCCATCTGGAGACCGCGGAGGCGCTGGCCGATGCGGCCGAACGAGCCGGCCTGCCGGTCATCCTGCAGATCTCCCAGAACTGCGTGCAATTCCACGGAGGCCTCGCCCCGATCGGCCTGGCCGCGCTCGCCATCGCCCGGTCATCGACAGCATCCGTCGCGGTGCACCTCGACCACGCCGAAGACGAGACGCTCGTGCGCGAAGCCATCGACCTCGGCTTCGGCTCCGTCATGTTCGATGGTGCAGCGCTCGACTACGGCGCGAACGTGGCGGCAACAGCCCGCGTGGTCGAGTACGCCCGCGAGCGCGGAGCCTACGTCGAAGCCGAGCTGGGCGAAATCGGCGGAAAGGATGGAGCACACGCCCCCGGGGTGCGGACCGACCCGGACGAGGCGGCCGCCTTCGTCGAGGCCACGGACGTGGACGCCCTGGCCGTGGCGGTCGGTTCCTCCCACGCCATGACCGAGCGAAGCGCCGCACTCGACCTCAAGCTGATCGCGCATCTGTACCGCGCCGTCCCGGTGCCCCTGGTGCTGCATGGCTCATCCGGGGTCTCTGATGAACAGTTGGTCGCGGCGATTCACGCCGGCATGACCAAGATCAATGTGTCGACCCATCTGAACGGCGTCTTCACCGCCGAACTCCGCTCGTTCCTCGCCGCGAATCCCACGGTGGTGGACTCCCGGAAGTACTTCCGCGGCGCCCGCGAGGCTCTTGCCGCGGAGGCGGCTCGGCTCATCCGGTTGTTCGCGCTCACCGGATCATGAGCGCCGCCACCCGAACCGTCATCCACTCTGCCCGGCTGGTCACCGGCGGAGAAGTCGTCACCGACGGCTGGATGGCCTTCGACCGGGACACCATCACGGCGACCGGCGCCGGACCCGTCGACCTCACTCTGATGTCCGGTGCATCGGTGATCGACGCCGGCGGCGCCTGGCTCTCCCCCGGCTTCATCGACATCCACTGCCACGGCGGTGGCGGGTCGTCGTTCGACGACGGGGCGGATGCCATCGGCACAGCCCTGGCCATGCACCGCTCCCACGGGACGACCCGCTCGGTGTTGTCCCTGGTGACAGCATCCCTCGACGACCTGGAACGCCGACTCGGCGACGTGGCCGATCTCGCGGACCAGTATCCGCTCATCCTCGGCGCCCACCTGGAGGGCCCGTTCCTCGATGCTGCCCACAAGGGTGCCCACGATCCGGCCCTCCTCCAGCAGGCGGATGCCGCCACCATCGATCGGCTCCTGGCCGCCGGCCGGGGATGGCTGAGGCAGGTCACCCTCGCACCGGAGCTTCCGCAGGGGATGGATGCCCTGCACCGCTTCGTCGCTGCCGGCGTCGCGGTCGCGGTCGGCCACACCGGTGCCGACTACGCCCAGGCCAGGGCGGCGTTCGATGCCGGTGCGAGCATCCTGACCCACGCCTTCAACGCCATGCCGGGGCTGCACCACCGTGAGCCCGGGCCGGTTGCTGCAGCGATTGGCTCCGCCGGCGTGGTGCTGGAGATCATCAATGACGGCGTCCACGTGCACCCGGACATCGTGCGCCTGGCGTTCGCCGGCGCCCCCGGGCGGCTGGCCATGGTGACGGATGCGATGGCGGCTGCCGGTGCCGGAGACGGCGAATACCGGCTCGGCTCCCAGCAGGTCACGGTCGACGCCGGGGTGGCGAGGCTCGCCCATGGCGACTCGATCGCCGGGTCGACGCTCACCCAGGACGAAGCGCTGCGACAGGCGGTGCGCGTGGTCGGGCTGCCGGTCGAGGCGGCGGTTCAAGCGCTCACCGAGACGCCCGCCAGGGCGATCGGCCGAGCACACGACCTCGGCCGGTTGGCTCAGGGCTACGCCGCGGACGCCGTGCTGATGGACGCCGAGCTCCGCGTCACCGCCGTCTGGGCGGCCGGAGTGCGGCTCCGCTGAAGGTCAGTGCCCCCGCAATAGTGACCGTTCCGGATGATAGTGCCCGTTCCGCGAGGCACTTCTGTCCGGAACGGGCACAATCACGGGGTCAGTGCCCGACGACGCGACGCGGTGGGCGACCGCGGAGGATCGCATCCGTCACCACCACCAGCACGATCGCGAGGGCCAGCAGCCCGAGGTAGATGTTCGGCAGCGATCCGAGCCCGAACCGTTCCAGCGCGAGGGCGCCGACCAGGGCACCTCCGCCGATGCCGATGTTGAAGGCCGTCGTGTAGAAAGCGCTCGAGGTGTCCCGGATGCGCGCGGGCGCCGCATGCAGCACGCGGGTCTGCAGCAGCGGCGGCAGCATACCCATCGACACTCCCCAGAACAGGAAGGCCGTGAGGGCGACGGGCAGCACCGCCGGCCATGCACCGAGGACGGCAACGGATGCTGCAAGCACCACCAGCGCGACCATCAGCCCGGTTCGCGGCCGGGCCCCGAACCACACCGCCACGATCACCAGGGCCAACGTTCCGGCCGCGCCGTAGCCGAACAGCGCCGGGCCGACCGCGAAGCTGGCGATCCCCATCTCCCGGGTGAGGAACGGCTCCACGTAGGTGTAGAAGGTGTACTGCCCGATCATGGTCACCGCCGTGATGATGCAGACGAACACCACGGCAAGAACCGACTGTTCCTTGCGCGGGGCGGCTGAAGCATCCGTCAACGCGACCAGGCTGCCGGTCGCCGTACTCACCGTCGGCACGGATGCTGTCAGGTGGTGCATGCTGACCTTCGGCAGCAGCTTCCAGACGAAGAAGGTGCCGATCAGGGTCAGCGCCGCGAGCACCCCGAAGGCTGCCCGCCATCCGACCGCCTGGCCGAGTGCGGTTCCCAGCGGAACCCCGAGCACGAAGGCCAGCGAGCCGCCGCCGAGCGAGATTGAGACCGCACGGCCGATCTGTTCCTTCGGTACCAGGTAGGCGGAGTATGCGCCGATGACGGTCCAGAAGATCCCGTGGGCGACACCGCCGATGATGCGCGAAATGACCAGGATCGTGTAGTTGGGCGAGAAAGCGGTGAGAACAGTGCTGACCACCAGGATGAGCAGCACGATGATCACCAGGCGGTGGCGGTCGACCCGGCGGGTCAGGTGCGCCAGCGGGGCGCTGGTGAAAACCACGGTGAACGCGAACACGCTCACCGTGAGGCCGATCAGCGACTCGGTCACCCCGAGCTCCGAACTCATGTACGACAGCAGGCCGGTCGGGAGCATTTCGATGGTGACGCTGAGGAAGATGGCCAACGCCACCGTGAACAGGGCGAGGTAGGGAAAAGGTTTGGTGTCGGGCGCGGTCATCGCGACAAGGTCCATCCGGGGTGAGGCGTGACGCCGCCAGCGGGAAGCCGCGGAACGCGCGGCGACTGTGACAGTTTACAGACGAGCTTGGTGGCTGCGAATGTCGGATGCTGTCCCTACGATTGGCATAGTGACCAACCTCCCAACACCACCGGAAACCGGCTCCATTCCCCTTCCGGATGGGCCGATGGAGACGAACCCGCGCCAGTCCAGGTGGCAGCGGCTCGCCGCGGGGGTCGCCGACCCGGTGTTGCGTATCCTCATCGTCTCCGGCCTCGTTCTGACCCTCGGCCGCGGCGTCTTCCTCGCCCTCACCGTGCTCTACTTCACGCTCATCGTCGGGCTGAGCGCGGTGGAGGTCGCCGTGATCCTCACTGTGTCCAGTGCAGCCGGTGCCGTGGCATCCGTCGTCGCCGGCCACCTGGCCGACCGGTTCAGCGCCCGCCGCCTCATGGTCGCGTTCGAGTTCATCGCCGGAAGCGCGCTGATCTTCTACGTGGTCGCCGACACCTTCAGCGTCGCCCTGGCCATCGCGTGCGTGTACAGCGCCTTCCATCAGGCGGCCAGTTCGGTGCGGTCGGCGATCATCGCCCGCGCTTTCGACGGCGCTGGGCGGGTGAACGCGCGCGCGGTGCTGCATACCGTGACCAACATCGGCATCGCGATCGGTAGCGCGGCGGCTGCCGGCGCCCTGCTCGCGGGAACCGCCGAGGCATTCCACGCCACCATGGTCGTCGCCGGTGCGGTGATCGTCGCCAGTGTCATCCCGCTGCTGCGCCTGCCCCAGCGGGTCAACGCCCCGGTGCGCACGGCGCCGGTCGACGGCATCGAAGAAGACCGCGGCATTTCGCCGTACCGCGACCGACGCTACCTCTCGCTGACCGTGCTCACCGGCATCTTCTGCCTCCACTTCGGGCTGGCCGAGATCGGCCTGCCGCTGTGGATCCTGCACTCGACGGATGCGCCGATCGCCATGGTCTCGGTCGTGCTCATCCTGAACACCGTGATCGTGATCGGCTTCCAGATCCCGCTCAGTCGCGGCACCAACGACGTGCGGCACGCCGGCAAGGTCATCGCCCTTTCCGGGATCCTGATGGCGGCGGCCTGCTTCGTGTATGCGGCATCCGGGCTGGTGTCGATCTGGTTCGCGATCGCGTTCCTGGTGATCGCCACCCTCGCCCACACCTTCGCCGAGGTGCTGTCATCGGCGGGGGTCTGGGGGCTCAGCTTCGAGTTGGCCGACCAGCGACGGGCGGGCGCCTACCAGGGCGTCTTCGGCTTGAGCTGGTCGATCTCCGCCATGGTGTCGCCGCTCGTGATCACGCTGGCCGTGACCAACGGAATGCTGGGCTGGGCCGGCCTCGCGGTGGTCTTCCTGCTGTCGGCGTTCGGCGTGTGGTGGATCGCGCTGCGAGCATCCGCCCCCTCTAGCCTGGTCAGGTGACTTTCGAGCATTCGCCCGACCCGGGCCCCACCCACTGGGTGCTGACCCTTGTCTGCGCGGATGCGCCCGGCGTCGTTCACGCGATCACCGGCGCGATCGTGCCGGCGGGAAGGGAGGAGAAATCAGCCATCGTCCGCGAAATCCTCCTCCCTTTCGCGCGGATGTCCGGAAAGGTCCCTCAATTGCGCAAGGGGAAGGGGGCCATCGCTAGGGTTGGCACATGACGACCGTGTTCACTGGCGCCCGCAAGCTCGATGTCGACGGGCCAGTCGACGACTTCTGGATGCTCGTCGATGGCGACACGATCGCGGCGACCGGCGTCGGTGCACCGCCCGAGGCGGACGAGCGGATTGACACCGCCGGAGGCTGGCTGGTCCCCGGGTTCATCGACCTCCATTGCCACGGCGGCGGCGGGCACGCGTTCGATGACGGTGACGACGAGATCACGGCCGCCCTGGCCACCCACCGCGCGCACGGCACGACGCGCGCGGTGATCAGCCTGGTCGCGGGCCCGGTCGCGCAGCTGCGGGAGAGCCTCGAGGTGATCGCTGACCTGGTCGAGGACGACCCGCTCGTGCTCGGCTCGCACCTTGAAGGCCCCTACCTCGCCCAGGAGCGCCGCGGCGCCCACAACCACGAGTACCTGAAGACGCCCGACCTGTACGAGATCGACGGCTTGCTCGCCTCGAGCCGCGGCACCCTCCGCCAGCTCACGATCGCCCCGGAGCTCCCGGGCGCGATGGATGCCGTCGACCACCTCGTGCAGCATGGCGTCGCCGTGGGCGTCGGCCACACTGAGGCCACCATCGACGTCGCTCGCGAGGCGTTCGGCCGTGGCGCGACCATCCTCACCCACGCGTTCAACGCCATGCCGGGCATCCACCACCGCGCCCCGGGCCCGATCATTGCAGCCTTCGAGGACGACCGGGTGACGATCGAGCTGATCCTCGACGGCCTGCACGTGCATCCGCACGTCGCCGGGATGACCTTCCGGGCGGCGCCGGGGCGGATCGCATTGGTGACGGATGCCATGGCCGCAGCCGGATCCGATGACGGCGACTACCGGCTCGGTTCGCTGAACGTGTCGGTGCGCGAAGGCCTCGCCGTACTGCGCGGCACCAACACGATCGCCGGCTCGACGCTGACCCAGGATCGCGCACTGCGTTGCGCGATCACCCAGGCCCGTGTTGCGCCGGCGGATGCGGTGGCCGCGATCACCTCGACTCCCGCGCGGGCCCTCGGATACGGCGACCGGCTCGGCCGGCTCGCACCCGGCTTCGCCGCCGACGCCGTGCTGCTGGACGACGACTGGCAGGTTCTGCGCGTCTGGGGGAACGGCAGCTCTGTGGGTTAGGCCGCATCCGTTCGCGAGTGTCAGATCGGGGTGGGGGTTCCGGCCATGCCGACCAGGGCGGCACCCACGGCAGCGGATGGGTAGTCGCCCGGCGCGAGCCGCACCCGCGACGCGAGCTCGAGGGAGGCGAGGAACGGCGATGCGGCAGACCACTCCTCCAGCACGCCGCCGACCGCGGCACGCAGCTGCTCCCCCAGCGAGCTGATCCCCCCACCGAGCACGACGATGTCAACGTCGATGGTGAGCACGAGAATGCGAACGGCTGCGGCGATGTTGTTCACCAGCCCGTGCTTCACCTCGATCGCGTTGGCATCGCCGCGCCCGGCAGCTTCGAAGAGTCCCTGCACCGGCCGGGCATCCGCCGCCGGCCATTGCCTGGCGACGGCGGAACCGGAGGCCAGCACCTCAATGCACCCTCGTTGCCCACAGGGGCAGGGCGGGCCATTCGGGTCGATCGGGATGTGCCCGATCTCACCGGCCGCACCGCGCGATCCGCGCCAGAGCCGACCGTCGAGCACCAGTCCGGCGGCCAGTCCGGTTCCCAAATTGAGGTAGGCCATGGAGTGGGTCGACTCCCCGGCCAGCAGTTGGTATACGCCGAGCGCGGCGGCATTCACGTCGTTCTCGACCGCCACCAGCAGCCCGAGGCGGGCGCTCAATTCGGTGCCGAACTCGAGGTCTTCGACCGCAAGGTTCACGGCGTGGGTCACGCGGCCGGTCTCCGGCTCGACCTGACCCGGGATGCCGACGCCGATCGACGTGAACTCCCCCGGCTCGATACCGATCCGCTCGGCAAGCTCGGTGACCGCCGCGGCCGCAGTATCGACAACACCACGCGCGCCACGCACCGTCGGCAGTCGCAGCTTCTGCACGATTTCGCCGGTCGGCGTCAGGGCGACCGCCGCCGTCTTCGTGCCGCCGATGTCGACTCCGACCCTCATTCCCGTGCCCCGCCTTCGGTCTTGCCCATCGTGCTTCCTGTCGTCGAACCTGATTCGTCCAGCCATGCCAGTAGTGCTTCACCGACGTGGGCGGATGCCCCGAACGTCGCCACGTCCGCGTAGGCGCGGTCGTCGCCCGGCCAGCCCATGTCGACGACGATGACGCGCGGATGGTCGCGCCTGGCCTGGTCAATCAGCTCGCGCACCCACGCGTGCCGGTGGTTGTCCCGGCCGATGAGCACCAGCTGGCGGTCATCCGGAACCCGGCCGAGCGTCGTCTCCGCGCCGATCCGCCGGTCTGCCCAGGCCGCCCAGGGAGCCAGCCCGACGGCCATGTTCGCGAGGGTCTCGAGCACGACGTGGTGCCGGCTGGGCGCCACGGACACGATGGCGCTCACGTCGAATGCGCTCGCCGTCCGACCGAGCTCGAAGGCGGGAACCGGCACTTCGACCGAGCTCTCCGCTGCCCGGCGGGCGGCGTAGTCAACGGCCAGGGCGCGCGTGCGAGCTGCTGCGTCGGCGAGCCGGTCATCGCCTAGTCGTCCATCCGCGATGGCGGCGATGATCGCGTTCTCGATCTCGGTGAGCTGGGCGTCAGAGTTGTCAGTGCCGATGCACAGGAGGTCGCACCCGGCTGCGATGGCACGCACCGCGGCTTCCGGAATGCCGATGGTGCCGCTCGCGCCGGCCATGTCCAGCGCGTCGGAGACGATGACTCCCTGGTATCCGAGCTCCTGCCGCAGCAGCCCCTGAAGGATCCGCGCGGAGAGGGTGGCCGGGAAGTCGGGGTCGAGCTGCGGCAACAGGATGTGCGAGGTCATGATGCTCGCAGCATCCGCCTCGATGACCGCGCGGAACGGTGTGAGCTCGCGTTCTCTCAGCACGTCGAGCGACACGTCGACGACGGGTAGGGCGAGGTGGGAATCCTGCGCGGTGTCGCCGTGGCCGGGGAAGTGCTTGGCGCTGGCCGCGATACCGGTCGACTGCAGTCCGCGCACCCAGGCGGCACCGTGACGTGCGACCAGACCTGCGTCGGCGCCGAAGCTACGGACCCCGATCACCGGGTTGTCGGGGTTCGAGTTGATGTCGACGTCGGGCGCGAAGGTCATCGTGCACCCGGCCCGGCGAAGCTGCCGCCCGACGTCGAGCGCAACGCGAGCGGTATATGCCGGATCGTCCATACGTCCGAGCACGGCGTTCCCCGGGTACGGGGAACCCACATCGTAGAAGAGCCTGGTGACGTCGCCGCCCTCCTCATCGATGGCGATGACCGCGTGCGGGTTCGCGTCGAGGATGGCCGCGGTGAGGCTCTTCACCTGGGCGAACGACTCGATGTTGTCGCCGAACAGGCAGACGCCGGCGAGGCCGCGGCGCAGGCGATCGGCGACCCAATCGGGCAGCGTCGTCCCGGTGAAGCCCGGCAGGAGCACCCCTGCTGGCAAGGTGCTCATCCCTTCACCGCCCCACTGACGAGACCGGAGGTGAGGCGGCCCTGCACGATGAGGAAGAAGATGATGACCGGCACGGCGACCAGGGTGGATGCCGCCATCACCTGCCCCCAATCGGTCGCCCGGGTGGCGCTGGCCTGTACGAACCCGCGCAACCACAGCGGGAGGGTCTGCGCCGACTCCGCCGGCAGCAGCACGAGCGCCACAGTGAACTCGTTCCAGGCCTGCAGGAACGCATAGACACCGGATGCCACGAGGCCGGGGGCGAGAAGCGGGAACGTGATGCGCAGGAACGCCTGCGTGCGGCTGAGCCCGTCCACCATGGCGGCCTCCTCCAGGTCGGCCGGGATGCCGGCGACGAAACCGCGGAGCATCCAGATGGTGAATGGTACGACCGCGGCGATGTAGATGACGCTCACGCCGACCACCGAGTTGAGCAGCCCGACGCTGGAGATCATCTTGTACTGCGCGATGAAGAGGCCCTCGGCCGGCAGCATCTGCACCAACAGCACCGCGATGATGAAGCTCTTGCGGCCGCGGAAGCGGAACCGGCTGATCGCCACGGCGGCGAGGAACGCGAAGAGCAGGCAGAAAAGTACCGCGATGGCAGTGATGGCCACACTCATGCCGAGCGCGGTATAGAAGTCGCCATCCGCCAGCGCAGCGAAGAAGTTGTCGAATGATCCGCCGAGCGGCAGGAATGTCGGCGTGAAGGATTCCAGCTTCGACGTCGGAAGCATGGACGAGTTCACCATCCAGTAGACCGGGAAGGTCCACACCAGCGCAATGACGACGGCGAGCCCGGCGAGCAGCCCGCGCTTGACTCTGGCGTTCATCAGGCGTCCTCGTCTTTCAGCAGGATCCGGATGTAGAACCAGCTCAGTGCGATCGTCATCGCCAGCACCAGGATGGAGACCGCGGATGCCATGCCGAAGTCCTGCGCGAGCGTCCCCTGCTTGTAGATGTAGGTGCCGAGCAGGTCGAAGTCGCCCGCTTTGGAGCCGGCATCCTGCAGCATCGTGATCTGGGTGAAGACCCTCAGGTCCCAGATCAGCTGCAGCAGGAAGACGATCAGGATGATCGGCTTGATCATCGGCAGGATGATGTCGCGCACCCGTTGCCAGGGGCTCGCCCCGTCGAGTTGGGCGGCCTCCATGATCTCGTCGGACACTTGCGTGAGGCCGGCGTAGGCCGAGAAGGCCACGAACGGGACGGACATCCAGATCACGATGATGCTGGCAACGATGAAGAACGTGGTGGGCGATTCCAGCCAGTTGAAGCGGTTCATCTCCACGCCGGGAAGTGCGTCGAGCAGGTAGTTGACGACCCCGCGGCGGCGGTCGAACAGCCAGATCCAGACGGTCATCGCCGCGACGACGGGCATGGCCCAGGCCAGCAGCATCGCGATCTGGAGGATCAGCCTGGTCACTTTGCCGATGGCGCTCATCAGCAGGGCGAACAGCATCCCGATCACCAGCGTGATCACGGCGGTCACGATGCAGAAGACGATCGAGCGGATGACGACGCCCCACAGGCCGGGATCGGTCGCGAGACGTGCATAGTTGTCGAAGCCGACGAACTCGGCCGGCTGGCCGAACTGCTGGGCGAGGCCGAACTCCTGCAGGGAGGTGACCAGCTGCCAGGCGAGCGGGTAGCCCATGCCGATCAGGAGGATGGCGACCGCCGGGAAGATCAGCCAGCGTGCGGTTCGGGCGTGCGTGCGGTTCATCGGCGGTCACCTCCTTCAGGTGTTGTCTCGTGGGTTGATCAAATTTTGTGGGTTGAGTAGGTCGCTCAGCGACCTACTCAACCCACAGGGGTGGGGCGAACTCAGTTGAGCAGTTCGCTGATCTTGGCGTCGTACTCTTCGGCGAGTGCCTCGATGTCGCCACCGGCGGCCACCTTGCCGAAGAACTCCTCCAGCAGGCCGGAGCCCTCGACCGAGGCCCAGCCGGGTGCGGCCGGGGTCAGCTTCGAGTTGGCTGCGGAGTCGACCAGGGCCTGCGCGAAGATGTCGTCACCGAGAGCGGATGCGTAGTCCAGATTGGCCGGGCCGAGGCCGTTCTGGCCGAGCAGCGTCTGGTACTCCTCCGAGAAGATGATCCTCAGCAGGTCTTTCGACGCTTCCTGGTTCTCGCTTGCCGCTGAGATCGCGATGTTGGAGCCGCCGGCGAAGACCGGAGCAGCACCCCCATCGGCACCCGGGAGCGGGAAGACGCCGAAGACGTCGTCGTTCCAGGTGGCGATCGTCTTGGTGTCATCCGCGGGGTCCGGAGCCAGGTCACCGATCGACCAGTGGGCCCATCCGGGAGCGATGATGGTTGCCGCCTCAGGAGCACCCGTCGCGTCGTTGTTGTTGATGTTCACCCATGGCGTGCTGTCCGCCTCGGTCACCGGGGCGTTCGAGGCGCTCGTGTAGAGCTCCTGAAGCTGCTCGAGTCCCTTGATCGTGTTCGGGTCGGAGAGCGATGACACCCACTTGTCGCCGTCCTTCACCGCGAGTTCACCGTCGTTCGCGAAGATCCACGAGACGCCGTTGCGCCAGTCCTGGCCGCCGAGGTAGAAGCCGGACTGGCCATCCGTCCTCAGCTCTGCCGCGGTCTGGTTGAACTCCTCGAGCGTGGCCGGGACGTCCTTGCCGGCAGCCTCCCAGATGTCCTTCCGGTAGAAGACGTAGCGCGAGCCGAAGTAGTACGGCAGCGCCATCTTGGCTCCGTCGACCTCGCCGACCTCGACGAACGACGGCAGCAGCTTGTCGCCGCCGAGTTCCTCGTAGATGTCGCTGAGGTCGGAGAACGCGCCGACACCGGTGAAGGTGGGCGACCAGGTGTTCCCGATCTCGACGACGTCGGGGGTATTCTCTGAATCAGGCAGCGAGGTGGTCAGCTTTGCCAACGCATCGCCCCACGCCTGCTCCTCGATAGTGAGGGTGCCCCCGGTTGCGTCTGCGTACTCTGTCTTAAGGTAGTCGCGCAGCTCATCCGGGGTGTCACCGCCCATCAGCCACATCGTGATGTCAGTTCCGCCTTCAGCTGCCGGTTCAGTGGTGGAGCATCCGACAAGGATGAGAGCGGCGGCGGTTGCTATGGCAACCGTGCCGAGCTTCTTATTCATTGTGTTGTCCTTCTCTTGGTGCCGGGTGTACGACCGGATGGCCGCACCAGTGGTGGGTCAGGAGACCCCGAGCTGCCCGGAGAGCACCATCACGGCAGCGCCGCGCATGACTATGTCCTCCCCGAGCGTCGTCATCCGTACCGCGAGATCGCCGTGGAACTCTGCCATCGTTCGGTTGCGGAGTGTCTCGATGGTGGCCGTGGTGAGCGCCCCATCAAGCAGTTCGGCCGGTCCGCTCAGCACGACTTCTGCCAGGTTGAGCGCTCCGACCACGGGTGCCAGTGCGAGCCCCAGGTGCAGGCCGGCCTCCCGAAGAATGTGGTGGCGAGCGGATGCGTCCGCCCCATCCAGCTGGGCGTCGAGTCGCGGGGCGGCCAGCCAGGTTTCCAGGCATCCGCTCTTTCCGCACACACAGGGTGTTCCGTCGCCGGTGCCGACCACGACGTGGCCGATCTCGCCTGCGGCGAAGCGGCTCCCGTAGAGGAGGGACCCGCCGAGCAGCAGCGCGCTTCCGACGCCGTGACCAACCTTGATCAGCATCAGGTCCTGGTCTGCTCCGCCGAAGCTGTGCTCGGCCAGTACGGCGGCGTTCGCGTCGTTGGCGACGAGCACCGGGAGGGAGAACCTGTCGTTCAGCGTGGACTGAAGCCGTTCGTCGTTCCAGCCGAGGTTGGGCGCCCGGAGCACGACACCGTCGCGGTCGACGACGCCGGGCGAACCGACGCCAACCCCGAGGATCCGCCCGGTGGCCTGGCCGATCAGGGTCTCGACGAGCGTGACAACCTTGGCCGTGGCATCCGCACCGGTGCTTCCCGCGAGTGGGATGTCGGCCCGACTGAGGATGTTGCCACCGAGGTCGAGCACGGCACCGCGGAACAGCGCGTAGTCGCTGAGGTCGATTCCGATGATCTGGTAAGCCGAGAGGTTCATCGCCAGCAACGTTGACGGTTTGCCTGGGCGGATGTTCGCACTCTGCCCGGTTTCAATGACCAGGCCTTCGCCCATGAGTTCGGCGACCAGGTCGGAGATGGTGACCCGGGTGAGCCCGGTGCCCCGCGCTATGTCGGCCCGGCTCTGCTCGCCAGACCGGTACAACGTCTGCAGGACGAGGGACCGGTTGTGCCCGCGGGCATGCTCGGGAAGGATCTTGGCGCTCGGGCGCAGCACGCGTCCGGGGGAGTATCCCCCGGCCCGGCCTGTCGCCGGAATCGTGCCACGCCTCGTTGCGGTCATGTTTGTTAGTAAACCTTACGAACTAATTAATTGCAAGAGATCTCCGGACCGAATATTCTTGGCGCTCTCCCGATTAGAGTGCTAACATTTTTCTGTAGTTGAGTCGACTTGACTCAACTCTTGTAAACCTCAAATTGCACCGCCCCTCCGGGGCCCGATGTGAAGGAGTTGACTGAAATGGCCATGTACTTCGACCCATTCCGTGAACTGGATCGCCTCGCGGCGAACCTGCTCGACTCGCAGCAGGGACCTCGTTTCATGCCAATCGACCTGCACCGTCAGGGCGATCACTACATCCTGAACGCCGATCTCCCGGGCATCGACCCCGGCTCGGTCGACGTCGATGTGGATGGACAGTTGCTGACCATCCGCGCTGAGCGCACTGCGCGCAGTGACGAGGGTGTGAAGTGGCTGGCACACGAGCGCCCGAGCGGATCGTTCCTCCGCCAGCTCAACCTCGGCGACGGCATCGACACCGAGAACATCAGCGCGCACTACGACAACGGTGTGCTCAGCGTCATGATCCCGGTGAGCGAGAAGGCGAAGCCCCGCAAGGTCGAGATCATGTCGGCCGCGAAGGAACCGCAGTCCGAAGTCACCGCGTAACTCCACGCCTCTCACCGGAATGACGAAGGCCTCCGCCCAAATGGGTGGAGGCCTTCGTAGTTCGTGCAGCGGCTTACGCCATACGCGCCTGGAGGTTGGCGTCCAGCGTCGCGAGGAACTCCTCGGTGGTCTGGTACGCCTGATCCGGCCCGACGAGGAGCGCGAGGTCCTTGGTCATGTGGCCGGCCTCGACCGTCTTGATGACGACATCCTCGAGTGCGAGGCTGAAGTCGATCAGCGCCTGGTTGCCGTCCAGCTTGCCGCGGTGGGCGAGGCCCCGGGTCCACGCGTAGATGGACGCGATCGGGTTGGTCGACGTCGGCTTGCCGGCCTGGTGCTGGCGGTAGTGCCTGGTCACGGTTCCGTGGGCGGCCTCGGCCTCGACGACCTTGCCGTCCGGCGTCGCCAGAACGGAGGTCATGAGCCCGAGCGAACCGAAGCCCTGCGCAACGGTGTCGGACTGCACGTCGCCGTCATAGTTCTTGCAGGCCCAGACGTAGCCGCCCTCCCATTTCATGGCGGATGCCACCATGTCGTCGATCAAGCGGTGCTCGTAGGTGAGTCCGGCAGCTTCGAATTGCTGCTTGAACTCGGACTGGTAGATCTCCTCGAAGATGTCCTTGAAGCGACCGTCGTAGGCCTTGAGGATGGTGTTCTTCGTCGACAGGTACACCGGGTAGTTGCGGCTGAGCCCGTAGTTGAGGGAAGCACGGGCGAAGTCGCGAATCGACGCATCCAGGTTGTACTGCACCTGGGCGATGCCGTCGCCCGGCGACTGGAACACTTCGAACTCCTGCGCGGCCGAGCCGTCTTTCGGGGTGAAGCTGACCTTGAGCGTGCCCTCGCCGGCGAACCGGAAGTCCGTGGCACGGTACTGGTCGCCGAAGGCGTGGCGGCCGATGATGATCGGCTTGTTCCAGCCGGGGACCAGTCGCGGAATGTTCGAGATGATGATCGGCTCGCGGAAGATCACGCCGCCGAGGATGTTGCGGATGGTGCCGTTCGGCGACTTCCACATCTTCTTCAGGCCGAACTCCTCGACCCGCGCCTCATCCGGCGTGATGGTTGCGCACTTGACGCCGACGCCGTGCTTCTGGATGGCGTGGGCCGCGTCGATGGTGATCTGGTCATCCGTCTCGTCACGCTTCTCGATGCCGAGGTCGTAATACTCGAGGTTGATGTCGAGGTACGGGTGGATGAGAGTGTCCTTGATCTTCTGCCAGATGATGCGGGTCATCTCATCGCCGTCGAGCTCGACGACTGTTCCTTCAACCTTGATTTTCGACACCGGTACTCCTCAGTTCGTGGGGGGCCTTGTTAGGGATGGGCGGCCGCGAAACGTGCCGCAAAGTCTGCGCTTTAATTCGCTCAGGACAGCTTACCTGCTCCAACAAGTATCTCGACATCAAGATAGTTCTGCACACGACGCATCCGGGCCCTACCCGGAACCGGTCTTGGACGATAGCCTGAAACCATGGATGAGTTGAGACTGGAAGAGCTGTCTGCCAAAAACGTTGTTGCGGCGAACAGCCTCACCATGAAGCCCGGGCAGGAGCAGTACATCGCTCCTGTGTCGTACGCCATGGCCGGGCCATTCCTCGACCCGAGCACCAGCTGGTCGCGTGTCGTCGTTGACGGCGAAGGCGAGGTGCTCGCATTCATCATGGCCAATTTCGACGCCGACGCTCACGAAGAGGAGTTCCGGAGCTGCATTTGGCGGATGAACGTTTCCGCCGAGGCCCAGGGCAAGGGCGTCGGCAAGTTCGTGGTCAAGGAGACAGCGGACGAGGCGCGCAAGCGCGGGTTCTCGCGGCTCACCGTGATCTGGGAGCCGGGCGAGGACAGCCCGGAAGAGTTCTTCAAGCGAGTCGGCTTCGTTGTGGTGGATGAGACCCAGTACGGCGAAAAGGTCGGCGCCATCGAGTTGTGACCACCGCGTCCGGACCGTCCGCTCCCGCTGACGACTTTTTCGAGCGGGTGCTCGGTGTCGTCGAGTCGATCCCGCCCGGGCAGGTCATGACCTACGGCGACATTGCCGCTGCCATCGGGTCGCGGGCGCCGCGGGCGGTGGGCAAGGTCATGGCTTACGGGGGCAGCGACGTGCCGTGGTGGCGCGTGATCAGGGCCAGCGGGCATCCACCCCAATGCCATGAAGGTCAGGCGCTCGAGTTCTACCGGGCGGAGGCCACTCCCCTGCTCTGGAACGCATCCGGCACCTACCGCATCAACCTGCGCGCGGCCCGGTACGAGCCCTAGCCGCAGTGAGCTGTGTAGTGCCGAACGCGACCCCCGAACTACACCAGCGAGTCGCGCCAGGCGGCGTGCATCTCGGAGAACTTGCCGGTGCCGCTGATCAGCTCGTTCGGGGACCCGTCTTCGATGATGCGTCCGTGCTCCATCACCAGCACCCGGTCGGCGATCGCGACGGTGGACAGGCGATGGGCGATGATGATCGCGGTTCGGTCGGCGAGCAGCGTCTGCAGCCCGTTCTGCACGAGACGCTCGCTCGGAATGTCGAGCGACGCTGTCGCCTCATCGAGAATCAGCACGACCGGGTTCGCGAGGAATGCCCGGGCGAAGGAGACCAGCTGCCGCTGGCCGGCACTGACTCGACCCCCGCGCTTGTTGACGTCCGTGTCGTAGCCGTTCGGCAGGCCCTCGATGAATTCGTGGGCGCCGACCGCCTGGGCGGCCTGCACGATTTCCTCGCGCGACGCATCCGGTTTTCCGAGCGCGATGTTGTCGGCGACCGTGCCGGAGAAGAGGTAGGCCTCCTGCGTGACCATGACGATGGCGCGGCGCAGGTCCTTCGGGTGCAGGCGTTTCAGGTCGACGCCGTCGAGGGTGACCCGGCCGCTGGTCGGGTCGTAGAAGCGCGAGATCAGCTTGGCGAGCGTCGACTTGCCAGCGCCCGTCGAACCAACCAGTGCAACGGTCTGACCGGCCGGCAGGGTGAGGTCGAATTCCGGCAGCACGACGCGGTCGGCCGTGTAGGCGAATTCGGCCTCCTCGAAACTGACCGTGCCCTTCGCCTGCCACAGGTCGATCGGCGTCGTCGGGTCGGGAACACTCGGTTCCTCCTCGAGCACGCCGGAGATCTTCTCCAGGGCGGCGGCCGCCGATTGGTAGGAGTTGTAGAACATCGCCATCTCTTCGGCCGGGCCGAAGAACTGCCGGGTGTACAGCAGTACGGCGAACAGCGCACCGATCGCGAGCTGGCCGTCTGCCACCCGCAGCCCCCCGACCAGGAGGACCGCCCCCAGGGCGAGGTTGCCGATCAGCACGAGCCCAGGGTAGAAGATGCCGAACAGCATGATGACGTTGCTGTTGGCCTGGCGGTACTCCTCGACGTGGTCGCCGAACACGGCCTCGTTCCGCTTCTCCTTACGGAACGCCTTCACCGCGCGGATACCGGTCATCGTCTCGACGAAGTGGACGATGACCTTGGCGGATGCGACGCGCGTGCGACGGAATCCGGCCTGCGAGCGAACCTGGAACCAGCGGAACAGGAATCCGAGCGGGATGAGGAAGCCGAACAGCACGACTCCGCTCACCCAGTCCACCCAGAACATGGCCCCGGCGATGAACACCATGTAGAGGCTGCCCTGCACCAGCTGGTTGATGCCGGAGTCGAGCAGCTCCCTGATGGAGTCCAGGTCGCTGGTCTGGCGTGCGATGATCCGCCCGGAGGTGTAGTTCTCGTGGAATTCGAGGCTCAGCTTCTGGGTGTGCCGGAAGACCCGCTTGCGCAGGTCGATGAGTACGGCCTGGCTGACCCTGGCCACCAGCACGGTGTACCAGGAGATCAGCACAGCGCCGACGATCGCGGCCGTCAGGTACACGGCGACGATGAAGAGGAGCGGGGCCCAGTCGCCGTCCACCAGGGAGGGGAGCCCGCGGTCGATGCCCAGCGCGATGAGCGCCGGGCCGGCAACCTGGGCGACGGTGCTGACCACGACGACGACCATGGTCAGGATGATGCGTCCCCAGAGCGGTCGAACCAGCACACCCAGCAGGCGCACCGAGCGGTCGCGGATGGCGCGGCTCTCGATCCGGGTGAAGTCGTCGCGCTCCTCCCCCTCGACGCCGAACACGCTCATCGCTTCGCCTCCCGGTCGCGCTTGAGTTCGTCTTCCAGGCTCGAGATGACGAACCGGTAGTGCTCGCTGGTCGCGAGCAACTCCGAGTGGGTGCCCACGGCCGTGACCCGGCCGCGCTGCAGCAGGGCGACGCGGTCGGCGAGCATGACCGTCGACGGACGGTGCGCGACGATCAGGGCCGTCGTCGAGGCGAGGACTTCGCGAAGTGCCGCCTCGACGAGCGCCTCGGTGTCCACGTCGAGCGCCGAAAGCGGGTCATCGAGCACCAGCACCGACGGCTTCGCCGCCACCGCCCGGGCGAGGGCGAGTCGCTGCCGCTGCCCTCCGGACAGGCTCATCCCTTCCTCGCCGATCATGGTGTCGAGGCCCTTCGGCAGGTCGTAGACGAACTCGGCCTGCGCGATCGCGAGCGCTTCCTCGAGTTCTTCGTCGGAGCCATCCGGAGCGCCCAGCAGCACGTTGTCCCGCACGGTGGCGGAGAACAGGATGGCGTCTTCGAACGCCATCGCGATGTGCCCGCGAAGTTCGGACAGGGTGAGGTCGCGGATGTCCACACCGTCCAGGCGGATGGTGCCGCCGGTCGCGTCGTAGAGCCTGGTGGTGAGCGCGGTCAGTGTGGACTTGCCTGAGCCGGTCAGCCCGACCAGCGCCATCGTCTCGCCCGGGAGCAGCTCGAGGTCGACGCCGTCGAGAAGGTCCCGCGCGGCATCCGGCGCATCCTGGTACCGGAAATGGAGGTCATCGAACACCAGCCTGCCGACCGGTTCGCCGATCGTCTGGGGCTGGTCGGAGTCGGTGATCGTGTTGACGGAGTCCATTACCTCGAAGTAACGGTCGACCGCGGTGCGGGTGTCGAAGGTCATCGACAGCAGGAAGCCGATCGACTCGACCGGGAACCGCAGCACGGTGGCGGTGGCGAAGAACGCCACCAATTCGCCGACGCTGAGCTCACCGGATGCCGCCAGCCAGACCCCGCCCAGCAGCCCGAGTGCAAAAGTGACGTCGGGAACCAGCAGCAGCCACAACCAGATGCCGGCCACCGCCTTCGCTTTCTCGATCTCGGTGGTACGCAGACCTTCGGCCTGGTTTCCGAAGTTCCTGAGCGCGTCCTTGCCTCGCCCGAACGCTTTCAGGACGCGGATGCCATGCACCGCCTCCTCGACAGACGTCGCCAGGTCACCGGTCTGGTCCTGGCTGCGGCGCGCCACCGTCGAATACTTGCTCTCGAACACGTAGCCATAGATCCACAAGGGTATGGAGCACACCAGGAACAGCACCCCGAGCATCCAGTTGATGCCGACCAGGAAGGCGAACCCGATCGCGATGGTGATGGTGTTGACGATCAGCAGCACCAGGCCGAACGAGATCCAGCGGCGGATCAGGTTCAGGTCGCTCACCGCCCGCGACAGCAGCTGCCCGCTCGGCCAGCGGTCGTGGAAGTTCACCGGCAGGTTCTGCAACTGGCGGTAGAAGCTGTTCCGCATATCGGCCTCGATGTGGGTGCCCGGCTCGAGCACCAGCCACCGTCGGAACCAGATCATCACGGCTTCGAGAATGCCGAGCCCGAGGACCAGGAGCACCGGGCCGAGCAGTTCGCTGCTATCGCCATCCTTCAGCGGCCCGTCGATGATCACCCGCAGCACCTGCGGGATGAGGAGTGCCACCACCCCGGCGATGAGCGCGGCGAGCATGCCCAGGTAGATGCGCGGCATCGCCGGTCGAGCGTACGGATAGATACGGCGGATCGACCGGAAGGTGTCGCCCCTTTTTGGGGCGCGCTGTTCTGGGGATGATGCGTGTGGCAAGGGAGTCCTGTTGTCGTTTCGGCAGCCTTCCAGCCTAGGTGTCGCAAGCCCGGACGACAACTGACACACCGGCGCTACGCGGCGTTAACCCCTCGTAATGGTGCTTAACATGTGCCCGACAGTCTGCGAAAGTGAATCAACGTCGATGGGTCCAGGGGGAGAACTATGAGACAACGCGTGCTGACGGGCATTGCTACTGTCGCGGTCGTGTCACTCGGGTTGAGCGGATGCGCCGGCCTTTTCACCGATCCCGGCACCAGCGGCCTCGACGATGTGACCATCGCCGTGGAGCCCCTGATCGGCTCGGCAGCGGTCTATCTCGGCGTGCAGGAGGGCTTCTTCGCCGACGAGGGCATCGCCCTCACGATCAACTCGTTGCCGCCCGACAGCAAAGCCGTGGTCGAGATGGTTGCCGCCGGGAACGCCCACTTCGGCCTCAGCGACACCCTCACGCTCCTGGTCGAGCACGGGGAGGGCACCCCGATCAAGGTGCTCAGCGGAGCCTACTCATCGACCAGCGACCCCAATTCCGATTTTGCTGCCCTCGTGGTGACGCAGGATTCGCCGATCACGACGATGACCGACATCCAGGGCAAGAACGTTTCAACGGCCGCCCCCCGCAGCCTGGATGAGACCGTTGTCCAGGGCATGATCTCCGATGACGGCGGGAACCCTGCCGGAGTCCACTTCGTCAAGGTGCTTCCGGGCGCAGCCATCGGCGCGCTGGAAAGCGGCGAGACCGATGTCGCCTTCCTGGTCGAGCCGTACCTCAGCTGGGCCGTCGAGGCCGGGCACCGGGTGCTGAGCTACCCGTACGTCGAGTACGTGAACTACCTCAATGTGGCGGCGTTCTTCACCTCCACCGAAACGATGGAGAAGGATCCCGAGCTGGCCGAGCGCTTCAACGCGGCGGTCAAGAAGTCGCTGACATTCGCCCAGAACAACCCGCAGGCCGCGCGTGACATCTTCGCCACCTACACGACGACAGCGGAGGCCACCAGGACCACCCTGATCATGCCGCGCTTCACCCAGACGATCGAGCGTCCTGCCCTGGAGAAGCTCGGGGCCACGGCGATGCAGCACGGCATCATCTTCGCCGAACCCGACCTGGACTCCCTGCTGCCGTAGGCTACCGAACTCGAACCGACAGGCAGGTCACGCAGCCCTCGAGCTTCTCGAACTCACTGATGTCGACCGTGGTGACGTTGTAGCCGAGGTCCTCGATCATCGCCGCGGTCTTCGGGGCGGCGGATGACATCAGCACGCTGTCGTGGTCGAGCACGACCACCGCGGTGCCTTCAGCCTCCGGTACGGCGAGGAACCGTTCGAAGATGCTGGTGTCCTCGAGCAGCGACGGCAAGCCGATGACCGTTCCGTCGGGCAACGCCGTCGCCGCGGTCTTCAGGTGCAATGCCTTCGTCATCGGCACGGCGACCACCGAGTACCCGAGCGGGCCGACGATCGCCCGCAGTTGGCGGATGCCCTCGGCGTTGGTGCGTCCGCCGCGGCCGACGTAGACGGTGCGTCCAACCTTCAGCACGTCGCCGCCGTCCAGTGTTCCGGGGGTCTGGATCCGCTCGATGCGCTGGCCGAGCCGGCGTGCCTCCGCCTCAACGGCCTCGGTCTCACCGATGCGCGACTCGGAGCCCGGACTCCCGACTACCGCGGTCGACCCGAACATGACGATGGTGTCCTCGACGAAGACGGAGTCGGCGTGGGTGTCTGCAGCGGCGACCTCCACGGTCTCCCAGCCGGCAGCATCCAGAGCCTGTACGTAGTTCTCCCACTGCTGGTCGGCCAGCTCGGTGTCGACCGTAGTGCGCTCAATGTGGGTGACCTGGCCTTCGGCAAGGTTGCTGGCCGGCAGCCGCACCAGAGCGATGCGGCGTTCCGATGCGTTGCCGGTGCGGGCGCCGCGGGCGGTCAGCAGGTTCCAGACTCTCCTGCCGAGGGTGGCCGTGATGATGGTGGTGGCGATGATGTAGACGAGGTGCGGGCCGGTGACGCTCTGGAGCAGGAAGGTCCAGGCCTCGGCGTCGAGCGCCGAACCGCTGCCGACCACCACGAGCGCATAGCCGGCAATCGCCGCGACGACCGCGGCGATGAGTCCGACCGCGATCGAGGTGTACCAGAAACGGTAGGCCTCAAGCGAGGCCGCCACGGCCAGCAGGATGAACGCGAGCAGGCTGCTCGGCAGGAAGACGTCGCTGACGCCCTGGAAGATCGCCGGGTCTGAGCCGCCGACAATGAAGAAGACGAGCACTGTCACCAGATGCGCGACGACGACCACCGCGAGAGCGGATGCGAGGGAGGCGGCAATACGGCGCAGCATGGTCAGGGGCGGGTTCTGGGTCATGCAAAGAGCCTATTAGCCGTCAGACGGATGCCCGACCACTGCTCCTGTGGGTCAGTGGAAGAAGTGGCGCTCATCGGTGAAGTACATGGTGACCCCGACCAGCTTCGCGGCGGCGATGACCTCCTCGTCGCGCACCGAACCACCGGGCTGCACGACGGCGCGAACGCCGGCATCGAGCAGCACCTGGAGACCATCGGCGAATGGGAAGAACGCGTCCGATGCCGCAACACTGCCGGCGGCCCGCTCCCCTGCCCGCGTCACCGCAAGGTGGCAGGAGTCGACCCGATTGACCTGACCCATTCCGACGCCGACGGATGCCCCGTCATGGGCGAGCAGGATCGCGTTCGACTTCACGGCGCGCACCGCCCGCCAGGCGAACTCGAGGTCCTCCATGGTGTCTGCATCCGCCGGTGAGCCGGCGGCGAGGGTCCAGCCGGCCGAACTGAACCCGGCGTAACTGTCGACCGACTGCACGAGGAGCCCCCCGGAGATCTGCCTGACCTCGGTTGCCCCGCGCGCAAAGCCCTCCGGAAGTTTCAGCAGGCGGAGGTTCTTCTTCGCGGTCAGCAGGCGGAGCGCATCCGGCTCGAAGTCGGGCGCGACGATGACCTCGGTGAACACGTCCTTGATCGACTCGGCCGCCGCCAGCGTGATCGGCCGGTTGGCCGCGATCACCCCTCCGAACGCCGAAACCGGGTCACAAGCGTGGGCCCGCGCGTGGGCGGATGCGATCGAGTCGCCCGGCCCATGCCCGACGGCGATGCCGCACGGGTTCGCGTGCTTGATGATCGCCACCGCCGGCTCATCGAAGTCGTACGCGGCCCGCAGGGCGGCATCCGCGTCGACGAAGTTGTTGTACGACATGTCCTTGCCGTGGAGTTGGGTGGCCTGGGCGATGCCGCGCCCGTTCTGCTCGACGTACAGGGCGGCCGACTGGTGCGAGTTCTCGCCATAGCGCAGGGCCTGCTTCAGGTTGGCAGTGAGGCTGAACGTGTCGGCCGTCTCGCTCGACCCGCTTTCCTGCGCGACCAGTTCGTCCGGGGACACCACGCGAGCGTCGTGCTCTGCGCGCAAGCCGACGTTGCCGGCGAACCACTCCGCGACGGCGGAGTCATAGGCGGCGGTGTGCGCGAACGCCTCACCGGCCAGCCGCTGGCGCTGGGCAAGTGTGGTGCCACCGAGCGTTGCCGCCTTGATGACCTGCTGGTAGCTGTCCGGCGAGACGACGATCGCGACATTGGCGTGGTTCTTTGCCGCCGACCGCACCATTGCCGGACCACCGATGTCGATGTTCTCGATCACATCGGCCGCGGGGGCACCGGAGGCGACCGTCTGCACGAACGGGTACAGGTTCACGACAATCAGCTCGAACGGGGCGATGCCGAGATTCTCGAGTTGAACCCGGTGCGACTCGCGCCGCAGGTCCGCCAGGATGCCGGCGTGGATCGCCGGGTGCAGCGTCTTCACGCGACCGTCCAGGGACTCGGGGAATCCGGTCACGCTGGCAACCTCGGTGACCGGATGTCCGGCATCCGCTATCGCCTTCGCCGTCGACCCGGTCGAAACCAGCTCGACGCCGGCGCCCGCCAGTGCTGCGGCCAGCTCGAGGAGGCCCGTCTTGTCGCTCACCGAGATCAGCGCCCGGCGGATCGGGATGACTCCGCGCTCGAGCATTTCGGTTTCGTCGTGTGCCGCGCCGCTCATGCGGTCAACTCCTTGAGGTCGATTCTTCCATTGGCGATGTCGAGCACGGCCTGCACCAGCAGCCGGCGCTCGACGATCTTGATGCGGTCGTGCAGGGTGGACTCCGTGTCGTTCGGGTGGATGGCCACCCGCTCCTGGGCGATGACCGGCCCGCTGTCGACACCGTTGTCGACGGCGATGACGCTGGCGCCGGTTTCGGTGACGCCGGCGGCGATCGCATCCCTCACGCCGTGCGCGCCCGGGAACTCGGGCAGGTAGGCCGGATGCGTGTTGATCAGGTTGGGTTCGAGCGCCGCCACCACGGACGGCGGCAGCAGGCGCATCAGGCCGCTCAGCACGACCAGGTCGGGCTCCCATTGCTGGATCTGCTCAAGCAGTGCGGCGCCCCACGACTCGCGGTCGGGGTAGCTGGAGTAGGCGACCGTGAAGGTCGGGATGCCGAAATCCTCGGCGTGCGCGAGGCCGTCAGCGTCACGGTCGGCACCGATCGCGACGACCCTGGCCGGGAACTCCGCGTCTTCGGCGGCTTCAAGCAGAGACCGGAGGTTCGACCCGGCGCCAGAGATCAGGACCACCAGTTTCAGCACCGGTCAAGCTTATCGCCGGACGGCGGGTTCCTCAGTCGCGGTTGCGCACGCTGAGCAGCCCGAGCGCAGCCGCCCCACCCACCTCGAGCGTGGCGAACAACGCCACCAGCCACGGAGACGGACCCACCTCGACCAATCGTCCCGGCCCGGCCGCCCCAGCCGAGAACCAGGCGAGCAGCCCGAGGATGATGCCGGCCACCACGCCGATGCACAGCCCCGCCAGAAGCATCCGCCCGACCGAGACCGGCATGCGGATGCTCCGCACCAGCGTGCTGCGGACCAGCAACCCGGCGAAGAAGCCGGCGAGCACCGGAACCAACAGCCCGAGGAACCCCCAGGCCAGGTCGCCGGTGGGCAATGCGCCCAGGAAGGGGACGGCCGGCACGGGTCCCAGGCTGGTGCCGAGCGGGCCGATCGATGAGCCGGCGCCTATCGCGAAGCCGGGCCCGACAAACCAGGAAACCGCCCAAACGACCAGGTTCGGCAGGAACGCCAATTGGGCGATGGTCAGTGCGACGCCGCCCAGCACCCCGACGTGCCCGCTCTCATACAGGGCGATGACCTCGGCATAGTTGACCAGCAGCAGCAGAGCGACGGCGACTGACGCGGCAGCGACAATGGCGGCAACCGCCGCGACTCCCCCGGTTACGGATGCCCGGATGAGCGCCGCCGTCTCGCCCGGGATATCGGAGATGCGCGTCGCGATGGCGCCGACCGTGGCATCCGTTCTCATCGTTCCCGCGCGCTGAAGCGCGGTCAGGCGGCGGATGGCGATGCCGCCGCCCAGCGCCAGCCCGAGCGCGAAGACCAGCGTGGGAAGCAGCGCCCCCTGCCAGATGGACGGCCGCGCGAACTCGTGGAGCGCAGTCAGCACGACGGTCAGCGACAGCGCCCCGAAGGAAGCGAGGGCGACCGCCAATCCGAGGATGAAATGCGGCGTTTCGGCGATGCGGCGCCCAGCGCGGTATGCGAGCAGCAGGGTGAGGAGCGCGAAACCGAGGGGTGCGATGGTGAGCACGAACGGGGTGGAGGCGTCGGGGAATCCGATGCTGGTCGCCGTCAGCGGGTCGAGAGTCAAGGCGATATCGACACCGTGGCCGAGCATCCAGGTGTCGGCAGCGGCACGCCAGAACACAATCCAGTCGATTTGCAAGCCGTACTGGAAGGCCCACATCACGCTGAGCGGCACGAGCGCGATGCCGATGCCGATGCCGGCAACGAGCAGGGCTTCGAGCGCGGCGAAGACGACGGTGAGGGGACGGTTCATACCGGTTCGACCCTACCGGCGACGATGCCCAACCCCCGTTCGCCTTCCCGCAAAAGGAGGAGGTTGTCGCCTCCAGAGGAAAATACTTCCCTCATTCCGCGTCGAAGTCCGAAAAGCTCTCTCATTTGCGCGGAGGGAAGAGGTTAACCACGAACGGCCCGACCCCGCGAAGGGTCGGGCCGCCAGACGAGGTGCTTACAGGGAGGCGAGAATCTCGCGCATCAGGGTGGCAGCCTCGGACGGCGTCTTGCCGACCTTGACTCCGGCGGCCTCGAGGGCCTCCTTCTTCGCCTGCGCGGTGCCGGCCGAGCCGGACACGATGGCGCCGGCGTGGCCCATGGTCTTGCCCTCCGGAGCGGTGAAGCCTGCGACGTAGCCGACGACCGGCTTGGTCACGTTGGCCTTGATGAAGTCGGCCGCGCGCTCTTCGGCGTCGCCGCCGATCTCACCGATCATGACGATCGCCTTGGTCTCGGGGTCCGCCTCGAACGCGGCCAGCGCGTCGATGTGGGTGGTGCCGATGATCGGGTCGCCGCCGATGCCGATCGCGGTCGAGAAGCCGAGGTCACGCAGTTCGTACATCATCTGGTAGGTCAGGGTGCCCGACTTCGACACGAGGCCGATCGGCCCCTTGCCGGTGATGTTCGCCGGGGTGATTCCGACGAGCGCCTCACCCGGGGTGATGATGCCGGGGCAGTTCGGGCCGATGATGCGGGTCTTGTTGCCCTTCTCCTGGGCGTAGGCCCAGAACTCGGCAGAGTCGCCGACCGGCACGCCCTCGGTGATGATGACCAGCAGCGGGATCTCGGCGTCGATCGCCTCGACGACCGCGTCCTTGGTGAAAGCCGGCGGGACGAAGGCGATCGAAACATCCGCCCCCGTCTTCTCCATGGCCTCGGCGACGGTTGCGTACACGGGCAGCTCGACATCGCCGCCATCCTTGTCGCGGTACAGCACGGTGGTTCCGGCCTTGCGGGCGTTGACGCCGCCGACCACCTGGGTGCCGGCCGCCAGCATCAGGGCGGTGTGCTTGGTGCCCTCGCCGCCGGTGATGCCCTGAACGATGACCTTGGAGTCCTTGTTGAGGAAGATTGACATTTATTGTTCCCTATTCGTTCTAGCGAGCGGCGTTGGCGAGCTCGGCGGCCTTGGCGGCGCCCTCGTCCATGGTGGCTGCCAGGGTGACCAGCGGGTGGTTCGCCTCGGCGAGGATGCGGCGGCCCTCTTCGACCTTGTTGCCGTCCAGGCGCACGACGAGCGGCTTGTTCGCCGCGCTGCCCAGTTCGGCCAGCGCGCCGACGATGCCCTTGGCGACGGCGTCACACGCGGTGATGCCACCGAAGACGTTGACGAAGACGCTCTTGACCTGCGGGTCGTTGAGGATGACGTCGAGGCCCGCTGCCATGATCTCGGCGGATGCTCCGCCACCGATGTCGAGGAAGTTGGCCGGCTTCACGCCGCCGAAGTCCTCGCCAGCGTAGGCGACGACGTCCAGGGTCGACATGACCAGGCCGGCACCGTTTCCGATGACACCGACTTCACCGTCGAGCTTGACGTAGTTGAGGTCGTTCTCCTTGGCCTTCGCCTCGAGCGGGTCGGCGGCGGACGCATCCTCGAACTTGGCGTGCTTCGGGTGGCGGAAGCTGGCGTTCTCGTCGAGCGAGACCTTGCCGTCGAGGGCGATGATCTCGCCGTCTTCGGTCAGCACGAGTGGGTTGACCTCGACGAGCGTCGCGTCCTCACCCTTGTAGACCTCGTACAACTTCACGAAGACGGGGGCCACCTTGGAGACCAGCTCTTCTGGGAAGCCGCCGGCGCGGGCGATCTCCTCTGCCTTGGCCAGGTCGAGTCCGTGGCGGGGGTTGACCTCGATCTTGGCGAGGGCCTCTGGGCGCTCCACCGCGAGTTCTTCGATCTCCATGCCGCCCTCGACGCTGCACAGCGACAGGTAGGAGCGGTTGGCGCGGTCGAGGAGCACCGAGAAGTAGAACTCCTTGTCGATGCGTGCGCCCTGGGCGATCATGACGCGTTTGACGACATGACCCTTGATGTCGAGGCCGAGGATCTGCTCGGCTGCGGTGTAGGCGTCGTCGGCATTGTGCACGACCTTGACGCCGCCGGCCTTGCCGCGACCACCGGTCTTGACCTGGGCCTTAACGACAACGGTGCCACCGATTTTCTCGGCGGCAGCCTTGGCTTCTTCTGGGGTGTCGGCAATCAGGCCGGCAAGTACTGGCACTCCGTAGGACTCAAAAAGGTCCCTGGCCTGGTACTCAAATAGATCCACGCTGCTCATTCCAATCCGCGCGTAATGGGTGTGTGAGAGAGGGCGACCGGCACTGGTGCCGATGTGAATCGACCGTTAAAAGGCGCCTGCCAACGTTAAACTCTACCCGCTCACTTCCGGGGCTTCCCCCCGTGAGCGGCTCGGGGCCCGCGAAAGATCTACGGTTCTTGCCCTGACGGCGGTCCGAACCTCGCCCGTCAGTTGCGGACAGGCTCGTACACGCACCGCATGCGGGCGGGTCCGCAACTGACGGTTCAGCGGATGCTGTCAGCGGCTCCCAGCGGACGGCGCGAGCGCGGCGGCGGGCTTCCAGCGCAGGTGCTGCACGCCGTCCTCCGCTTCGTGCCGCACCAGCTCGAGGCGCGGCCGCACGGCCTCGGTGCGTGACGTCGGTGGCTTGCGGCGACCGGGCTGGAACTGCACCGGCCAGTCGGCCGCCGGGCCAACATAGTCTTGCTCGGCTGCGGCGTGCAGCGTCCACTGCGGGTCGTAGAGGTGCGAGCGGCCGAGCGCGCAGAGGTCGGCCCGACCGGCGAGCAGGATGGCGTTCATGTCGTCGTACGAGGAGATCGCCCCCACCGCGATGACCGCCGCGCCGTGCCTCACCGCCACCTCGTTGCGGATGCGGTCGGCGTACGGCGTCTGGTAGCTGCGCCCGAACGACGGCTTCTCTTCCTTGGTGACCTGCCCGGTGGAGACGTCCACCGCCGCGGCGCCGTGCAGGATGAATGCCTCGGCGATCGCGCAGGCGTCATCGTCGGTCAGCCCGCCGTCGACCCAGTCGGTGGCGGAGATACGCACCGACATCGGCTTGTCGGCTGGCCACACCTCGCGCACGGCGTCGAACACTTCGAGCGGGAAGCGGAGCCGGTTCTCGAGAGACCCGCCGTAGGCATCCGTTCGCCGGTTCGACACCGGCGACAGGAACGACGACAGCAGGTAGCCGTGGGCGGCGTGGAGTTCGAGCAGGTCGAAGCCGGCGTCGGATGCCCGGACGGCCGCACTTACGAAGTCATCGCGAATCTGGTCGAGCTCGCGCATGGTGAGCTCGCGCGGCACCTGGTTGTCCGGTCCGTAGGGGATCGCGGATGGCCCGACCGCCTCCCAGCCGCCGGCCGGCAGCGGCACGTCGAGGCCCTCCCACATCAGCTTGGTCGACCCCTTGCGACCGGAGTGCCCGAGCTGCACGCCGATCTTCGCCGTCGACCGCTCGTGCACGAAGTCGACGACCTGACGCCACTTCTCCGCCTGCGCATGGGTGTACAGGCCGGTGCAGCCCAGGGTGATCCTGGCCTCGGGCGAAGTGCACACCATCTCGGTCATCACCAGGCCGGCGCCGCCCAGCGCCTTCGAGCCCAGGTGCACCAGGTGAAAGTCGTTCGGCATACCATCAGTCGCCGAATACATGTCCATCGAGGAGACCACGACCCGGTTCTTCAGCTGCAGCCCGCCCAGGTTGTACGGCTGGAACATGGCGGGCACGACATCCGCACTCCCCTGCTGCTCGGCGAAGAAGGCGTCCAGGCGTTCGGTGAAGTCCGGGTCGCGCAGTTTCAGGTTGTCGTAGGTGATGCGCCGGCTGCGGGTGAGCAGGTTGAAAGTGAACTGGATCGGGTGCTGGTGCGTGTACTGCCCGAGGTTCTCGAACCATTCCAGGCTCGCCTGCGCGGCGCGCTGGGTTGAGGCGACGACGGGGCGGCGCTCGGTTTCGTACGCTTCGACGGCTTCGTCCAGCGACGGATGTTCGTGCAGGCAGGCCGCGAGCGCGAGGGCATCCTCCATGGCCAGCTTGGTTCCGGAGCCGATCGAGAAGTGGGCGGTGTGGGCGGCGTCGCCGAGCAGCACGACGTTGTCGTGCCGCCAGGAGCCGTTCTTCACGGTGGTGAAGTTCAGCCACTTCGAGTTGTTCGCCAGCACCTGGTAGCCGCCGAGCTCGTCCTGGAAGATCTCCTTGATCCTGGCGATCGCCGACTCGTCGCTGGCGCCGGGCGGGAACGTCATGTCTGCTGTCTGGTCGAAGCCTGCACGCGCCCAGACATCCGGATGCATCTCGACGATGAAGGTGCTGCCCTGGTCGGAGTACGGGTAACCGTGGATCTGCATCACGCCGTGCGGGGTGTCCTTGATCACGAACGTGAACGCCTCGAATACCCGGTCGGTGCCGAGCCACATGAACTTGGAGGCCCGCTGCTCGAGGTGCGGACCGAAGCTGTCGGCGTACCGGTTGCGAATGGCGGAGTTCACCCCGTCTGCCGCCAGCACCAGGTCGTAGTCGCGGCTGAGCTCATCGACATCCGGCGCCATCGTCGAGAAGCGCACGTCGACGCCGAGGTCGATGCAGCGCCGCTGCAGCAGGCGCAGCAACTCTTTGCGGCTCATCGCGGCGAACCCTTGCCCGCCGACCGTGAGCACCTCACCGCCGTAGTGCACGTCGATGTCGTTCCATCGGGCGAATTGCGACGCCATCTGGGAGGCGATCACGGTGTCCGCGTTCTCGATGCCGCCCAGGGTCTCATCGCTGAACACCACGCCGAACCCGAAGGTGTCGTCGGCGGCATTGCGCTCCCACACGGTCACGTCGTGGCCGGAGTGCAGTTGCTTCATCAGCGCAGCGAAGTACAGGCCGCCCGGGCCTCCCCCGACGACGGCAATGCGCATCAGGAGCCGCTCACAGCTGTGGACTGGCCGCTGGGCTGTTCGAGCAGGCGGAACCGCTGCAGCTTGCCGCTCGGGTTGCGCGGCAGCGAGTCGACGAAGGTGACCTCCCGCGGGTACTTGTACGGCGCGATGGTCTGCTTCACGAAGTCCTGCAGTTCCTTGCGCTTCGCGTCGTCGCCGACGACGCCCTCCTTCAGCACTACATACGCGGCAATGATGGTGCCGCGTTCCTTGTCCGGCTTGCCGACGACCGCGCTCTCGACGACGTCGTCGTGCAGGTCGATGGCGCCCTCCACGCTCGGCGCGCCCACGTTGTAGCCGGAGGTGACGATCATGCTGTCCGACCGCGCCTCATACCAGAAGTAGCCGTCGGCATCGCGGTGGAAGGTGTCGCCGGTCAGGTTCCAGCCGTGCGCAACATAGTTGTCCTGGCGGATGCCACGGAAGTAGCGGCATCCGGTCGGCCCGATAACCGCCAGGCGACCGAGAACATCCGGTCCGACCTCGTTGCCGTCGTCGTCGAGGATGGCCGCGCGGTAACCGGGAACGGCCACGCCCGTAGACCCGGGGCGGATGGCGTCGCCGTGCGACGAGATGAACACGTGCAGCATCTCGGTCGAACCGATACCGTCGACCAGCTTCAGTCCGGTCTTCTCATGCACCTCCTCCCACACCGCCGCCGGCAGGTTCTCACCGGCCGACACCCCGACCCGCAGGCTCTTCAGCAGTTCGGCATGCCCGTTCTTCAGGATTGCCCGGTAGGCGGTCGGAGCAGTGAACAGCATGGTGACGTGGTGGTCGGCACAAAGCCGGGCTAGCTCATCGGGGGTCGCTTTCTCGATCAGCAGGGTGGATGCTCCCACGCGCAGCGGGAACACCAGCAGCCCGCCGAGGCCGAACGTGAACGCCAGTGGCGGTGTTCCGGCGAACAGGTCGTCCGGCCGGGGCTGAAGCACGTGCCTGGAGAAGGTGTCGGCGATGGCCAGGATGTCGCGGTGGAAGTGCATGGTGATCTTCGGCATGCCGGTGGTGCCCGAGGTCGGCCCGAGCAGGGCGACATCGTCCGCCGCCGTCTCGACGTTGGTGAAGACCCCGGACTTCGACGCGCAGCGGGCGATCAGGTCACCCGCTCCGTCACCGCCGTAGGAGAGCACGGTCATACGACCGGCGGATGCCTCGTCGAGGTCGGCGAGAAAACGATGGTCGGCGAGCCCGACGACGGGGCTCAGCTCTTCGATCAGTGGGGCGATCTCCCTGGCGCGAAGGGCGTGCATGGTGGTGAGAACCACACCGCCGGCCTTCAGCACCCCCAGCCAGCAGGCCGCGATCCACGGATTGTTGGGACCTCGCAGCAGCACCCGGTTTCCGGGAACCATTCCCAGGTCTTCCACCAGCACCTGCGCAACCTGGTTGGCCCGCTTCAGCAGCTCACCGTAAGTCCAGAGTTCACCGGCCGGCGTCCGCAGGCAGGGAGCGTCGCTTCCGCGCTGCGCCACCTGGTCGTCGATCAGCGCGGTGGCGGCGTTCAGCCGGTCGGGGTACTGCACGTCCGGGATGGTGAACTCGAGCGTCGGCCACTGGTCGGCCGGGGGCAGGTTGTCCCGGGTGAAGGTGTCGACGTGCGCGGATGGGCTGAGCTTCATTGCTGCTCCTTGGGTCCCGCCACCGGCGCCATTGCCGATTCCTGACGGTCGTAACAAAAGCTACATGAGATCGCGACGATTGAAAAGGTCACCGCCCGCTGCGGATCATGCCCTCCTGTGCGACGGTCGCCAAGAGCGTGCCGTCGCGAGTGTAGAACCGGCCGAGGGCGAGGCCTCGACTGCGCTGGCTGGAGACGGCCTCCTGGGCGTACAGCACCCAGTCATCCATGCGTCCGTCCCGATGGAACCAGATCGCGTGGTCGAGGCTCGCGGTGACCAGTCCGGCATCCGCCCACGCCAACGACTGCGACCGGAGCAGCGGCTCGAGGATGGTGTAGTCGCACACGTAGGCCAACGCCATCCGGTGAAGCTCCGGGTCGTCGGGGAGGGCATCGAACGACTTGATCCAGACGGCCTGATGCGGCACGGCGTCGCCGTCGACTTCCAGGTAGACCGGACCTGGGACGTGGCGCATGTCGAAACTGCGCCCGGACGACCAGTACTCGGCCGCCGGCCCGTCGACACCGGAGAGCACGTCGGCTGAGGAGGGCAGGCCCTCGGGTTCTGGAACGCCGCCTGGGGCTGCCATGGCGTATTCCTCGCCATCCTCTTCCGCGTGGAACGACACCAGAGTGACGAAGATCACCTTGCCGTCCTGGTAGCCGCGCACCTGCCGGGTCGAATAACCCCGGCCATCCCGAAGCCGCTCCACCTCGTAGCGCACGGGCTCGCCGATGTTGGCCGGCCGCATGAAGTAGCTGTGCATCGAGTTCATGACCTTGCCGTCGGTCACCGAGCGGATGGCGGCAGCAGCCGCCTGGGCCACCAGGTCTCCGCCGTACGCTTTCGGCCACGGGACGTATTGGGTGACCGCCGTGTAGGCCTCATCGAAGTGCTCGGGAGTCGCCGGCGTGAGTTCAACCGCGGCAAGGAAGGTCTGCGAGGTCGCAGTCATGCCCGCCGGTACCCCTCGAGGGTCGCATCGTCGACTTCGGGCAGGTTGACCACGATGTTCTCAGGGGTGCGGGTGGTCAGCCAGACGAGTTCCTCCGTCGTGCTCATGTTCGCCTCGACGTGCGGCATGAACGGCGGGACGAACACCCAGTCACCCTCTGTCATGTCCAGCCATTCTGAGTAGTTCTCCCCGAAGTAGATGCGGGCCGTGCCAGTGAGCACGTAACCGCCGGTCTCGGCCTCGCCGTGGTGGTGCGGTAGCGAACGGAAGCCCGGCTCGTTGCTGACTTTGCCGAACCAGATGCGGGTGGCCGGCGTGTGCTGGATGCTCACGCCGGAGACACGGTGGGCACCGCCGGACTGCCCGGTGTCCTCGTATTCCTGGCCGGCCTTGGTCACGACCGGCACAACTCTGGTTGCCGCGGCATCGCTCATGGCAGTGTCCTTCCCTCGGTGACTATGCTCGCAAGTTACCACTTTCTCCCGCTATCTGGAATCATTGGCTCATCATCCCGCCATGCGGGAACTATCGGAGGGGCGGATGTGACGCAGACGCTGAAGTCCGTGAGCCAGGCGCTCCGGATCCTCGAGCTGCTCCAGCGGCACGACCAACTCGGCGTCTCCGAGATCGCCACCAGGCTGGGCATCGGGTCGTCCACAACGCATCGCATCCTGGCCACCCTGCAGGAGGCCGGGTTCGCCCGGCAGAGCGAGCGCGGCCGCCGGTATGAGCTGGGGCCACGCATGGAGGCAACGCGGCACGCATCCGTCGTCGACCGCGTGATCGAGTCGAGCACACCCCACATGATCGCCCTGAGGGACGCCACCGGTGAGACGGTGCACCTCGCTGCGCTCGCCGGAACCGACACGAGATTCCTCGCGGCCTACGAGTCGCCGAACATCATGCGGGTCACCAGCCGGGTCGGCACGGTACTGCCGGCGCACACCACGGCGGCGGGCAAAGTGCTGCTCGCGCACCTCCCCGATGACCAGCTCACCAGCCTCTACCCGCCGGGAACCCTCACCCAGGAGACACCGGAGAGCATCACCAGCCTGGATGCACTGCGTGAGGAGTTGCGCATCGTGCGCGAGCGCGGCTACGGCCACAACCTCGCCGAATCCGAACTCGGGGTAGCGGCGCTGGCCGTCCCCTTGACCGACCCCGACCGCCAGCTAACGCTCGCCCTGACCCTCAGTGGCCCGGACTTCCGCTTCAACCCCGAGCGCACGCACGGCCTGTCAACCAGGGAAGAACACCTGCTTGCCTTGCTGCGCGACGCCGTGCACCGCATCCAGAACCACATTCCTGCCCCAATTGAAGGAGAAAGATGACCCGCCAGATCGTCAACCCACCGCATTTGGCTGTACCGATCGGATTCGCGCACGGAGTCAAGGTCGCCCGCACCGTGCACCTGGGCGGGCAGACCGCCATGGACGCCGAGGGGAAGATCGTCCCCGGCGGTGTCGTCGAACAGTTCAAGCGCTCGTTCCAGAACGTGCTCGACACCCTCACTGAGGCCGGCGGCAAGCCGTCGGACCTGGTGTCGGTGACTATCTACCTGACCGATGTCGACGACTACCAGAAGAACGGGCGGGAGATCGGCCGGCTCTGGCGAGAAATGGCAGGCACGGAGTACCCGGCAATGACCGGCGTCGGCGTGACCCGGCTCTGGCAGAAGGAGGCCCTGATCGAGATCTCCGCGATCGCGGAGATCAGCGACTGACGCTGTTGACGAGCGCAGTGGCGTGGTCGTGCGCCAGCGGGCCGAGCAGTGCGTGCAACCGGGCGAACAACTGCTCCGCGACCTGGCCATTCCAGCAGTCGGGCAGCAATTCGAGCGGGATGCCCGGATCGAGGAACGGGAAGTGCCGCCAGCGGGTGAACATCGGGATGTACTGCGCGAACGCCTCCCGCCGGCGGTCATCCGTCACCACAGTCATGGCCTCCAGGTCTCGCGACCACTCGGACAGCATGTCGTCGTGCTGCGCGATGAAGTCGGCGTAAAGCTTCCCCAGCGAGTCGAGGTCCCACCATTCGGCCACCTTCTGGCGAAGCTCGCCGGGCTCGGTATAGGTCGAGCTGAAGAAGGTCACGTAGCCGCGGAGCCCCAGGCGGTGAAGGCTGTGCTCGGCCTGCTCGCGCACCCTGCCGGGAGCGATCCACACACCCGAGGTAACGGAGCCGAAGCCGAGACGCACCAACTCGGTGCGCAGGATGTGCCGCCTGGCCCGCTCGGACTCCGGCACGGAGAAGATGGCGAGCAGCCACGGGTCGTCCAGTCGGGCTCGCGTCGGGTGGTAGATGCGGGCGTCGCCGTCCGCGAAGATCTGCAGGCTCTGCGCCGAAATCGCATAGCGGGCAACGCCGTCCTGCTGCCGGCTCTCCAGCACGCCGCGACTCTTCAGCCTGGACACCGACGAACGCACCCCGGTCTGGTCGATGCCGAGCTCCCCGAGCATCCGCACAATGGCGGCCACCGGCAGGGCGTCGCCGGCCTCGCGCGCGTACAGGCCGAAGATGGTGAGCAGCAACTGCTGGCTGCGTGGCCCGTTCGAAGTTTCCGTCATGGGGCCACTCTGGCAAAGCTCACGGTGCCGCTGGGGATATCCGCCTCGACCAGCTGGGCGCGGATGCGCTCACCCGGCTGGAATCGGCCGGTGCAGCGTGCTGAAACGGCTGGGTTCTCCAACTGGATGACCCCGCCATCCTCCCCGGCGGAGATCACGGTGGCGTCGAACTCCCGGCCCACGTGCTGGCTCAGCACGGCAGCCTCCACCGCGGCGACCGAGCCGTTCTCAAGTCGCGACGCGACCGACCCGGACGCTGCCATGATCGCCGGCAGGGTGGGCAGCGCATCCGTGACCCAGTCAGGCACAGGGGCGTTGTTCGCGAGCGCTTCGCACACGACCAGCGCGAAGCGGTCGACCAGCCTGCGGAGCGGCGCAGTGACGTGCGTGTATGGAGCACCGAGTGCCGACTGGATTGGCACCTCGGCGGCATCGTCGGCGACGACCGTGTACCCCGCCCCGCGGAACAGTTTGGATGCGGCGTAGATCGCCGACAACTGGTTCGGCTCCTTCGGGTCGAGGGTTTTCAGGTACTCCCCGTACTGCATCGACTCTGGCCACGGACACCCGAGGGCCTCAGTCTGCCGCCGATAGGCGGCGATGGTTTCGGCGTCCGGGGCCGGCATGGTGCGGAGGATGCCGAGGCCCCCACCAACCATGAGCTGGGCTGCCGCCATGCCGGTCATCAGGGACAGCTGGGCGTTCCAGTCCTCTACCGGCAGGCCGCTTCGGCGTTCCAGGAGATAGTGGCCGTCGCGCTGCCTGACCTCCTGGCTTGGCCGGTTGAGGCTGGCACCGCCGCGCTCACGCTCCAGCTCGATGCGCTTCAGGCCGAACTCCTTGAGCAGCATCAGCAGCTCGGATGCCGTCCCCGCCTCGATCTCGGCCTGAACCTCTTCGTAGGTCGCCTGGCGCACACTGCGGACTCGGGCTCGCGTCAGACTGACCGACACGACCCGGGCATCGACGTCCAGCCGGAACTCCCAGACGTAGGCGCCACGCAAACCGCCTGGCAGCAGGGAGGCGGCGCCCTCGCTGATCACGCGCGGGTGCAGCGGCACGCGCCTGTCGGGTGCGTACATGGTCTGACCGCGTCGACGGGACTCCGCGTCGATCGCCCCGTCGGCTCGCACGTAGGCGGGAAGATCGGCAATCGCGTATCGCACCAGATAGCCCGCGCTGTCGTCTGGGTTGTAGAGGCGCTGCAGGTGCATGGCCTGGTCCAGGTCGGTTGCACCCTCCGGATCGATGGTGATGAACGGGATGGCGGTGAGGTCTGCGGCGGGAAGCCCGGCATCCGCCACCGCGAGTTGGGCCTCGGCCTCGGCCAGTTCCGGGAACTCCTCGACGAGCCCAAGCTCCTCTCGCAACGCCGCGAATGCGTCGGCCAGCTCGCCCGCGACCGTGGTGCGCAGCTGAACCGGCGGGCGGGTCATAGCTTCTCAATGGGAGCGATCTTGACGAGGAGGCGCTTGCGTCCGGCCGTCTCGAATTGCACCTCGGCGACCGACTTGGGGCCGTTGTCGGTCACCGCGCTGACCCGCCCGTCACCGAAGTCGACGTGACGGATGCGATCGCCGACCGCCAGCTTCAGGTCGCCGTTGTCGCGCACGGTCGCCGTGACCTTGTTCGCCCACTCCGTCTTCGGTTTGTCGGCGTTCCTCGCCGCTCGCGCCAGGGCGGTCGCGCTCGGACCGCGGTCGCTGAACCCGTAGCCGGAGCCCCCGCTGGAAAAGCTCGGCCGCGATCCGCCGCCGGTACCCGAGTCGCGTCTGGCGTTGAGCGCCCGGGGCTGTGTGCCGCCGCGGCTGTTCGCCATGCCGGGAGACTGCCGCCAGTCGATCAGCTCCGGCGGGATCTCCTGCAGGTACCGGCTGGGCATGGCCACGTTGACGTCACCGAACTGTGCGCGGGTCATTGCGAGTGAGAGATACAGCCTCCGGCGAGCGCGGGTGATGCCGACGTAGAACAGCCGCCGTTCCTCGGCCGGACCGCCCGGCTCGCCCGCTGACATCTGGTGCGGAAGGAGCCCCTCCTCTATTCCGGTGAGGAAGACGGCCTCGTACTCCAGCCCCTTCGCGGTGTGGAGAGTCATCAACGAGACGGTTCCGCTCGAGTCGTCCAGTTCATCCGCCGCCGCGACCAGTGTGACCTCGGTGAGGAAGTCGAGCAGCGTGCCCTCAGGGCTGCGGGTGTTGAACTCCTTGGTCTGCGCGACCAGTTCCTCGACGTTCTCGGCGCGGGCCTCATCCTGCGGGTCGCGGCTCGCCCGCAGCGCCTCCACGTACTTGGTGCGCTTCAGGATGGCGATCAGGATGTCTGCAACCTTCGCCGTCTCAACGGATTTGCCTACATCATCCAGGATCTCGGCCAGGTCGAGGATCGCCTTGGTCACCTTCGGGCCGAGCCCCAGTTCATCCGCCTGCCTCAACGAGTCACGAAGTGTCTGCTCGCGGTGGTCTGCGTGGTTCTGCAGGGCGGCCTCCGTGGCCGGGCCGATACCGCGCTTGGGCACGTTCATGATGCGGCGCAGCGCCATCGGGTCTGCCGGGTTGGCGACAGCGGTCAGGTACGCCATCACGTCCTTGATCTCGGCGCGCTCGTAGAACTTGGTGCCGCCGAGCACCCGGTAGGGGATGGCGGAGCGGATGAAGATCTCCTCCAGCGCACGCGTCTGGGCGTTGGTGCGGTAGAAGACGGCAATGTCCTTGTAGTCGAGGCCGGCCTCGTGGAGGGTGCTGATCTCATCCGCTATGAACTGGGCCTCATCGTGCTGGCTGTAGCCGGTGAAGCCGACGATCTTCTCGCCATCGCCAATGGTGGTGAACAACTTCTTGTCCTTGCGGTCGAAGTTGTTGGCGATGACCGAGTTCGCCGCGCTGAGGATGTTCTGGGTTGAGCGGTAGTTCTGCTCGAGCAGGATGACTTTCGAGTTGGGGAAGTCACGTTCGAACTCGACGATGTTGCGGATGTCTGCGCCACGGAAGGCGTAGATGGACTGGTCGGAGTCACCGACCACGGTCAACGAAGCGCCCTCGATGGCGCCGTGGTCGCCACGGTCGTCGTGGATGAGAACGTTGGTGTCGCCAGGTCCGAGCACGCCGGGTGCCGGCGGGCGGGTCAGCTCGCGGATGAGCGAGTACTGCGCGTGGTTGGTGTCCTGGTACTCGTCGACCAGGATGTGCCGGAACCGGCGCTGGTAGATCGACGCCACCTGCGGGAAGGCACGGAACAGGTAGACGGTCTGCCCGATCAGGTCGTCGAAGTCGAAGGCGTTCGCGCGGGCAAGATCGCGAGTGTAGGTGCGGAAGATCTCGGCGAACACACGCTCGGCCGGGTCGTTGAAGTTCGCGTTGCGTGCGTACGTCTCGACATCCTGCAGCTCGTTCTTCAGCTTGGAGATCTTGGCCGTCACGGATGAGACGGTGAACCCGTACGCATCGGCATCCAGTTCCTTGATGATCCGCTTGATCAGGGCACGCGAGTCTGCGGAGTCGTAGATGGTGAAGTTCCTGGTGAAGCCGAAGTGCTCGGCCTCGCGGCGGAGGATGCGCACGCAGGCGGAGTGGAAGGTCGAGATCCACATGCCACGTGCCGCTTCCCCGACGATCGCCTCGACCCGCTCCCGCATCTCGGAGGCCGCCTTGTTGGTGAAGGTGATGGCGAGAATCTGGCTCGGCCATGCCTCCCGGCTCTGCAGCAGACCGGCGACACGACGGGTGAGCACGCTCGTCTTTCCCGAGCCGGCGCCCGCGACGATGAGCAGCGACTGGCCGCGGTACTTCACGGCCTCGAGCTGCTGCGGGTTGAGCCCGTCGAAGAGGGGGTTCGATTCGCTGGCGGCGGCGGGGTCAAGGATGAACGTCATGTCCTCCCAATTCTAGGCTGCGCGGTGGAGCTCAGAGTGGTCGCGCCAGCGACCACGCGACCCCAGCGCCGACTGAGCCTGCGAAGTCGGACTGACTATGCTGTGAGCGGCGGTCACGAGCCGGACTCATCCGGGCTCGGGCTATTGACCCACCGGACGCCTCACAACTGCGGGCACTCGCGATCTTGGAGAGGAAGACCGGAAATGAGCGAACTGCAACGAGTCGAGTTCTCGTACGAGGTCGATTCAGACGTCTGGATTCCGCTTCCGACGCGTTGGCCCGACGCCACCTTCGGCACGAAGCAGGACTGGATCGAGTACGCATCCAGAATCTGCACAGCGCACACCAGCTGGTGGAATCCCATCGGCCGCAAGCAATGGCGCTCAATCGTCAGCACGGCTGTGCGCGACCGGAACGACGACGGCCTGGACATCGATTTCCTCCACGTGCCGGGCAAACGCGGCAGGATTATCGTCGCGACGCTGTCGTTCTCGCGGTCCGACATCGAGGAGTCCGCGGGCAGTCGGGAAGAGCATGCACTGAAAGAGCTGCCAGCGCCGCTCGCCGCCCCTCAGACCACCCCGTTCCTCTCCCCATCGATCGGGGAGGGAATCAAGCTGGTGAGCACGCACCAACACAAGAACAATGGTCGAAATTCCCCCTTGCGAGTGATCAACTACGTGTGGGAATACAACAACGTCTTCGCGCATGTCTATGCAGAACACCACGATCTCGCGCGCCTCGATGAGTTCGAGCCCGACCTCGACGAACTGGCCCGCAGCTTCCGCATCCACAACCCGTAGCCCTGCAGCGCTGCCCAACCCTGAAGCGATACGAGGAGCGACATGGCCGACGAACTGAAGATCGATACCACCGTCTTTCGGGACGCTGCCGCGGCCCTCCGCACGATCCGGGACGAGTTCACGACCGCCGAGAACAACAGCGCCGCCACCGCCGCGGTCGTCGAGCACGCGAAGCTTGGTGAGAAGATCACGGACTTCGCCTCGAACTGGGACTCAAAACGCGTGGAGTACGCCGAGTCGATCGAGATTCTCCTCGCAGATGCCGAAAAGATTGCCGACACATTTGAGACTGCCGAGGAAGACATTCGGGCTCAGGCTCAAAGCCTCGGGGAGGAACGATAGTGACTCTCTCGTTACCCCGTATGCACCAGACGCCAGGAGACAGCCGATGAGCCACCCTTCCGTTCCCGGCATACCGTCAGACATTCGGATGAGAGCTGCCGAGTATCAGGGCGTGGCCGAAGCGATCCATACCGCTGTCAGCCAGCTGACTGCGGTGCGTGAGATGCACTCGCAGACATCGCAGGCAGCGGAAGCCTTCGACGAGAAGGCGGCAGGGCTCGCCGAGAGCATTGCGCTGGCCCAGCCCCGCTACTGGGGAGTGTCGGACGCGCTCTACTATTTCGCCGCAGAACTGGAGGCGGCGCAGACCGAGGCGCGGGCTGCCCAGTCTGCCGTCGATGACGCAGTGGCCGACCGGGATGCTGCCCACCGCGCGTGGACCCGGCATCAGGGACTGGCATACTCCGCCACTGATCCCGGAGCACAATCCGTTCATGAGGCCGCCGCCCAGAACTACCAGGTGGCCTATTGGGACGCCGAGACTCAGGTCACCAGCGCCTCAACGTTCCTGGACGCCGCTATCAGTCGACGAGAGACGGCCGCTCAACAGGCGATCGCGATGATCGACGACTCCCAGGCCGGTGACGGCTTGACAGACACCTGGTGGGACGACTGGGGCGCCGGATTCACCGAGGTGATGGGCTGGATTGCCCTCACCTTGATCGTCATCGCAGCGATCGCTCTCGTTGTGGTGCTCATCATCGGGACTGGCGGGGCAGCCGCCGTGCTCCTGCTGGGGATCGTCAGCGTCATCGGCACGATCGGCACGGCGATCACCGCTCTCAACGTTGTGCTGAAGGGGATCGCCGCCGCTGGTGGGCAGACGAGCTGGGCATCCGTTGGAATAGAGGCACTCGGGCTGATCCCGTTCGGAAAGCTGGCGTCCAAATCGATCTTCCGATCGTTCGAGAAAGCCGGCGCTGCCGGAGGGGGCAGGGTTGGCGCGACGCTGGCCGGAGACCTGGCGACGACATCGCGACGCCCGATCAGCTCCGCAACCGACGACGCCATGGACGCCGCCCAGCAGGCGTTCCTGGCCAACAACATCGACCTCAAGACCGGGTTGGTGCTCGCCGGCGTGGGCAACGCAATTCCGGAACCGACCGTCGCGGGCATCCCGGTCGAGAGCTTTACGGCAGGAAACATCCCCGCCACCGCCGCTGACGGCACGACACCGCTCGGCCAGGCGCGCGAGTTCGACGCCAGCGCGACCCCGCCCCCGCTCGGCCCTGGGGGCGTACAGCAGCCGTTCAGTTTCACCTACGAATACCAGGACGGCACCGTCTCCTATGGTGGCATTCCACCGGTGGCCGCCCGATGAACCTCGATGGCCCGGGGCTGCGGGTGAGCCGCGCGACCTCTGCGACGATTCTCACCGTGTTGATCACCGGCTGGGTGCTTGTACTTGGCGGATGCGTGGTGCCATTCTTCGCGCATCCGCCTCTCACCCCGCAACCCTGGTATTTCGTGGCCTGGGCCGTATTCCTGCTCGGGCACAATGTGCTGGTCTGGTGGGGAACCAACGGCCGATTCAGGCTCTTCGGCACGGCGATCACGATGATGTGCCTGGTCGGCGCGCTGATCGCGTTCCGAACGGACGCCGCGCACCCGCTCTCGCCGACCTGGCCTCACGACGTCACGCCTGTTGCCCTGCCGGGGTTCATCGCCGCCGGGGTTCTCACCTGGGTGATCGTTGCCGTACGGGCACGCCGCACGTCGAAGGAGACGGTCGAGTGACGACGGTCGGCTACCGCCTGCTGCTGCCCGAAGGTTGGGTGCGGCTCACCGTGAGGGACGGCCTCGAGGCGAACCTGGCGCGGGTGGACGGTGCACTCGATAAGGCGGGGGCGGCCGGCCTCGACGACCAGGCACGGGAACTGGTCAGCACGACCATGCGCAGTTGGGTGGCGGAGGCGCTGGCTGCCGCGGCCAGACAGAGCATCGTGCAGCTCTTTGTCCCCATCGCGACCCGCCATGAGGCGATCCTTCCGCTGAGCATCTCCATCGCGACGATTCCGGAGAAGGCAGCGGAACCGTTGGGGCGGGGAGAGTACCCGCAACGGTGGTCCGGGCATCCGTCAGAGTCTCTCGAGGTGGGTTCCGGGTGGGCAACACGGTTCGAGACGGAGGAGCACACAGGCAGCGGTGAACGAGAGCTTCGACTTCGACGCCTCGACTATTTCGTCAGCGTCGGCGACGACGCCAACCCGCGAATACTGATGACCGGCACGGCATCGACAACGCTGGGCGAGGTCACATTTCCCCCGGAAGCCGTCGACGTCTTCCTCGACCTGCTCGACGCGATCATGGCGACGTTCCGCTGGGTGGCGGCCGACCCGCTCGACCTAGAGGCGGGCGCGCGCCTCGACCGCTAGGTCGGGGTGGTCGGCGAAGACACCGTCAATGCCGGATGCCATGATCAGCTGGTACTCCCCCAGCCAGTCCCCGAGGGCGCCCGGCCCGTCGCCGCGCCGCAGGTTCTTGCCGAGAAAGTGGTTCTCGGCGCGCAGCGTCCAGCAGAAGACACTGAGCCCCGCGGCATGCGCGCGGTCGACGATCGTCGTAATGCCGACGGTGTTCCCCTTGTCGGAGTGCAGCAGCAGCCGCTTGTCGATGCTGATGCCGTCGACCCGCTCCGCGAGTTCGGCGAGTCCGGCATCCGTCAGCTGCGATTCGTAGGTGCGCGCGTGCTGCCCGACCAGGTCGGCTGGGGAACCGGATGCCTCAAGCAGGTAGACGAGATCACCGACCACTCCCCTGGCGCGCAACTTGTGCAGCACGCTCTCCTCGAACGCTTCCAGGGTGAGGCGCCCGTTGTCCAGCCATTCGGCCTCGCGCGCCTCGGCCGCGAACAACTCATCCAGGGGAAGGCCGATCGACTCGAAGTATGTGGCGTGCTTGAACTCGGCCACCATGCCGACCGGGCCATCAGCGAGCAGCGCGAACAGGTCGCGCAGGCGCATGATCCCGTCCAAGCCGTCGAAGGTGGTGTTCGACACGCGGATCTTCGGCAGCCGTTCGCGCGAGCGCAGCTGCGCGAGCTCGTGCCAGGTGAAGTCCTCGGTGAACCAGCCGGTGAGTCTCTTGCCGTCGATCGTCTTCGTCGTCTTGCGGTCCGCGAATTCAGCACGGGAGGCGACATCCGTCGTCCCGGAGATCTCGTTCTCATGGCGCAGCACCAGCACGCCGTCTTTGGTGGGCACGATGTCGGGTTCGACGGCATCCGCTCCCATCGCGATCGCCAGCTCGTAGGCCGACCGCGTGTGCTCCGGTCGATAGCCGCTCGCACCTCGGTGGGCAATGACCAGGGGGCGAGTAATGCGGACGGATGTCACGCGACAACGCTACGCGCCCGGCAGGTTCGTTGGTAATCTGCCACCATGCCCACCTGCCTGAGCTGCGGCGCGAACCTCGCCCCGGAGTGGAAGTACTGCATCTATTGCGGTGCGGTCGCGGCGACGGTCTCGCCACGACGGCGCGGAGGGCGCGACGAGTACGGTTTGACGATTCCGCCGGCGATCCGGCCGGAGAGCCTGACCGCGCCGCCCAAAACGAAGCTCGACGTGCCGCTGCTGATCGGCATCGTGCTGGGTCTTGCCGGCACCGTGCTGATCGTCTACATGGCGATCCTGCTGTTCGGTCCGAAGTAGCCGAACTCGCAGTTTTCCGGGGAACATCTTCTATACGATTGTGGTTGATACCTGAAACACGTTTGGGCATCGAAGGAGAAGACCACTCATGGCCAACCCCGCATTCAATTCGGCCTCCTACGCCGGCGCGATCAAGACCGCCCGCCAGAGCCAGCTGAGCGGCTCGGAGCTGAACAAGCTGTACAACAGCCCGACCACCGCCAGCGCATCCGAGCTCGATGAAATGTACAGCCGCCCGTCGGCGACGCCAGTCGAGACCGACCGGATGACCTACGAAGACACCATCGTCAAGACGGTCATCGCGTTCGCAGTGCTGCTCGCAACCGCCGTCGTCGGTTGGTTCGTTCCGCTGCTGATGATTCCCGGTGCTATCGCCGGTTTCGTTCTTGCACTCGTCAACATCTTCAAGAAGAAGCCGTCGCGGGGGCTGATCCTCGCTTATGCCGCCGCGCAGGGGCTGTTCATCGGTGGTATCTCGATGTTCTTCAGCGACATGTGGGAGGGCATCGTCACTCAGGCCGTCTTCGGCACGCTGGGTGTTGTCGGCGTCACACTGGCGCTCTTCCTGAGCGGCAAGGTGCGCGCCACCCCCAAGATGACCAGGATCTTCCTGGTCGCGATGGTCGGGTACGCCGCGTTCTCGCTGGTCAACTTCGGACTGATGGCGTTCGGCGCGACCGACGGCATGTTCGGTGCACGTGAATGGGAGCCGATCCCCGGCGTACCGCTCGGAGCCATTCTCGGCGTCCTCGTGGTGCTGCTCGCGGCCTACTCGCTGGTGATGGACTTCGAGTCCATCAAGGCCGGCGTCGAGGCCGGCGCTCCCCGCGTCTACGGCTGGCAGGGTGCCTTCGGCATCATGGTGACGGTCGTCTGGCTGTACCTGGAGATCCTCCGCCTCCTCGCAATCCTCCGCGAGTAGCCCTCCCCGCGCTGGAAATTGACTCGCCGCTCCAGAAGTTTCTGGGGCGGCGAGTCAATTTCCAGAGCGGCGACACCTCTTCGGCGGGCCGCTTCTCGTTAGTTCAGTGATTGCTGTATAGTCAGTGCATGCTGACCATTGCTACACGCATTGATGTGATGAATCGTCTTGGTCGCGCCATGGCCGATCCGTCCCGCTCCCGACTACTTATGTCACTCCTCGACGGTCCGAGCTACCCTGCAGTGCTGTCGCGAGAGCTCGGCCTCACGCGCTCCAATGTCTCGAACCACCTCACCTGCTTGCGTGACTGCGGCATCGTCGTTGCTGAACCCGAAGGCCGGCAGACTCGCTATGAGATCGCCGATCCGCACCTGACGAGGGCGCTCACTGCCTTGGTCGATGTCACCCTCGCTGTGGACGAGAACGCGCCATGCCTCGACTCGTCATGCACCGTCCCCGGATGCTGCGAATGACCACGGTGCGGACCGTCCCGCCTGAGCGCCGCGCGGTGCTCCATCGCCGGGTGCGCTGGATCGTCGGCTTCACCATCACATACAACGTGGTGGAGGCGGTCGTGGCCATCAGTGCGGGCGCCGTAGCCTCATCCGCCGCCCTGATCGGGTTCGGCCTGGACTCCGTCATCGAGGTGCTGTCTGCCGTCGCCGTCGCCTGGCAGTTCACCCGGGAAGATCCCGAGCGCTGGGAGAAGGTGACCGTGCGAGCGATCGCGATCGCCTTCTTCGCACTCGCGGCCTACGTGACCCTCGACGCGGTGCTGTCGCTTACCGGCGTTCAGGCTGTCGAGCACAGCCCTCTCGGCATCGCCATTGCGGCACTGAGCCTCGTTGTCATGCCGGCCCTTGCCTGGTTCGAGCGGCGCACCGGCGATGAACTCGGCTCCGCCAGCGTGATTGCCGACTCCAGGCAGCTTCTGCTCTGCACCTATTTGTCCGGCTCGGTGCTCGTTGGACTTGTGGCCAACTCCCTGTTCGGCTGGGATTGGGCAGATTCGGTCGCCGCGTTGGTCATTGCGGCCCTTGCCGTCCGTGAAGGAATCGAAGCGTGGAAGGGCGACATCGAGTCTCCCTTAGAACTCCTCTCCGACAACGACGATGGGGAGGTGAACACCAATGCCTGAATGTTGTGACCCTGCGGTCTGCACCCCCGATGGATGCGACCCGAGCTGCACCTGCTGCTGACCTGACGCCGAAGCCCTCATTCCACCCTGTCAAGGCGAGTGAGGCTTCGCCTTCAGCCCCTCGTTAGCCCCAGTGATTCGCGGCAGTACCATCGAGGCACAATGGTGCTTATGGACATCCAAGTGCTCCACATCGACGATTGCCCCAATTGGCAGGAGACCGGGGCGCGCTTGACTGCGGCTCTCAAGTCACTCGGGCGCGACGACGTTGAAGTGAGCTATCAACGTATTGACGACTCGGATGCTGCGGACCGAACTGGGTTCGCGGGTTCACCGACGATCATGGTCAACGGAGCCGACCTCTTTCCTTCCGAAGGTCGCACGAGCGATCTTGCATGCCGGATCTATTTCACTCCGCAGGGCCTGGCCGGAGCCCCCACTCAGGCACAAATCCTTGACTCCCTGGCTGCGGCGCTGTGACAGAAAGCCTGTTTCAGTGCGCCTGCTGCGGTCGTGCCCTCAAGCGACGTAAGTTGCACGCACTGGGCGAAGCCTTCATCTGTCGTCGATGTGGTTGGTACGTGGCACTGCGATGGCGCAAGGATGGCGCTGACGAATGGCCCACGGCATAGAGTGACGAAACTGCGCTGTCTCGATTAGGCAGCGCAGTTCACTTGGTCGTGGATGCAGGATCGGGCGAGGCCACACCAGCGGCGCGTGACACGGGGTGGAAGTAGCGCACCAGCAGCAGGCCGACCGCCCCGCCGATCAGTTCGGCGGCGATGAAGCCGAGCGACGACGATGGTGCGATGCCTGCGAAGCTGTCGCTGAACATCCGCCCGATGGTGATGGCGGGGTTCGCGAAACTGGTCGAGCTGGTGAAGAAGTAGGCAGCGCCGATGTAGGCGCCGACGGCTGCGGGGATGACGGATGCCCGGCCGGTGCGTGCGAGCGCGAAGATCACGAGGACGAGCCCGGCCGTGGCGACGACCTCGGCGAGGAAGGTACCTGCCGTCAGGCGCTCCTTCGTGCTCCAGGAGACGGCCGCGGCGCCGAACATGAGGTTGGCGAGAACAGCCCCACCGATGCAGCCGACGATCTGGGTCGGGATGTATACGGCGGTGTCGCGCCACGATCGCAGGCCGATCGCCGAGTCAACGAGCGACACCACCGGGTTGAAATGGGCGCCACTGATGTGGATGAAGAGGAGGATGAGCACCGGCAGCGCGAGAGCTGTCGCAAGGGCATTCTCCAGAAGCTGAAGGCCGACATCGCTCGGTGAGAGACGCTCCGCAGCAATCCCGGACCCGACCACGACGGCGGCCAGGAGGGCACTGCCGAGGAACTCGGCCACGACCCGGCGAAGGACCGCGGAGTTCAGCAGTCTCACGCGGTGACGAGCAGGCGGGAGATCGAGTCAAGCGCTCCCGGCACCAGCCGGTAGTAGGCCCACGTTCCGCGCTTGGACCGGGTGAGGAATCCCGCATCCATCAGGATCTTGAGGTGGTGCGAGACCGTGGACTGCCCGAGCCCCACCGGCTCAATCAGGTCGCAGACGCAGGCTTCCTGACCTTCGGATGCCGCCACGATCGAGATCAGCCGCAGCCGCGCGGGGTCGGCGAGGGCCTTCAGCGAGCGAGCGAGGTCGTCGGCCTGGTCCGCGGTGAGTGTCTCGCGGGTCAGCGGCGCACAGCACGCTGCTGCTTCCATGACGGGCGTGAGGGTGAGGGTGGTCATGGCAACATCGTAGCGCTATATTGACAACCATCGATGAATGGCTGCATAATCCTTCTATATCGATCATCATCGATGCATCCAGACTCGAAGGGCCCCACCCATGACACTCGCCGACCTGGCCATGCCGACACTGCGCGACTCCCGACTCGACGGCCTGCCCGTCGCCATCATCGGCGCGGGTCCCATCGGCCTGGCCGCCGCAGCGCAGCTTCACGAGCGCGGCATCGACTTCGTCATCTACGAGGCCGGCGGCGTGGCAAGCAGTATGGCGTCGTGGGGCCACATCAAGCTGTTCTCCCCGTGGGAGCTCCTCGTCGATCCGGCCGCCCGGCGCATCCTGGCACCCACCGCCTGGCAGGAGCCGGATGCCGCACGCCTGCCTTCCGGCGCGGAGCTGGTCGAGCAGTATCTGCTGCCCCTTGCAGCATCCGATGCCATCGCCCCCCACATCGTCACCGGGGTGACAGTGGAGGCGGTCAGCCGGCAGGGCATGGACCGCACCCGCTCGAACGGCCGGGAGTCGACCCCGTTCGTGCTGCGGATGCTGCACAGCGGCGGCACCAGGGTCGAGGCCCTCGCGCGCGCCGTCATCGACGCATCCGGAACCTATGCAACCCCGAACAGCCTCGGCTCAAGCGGCCTCGACCCGCTCGGACTCCCTGAGGTGGCCGACCGCATCAGCCACGCCCTCCCCGACGTCCTGGGTTCCGAGCGCGCACGGTTCGCGGGCAGGCACACCACCGTGGTGGGGGCCGGGCACTCGGCCGCCAACACCCTCCTGAACCTGGCCGAACTGGCCCGTCAGGAGCCCGGTACGCAGATCACCTGGGCCATCCGCAACCGCTCCGCCGTCCGGGTACTCGGCTCAGCCGACGACGAACTGCAGGCTCGGGCATCGCTGGGTGCCAGGGTTCAACAGCTGGTCGAATCCGGCGACATCACGGTCATCGACCGGTTCGAGATCACCGAACTGCGGCCGGCGGATGGCGGCATCCGGGTCATCGGCAGGCGCGGCGATGACACCGAGCACTTCGACACCGACCTGATTGTCAACGCCACCGGGTTCCGGCCCAACCTCGACCTGCTCCGGGAAGTCCGACTGGACCTCGATGAGATCGTCGAGGCACCGCGCACCCTCGCCCCGTTGATCGACCCGAACGTCCACAGCTGTGGCACCGTCGAACCTCACGGCTTCGCCGAACTACGGCAACCGGAGCCGAACTTCTTCATCGCCGGAATGAAGAGCTACGGGCGCGCGCCCACCTTCCTGCTGGCCACCGGCTATGAGCAGGTGCGCTCGATCGCCGCTTGGCTGGCTGGCGATGTGGAGTCGGCTCGCGCCGTGCAACTCACCCTGCCGTCCACGGGCGTCTGCTCGACCGGCGACTCCGGCGGATGCTGCTGAGGTGAACATTCGGTGAACGGGCACCGCCCAGGTTGCCTGCCTGGTCGCGTGATTGGATACTGATTACATCGATGCGTGTCGATGCTCCACCTGGAAGAAAGTAGAGCCATGTCAGAGAAGCCGTCCGTCCTCTTCGTCTGCGTGCACAACGCGGGCCGCTCGCAGATGGCCGCCGGTTACCTGGCCGCCCTGGCCGGCGATCGGGTGAGCGTGCTCTCCGCCGGCTCCGAACCGAAGGACGAGATCAATCCGGTCGCGATCCAGGCGATGGCCGAAGAGGGCATCGACATCGCGAACAACACCCCCAAGATCCTGACGACGGATGCCGTGAAGGACTCCGACGTCGTCATCACCATGGGCTGCGGCGACGCCTGCCCGATCTTCCCCGGCAAGCGGTACGAGGACTGGGAGCTCGACGACCCGGCCGGGCAGGGCATCGATGCGGTGCGCCCCATCCGCGATGACATCAAGCGGCGCATCGAGGGGCTCTTGAGCGAGCTCCTCCCGGCGAAGGCCCAGGCACCAAACGACTCATTGACGTGATTCCCGTCGGGGCGTAACCTGCGCAACAAATCAGTCTCACAAGGGATGAGGTAGCACCATGCCAGAGTTCATGGACGTTCACCACAACATGGTCGGGATAACCGCGGACGAGTTGAAGGCCGCGCACGAAGCCGACCTCGCCATTCAGGGCGAGGAGGGTGTGGTCTTCAAGCAGGCCTGGGCCAACCCGGAGGACGGCGTCGTCTACTGCCTGTCCGAGTCCCCGTCCGCCGAGGCGATCCGGCGCATTCACGAGCGCACCGGCCACCCCGCTGACGAGGTCCACGCGGTACCGCTGGCCGTCTAACGCCGGCTTGAGATCCGGAAAATGGGGGTTCCGGATGCTCGGAACAGCCATTCTACGGATCTCAAAGTCTCGACGCTCGTCTCGATACGCGTGCTCCTGCGTCGCGCGCTACTCAACCCACAGCTTCATCGCGCGCGGGGGCCTCGGCAAGCTCGGCAGGTTTCGACAAGCTCAACCCGCTTAACCTCTTGACCCGACCACGGCTGGGGCGGAGGGGTGCCGATCGACGAGCTCTACCAGCCTTATCCCGTCCCCGCGGGCAGAGTGCGGATGCTTCGCGGGGTGCGAGTTTTGAGTTCTGTGGATGGCCACGCTTTTCGGCCGTCCACAGGGCTCAATGTTTGAGTTGAGGAGCGAAGTATTCGCTCCCTGACCCAGTCACTCCCACTCAATCGTCCCCGGCGGCTTCGACGTGACGTCGAGTACGACCCGGTTGACGCCGGCGACCTCGTTGGTGATGCGGTTGGAGATTCGGGCGAGCACGTCGTAGGGCAGGCGGGTCCAGTCGGCGGTCATGGCGTCTTCCGATGACACCGGCCGCAGCACGATCGGGTGCCCGTAGGTGCGGCCGTCGCCCTGCACCCCGACGGAGCGAACATCCGCCAGCAGCACGACCGGGCACTGCCAGATCTCGTTGTCGAGGCCGGCGAGTGTCAGCTCGGCGCGGGCGATGGCATCCGCCTGGCGCAGCAGGTCGAGGCGCTCCTTGGTGACCTCACCCACGATGCGGATGCCGAGGCCCGGTCCAGGGAACGGCTGGCGTCCGACGATGACTTCGGGCAGGCCGAGCTCGCGGCCGATGGCCCGTACCTCGTCCTTGAACAGGGCGCGCAGCGGCTCCACCAGCTCGAACTGCAGGTCTTCTGGCAGGCCGCCGACGTTGTGGTGGCTCTTGATGTTGGCGGTGCCGGTTCCGCCACCGGACTCGACGACATCCGGGTACAGCGTGCCCTGCACCAGGAATCGCACCGGATCGCCTTCGTGCTCGAACTCCTTGACCAGGTCGACCTGCGCCGCCTCGAAGGTGCGGATGAACTCCCGGCCGATGATCTTGCGCTTGGTCTCCGGGTCGCTGACCCCGGCGAGGGCGTCGAGGAACTGCTTCTCCGCGTCGATGGTGATCAGGCGGATGCCGGTGGCGACGACGTAGTCCTCCTCCACCTGGCGGCGCTCATCCTGGCGCAGCAGGCCGTGGTCGACGAAGACGCAGGTGAGCTGGTCGCCGACCGCTTCGTGTACGAGCGCGGCGGCGACGGCGGAATCCACGCCACCAGATAGGCCGCAGATGACCCGGCCGGTGCCGATCTGGGCGCGGATGCGAGCGACCTGCTCGGCGATGACACTGCCCGGGTTCCAGTCGGCCGGGATGCCGGCGGCCCGGTGCAGGAAGTTCTCCAGCACGCGTTGTCCGAACTCGGAGTGCTTGACCTCGGGGTGCCACTGCACGCCGTAGAGCTTGCGCTCATCGCTGCCGAACGCCGCGACCGGGGTGGAGGCGCTGGAAGCGAGCACGTCGAATCCGTCTGGCGCCTTCGACACGGAGTCGCCGTGGCTCATCCAGGTGGTCTGCTGCGGGTTCGACCCGGCGAGCAGTGTTCCCCCGTCACCGGTGAGGGCGACCGGCGTCGAACCGTACTCCCGCTGGCCGGTCTGGGAAACCTCGCCGCCGAGTTGCTTGGCCATCACCTGGAATCCGTAGCAGATACCGAGAACCGGAACACCGAGCTTCAGGATGCCCGTGTCCAGCGACGGGGACCCGGGCTCGTACACGCTCGATGGCCCGCCGCTGAGGACGATCCCCACCGGGTTCATGGCGGCGACCTCATCCGCCGTGATGGTGTGCGGAACGATCTCGGAATAGACGCTCGCCTCGCGCACGCGGCGCGCGATCAGCTGGGCATATTGGGCGCCGAAGTCGACGACGAGTACCGGGCGCTGCTGTGTTTCTTTCAAACGCTCAGTCTCGCTCATGCGCTGACCTCGACCGGCTGTTCGAGCTTCGCCAGCTCGGCCTCGACCGATCGCGGGACGGTGCGCTCGAAGAAGTAGGAGAGCAGCGGGATGATGCCTCCAAGCGCCACGAACAGGAAGCGTCCGAATGACCAGCGCATCAGGCGCCAGAGCACGAAGTCGACCGCGACATAAAGAACGTAGAACCAGCCGTGCACCATGAGCAGGATGGTGGAGAAGTTGATGCCGGTGATGTCTTCCTTGGGCGTAAGGCCGAGGAAGCCGGACGTACCGCCAAGCTCGATGTCGACGCTGAAGCCGTACCGGAAGACCATCATCATGCAGAGCAGGAGCAGGAAGGTTCCGGTGAGAACCGAGGACACCTTATAGACGGCAAGTGCCTTGCGGATGCGTGGAACGTCAGAGAGCTGGGGACCGAGGGGCATGCCCTCAGTTTACTTGCGCTCTCTGGTGTTCTTCCCTCTCCCAGGCGTCCTTCACCAGGCGGTACCAGAGGAACACGGCGAAGCCCGCGAAAATGACCCATTCCGCCGCGTAGAAGATGTTCAGCCAGTTGACCTCGACCTCGGTGGATGGCGCCGGAGAGTAGATCTCCTCCAGCCCGTCCGCCGGTTCATGGGCGACGACGTAGCCCCCGTAGACTCCGGCGTCGTCGACGGTTCCCCACAGGTTCACCAGTGCGGCAGTGGACATCGCACTGAACTCCCCGCTCTCGAAGTCGCCCTGCTGCGGCGCCTCGCTGGGCAGGTAGCGGCCGGTGACAGATGCCGGGAACGGGGCATCCGCTTCGAGGCGCGCCTGCGCATCCTCCGCCTGCTGCTCCGTCTCGGCCCAGCCGAGCGCGACCGCCAGCCCGGCTCCATCGTCGGTGACGAGGTGCCCGATCACCCAGTAGCCCTCGTCGCCGTCGTTGATGCGCTTCTCGATCACCATGAAGTCGCCGGCCAGCAACTCTCCGTCGACGGTGACCAGCTGGCCGGTCGACGCCTCCGTTACCGGCTTCTGCGGTTCGGCAATGGACTCGAGCGGCACGGTCGTCTCGCTGGTGCGGTCGACGGCCTCACCGTTGGCGATGCTGCGCTCGAGTTGCCACTGGCCGAGGGCGGCGAACGCTGCAGCGACGGCAAGCGCGAGGATCAGCGCCGCGATCCAGCGCGGGCGCACGGCGACTCTCCACAGGCTCACGGCTCCAGCCTAACTTCGGCCGGCTGGGCGTCCGACCGCGCGCCTACGAGTGAGGCAGCGCCGCGGTGTCCGGGGCTTCGAGCCGGGCCCGGTCGGCGGACTCGTCGTCCGGCTGCTCCTGGCTGGCCCGCTCGGCTGCCACTCGTCGCAGGTAGTGGTTGACCTCGCTGGTGATGCGCACGTCGTCCCAGCCCAGCACATCCGCCATCAACCGCGCGGCGACCGGCGCGGCCGAGACACCGCGGTCCCAGGCCTCGATCGAGATGCGGGTGCGGCGCGCGAGAACGTCCTCCAGGTGCAGTGCACCCTCGTGGGACGCCGCGTAGACCACCTCGGCCTCGATGTAGTCGTCGGCTCCGGGCAGCGGATTGTTCAGCGACGGCTTGGCACGGATGATGTCGAGGAGTTCATCCGTCATCGTCCCGTAGCGGTTCAGCAGGTGCTCGATGCGGAACTTGTGCACCCCGAAGGCTCGCGCGATCTTGGCGCGCTTGTTCCACGCCGCCTGGTACCCCTCGGCGCCGAGCAGCGAGATGTTCTCGGTCGTTGAGACCGGCACCTTGCCGTCAAGGGCAGCGGATGCCTCGTCGATGGCGTCCTTCGCCATCACCCGGTAGGTCGTCCACTTGCCGCCGGCGACCACGACCAGCCCGGGCACGGTGTGGGCGACGACGTGCTCCCGCGACAGCTTCGACGTCTCATCGGACTCCCCGGCCAGCAACGGTCGCAGTCCGGCGTAGACACCCTCGACGTCTTCGCGCGTCAGCGGGACATTGAGCACCTGGTTGACGTGCTCGAGCAGGTAGTCGATGTCGGCGGCGGTCGCGGCCGGGTGCGCCTTGTCGAGATCCCACTTGGTGTCCGTGGTGCCGATCAGCCAATGGCGGCCCCATGGGATGACGAACAGCACGCTCTTCTCGGTGCGCAGAAGCAGGCCGAGCTTCGACTGGAAACGGTCACGGGGCACGACCAGGTGGATGCCCTTGGATGCCCGAACCTTGAACTGGCCGCGCTCCCCCACCATCGCCTGCGTGTCATCCGTCCACACGCCGGTCGCGTTGACGACCTGTTTGGCGCGGATGTCGAACCGTTCACCGGTCAGCAGGTCGTGCGCCTTCACGCCGACCACCCGCTGCCCGACCTTGAGGAACCCCTCGACCCGAATCCGGCTGGCGACCCTGGCGCCGTAGAACGAGGCCGTCCTGGCCAGGCTGGACACGTAGCGCGCGTCGTCGACCTGCGCGTCGTAGTAGGTGATTCCGCCGATCAGCGCGTCGTCGCGCAGGCTCGGGATGGCGCGCTGCACCTGCCGCTTGGTCAGGTGCCGGTGGTGCGGAACCCCGGGGGGCCGCCCCCCGCTGTAGCTGAAGATGTCGTAGAGCAGCATTCCGGCGCCGATGTACAGTCGCTCGATCAGCCGGGTCTTCAGCGGGTACAGGAACCGAACCGGCTTCACCAGGTGCGGTGCCAAGCGCTGCAGCAGCAGTCCACGCTCGATGAGCGCTTCCCGCACCAGGCGGAAGTCGAGCTGTTCCAGATAGCGGATGCCACCGTGCACCAGCTTCGAGGACCGGCTCGACGTGCCTGAACCCCAGTCCCGAGCCTCCACCATGCCGACGCTCAGGCCGCGGGTGACCGCGTCGAGCGCGCAGCCGGTTCCGACAATGCCTCCGCCGATGACCAGGATGTCGAGTTCTTTCGACTTCAGGCCCTCGATCGCCTCAGCGCGCTCCTCCATTCCCAGCTTCGAAGAGTGGGAGGCGGTTTTGCGCTTGATCATCGGATGCCTGACGTCACCTGGACACGTAGGGGGCGACAACCACATCGACCCGCTGGAACTCTTTCAGGTCGGAGTAGCCGGTGGTCGCCATGGACCGGCGGAGTGCGCCGACCAGGTTCGAGGTGCCGTCCGCGCTGGACGACGGTCCGAACAGGATCTGCTCGAGGGGCGCAACCGACTCCACGGCAACCCGGTTGCCCCGGGGCAGCTCGGGGTGGTGCGCCTCGGCACCCCAGTGGTAGCCGCCGCCAGGAACATCCGTCGCCCGCGCCAGCGTGGAGCCGAGCATGACGGCATCCGCGCCCATCGCGATCGCCTTGACGATGTCGCCGGAGGTGCCCAGACCGCCGTCGGCGATGACGTGCACGTAGCGTCCACCGGACTCGTCCATGTAGTCGCGGCGGGCGCCGGCGACATCCGCCACCGCTGTCGCCATCGGCGCGTGGATGCCCAGGCTCGCCCTGGTGGTGGAGGCCGCGCCTCCGCCGAAACCGACCAGCACGCCGGCCGCACCGGTGCGCATCAGGTGCAGCGCCGGGGTGTAGCCGGCCGCGCCGCCGACGATCACCGGAACGTCGAGCTCGTAGATGAACTTCTTCAGGTTGAGGGGCTCACTCGTCTTCGAGACGTGCTCGGCGCTGACCGTCGTGCCGCGGATGACGAACAGGTCGACACCCGCCTCGACCACCGTCTTGTAGAGCTCCTGGGTGCGGTGCGGCGACAACGCCCCGGCAACGGTGACCCCGCCGGCACGGATCTCCGCGAGGCGCTGGGTGACCAACTCGGGCTTGATGGGCTCGGAGTAGATCGCCTGCATGCGGCGGATCGCCTCCTCTGCCGGGAGGCTGCGGATCTCGGCGAGGAGCGGCTCCGGGTCTTCGTAGCGGGTCCAGACGCCCTCGAGGTCGAGAACGCCGAGGCCACCGAGCTGGCCGATGCGGATGGCTGTGGCCGGCGAGACGACCGAATCCATGGGCGCCGCGATGATCGGCGTTTCGAATTGGAAGGCGTCGATCGACCAGGCGACGGACACGTCCTCAGGGTCGCGGGTGCGACGGTTCGGGACGATGGCGATGTCGTCGAACGCGTAGACGCGACGACCCCGCTTGGCGCGACCGATCTCTTCTTCATTCACGGGGACAAGCCTACCCGCGACCCTCCGGCTTCGCCCCGAGCACCGCCCGCGCTGGCTGCTCATCTCCGTTACGGCAGCGACCGTCTATCCCATCCGTGTATCCGATCCGTCAGCAGGTCCAATTCGGCGGCGCGCCCGTGAGTCCGCGCATCCAACCGCGTGTCGCCGAATTCATCCTGTTGACGGCGCGGTGGTAGGAGTGCCAGCCGCACCGCGATGCCAGACTGGCGGCATGATCGTCAACGCCGATTCCCTCGAGACTCTCCGCACCCGCACCAGCATGAAGTGGGCCGGGTTCCCGACGGATGTCCTCCCCCTCCCGGTCGCCGAGATGGACTTCCCGCTCGCCGAGCCGATCGCATCCGTGCTGGTGGATGCCATCCGCCGCTCCGACACCGGCTACGCGCCGCCCACCTCAGACCTGCCGACCGCGTTCGCCGGGTTCGCCGAGTCGCGCTGGGGCTGGGCTGTCGACCCCGCCCAGGTGTTCACCACGACGGATGTCGGGGTCGCCATCGTCGAGACCCTCCGGCGGGTCACCAGGCCGGGCGACGGCGTCATCGTCAACTCCCCCGTCTACTTCCCGTTCTTCGACCTGCTCGCGGAGGCTGGAGTGGAGGTGGTGGACGTTCCGCTGGCCGGCGGCCTAGACGACGGCTGGTCCCTCGACCTGGACGGCATCGAGCGGGCCTTCCAGTCAGGCGCCACCGCCTACCTGCTCTGCAACCCGCACAACCCGGTCGGCCTGGTGCACTCCGCCGAGCAGCTGCGGTCTGTTGCCGAGCTGGCCCGCAAGTACGGCGCGACGGTGGTCAGCGACGAGATCCACGGTCCGCTGGTTTACCCGGGCGTCGACTACACCCCGTTCCTGAAGGTGTCGGATGATGCCCGCGAGGTTGGCGTGTGCGTCACCGCGGCCAGCAAGGGCTGGAACCTGGCCGGGCTCAAGTGCGCGCTCATGGTGACGGCCGGTGGGCGGGCGGCCCCGATCGTTGCCGGCATGCCCGATGAGGTCTACTGGCGAACGAGCATCCTCGGCATTCATGCCGGCATTGCCGCCTACCGCGACAGCGTCGAGTGGCTTGACGGCGTGATCGCCTCCCTCGACTCGAACCGACGCCTGCTCGGTGAACTCCTGGCCGAACACCTCCCCGAGGTCGGCTACCGGATGCCCGACGCGACGTTCCTCGCCTGGCTGGACTTCAGCCGGCTCGGGTGGGGCGACGATCCGGCGGTGCGCGCGCTGGAGCTCGCGAAGGTGGCGCTCAGCAACGGACCGCCGTTCGGGCCGGCCGGCCGCGGCTTCGCCCGCCTCAACCTGGCCTGCTCGCCGGAGGTGCTGACCGAGGCGGTCACCAGGCTGGCCGCAGCCCGCTGAGCTGCAGGCTGAGCTACAGCAGGTCGCGCCGGCTGACTTCCGCGATGGCCGCCCAGTCGTAACCGGCCAGCTCGGTGTCCGCGAGTGCTCGCTCGAAGACCGCGGTGAGCGCCGGCATGCTCGCCAACCTGACTCCACCGGCATCCGCCACTTCCTCGGCCAGCTTCAGGTCCTTGTGCCCCAGCGCCATCCGGAAGCCCGGCGGTGTGTAGTCACGGCGCACAATCTGGTTGCCGTAGCCGGTGTAGACGACTCCGCCGAAGAGGGTGCTGGTCAACAGGTCGATGAACAGCTCGGGTTCGACCCCCTGCCGCTCGACCATGGCCACCGTCTCGCCGATCGCCTGCAGCGCGTGGATGATGTTGTAGTTGACCGCGATCTTCACGCCGTTCGCCATGCTGGGCCGGGTGCCGAGGTTCCAAACCCTGGAGCCGAGCACCGACAGGTACGGCAGGGCCGCGTCAACGGTGGCGGGGTCACCGGCGGCCAAGATGTTCAGCTTGCCCTCGGCCGCGACGGTGGGTCGACCCAGAACCGGGGCCGCAACATAGCGCGCCCCGGCCGAGGTGAAGTGCGCCTCCAGGCGGTCGGCGGCCGCCTGGCTGATCGAGGCCATGTTGACGTGGATGTTCCCGGCAGCCGCGCTGACCGCGTCGCCGCCCAGCACCGCCTCCGCCGCCTCGTCGTTGGCCAGCATGCTGAACGACACCTCGGCCCTGAGCGCCTCCTCCGGCGTCGCGGCTGCGACGGCCCCGGCCTCCACCAGGGCGGCAACCGGCTCCGGCGAACGGTTCCACACCACGACGGTGTGGCCTGAGTCGATGAGCCGGCGGGCCATCCCCGACCCCATGGAGCCGAGCCCCAGGAAGCCGACGGTCATGCCTCGCCTCGGCCCCACGTCGTGTTCTTGTGGGACTGGGAGTCGCGCTCAAGGTTCAGGGGGCCGTCGATCGTGTAGTAGCGGCGCCCGGCCACGATGAGCTCCTCGGCCGGGAACTTGGTGATGACCTCGCATCCGTCTGCCGTGACGACGACCTCCTCCTCGATGCGCGCGGCGCCCCAGCCGTCGGACGACGGCCAGTACGTCTCGAGGGCGAACACCATGCCCTCCTGCAGTTCTTCCGGATGGTCGAACGAGGTCAGGCGGGAGAAGATGGGTTTCTCCCAGATGGAGAGCCCCACACCGTGGCCGTATTGCAGGGCGAAGGCGGCCTCCTCGTCCGGGAAGCCGAACTCCTCGGCCTTCGGCCACACCGCGACGATGTCGGCCGTCGTCGCGCCGGGCTTCACCAGGGCGATCGCGCGGTCCATGTACTCCCTGGCGCGTGTGTAGGCGTCCCGCTGGGCGGAGCTCGCCGACCCGACAGCGAAGGTGCGGTAGTAGCAGGTGCGGTAGCCGTTGAAGCTGTGCAGGATGTCGAAGAACGCCGGGTCACCGGGGCGGATGAGCCGGTCGGAGAAGACGTGCGGGTGCGGGGAGCAGCGCTCGCCCGAGATCGCGTTGACCCCTTCGACGTACTCCGAGCCGAGGTCGTAGAGCGTCTTGGCTACCAGCCCGACTGCCTCGTTCTCGCGGACGCCCGGGCGCAGGAAGCGGTACAGCTCCTCATAGGCGGCATCGACCATCGACGCGGCCTGGGTGAGCAGGCGGATCTCGTCGCCGGTCTTGATCCGGCGCGCCTCCATGAAGAGCTGCTGGCCGTCGACCACCGTGATGCCCTCCTGCTGCAGTGCGAAGAGGACCGGCAGTTCGATGACGTCGACGCCGAGCGGCTGGTCGGCAACCCCGAACTTCTCGAGTTCGCGCTTGATCTTCCTGGCCAGGCCTTCCGCGATTCCGGCGTCCGGTGGGAATGCTCCGCGAAGCGTTGAGATGCCGGCCCGGGCACCGCTCTCCAGGCGCGGCCGCTTGGCCCCCTCGTGCGGCGCATTCGGGTCGGCATCCATCTCTGCCGTCGTCGTGTCCAGCCAGGGGTTGTAGAGCTTGTGGTGTTTGGCCGCCGAACCGAAGTCCCAGGAGATCGGGTCGGAGCTTCGGGTGAGCAGGCTGAACCTGATGAGCTTGTCTATCGCCCAGGTCCCGATGTGCGTCGCTGTCATGTAGCGGATGTTGCTGAAGTCGAACGCGAGGACGGCTCCCAGTTCCGATCGGTCGAGTTCCGCCTTCAATCGGGCGAGTCGCTCGTTACGCAAGCGTTCGAAATCTACGCGTTCTTCCCAGTCGACGGCGTTGGTGCCTGTCGTCCCTGTGCTCTTCATCGAGTCCTCCTGCATCTGGCCGCCGTGAGTTACGTGTCGGCGCATGTCGTACAGTCCAGCTTAACGCTCAAACAGTGTATTCTCACCTTTAGTAACGTGCCGTTTGTTGATTCCGCGCACCTGAACCCAGAAATTCAGGCGCGGTCACAGTTCGTCAGGAGTGAACATGCCCGCAGACAGTGTCGGCGCCCGTCTGCGTGAAGCCAGGACGAACCACAAGCTGAGCCTGCGCAGCGTCGCCCAGGCCCTCGGCGTTTCTGCGAGTCTCATCTCCCAGGTCGAGACCGGCAAGACCCAGCCATCGGTCTCGACCCTGTTCGCGATGGCCAACCATCTCGGCCTCTCCCTCGATGAGCTTCTCGACGTCACGCCATCCGCCGATCGCTCCGGCCAGGCGACCGGCCAGGCCGAGCCGAACCTGCCGACGGTTCAGCGCGGGTCCGACAACCCGGTGCTCGAGATGGAGAACGGGGTTCGCTGGGAGCGCCTGGCCGCACCGCTCGGCAGCCCGGCCGAAGCGCTGCTGGTGACATACGACCCGGGGGCGAGCAGCTCTATCGAGGGCAAGCTGATGCGCCACTCCGGCATCGAGTACGCCTACATCCTCGAGGGGCACCTGACGCTGCAGCTTGAGTTCGACCTGCACGAACTGGGTCCAGGCGACTCGCTGCAATTCGACTCCGTCCGGCCCCACCTCTACTCGAACCAGGGCAAGACTCCTGCCAGGGGCATCTGGTTCGTGGTCGGTCGTCATCAGCAGAACCAGACCATGCCTTCGGCGCCTGGAGCCCCGTCGCGCCCCCTCGGGTCGCCGCTGTCGTCGGCTGTCGACGTGCTGCGTGCCATGGAAGGCCTGTAGAGCTGAGGCGAACCCCGCTGCTGAACGTCACGCCGCTGAACGTCAGCCTGCGTGCGACGCGGGTCGCGGCTGATCGATCCAGGGGTCGATCAGGGTCTTGATCTGCTTGGCCGTTCCGTCGATCAGCGGTTGCAGGCCTTCGGTGAGCACGCGGTCGAGCGGCAGCACCTCGGAGGCGATGTCCGACCAGTCCGGGCGGGTGCCGAGAAGCCGCACGGCTTCAGGGAGGTCGTCCTTGATGACGTGGGCAACCGTTCCGATGATCGTGTATTCCCGCAGCGTCCATGAGCCGAGCGGCAGCGCTGGTTCACCGCGCTGGATGCCCACCGGCACCAGCGTTGCCCCTGGCTTCGCCGCCTCGAGGATCGATGCCAGCCCGGGGGCCGACCCGCTCACCTCGAACAGCACGTCCGGGTCCATGCCGAGTTCCTCCAGCCGGTCGACGAGCGAGCCCGTGCCCGCTTTCAGCGTGGCGAACGCGCCCAGTGCCGACGCCAGCTCCAGTCGCTCCTCGTTCAGGTCGACGACCAGCACCCGAGCGCCGACAGAGACCGCTGCGTACGTGATGAACGCGCCGATGCCGCCGACACCGACGATGACGGCATCCTGATCCGGCTGCAGTCCGCTTCTCCGCACGGCGTGCACGGCGATCGACATCGGCTGGCTCAGGCCCAGGGTGTCCAGCGAGAGTCCGGTGTCGCTGACGTCGAGGAGGGTTTCCGCGGGCACGCTCACGAAACCAGCCAACCCGCCGTCGTGCTGGAGGCCCACAGTCGTGTAGTTGCGGCAGAGGTTCGTTCGGCCTTGCCTGCAGGGCTTGCACTGGCCGCAGGACACGCCCGCCCCACAGACGACGGTTGCGCCGACGGGTGGGTTGGTGACTCCTGGGCCGACGGCTGCCACCGTGCCCACGAACTCGTGCCCGAGGGTGACCGGCATCACGGTCAGGACCGGTCCGCGTGTGTACTCGGTTGCGTCGCTCCCGCAGACTCCGCAGACCGCGACGCGCACCAGCACCTCGCCGGGGCCGGGTTCCGGTACGTTCTTGTCCTCCACCCGCAGGTCGTTCACCGCGTGCAGGACTGCGGCTCGCATGGTGGTCATGTGAGCACGCCGCCCGTGAGTGGGAGTTGCGCGGCAGAGCGTCCGTCGATCATGCGGCCGAGGTGGCTCTCGTAGACAGCACGGTGGGCGGGAGAGTCCAGGTAGGCGGCGAGCGCATCCGCATCGTCGACGATCGCGGCGACCGCATAGTCGGCCCCCGGGCGCACGCGGAGGTTCTCACCGCACACGTAGGAGCGAAGCTCCGGGATCTTCGCGGCCATGGCGACGAGCGCTTCAGTGAGGGCGGTCACGTCGCCGGGCGTGACATCGGCCTTCCAGGTGAAGGATGCGATATGAAGGATCATGAGTGTCTTCTTCCCAGTCGACGACGTTCAGTGTTGGTTTACAAACAGCGACGCCATGGCCTAAATTAGCAGAACAGCATCCGCTCTTGTACATCTCTGCTGTAATCTCTTCGCCTCGCACAAAGGAGTCGCCATGGTAGACCCACGAATCGCAGTGCTCGGCGCCGGCGCCAACGGCGCGTCCATCGGCGCAGACCTCACCGCTGCGGGCGCCGATGTCGTGCTGATCGAGCAATGGCCGGCCCACGTCGAGCGGATGCGCGCAGACGGCCTGCACATCATCTCACCCGAGGGAACGCTGACCGTGAACCCGCGCACGATGCACCTCTGCGAGGTCGCCACCCTGCGCGAGCGGTTCGACGTGGTGCTCATGCTGATGAAGGCCTACGACTCGCGGTGGGCGGCTCAGCTCATCGCGCCGCACCTGGCGGAGGACGGTTTGATCGCGGGCGTGCAGAACGGAATGACCACCGGCATCATCGCCGAAGTGGTCGGTGCCCATCGGACCATGGGGACCGTCATCGAGGTGTCGTCCACCATGAGCGAGCCGGCAGTCGTGCACCGGCACACCGGGGTCGCCAAGTCGTGGTTCGCCGTCGGCGCCCTGGAGAACGGCCCCCGCGGACGCGAGAACGAGGTCGCATCCTTGCTGCGCCATTCCGGCACGGTGGAAGTGGTCGACACCATCGAGGCGACCAAGTGGATGAAGCTGGTGAGCAATTGCACCCTGCTCGTACCCTCGGCCATCCTCGGCCTTCCCATGCTGGATGCGCTTCACACGCCCGGTATGCGCGAGGTCATGCTGCAGGCCGGGCAGGAGGCTCTCGCGGTCGGCCTGGCCAGCGGGCATCCGGTGCTGCCGATCTTCGGCCTCACGCCAGAGGAGGTCATCGACACCGACCGGGTCGTTGAGATCATGCTCGACAAGCTGTTTGCCGGGTTCGTGGTTCCGGGTGCCACCACCACGGTGCTTCAGGATTGGGACAAGTCGCGCAAGAGCGAAGCGGACGACCTGAACGGCCATGTCGTCGCTGAAGGCGCTCGACTCGGAGTGAGCACCCCGATGAATTCGGCTGTGCTCGAACTCGCCCACCGCATCGAACGCGGTGACCTCGCTCCCCACCCGGACAACATCGCACTGATGACCACTGGGGCCTGAGCATCCGTCGAGGTGAGAGAAGCTGCCCCACCATGCCGGCCGGCGGATGGGGCCACTACTCTCAGCTCAAAGTCACCTGATTCTTCGCTCAGTGCACCGGAGGCGTCGCGGTGTCGCGACGGTACTGGTAGGGATTGGTGAGGATCTCGACTTCAGGAATCTCCGGGTTCATGCCGGTCTTCCAGGTCTCATCGCCGAGGTTGGACCGCAGGTACTCCACGGTGTTCTCCAGCTTGCTGCGCACGCCCGGGAGGTCACCGGCGACCAGCTTGCCGTTGTACTTCACCAGTTCTCCGCCCACCAGCACGGTGTGAACGTCACCGCGACTGGCCTGGTAGACCACGTGGCCGTAGGGGTTGATGATCGGCGTCATGGTCGGCGAGTCGTCGTTCTTGATCAGCACGACGTCTCCGAGCTTGCCTGCCTCGAGGCTGCCGATCTGGTCGAACTTGCCCAGCGCCTTGGCCCCACCGCGGGTCGCCCAGTCGACGACCTCTTCCACCCGCAGTGTCGCGTGGGTGACGGTGTCGCCCTTCTCGTGGGCCTTCATGTGCTCGAACGAGCGGTCCGCACCAATGGTCGCGCGCATGGCCGCGAACATGTCGGCGCTCTGCCAGACGCTGGTGTCCATGGACAGCGACGCCTGGATGCCGTGCTTGCGAACGGCGTGGGCCGGCGGGTAGCCCTGGCCGCAGGTCTGCTCGCTCTCCGTCGCCAGGGAAACCGAGCCACCGGTGGCTGCGATCATCTGGTAGGACTCATCGCTGAGCGTGGCCGCGTGGACGTAGACATAGCCCGGCTGCATCGCCTTGTTCTCGTACATCAGGCGGATGCCATTGTCGTTGGTCGCTCCCCACACTCCAGCGTGGGTGGTCACGCTGATGCCGAGCTCGCGCGCGAACTCGAAGGCGGGAGCCTCCGGGAAGCTCGGGTCGCCGGGAACGTCGAAGGCGAGCTGGGCGCCGAACAGGGCTGAGTCGTCCCTGGCCCGCTCGATCACCTTGCGAACGGCCGGGTCCTGCGACCACTCCCATGGGGCGCCGGCCAGGTTGCCGTATGCCAGCACGAAGCGGCCAGGGGATGTCGCGAGCGCCTCGTAGGCGGCCTCGCCGTGGTCGGGGGTTCGCAGGCCGTGGGACCAGTCGACGCTGGTGGTTACCCCCGATTCGACGGCGTCGAGCGCGGAGATCGCGTTGCCGGCCGCCACATCCTCTGGACGGAATTTCATTCCGTGCTCGAGGTAGTACCAGACGAAGTACTGGGTCAGCGTCCAGTCGGCGCCGTAGGCGCGCATGGCCGACTGCCACATGTGCCGGTGCGTGTCGACCATGCCCGGCATGAGGATGCCGTTCTTCGCGTCGATCTCGAAGGTTCCTTCTGGAGCGTTGATCGACACACCGACTTCGGCGATCTTTCCGTCGATGACCAGGACGTCGCCCTTCGGGAGGACGGTGTGGGCATCATCCATCGTCAGGACGATTCCGTTGCGGAACACGATGGGTTGCCCCACCTGAGGGGCCAGAGTGGTCGTCATTTGCGCTCATCTTCCTTCATCAGCCTCCGGCGCGCTCCATCGCGCACCGTCGCCGGCCAGGGAAGCGAGCACCCGTAGCGAGTCGTGACTTTCCAGACCAGTCAGCTTGATTGTGATTTAAGCATTACTGCACACAGATGTCCAGTGTTGCTTTTGTTTCATCCGAGCAATCAAGTGGCCTAAGCGTCGAGCGGTGTCAGCTTCTTCACCGGCCGGCCCATGATGGCGGATGCGAGTGCCTCCACCGGTTCACGAGCAGCGGTTGGGTTGTCCACGAGCGCGAAATCGACATCGCCGAGCGGCGGGAGCCCGAACGCCGACGGAATCTGCACCAGGTCTGACGGGATCAGCGACTGAGGGAACACGGCGACGCCGATCCCGGCACGGACCGCGGCGAGCACCCCGTTCACCTCCCTCACATTGCAGGTGATCCGCCAGGTGTGTCCGACCTCCTCGAGCGCCCGGATCGCGACGGTGCGACTGAGGCTCGGCGCCTGGTACACGATGAGCGGCAGTGGGGCATCCGGATCCAGTTGCACGCTCTTGTGGCTCACCCAGACCATGCGGTCGCGGCGCACCAGCCGCCCGAGCTGGTCGCCGGACTCCTGCTTGATGAACACCAGGTCGAGCTGACCGGCGGCCAGGCGTCGCAGGAGCGCGCCGCTCTGGTTCACGGTGAGCTCGAGGTTGATCTGAGGATACAGTTGGCGGAAATCGCGCAGCACCTGAGGCAACTGGGTGAGGGCCAGGTCGTCGGCCGAACCGAACCGGAGCCGGCCGCGCATGGCGGATCCGGTGAAGTAGCTGGCGGCGTCGTCATGGGCGGCGAGGATCGTGCGGGCGAAGCCGAGCAGCGCGTCGCCGTTGTCGGTCAGCCGAACGTCGCGGGTGTCTCGCGTGACCAGGTGCCGTGCGGCGACCGTCTCCAACTTGCGGATGTGCTGACTGACGGTGGGCTGGCTCAAACCGAGCTGCTGGGCGGCTCGCGTGAAGCTCAACGTCTCGGCGACCGTGACGAATGTCTTGAGCAGCACCGGGTCGAACATCCGCCTCCATAGGCAACCGTAATGGAACTTATAGGCTCGATAATAGCAATCAATGACCGCCGGCACCCTAGCCTGAATCAGTGGCTACCGAATTTTTCCTCGACGACGCCGCGACAGCGCCCATCCCGGTGCACATGCAGAAGCCCCGATGGCGCGACACCTTCAGTTCGCTCCGGGTGCACAACTACCGTCTCTACGTCATCTCCCAATTCATCTCGAACACTTCCGCCTGGGCGATGCGCATCGCCATCGACTGGCTGGTCTTCGAACTCACCGACAGCATCACCGCCGTCGGCATCACCGTTGCCCTGCAGTTCGGTCCCATGCTCCTGCTCGGCCCGCTCGGCGGCGTCATCACCGACCGGTACCCGAAACGCAGGCTGCTGGTCGGAACGCAGTCGGTCACCGCCGTGCTCTGTGCGGCGCTCGCCGTGCTCACCCTGACCGGCGTCGTGCAGGTGTGGCACGTCTACCTGACCGCGTTGCTGCTCGGATGCGTCGCCGTCGTCGAGTCACCGGCACGAGCCGTCTTCGTCAACGAGATGGTCGGACATGAGCGGCTCGGCAACGCCATCAGCATCAACGCCGCGATCTTCCACCTCGGCGGGCTGCTCGGCCCCGCGGTGAGCGGCGTTCTCATCGCGCTGATCGGTGCCGGCTGGGCAATCGGCGCCAACGCGGTCGCGGCCAGCATCGTGATGGTGACGCTTCTGAGCATGCGGGCAGCCGAGTTGCTCCCATCGCTGGTCGCCCAGCGCTCCAAAGGGCAGATCCGTGAAGGCCTGCGCTACGTGCGCTCCAAGCCGACCATCTTCTGGCCCATCGTCATGCTCGCGTTCGTCGCCACCTTCGGCATGAACCTTCCGGTGCTGCTGGTGTCATTCGCCGACCACGTGTTCGACACCGGCGCCGCGGGTTATGGTCTCTACAGTTCGGCCGCAGCATTCGGTGCCCTGGCCGGGGCGCTGGTCTCGACCAGGCGCAGCCGGTACCGGCTTCGCTCCATCATGCTGGCTGCCGGAATCTTCGGGTTGGCGCTCATCGCATCCGGCCTCTCACCTGTGGCGTTCGTCTTCATGGCCTGCCTCGCCGCCGTCGGCTTCTGCCGCCTGCAATTCGCGATGACGGCGGAGTCCATCGTGCAGATGTCGTCGAACCGCATCATCCGCGGCCGGGTGATGGCCGTTTACGCGATGGTGGTGCTCGGCGGCCAGGCGATCGGCGGGCCGATGATGGGCTGGATCGCCGAGGAGTGGGGAGTGCGCACCGCGATGAGCATCTCCGGTGCCGTGCCTGCGATCGCGGCAATCGTCATCGCGGTGCTGCTGGCCCGCAGCGGACGGCTTTCACTGCGCTTCCGGATGCGCTGGTGGGCTCTCCCGGTCACCATCGAGTCGAGCCGGCAAGCCATCTAAGGCATCCACCGATCGGGGGATGCCGGATTCAGCCGGTACACGGCTACCGGTGACGGCGCCCGAACGGGAACCTTGGTACATGACGTCAACTGACCCCGCCGTGAGCGTTCGCGACCTGCGCAAGAATTACGGCCACTTCACCGCCCTCGATTCAGTGAGCTTCGAGATCCACTACGGCGAGACCTTCGCGCTGCTCGGCCCGAATGGCGCAGGCAAGTCGACCACCATCGAGATTCTTGAGGGTTACCGCAACCGCACCTCCGGTGACGCTCGGGTCTTGGGCCACGACCCGCAGAAGAACAGCCTCGACTGGAAGGCTCGGCTCGGGATCGTGCTGCAGAGCACCGGCGAGTCCGCCCATGTGACAGTGCGCGAACAACTTTCCCACTTCGCCGGCCTCTACCCGAACCCCCGCGGTGTCGATGAGGTGATTGCCGCCGTCGGCCTGGAGGACAAGCAGAAGACACTCATCCGCAAGCTCTCCGGCGGGCAGCGCCGCCGAGTCGACGTCGCGCTCGGGATCATCGGACGGCCGGAGCTGCTGTTCCTGGACGAGCCGACCACCGGGTTCGACCCGGAAGCGCGCCACCAGTTCTGGGACCTCATCCGGCAGTTGAAGGCAGAGGGCACCACCATCCTGCTGACAACCCACTACCTCGATGAGGCGGCGCAGCTCGGCGACCGCGCCGGGATCATCGCCGGCGGACGGCTGGTCGAGGTGGGCCGCATCGACGAAATCGGCGGGGCGGATGCGCGAGTGCCGATCGTGCACTGGGTCGAGGGCGGCGAGCGCCGGTCACAGCGCACACCAGAGCCGGGTGCGTTGGTGGCCACGCTGATTCGCGACGGAGAGCCGGAAGGCCTGGAAGTCATCCGCCCCAGCCTGGAAGACGTGTACCTGCAGCTCGTCTCCCAACATTCGACGACCGCCGATATTGCACCACACCACACCGCAGAACAGGAAGTGACAGCATGAGCACCGCATCCGTCGGTCTCGACAACCCGGTAACGCGAACCCTGCGCCTCGGCTTCTCCCGAATCGGCTACGAGGTGCGTGCGTACTTCCGCCAGGGCGACGCCGTCTTCTTCACCTTCCTGTTCCCGGTGATGATGCTGGCCATCTTCTCGGTCGCGTTCAGCGAGACCAGCTTCGGAACGGATGCGGACGGCAACACCGTGAGCGCCGCCGCCTTCTACCTGCCCGCCATGCTCGCCGCCGGAGTACTGCTCAGCGGGCTGCAGAACATGTCGCTGGATATCGCGGTCGAGAAGAGTGACGGAACCCTGAAGCGGCTGGCCGGCACACCGCTGCCGGTGGTCAGCTACTTCGTCGGCAAGATCGGCCAGGTCTTCGTGACCGGCGTTCTGCAGGCCGCCCTCATCATCGGGGTTGCCGCCCTCGCCTTCGGTGTAGCCCTTCCCCCCTCCCCTGAGCGCTGGTTCACCTTCGCCTGGGTGTTCGTGCTGGGGGTGGCGACATCCGCTGTGCTCGGAATCGCGCTCAGCGGCTTGCCCCGCAGCGGTAAGAGCGCGAGTGCCGTGATCATGCCGATCACGCTCGTGCTGCAGTTCATTTCCGGCGTCTACCTGCCGTTCACCCAGCTGCCGGAGTGGTTGCAGAACGTGGCCAGCGTGTTCCCTCTGAAGTGGATGGCCCAGGGCATGCGCGGAGCCTTCCTGCCTGACACGTTCGAGGCAGTGGAACAGGGCGGCAGCTGGGACCTCGCCGGGGTGGCCTTGTTCACTGCGGTCTGGCTCATCGTCGGGCTGGTCGTCTGCCGCTACACCTTCCGCTGGATCCGCAAAGATAGCTAGATGACGTTCAACCGTTGGTGGCACGCGGCCGCGCTGTTTCTCTCAGTGGTACTGGCCGGCGTGCTACTGATGTCAGAGCTGGCGCCGTGGCGGCTGGCGCTCGGGCTCGGGGCGCTTGCTGCCTTCCTTCTCGCGTGGGCAGTGCTGACCCCGGCGGCCGAGGACGGCAACCGCCCAGCAGTCGCCCTGACCGTGATCGCGATCATCACGGCAGGTGTCGGCACCGCCGCACAACCCAGCTTCGCTACCATCCAGTGCCTCGCGTTCCCGCTGGTCTGGGTGTTGGCGGCCGACGTGCGCCGGGCGCTGGTGGCCAACGTGTCGCTGGCGCTGTCGGTCGGTGTCGGCTTTCTCTTCAGCCGCGGCACCGGGCCGACCGACCTGGTCGAAACCGCCCTGACCGTCCTGGTTTCGCTGCTGATCAGCCTCGCCCTGGGGTTCTGGATCACCAGCATCGTCGACCACAGTCTGGAACGGCAGGCCCTCGTCGATGAGCTTCGGGCGGCCCAGGAGCAGCTTGCTGCCGTCAGTCGCGACGCCGGCGCGACCTCCGAGCGGGAGCGGTTGGCCCGCGAGATCCACGACACCATCGCGCAGGACCTCACCGGCATGGTGATGCTCGCCCAGCGTGCCCGCCAGGAGACGGATGCCACGGCGCGGGCGACCCAGCTGACCCAACTTGAGGAGACGGCCAGGGAGGCGTTGACCGAAACCCGCGCTCTGGTTGCCGACGGCGCACCGGCCTCGCTCGACGCCGGACTCGTCGCGGCGCTCGAACGGCTCACCGCGCGGTTCGCCCAGGAAACCGGCATCGCAGTCAGCCTGACCACCGGCGACGACGGTCTCGACCGAGCGATGGAGGTCGTGGTGCTGCGCTGCACGCAGGAGTCGCTGTCGAACGTGCGCAAGCATTCCGGTGCTACCACTGCCACCGTGACCCTTGACGGCGGGACCTTGACCATCAGCGACAACGGCCACGGCTTCGACCCCGATGCACCCCCAACCGGCTACGGGCTCAGCGGGATGCGCGACCGGCTCGCCCTGGTCGGTGGCAGTCTCGCCGTGATGAGCGGAGCATCCGGAACCACGCTGACGATCGGCCTGGCGCGGGTGACCGCATGATCCGGGTACTGGTCGCCGACGACCACCCGATCGTGCGCGGCGGCATCGTCGCGTTGCTGGAGGCGGCAGCGGATGTCGTGGTCGTCGGGCAGGCCAGCACCGGTGTCGAGGCGGTCGCCCTCGCCCTCGAACTCTCGCCCGACGTCGTGCTGATGGACCTGCGGATGCCCGGCCTCGACGGCGACCAGGCGACGGCACAGATTCTCGGGGAGCGACCGCAGGTCAAGGTCATCATCCTCACCACCTATGAGAGCGACGACAGCATCCTCAGCGCGATCGAGGCCGGGGCCAGCGGCTACCTGCTGAAGGCGGCGCCCGAGGAGGAGATCCTGGCGGGCATCCGCTCGGTGGCGCGTGGTGAGGTGGCCCTGGCGCCGTCCATTGCCGCCCTCCTGGTCAAACGGGTCGCGGCACCGCCGACGCCGACGCTGACCCCGCGCGAGACCGAGGTGCTGACGCTGGTCGCGCAGGGGCTTAGCAACCCGGGCATCGCAACCCGGTTGTTCGTCGGTGAGGCGACCGTGAAAACCCACCTGCTGCACGTGTTCGAGAAGCTCGGCGTCAACGACCGCACCCGGGCGGTCACCCGGGCGATGGAGCTGGGGTTGCTGTGACGCGCGCCACCGTGACGCGGGCTGATCGACGGAACGCGCACGGATCGGAGGTACGCGCTCCCCGGCGCGCATGGATCGGAGCAACGCGCGCGCATATGCGGCAGCTCCGCTCAGATCCATGCGCGCGGGGAGTGTGGAGGGGTGCGGGCGGAGTTGCTGCTTCCTAAAGCTGCACGCCGACCAGCACCGGTTCCGGCTGCAGCAATACGCCGAACCGGTTGAACACCATGCTCTGCACATAGCGCGCCAGCTCGGCAACCTGCTCGGCGGTTGCCCCGCCGGTGTTGACCAGCGCCAGGGTGTGCTTGCTCGAGACGGCGGCGCGCGAACCGGGCAGGGAGAACCCGCGACGGATTCCCGACTGCTCGATCAGCCACGCGGCGCTCAACTTCACCTGCCTCTCACCGGCAGCCCGCGGCTGCAAGGAGTGAGCATCGAAGGAGTCCAGCGGGATCACCGCCGGAGCCGGCTCCGCCTCCAGCGGCCAGCGCGGAGCATCCGCCGGCAACTCACTGGCGAAGCGTGCGCCGACGATCGGGTTGGTGAAGAACGAACCGGAGCTGACGGAGTCAGGGTCGTCCGGCGACAGCACCATCCCCTTCGACGCGCGGAGGCGCAACACCGCATCGCGCACCTGGGCGGTCGGCACGCGGTCACCCAGCTGCACACCGAGGGCGGATGCGAGCTGAGAGTAGGCGATCGGCTCGCTGAGTTCGCCCTGCGCGAGGTCGAGTTCGACGGCGAGCACCAACCCGTGACGGCCCTGCTTGATTGCCGAGGTGCGGTAGCCGAGCTTCAATTCCTGCGCAGGAACCCGCGACACCTCCCCGGTCAGGTAGTCGAGGAAGTCGATGGCGACCAGGCTGTCGGAGAGTTCCTGCCCGTAGGCGCCGATGTTCTGGATCGGTGCAGCGCCAACCGACCCCGGGATGCCGGAGAGTGCCTCCAGCCCGACCAGGCCGCGTTCGATGGTGGTGGCCACGAAGGCATCCCAGGGCTCACCGGCCTGGGTGCGGAGACGCGTCTTCGTTGCCGGCGCTTCTTCGATCCCCTTCGTCACAACCCGGATGACCGTGCCGTCAAACCCGTCGTCCGCGACGACCAGGTTGGATCCGCCGCCGAGAATCAGCCACGGCTCGCCGCTCCCCCACGCCTCGAGCGTCGCATCGACCAGCCGGCCGGCATCCGCGGGCTCGACAAGCCGCAGCGCAGGACCGCCGACGCGCATGGTGGTCAGCTCGGACAGTGCCGTCACAGGGTGACTCTCACCTGCGCCTTGCCCAGCACGGTCTTCTCATCGAAGGTCACCGTGAGGTCGATGCGCGCGACGCCGTCCTCGACGGCGCCGACCATGGCGACCACGTCGATGACTGCGCCATCCGCTGCATCCACCGGAACCGGCCGGGTGAAGCGCACCTGGTAGTCGATGATGCGGCCGGGGTCTCCCGCCCAGTCGACGACCGGCTGCACGGCGACGCCCATGGTCAGCATGCCGTGGGCCAGAATTCCGGGCAGCCCGACGGACTGCGCGACATCATCGCGGTAGTGGATCGGGTTGAAGTCACCGGATGCCCCGGCGTACTTCACCAGGTTGTCGCGGGTGAACAGGTAGCTGGTGGCGGCGATCGTGTCTCCGATGTGCGCACCTTCGGAGAGCTCGGAGGGGGTCGGGGGCGTGTTCACGAGTCTTCCCCCCTCACGACGAGGGTGGACACCGCGGTCACGACGTGGGCTCCGGATGCGTCGGTAATGTTCGACTCGGCCGTCACCATCGAGTTGCCACCGAGCGTTTTCACGTTGGTCACGGTGAGGGTCGCGGTCAACTCGTCGCCGGCCACCACCGGGCGGGTGTAGGTGAAGCGCTGGTCGCCGTGAACGACGCGCGAGAAGTCGATGCCGGCATCCGGTTCGTTCAGGAGCTGGGCGAGCGTCGCCTCCTGCACCACGACCGGGAAGGTCGGCGGGGCGACCACGTCGGAGTAGCCGGCCGCCTGCGCGGCCTCGACGTCGTGGTTGATCGGGCTGGTGGCGAAGACGGCCCGCGAGAACTCGCGCACCTTCTCGCGTCCGACCAGGTAGGGGGCAGTGGGAGGGAAGACGCGTCCCTGCAGTTCGGCGTTCACAGTCACGGCTCAATCCTATGGGCGCGCGTCTCGCGCTCCCCAAAGCCTGCCACGAGCACACTGCTGCGCGCCGTGTCGATAGTGCCCGTTCCGGCGGATTGTGCCTGTTGCGCGGGGCACTATCCGCCGGAAAGGTAACTATTGCGAGAGGCCCGTTCGCTCGGGGCGCCCGCGGAACGCAAGAACCCCGGGGACCGATGTGGTCTCCGGGGTTCGAGGGCGAACCTTGTGTGCGTTTACTGCCTTACTGGCAGCTGTCGCACTGCAGAAGGTCCATCGGGTCGACGGGAACTGCGTAACCGCCAACAGAGTCGTTGTCGTTGTCCATGTTGACCTCCTCAAGTCTCAATAAATCCGGTGTGCGGCGCCATTTGGTTACTCCGGCGCTGCGTGGTTACCCACTATATAACGCGAATCACACGATTGTCATTCCCCATATGTAGTGTTTTCGGCGTGTCGCGCGGATTTTCTTCAAGCGTAGACGGAACCACTGACATTCCGGGACTCGATCCGCCCGCGCGGCCAACAATGACGCCCTTTCTCGTCGATGACGCCGCACCGAACAGGCGCATCGAAGAGAAAGGGCGTCATCGTCGCCGCCCGAACCGCTCGCCGCAGGCTCGCCGGAATAGTGGTTCGATAGTGTTCGGGCGCCCGACGAGGGGCGCCGAGAGGAAATCAACGATGAAAGCTCTCTACAAATCGGCTGCGGGGCCGGGTCTCACCATGACCGAGCTCCCGGAGCCGACACCCGGGCCAGGTGACGTGAAGATCCGCGTCCTCCGTACCGGGATCTGCGGCACCGACCTGCACATCGAAAGCTGGGACGACTGGGCGGCCGGTGCGGTCAACGCGCCCCTGATCCCGGGTCACGAGTTCTCCGGGCACGTGGTCGAGATCGGCGAGAACGTGACTTCGGTCGCGGTTGGCGCGTTCGTCTCCGGCGAGGGCCACATCGTTTGCGGGCACTGCCGCAACTGCCGGGCCGGGCGCCGACACCTGTGCAAGTTCACCTCCAGCGTAGGAGTGAACCGCGATGGGGCGTTCGCCGAGTACGTCGTCATTCCGCAGGGCAATGTGTGGCAGCATCCGGACACCATCGACCCCGACCTGGCCGCCATCTTCGACCCGCTGGGCAACGCCGTGCACACCACCCTCTCGTTCCCGATGGTGGGCGAGGATGTGCTCATCACCGGGGCCGGGCCGATCGGCCTGATGGCCGCGAAAGTGGCCAGGCACATCGGTGCCCGCTTCGTCGTCATCACCGACGTCAATGAGGAGCGGCTGTCCCTCGCCCGGCGCATGGGCGTGGATATCGCCGTCAACGTCGCGAAGGAGCGCGTCGCATCCGCCCAGCGCACCCTCGGCATGACGGAAGGATTCGACATCGGCCTGGAGATGAGCGGCCATGCGACGGCCCTCCCGGAGATGCTCGAGAACATGACCCACGGTGGCCGCATCGCCATGCTCGGCCTGCCGAGCGCGCCCATCTCGATCGACTGGGCGAAGGTGGTCAGCCACATGATCACCATCAAGGGCATCTACGGCCGCGAGATGTTCGAGACCTGGTACGCGATGAATGCGATGGTCCAGACCGGGCTGGACGTGGCGGATGTCATCACCGACCGGCTCCCGGCCGATCGCTGGGAAGAAGCGTTCGCTATCGCCCGCGGAGGCAACGGCGGCAAAGTCGTCATCGACTGGTCATAAGGAGAAGCACATGTACGGAACGGTTCGCGAGCAGCTCACCCAGACTCTCGACGAGATTCGGGAGGCCGGCCTCTACAAGTCGGAGCGCCAGCTGGAGACCGCGCAGTCCTCCCACGTGGAGGCCGGCGGGAAACCGGTGCTGAACTTCTGCGCCAACAACTACCTGGGGCTGGCCAACCACCCGCGCTTGATCGCGGCGGCGAAGTCCGCGCTCGACGAGTGGGGTTTCGGCATGGCGAGCGTGCGCTTCATCTGCGGCACCCAGACCCAGCACGTCGAGCTGGAGGACCGCATCTCCGGCCTGCTCGGCACCGAGGCGACCATCCTGTTCCCGTCCTGCTTCGACGCGAATGGTGGCGTCTTCGAGGTGCTGCTGGGCGCTGAGGATGCCGTCATCTCGGACGAACTCAACCACGCGTCGATCATCGACGGCGTGCGGTTGTCGAAGGCGCAGCGTTACCGCTACAAGAACCGGGACATGGCCGATCTGGAGACCCAGCTGAAGGCGGCCGCGGATGCCCGGCGCAGGCTGATCGTCACCGACGGCGTCTTCTCGATGGACGGCTACCTGGCCCCGCTGGATGAGATCTGCGACCTCGCTGAGAAGTACGACGCCATGGTGATGGTGGACGACTCGCACGCGGTCGGCTTCGTTGGCCCCACCGGCGCTGGCACGCCGGAGCTGTTCGGCGTCACCGACCGGGTCGACGTGGTCTCCGGCACCCTCGGAAAGGCGCTCGGCGGGGCATCCGGCGGCTACATCAGCGGTCACCGGGAGATCGTCGAACTGCTGCGCCAGCGCGCCAGGCCCTACCTGTTCTCCAACGCGGTCGCGCCATCTGTCGTCGCCGGGTCGATCGAGGCACTCAACCTGGTCGCCGAAGGAGCCGAGCTGCGGACGAAGTTGGCTGAGAACGCCGAACTGTTCCGCAAGCGGATGGCCGCGGCCGGGTTCACGCTGCTGCCGGGTGAGCACCCGATCATCCCGGTCATGTTCGCCGACGAGCACGAGGCGGTCGCGATGGCGGATGCCCTGCTCGAGGAGGGCGTCTACGTGATCGCGTTCTCCTACCCGGTGGTGCCGCTCGGCAAGGCGCGCATCCGCGTGCAGCTGTCTGCCGCGCACTCCACGGCCGACATTATCGCCTGCACGGATGCGTTCGTCGCGGCCCGCGAGGCGGTGGCGGCCGGCGCGCTGTCCGACGGCCCGTAGCGCGCGGCAACCGTAGGCTGGAGCCATGCTGACTCTTGATTCCGTTCGCGACGCCGCCCGGCAGCTGGAGGGGGTCGCCCACCGCACCCCGGTGCTCACTTCGCGCACCCTCGACGAGCTGTGCGGAGCATCCGTTTTCCTGAAGGCCGAGAACTTCCAGCGGGTGGGCGCGTTCAAGTTCCGTGGGGCGTACAACGCGATCTCTCGGCTGAGCGAAGAGCAACTGAAGCGTGGCGTGACCGCTTGGTCGTCGGGCAATCACGCGCAGGCCGTCTCGCTGGCCGCCGCGATGATGGGCGGCACCGCGACGATCATCATGCCGTCGGACGCCCCGGAGTCGAAGATCGCCGCCACCCGCGGCTACGGCGCAGCGGTCGAGTTCTACGACCGCTTCACCGGCGACCGCGAGGCGCTCGGCCGTGACCTCGCCGAGAAGCACGGGATGACCATCATTCCGCCGTACGAGCATTACGCCGTGATGGCCGGCCAGGGCACGGCGGCCCTCGAACTGCTCGATGAGGTGGGCGAACTCGACGAGCTGCGGGTGCCGATCGGCGGCGGCGGCCTCATGGCGGGCAGCGCCACGGCGGCGAAGGGCCTGCACCCGGGCATCCGGATGATCGGGGTCGAGCCGGAGGCCGGAGACGACACCAAACGCTCGCTCGAGGCGGGCAAGCGCGTACAGATCGAGGTGCCGAACACCATCGCGGATGGGCAGGGCGCTGAGATCCCGGGAGAGCTCACGTTCGAGGTCAACCGCCGACTGGTCGACGGCGTCGACCTGGTCACCGACGACCAGCTGCGCGAGGCGCTGGCGTTCGCGTTCGACCGGCTGAAGATCGTGCTGGAGCCCTCCGGGGCGACCGGGCTGGCATCGCTCATGTTCGGGACGCGGCCGGCAGCGGATGCTCGGATCGGCGTCATCCTGTCGGGCGGCAATGTCGGCCTGAAGCGGTTCCGCGAGTTGACGGCGGCACTCGGATGACCCTGCGCGTCTCCCTCCTGGGATATGGGGCGATCGGGCAACCGGTCGCGGATGCGCTCAGTGCTGGCGAGGTTGCCGGCGTCGAGCTGGCCGGCGTCATCACGCGCACGCCCGGGCGGGCCGCCGCCCGCGGGCATCGCGAGCTGAGCTTCGACGAAGCACTCGAACTGAGCGACCTGGTCGTGGAGTGCGCTGGAATCGCGGCGGCGACCGAGCACGGCCCGCGGGTGATCGCATCCGGTACCGACCTGTTCATCGTGTCGGTCGGCGTGCTCGCCGACCCCGCAGTGCGCCGAGCACTTCTGCACGATGGCCCAGGACGCAGCTATCTCACCGCCGGAGCGATCGGGGGTCTCGACCTTCTTGCTGCGGTGTCCGCTCGGGGCGGGCTGGCATCCGCCACCCTGACCACGACGAAGACGGCGACGAGCCTGATCCAGCCCTGGATGAACCCGGCGACGGTGGCCCGGCTGAACGAGGGAACGGATGCCGCCACCGTCTTCGAGGGGACGGTTGCCGAGGCCATCGAGCGGTTCCCATCCTCGCTGAACGTCGCCGTCGCGCTGGCGGCCGCCACCGGGCTGTGGAAGCAGACGCGGGTGCGGCTGGTGGCCGATCCGCGGGCGACCATGACCACCCATCGCATCGAGGCGGCGGGCAGTGCGGGCGAGTACGAGTTCACCATTCGCAACCACCCGCTGGAGTCGAACCCTCGAACGAGCGGTGCCGTGCCGGCAGCGGTGCTGCACGGATTGCGGACGCTGACGCGGCCGTCGGGCACCATCCTGTGATCAGCGCTGCCCTATTCGGCGCTGCCCTGTGATCGGCACCTCCCGGTGACACGTATATCGACGTGGCTTCCCGGTGTCGTCGCGGCCGTCGTCGCCGCTCTCGTCTCCTGGGGCATTCACGCGCTCGTCCCCGCAATCCCGCTGCTGACGGCGGCGGTCGTGCTCGGGATCGCCGTCGCGCAGGTTCCGCAGCTGCGCGCTGTTCTCGAAGGCGCGTGGGCGCCCGGCCTCTCCGTCGCAGCAAAGCGCTTCATGCGGCTCGGCATCGTGCTGCTCGGGTTGAAGCTCAGCGTCGTGGACATCGCTGCGCTCGGCTGGCTGACGATCGCATCCGTGGTCGCCATCGTGCTGGTCACCTTCGGCGGCACCTGGTGGATGGGGCGGATGCTCCACCTCCCCGACCATCAGCCGCTGCTGATCGCCACCGGTTTCGCCATCTGCGGCGCATCCGCCATCGGAGCGATGAGTGGCGTGGTGAAGGCGAAGGACCGGGAGACGGCGACCCCGGTCGCGCTGGTGACGCTGTGCGGGACGCTCGCCATCGCGGTATTGCCGGCATTGTGGCATCCGCTCGGACTGTCGGCGCAGGGCTTCGGGCACTGGGTGGGTGCGAGCGTGCACGATGTCGGGCAGGTGGTGGCGACCGCGCAGATCGCGGGGACCACCGCGCTGGCGGTCGCCGTCGTGATCAAGCTCACCCGGGTGCTGATGCTGGCGCCGATGGTGTCGGTCGCGGCGGTGGTGGTGCGACGGCGGGCGGGGGCGGATGCTCGGCTGTCGAAGCGCCCACCTATCCTGCCGCTGTTCGTCGCCGGATTCCTGGCCGCCGTGATCATCCGTACGCTGGTCGACGTGCCGGAGCCGGTGCTGGCATCCGCCGACGTGGTGCAGACGGCGTTGCTCGCGATGGCGCTGTTCGGGCTCGGAACCGCCGTGCGGCTGCGCGAGTTGGTGCAGACCGGCTGGCGTGCGCTGATCGTGGGGCTGCTGTCGTGGTTGCTCATCGCCGTGCTGGCGCTCGGAGCCGTCGCGATCAGCTGAGCGGGGTCACGCGCTCTCGCACACCCGCTTCAGGTCGAGCAGGTCTTTGTGCATTTCCTTCTTGGCGGCGCCGACAAAGAGCGCGCCGATGATTCCGGTCAGACGGGCGCCGAAGGTGAGGGGCACCCCTTCGAACGTCAGGTCGACGCGGGTGCCGCTCCCCTCCGGGGTGAATGTGTACTCGCTGCGATAGTGGTTGCCGCGCGACTCCGCCTCAACCGCGTACGAAACATCCTTCTCGTATGCCACAACCCACATCTCCTCGGTCGCCTCCTGCCCGAACATCTTGCGGGTCTCCCGCCATCTGGTGTCCAGGTTCAACTGGGCTGGTCCCGCCAGCACTTCGAGCTTCGTGATGCCGCCAATGTTGGCCGGGGCATTGTCGAGGTCGCAGAAGATGTTGAACACCCGCGCTCGGTCGGCGTTGATGCTGATGGTGTTCTGGATTTTCATACCTTCTCCTGGATAAGTTCTGGTGAGACTGTGCCCACCGTAGCGGCAACGGAGGATGCCGAGGCGATCGCAGACCCGATCGTCTTAGGCTGGCTCGATGACTGCGAACAACTCCGACAAAGTTGTCCTCTCGCTGCCGTTCACCGGTCTCTGGCTGGCCAGGAACAGTCCGGAGCGGCACCGTCGTTGAGGCTCACGACGGAGAGCCCGATCACGCGGGCAGGCGGTCGCAACTGGCGTTGGTGCCGTACATGCTCGGACAGGGCGGGCGGATACGCGAGGGGGTCAGTGCGATCGCCGGCAACTACGTCACCATCGCGATCGACAGCGGCTTCGTGACGTTGGTGCACCTGAAGGCGGGTTCGCTCAGGGTCACCGTCGGCGATGCGGTGACGACCGGGGAGGCGATCGCGGAGTGCGGCAACTCTGGCAATTCGACTCAACCCCACGTGCACCTTCAGGTTGCCGACAGTCGGGACCTATCCGTCGCGCAGAGCGTGCCGATGGAGTTCCGGGACTTCCGCGAGCGGCGAGCCGGGGCAATGGTCTTCGCGAACCGCACGACCGGCATCCCGGGTGAGGGATCGCTGGTTACTCCGATCGCGGTCCGCTGAAAGCGGCGCTACCCGGACGACTCCGCGTCCGTACCGTGGACCCCATCCGTTGGACCCCAGTCGGGGAGCGCATCGTTCTGCTCGACTTCCGGTTCCTGCTCGGGCTGGCTGCTGACCTGATCCATGGGAGCTTCCCCCGCAGTACCGTCTTCCGGTGTCCGATCTTCTGCTTCGTGTTCTGGATTTTTCATCCCGCCACCGTAGGCATGCACCGCTCGAAACGACAGGGGCGGCGAGTTCATCAGCCGAAGATTATCGACCACGCTTCGACGGAGTATTCGAACGCGCTGGGTACCGCCAGTCCGGACCCGCGAGCCCCCACCAGGTAGATCATCCACGGGAGCAGGAACAGGAGGAGCACATTGAAACCGAGCATGACGCCGTTCAGGCCGAGCGACACGATGGTCGTGCGCTCGACCGCGCCGCGCCGTCGGGAGCGGGCCCAGTCCACGAGGGCCAGCACCAGTCCGATCAGTGGCGAAAGCGCGGCAAAGATGAGCGACACGATCGTGAGGGTGCGCGTGCCACGTTGGGTGTTCGGGGCAGACAGGTCGGACATGGTGCTCCCTTGATGTGCGCGGTTGGGGTTTGGGAGGAATCCTCTCACGTGCCGGGTGCGCCGGCGCCATGGGGATCCACAAGTGGAGCGTCGGTGGACTCCGGCATACTGTTCCCGTGCCGACCCTGGATGACGTGAGCCGTGTTGCTGCCCAGCTACCGGGGAGCGAAGAGCGCACGATGACCGGCGGTCTCGCCTGGTTCGTGCGCAACAAGCTGTACGCCTGGGAGTGCTACCCGTGGCCGAGCGAGAGCCCCGCCCTTCGTGAGCTCATCGCCGCCGAGCCGGTGGTCGGCGTCAAGGTGGCCGATTCGGATGAGCAGCGGGCGTTCCTGCAGGGCTGGCCGGATGCCTTCCGGGCATCCGAAGTCTCCTGGGGTGGGCCCAAGGTGCTGTTCCGGCTCGGGAAGATCGACCCGGACCTGCTCGCCGAAGTCGTGACCGAGGCGTGGCGGAGCCAGGCGCCGAAGTACCTGCGCAGGGAGTTCGACGACCGGTTCGAAAGCAGCAGCTGAGCCGACTTCGCCGGGCCCCGCAGCGCGTATTGCAGGCGGATGCTCGGCACGGTCGCGAGCGGAAGCGCCAGCGACGAGGCCACCCAGTCTGGCCGCGTGCCGCCCAGCAGGTGGCTGCACGCACCCTTCCCACCGCCTGGGAAGGCGTGCGCATCCGGGCCGCCGGGCTCGCCCAGGACCGCCTCCTCATCGGTGCGGCCGAGATCGCCTTCGGCGAGGTGCTTCGCGACCCGCTAGTGTACGCGCCACGTGATCAATAAGACTTGACTTATATAAGCCATGATGCAAGTATGGGCCCATGCACGCACTCGATGTTCTCGGCGATCCGGTCCGCCGGCGCATCCTCGAGCTGCTCGCTGACGGCGAGGAGTCCGCGGGAGACCTCGGCAAAGTAATTCAGCGTGAGTTCGGCATTTCCCAACCTGCGGTCTCGCAGCACCTGAGGGTGCTCCGCAACTCCGGATTCGCCACGGTTCGTTCTCAGGGCACCCGGCGGATATACGCGGTCGACCCCGCTCCACTTGCCCAAGCGGATGCGTGGTTCGACACGTTCCGCGGTTTCTGGCAGCCCAAACTCGACGCGCTGGGTACCGAACTCGCGCGCGAGCGCCTCGCGCAGAAGAAGGCCAGCACGTCGCCGCGCTCGACCGCTTCCACCGACGACGAACCCGACCCCCTTTCAACCTGACCAAACCAAGAAGGAGCACCGACATGGTGAATGTGAATGCCCAGATCGACGCCGTCGAGCGTGGCCTCGAGACCAAGAACGTCGACGGCGTGAGCTCGTACGTGCAGACGCTGAGCCAGACCTACCCGTCCCCCATCGAAGATGTGTGGGACGCAATGACCTCGGTCGAGCGCGTCCCGCGCTGGTTCCTGCCGATAACCGGCGACCTGCGCTTGGGCGGTACATACCAGCTTGAGGGGAACGCGGGCGGCGAGATCCGCAGCTGCGTCCCGCCCAGCGGTGGCTCGGCCGCATACTCGATCACCTGGGGCATGGGCCAGGGCGAGCCGGCTATGGTGCACATCCGGCTGACGGCGGTGGATGCGACATCCACCCGCGTGGAGCTTGAGAACGTCGCGGCCGTCGACAGCCTGCCCGACGGCATGTGGGAGCAGTTCGGACCATCCGCAACTGGGATGGGCTGGGACTCCGGACTACTGGGCCTCGCGCAGTACTACTCCGGTGGAGAGGATGGCGTCACGCCAGAGATGGCAGCGGAGTGGGTTGCCAGCCCAGAGGGCAAGGCGTTCATGCGTGCCTCGGCGGATGCCTGGGCCGCCGTCCATGAGCGTGCCGGAGCCGACCCCGCAGTCGCGAAGGCTGCGGCGGACACCACCTACGGCATGTACACCGGCGAGATCGCACCGCCTGAGATGTAGCCACGCAGCGGCGCCAGTTCAGCAGGACACCGCTAGCGAATGTCTGCCGATTCCAATAGTGTCCGGGCATGAAGACTTCTCAGAAACTGACAGCCGGCATCGGCACGGTGATCCTCGCGGTGGCAGCCACGCTCAGCGTGGGAGCGATTGCGAACCCGGCAGCGCAGGAGCCGAAGTCGGAGTTCACGAACATCCTGTACCCGTTGGACGGAACCGGCGCTGTCTACCTCGGGCCCCCAGAGCAGGTCACGACAGAACCCAAGCCGACTCCATCTCGATGATCCCTATGTTCGGTCTTGGTGTTCATAGGAAGCGGTGACGAATTGCTTGATGCACAAGCCTCGGCGGCGTGGAACCAGACGGTAATCAGAGGACTCGGCGCCGTGATCTTCACCGCAGCGTGGGCTGCAATTCTCTATGCCCAATTCATGGTGAGCGCCCACCCGGCAATGTATGCCGGCGACTGTTCCTTTTCGTTCACCACCACAGCCACGGCGGAGAACGCCAACATGGCGGCGGCAGCAATCGTCATGGCTGGCATCAGTGGGTATCTACTGTGCAACCCGCGAACGACCTGGGGCAAGAGCGCGTGGATCAGTTCGCTCGTGGTGTGCTCCGTCTTCACTGTCCTGGTCGCGCTGTGGTCCTTCCTTTGGGTTCTAATATTGCTCGACCGGCCAGACGCATGGGAGGGCGCGCGGTCTGGCGCACTTACCGGAATCACCCAGGCCCTGACGGTTGTTCCGGGACTGGCCGCAGTCAGCACCCTCGTCGTCTGTTGGGTGCTGCGTCATTCGAATATCAGTCGTGTGGCGGCCACTTTGATCGCCAGCCTTTTGCCAGCCCTGTGGTACGCACTGGCCGTCGGGATATTCGTAGTCGCCGCCGCGATGTTCTGCGCATAGCGGCGCGGACGGCAACTCTAGCGTGCGGCTTTCCTGCCGAACGGCCCGCTTTTCTGGATGGAGAGCGTCACGGCTTATGTGAAAAATGCTTGTAATATCCGCCTCGCGGGTTGAGAATGCAACTCAAAGAGGGAGATGGAATTTCATGAATTCCCTAACGAAGCTTGCCTCTGTCGGGGTGCTTTGTCTGGCGTTGGCCGGAGGATATGCTGCCGCTGCGGGAACCGAATTGCCCACGAACATGTCGGGGCCCTCCGATCAGCAGCTAACTGAGATGTCGGACGGCGAGATCACGTCGGATGAATACCGAGCCGCATTCGAGCGCTTTCGGTCCTGCCTCGCAGACGGAGGCTACGAGGTCCTCATGCAGGGTGAGCACAACGCCACAGTGGACTATTCAATCCCGAGCGCTGCAGTCGATAGCGGCGTAGATGCCGAATGCTACGACCGGGAATTCCAACAGGTCGACACGACGTGGCAGGTCGCGCGCGAAGACACTTCGAGATCCGCGCAGCATATTCGCGACTGCCTGGAAGCCAATGGCATCGCCCCAGATGAAACACTTACAAGAATGGTCAAGCAAGTCCGCGAAGCGGGTATCAGTACGGCTTCGTGCAGCCGGTAACGGTCGGGCAAACGGTAGCTGAGGCGGGATTCGAACCCGCGACCTCACGATTATGAGACGTGTACCCGTTGTAGCCGCTCGCTATGCAAGCCGACACTACTACCCCCGAGTCTGGTGCAGCAGAGGTAATCGCGCGCGGTTGTGTGCGCCCCATCAAGACGTCTACGGGCATCTGGGTGCGCTGTGGTTCGCGCATCAAGAGTCGTTGCGAGTCCTGCGCTGAACTGTATCGGGGTGACTGGGCGGCAATTGCCCGGTCTGGGATCTTTGACGGCCCGGTAGAGAACTATCGGTTCTACCTGCTGACCCTGACAGCACCCTCGTTCGGAGCCGTGCACCGGGTTCCCCGCGCTGCTGGCAAAAGCGTGCCGGTGTGCGGGTGCGGAGTACAGCACTCCGCGAATGATGCCGGGCTACGCGGGGTGCCGCTGGTTCCCTCGAGCTATGACTACGCCGGCCAGGTGGCGTGGAACCGTGACGCGGGCCTGTTGTGGGATCGCACGCGGCGCCGGCTGCGGGATCGGTGGGTCTCGACGGAGTACTTCATCGTGCGGGAGTGGCAAGACCGTGGAGTGCTCCATGTGCACGTCTTGGTGCGTATGGAACGGGCAGAGGCTCCCGCGGCTGAGCTGCTGCGCGACGCTGCGCGCTCAGCTGTCGCCTTCTCGAGGATTGACGGGGCGTTGGTGGAGTGGGGAGCCCAAGCGCGCTGCGATGCGTTCCGCGCTGACGGGGACGGCGCAAAGACGATTTGGTATCTCTCTAAGGCGTTGAACTACGTGATGAAAGACGTGGTTCACCAGGGCGAAACCGTGCACCCTCGCGTCTGGTCGCACCTGCTGACGCTTGAGCGTGCAGCACGGGCAATCCGGTGCGCGCCGGACTGTGACCCAGTGTCCTGTCTGGGGCGAGTGCATGACCGGTATGGCGCACGCTCGCAGGTCGTGAGTGCTGTGCTGTGACGGGACATCGTTGACTGTTGTGGTCAGGACA
>NZ_JBTMWX010000004.1:0-235412 GCF_054489245.1 Homoserinimonas sp. A520 | reverse complement strand
TCCTGACCACAACAGTCAACGATGTCCCGTCACAGCACAGCGGCTCGAGCGGGCTCGTGGTCAACAAACAGGCTCGTGGTCAGGTGCGGGCGGCCAGGGCGCCCTCGTACAGCTCGCGCTTGCTGAGGCCGGTCGCCTCGGCGACTTCTGCAGCCGCCTCCTTCAGTCGGGAACCGGATGCGACGAGAGCCTCTACCTGCGCCACACCGGTTGGCAGGTCGACGGTCGGCGCCTCCGCTCCCTCGATGACGATGCAGATTTCGCCCTTCACCCCGGCGGATGCCCACTCGGCCAGTTCTGCGGCGGCACCCCGCTTCACTTCTTCGAACATCTTCGTCAGTTCACGCACAACGGCGACCCGGCGTTCGGCTCCGAGAACGGATGCGACATCCGCCAGCGACTCCGCCAGCCGGTTCGGCGACTCGAAGAAAACCATGGTGCGCGGCTCGCGAGCGAGGGCCGTGAGCACTCGGCGCCGGTCGCCGCCCTTGCGCGGCAGGAACCCCTCGAAGCAGAACCGGTCGGTCGGGAGTCCGCTGAGGGCCAGCGCCGTCAGCACAGCGGATGGCCCGGGGATCGCGGTCACGGTCACACCAGCCGCGGCCGCCGCCGACACGAGGGCGAAGCCGGGGTCGCTGATGGCGGGCATTCCGGCGTCGGAGAGCACCAGGACATCCGCCTCACGCGCCAGCTCGATGATCTCGGCAGCCTTGTCGAGTTCGTTGTGCTCGTGCAACGGGATCAGCCGCGGACGATTCTCGATGCCGAGCGCCCGCATCAGATGGACGGTGACGCGGGTGTCCTCCGCCGCGATGACGGTCGCCGTGCGAAGCGCCTCAACCAGCCGCGAAGACGCGTCGCCGAGGTTGCCGATCGGGGTGGCGGCAAGGATGATCATCGCCCCATCTTCGCATCGCTTGGCGGTCACCCTCCCTCCCGCGACTCGGGCCGGTCTGCGGGTGCCTGACACGGCGAACCCGCAGAATGACCCGACTCGCGGTATCGGGGGAAGGCGGATGCGCTGGCTAGCATTGCGTAGGTGAGCAGTCGAGCGGGATCTCCGGGCGAGGCCATGAGCGGCGATGCACCGGTCGGCACGCGACTGGACGAGTGGTGGGGGCGGATGCTGCGGTCGCCTTTCCGGCAACGCCTCTGGCAGTGGGGCGGTCCGATCGCCGTCACGCTGCTGGCCGCCGTGCTGCGCCTCTGGAACCTCGGCAACCCGCATTCGCTGGTCTTCGACGAGACCTACTATGTGAAGGACTCGTGGACGCTGCTTCACCTCGGCTACGAGTCCGCCTGGCCTGAGGAGCCGAACCCCGACTTCGAGGCGGGCCACGTCGACGGGTTTCTCACCGACCCGGCCTTCGTCGTGCATCCGCCGCTCGGAAAATGGCTGGTAGCCCTCGGCCTGGCCGTCTTCGGCGCCGAGGACAGCGTGGGGTGGCGCATCAGCACGGCCATGGCCGGCATCCTGGCTGTTGCGCTGGTGTGCCTGGTGGCGTGGATGCTGTTCCGCTCGACAACGTTGGCCACGATCGCCGGCGGACTGATGGCGATCGACGGGCACGCAATTGTGTTGTCCCGGGTGGCGCTGCTCGACAACTTCCTGATGCTGTTCGCCCTCCTCGGCTTCATCGCGGTGCTGCTCGACCGCTGGCACAGCCGCGGCCGACTCGACGCGTGGCTGGCCGCCCGCCGTGGGCGCCCGAAAGACCTCGGCCCTGCCCTGTGGTGGCGACCCTGGCTGATCACGGCCGGGCTGCTGTTCGGGCTGGCATCCGCCGTCAAGTGGAGCGGCCTCTACTTCCTCGCCGTCTTCGCGATCTACACGCTGGTAGTGGATGCCGTCGCCCGCCGCCGTGCCGGCATCATGTTCTGGGTTTCCGGCACCATCCTGAAGCAGGCACCGGTGAGCTTCCTGCTGACGGTGCCGATCGCGGCGGCCGCACACCTGGCCAGCTGGACCGGCTGGTTCGTCACCGGCGGCGGCTACTACCGGCACTGGGCGGAGGAGGCCGGCAACGCTTGGCAGGGGCCGCTCGCCTGGGTTCCCGCCGATCTGCAGAGCTTCTGGCACTACCAGGTGTCGGCCTACAACTTCCATGTCGGCCTGAGCACGCCGCACAGCTATTCGGCGGATGCCTGGACCTGGCTGTTCCTGACCCGGCCGACCAGTTTCAACTATTCGGAAGTCGACGGCACCGCGTCGCTGATCACGTCGCTGGCGAACCCGCTTATCTGGTGGTCGGCCGGGGCCGCGCTGGTCTACCTCGTCTACCGGCTCATCCGCTACCGGGAGTGGCGTGTCGGCCTGATCCTCACCGGGGTGGCCGCCGGCTACCTGCCCTGGCTGCTCTACCCGAGCCGCACCATGTTCCAGTTCTATGCGATCTCGTTCGAGCCGTTCCTGATCCTCGGGCTGACGATGGCGCTCGGGATCATCCTCGGCCGCCGCACCGACCCGACCTGGCGAAGGTTGAGCGGCATCCGCCTGGTCGCCGTCTTCCTCATTGCGGCGGCGCTGGTGAGCGCATTCTTCTACCCGGTGTGGGCGGGGATTCCGATGCCTGAACTGTTCGTGCGCTCACACTTCTGGCTGCCGGGCTGGCGCTAGCCGTCGAGGACTTTCAGCCCGATCACGCATCCGACGATGCCCAGGACCAGCAGTACTTTGAGGATGGACGCGGTCTCGCCACCGAAGATCATCGCGTAGGCGACGGTCAGGGCCGCACCGATGCCGACCCAGACGGCGTAGGCGGTGCCGGTCGGGATGTCTCGCATCGCCCAGGCGAGGCCGGCCATGCTGAAGGCGAGGGCGATGAAGAAGGTGACGGATGGCCACAGCTTGGTGAAGCCCTCGGATCTGCCGAGGGCAGTCGCCCAGACGGCCTCAAGAACTCCGGACACGACCAGAATGATCCACGCGAACATGACAACGACCTTTCCTGGTCAGTCTTGTCGCTCGCCGGGTACTGCTCCCTCGTCCGGAGACCGACACGCTGCGGCCTGCCTCCATTCAACCACCGCAGCGTGATCATCCGCTGTGCAGTGCGCGGAAGGGTGCTGGCTGAGTAGCGACCCGCACAAACGCGAGCAGGGTTCGCATATACCGAATGAATCGCCCAAGATGTGAATCGACACGCCGTTTGATCGACGAATTGTCCCCCAAATGGCGGACAAACGTCCCCCAGTTCGCGGTAGCAGTCCAATATATCTCAGGGTAGCGTAGCTGACCCAAGGCCCCCGGCTTTGCTTACCCGAACAGCATTGGGCCTTCCTCTTGAGGATCAGCATGAGCGCCCCCAACCCGACCTCGCGTTCCCAGCGCCACCAATGGGGAGCCGAGAAGAGCACCGAACCCCTGCCTTCAGTACACCCGCGGCCCAGCGATCGGGCGATCACCTACAGCCGCCTGGCCATCGTCGCCACCGTGCTGTTCTGGCTCGGCTATCTGATCTACACGATCATGGCCCAATTCCTGAACAACGGCACCGAGAGCTTCCGGTTCACCACCGAAGCGATCTCCTACCTGGTTGTCGTCACCTTCCTGACGTTCTCGGCCCTCATGTACCTGATGGCCAGGCACGGTGCGCTCCAGCGCTTCCGCCACCACGTTCGGGTGCCGCGGGCTGAGCTCGATCACCACTTCGGGCAGGGGCACGGCGCCATGACGGTGCTGGTTCCCTCCTACAGCGAGGAACCGGATGTCGTGCGCGCGACGCTCTGGTCGGCCTGCCTGCAGGAATACCCATCGATGCGTGTCGTGCTGCTGCTGGACGACCCGCCGTTCCCGACCCATCCTGCCGAGATCGGCCGCCTGGAACAGACGAGAAGCATCACCACGGAGATCCAGGAAGCCCTGGCCGCGCCGGCTGCCCGCATGAACGCGGCATTGTTCCAGTTCGAGTTCGACAGCCAGGTCGACGCCATCGACGAGACGTCGTTGACGACGCTGGCCGAGCACTACCGCTGGGCTGCCGACTGGCTGGAGCGTCGCGCGCGCAGTGGGAAGGTCGAAGACCACGTCGACGTGTTCTTCGTCGACCAGGTGTTGCGCGGCCTGGCCGGGGAACTGCGAATCACGGTGGCCGCGCTCGAGGCGGCCCAGCGAGAGCACATGGCGCCATCCGCCTCACGGATGCTCGAACTGTACCGCCGCCTGGCGTGGATCTTCTCCGCCGAACTGGCCACGTTCGAGCGCAAGCTGTACGCATCCGTGTCCCACGAAGCCAACAAGGCGATGAACCTGAACGCCTACATCGGGCTCATGGGCGGCATCTACCGGCCGGAGGAGACCCCGTACGGAACCGTGCTGCGTGCGGTGGAGAGTGCGGAACCGGGCGATCTCGCCGTCCCGGATTCGGAGTACCTGCTGACACTCGACGCCGACTCGCTGCTGCTCCGGGACTACTGCCTGCGCTTGGTGTACTTCCTCGAGCAGCCGGACAACCAGCGAGTTGCCGTGACGCAGACGCCGTATTCGTCCTTCCGCGGTGCTCGCACCAGGATCGAGCGGCTGGCCGGCGCCACCACGGACCTCCAGCACATCCTTCACCAGGGCAAGACCTTCCACAACGCGACCTTCTGGGTGGGGGCGAACGCGGTCATCCGCAAGAAGGCGCTTGAGGACATCGTCGAGACGGAGACCGTCGGCGGGTTCACCGTGCGTCGCTATGTGCAGGACCGCACGGTCATCGAAGACACCGAATCGAGCATCGACCTGGGGACCCACGGATGGTCGTTGGTGAACTATCCGGAGCGGCTGAGCTACAGCGCCACACCGCCCGACTTCGGGTCCCTGGTGGTTCAGCGTCGCCGCTGGGCGAACGGCGGACTGCTCATCATGCCGAAACTGGTGAGACAGGTACGGGAACGCCGATCGCGCGGAGAACGCGTGAGCTGGTCGGAACTGGCGCTGCGCGTGAACTACATGTCGTCCATCGCCTGGGCCAGTTTCGGGCTCATCTTCCTGCTCGCCTACCCCTACGACGGTCGCCTGCTCAGCCCGGTCGTACTTCTCGCAGCCCTCCCGTACTTCATCGCCATGGCGGTCGACCTGCGGTACTGCGGGTACAAGGCGAGCGACGTCTTCCGCATCTACGGCTTCAACCTGATCCTGCTGCCGGTGAACCTCGCCGGCGTCTGCAAATCCATCCAACAAGCCATCACCAGTAAGAAGATCCCCTTCGCGCGCACCCCCAAGGTGCGGAACCGAACGGCCGCTCCCCTCATCTACGTGGTGGTGCCTTACCTGATCGTGGCGTTCTCCGTGCTCACCTTCCTGCGGGACTTTCAGGCGCAGAACTGGGGAAACGCTGCGTTCGCGGCATTCAACGCCGTGCTCGCCAGTATGGCGATCGTCGCCTACATCGGCATCGGTCACTCACTCGTCGACATCTGGATCGGCCTGACCAAATGGCTCTACGTCGAGAGAAAGCCCCGGAACAACCGCAGCCGCCCGCAGCCGGTCACCGCCGACCAACCCATCGATTGGAGGGCGATCCTGTACTACGGCGACGCGGTGCAATCGGCGCCACCCGACCGCGAGTCGATCCTGGTCACCGAGCTGCAGGATCACGGAATCACGGAGCTGCGTTCCTCATGAGGTCGACCGGGGGGCGTTCTGAAGGGCGGCGGCTGGCTCCTCTGCGGGTCGTGCTCGCACTCATCCTGACTGCCGTGCTGGCGAGCGGAGGCTTCTTCGCCTACCAGTGGTGGGCATCCGCACAGGTGCAGGCGCCGGTCGAACCGTGGTTCGCCGCTTACGTGGACGTGACCGCCACGCCGACGTTCGAGTTCGAGTCCCCGGCAACCGACTCCGCGAGGGACGTCATGCTCTCATTCATCGTGGCGTCGGCCACCGACGGCTGTGAGCCGACCTGGGGAACCGCGTACACGCTGGACGAGGCGGCGGAGAAGCTCGACCTCGACCGGCGGTTGGCCAGGCTCGAGCAGCAGGGCGGTGGAATCGCCGTATCGTTCGGCGGGCTCAACAATGACGAGCTGAGCACCAGCTGCGACGATCGGGCCAAGCTTGCCGAGGCGTACCGCAGCGTCATCGACCGCTATAACGTATCGACCATCGACCTCGATATCGAGGGAGACGACCTCTCCGACGCTGAAGCCGGGGAACGCCGGGCTGAGGTGCTCGCCGAGGTGCAGGCCGGGGAGCGCGCCGCGGGGGACGATCTCGCCATCTGGCTCACGCTGCCGGCAGCCACCTACGGCCTCACCGAGGAAGGTGCAACCGCGGTAGAGCAGTTTCTTGAGGCGGGCGTGGACCTCGCCGGGGTCAACGCCATGACGATGAACTTCGGCCAGAGCCTCGCCTCCGACGAGAATTCGGCCGAAGCCAGCATCCGCGCCCTGACCGAGACTCATCGGCAACTCGACTTCATCTACAGCAACGCAGGCATCGAGCTCACCCCTGGCACCCTCTGGACCAAGCTGGGGGCGACGCCGATGATCGGCCAGAACGACCTGGTCAATGAGGTCTTCACGCTGGATGACGCTCGGGCGCTCAACACGTTCGGCCAGGCGCAGGGGCTGGGGCGCATGTCCATGTGGTCACTGAACCGCGACACCACCTGCGGCCCCAACTACGCAGACGTCACCAGGGTTTCGGATGCCTGCAGCGGCGTCTCACAGGGTGACCTGCGTTTCTCGGACCTGCTGGCGCAAGGCTTCGAGGGCCGCGCGGTGCACGCCGCCGACCATGTCACCACGCCAGAACCGCTCGACGCGGCCGACCTGGTCGACGACCCGAAGAGCAGCCCTTACCCGATCTGGGCGGAGACCTCCTCGTATCTCGAGGGCACCAAAGTGGTGTGGCACCGAAACGTCTACCAGGCCAAGTGGTGGACGAAGGGCGACCTGCCAGACAACCCCGTGCTGAACAGCTGGGAAACTCCGTGGACCCTGATCGGCCCCGTGCTGCCCGGGGAGAAGCCGATCAAGATGCCGTCGCTCCCCTCCGGCACTTACCCCGATTGGGCGGGCACAGCCATCTACGACAAGGGTGACCGCGTGCTGTTCGACGATGTTCCGTACGAAGCGAAGTGGTGGAATCAGGGTGAGAGCCCGGAGGCGTACTCGTCCAACCCCGACAGCTCGCCGTGGGCCCCTCTGACGGTCGATGAGATCCGCGAGGTGGAGGAGAGTCTCGACGACTGAGCCCGCGCCACGGCTCAGCCCAGCTCGCGGGCATCCGTTGTCGGCAGCTGGCAGACGAACTCGCGGCACAGGTAGGCGGTGGGCTCGCCGCTCGGCGCCGTGCGGCCCTCGAACAGCTCGAAGCCGGCTTCGGCGAGGGCGGATGCCTGCGGCTCGGTCACCGAGGCGACCAGGGTCGCCGGGTGGGTGCGGGCCGCGGTGACCACCCCTGGTGACGCAGCATCCGTGGGTGAGACGATGACGAGCTGCACCGGCTCGGAGGCGAGCTCCGCCATCAGCCGGAGCGCTGCCCCGAAGCCGATCGGCCGGGCGAGCGCGGGGGCCGCGACCATGGCCATGGCGCCCAGGGCGGCATCCAGGTAGCGGCGATCGGCAGTGAGCAGGTACAGCGTGTGGGCGGCCGAAGCGGCGGCCGTGAGCCCGGACGGGTACGCGCCCTCTGACGGGTCGGCGGCGAGCGCCGTCCCGTGCGCGACCAGCACCGGGTCGGCTCCGCCGGGAACCGTGAAGGGCACCCCGGCGCTCGGAACCTCCAGGAGCGTGGAGTCGACGAGCTTCCGGCCGGCCACGGCGTAGTCGGCGTGCCCGGTCGCCAGTGCCAGTTCGAGCAGACCCTGGGCGAGCATCCCGTAGTCCTCCAGCGTTGCCGTGGCGCTCGAGGTGCGCCCGGCAATGGACGCGCGAACCAGCCGACCATCGGCCAGAACGTGGTGAGCGAGCAGGTAGTCGGCGGACAGCCGGGCCGAGTCCAGCCAGTCTGGCCGGTCGAACGCGAAACCGGCACGAGCGAGGGCGCCGATCGCCAGCCCGTTCCAGCCAGCGAGCACCTTCTCGTCGCGCTTCGGAGGTGTCTGCCTGGCGCGCCCGGCCGCCGACAGGGCGTAGTAGTCGCCCTCGGTCAGCTCCCCATCCACAACGCTCTCGCTGTCCTGCGCGGAGGCGAACCCGCCGGCGGGCAGCTGCAAGACGTCTTCCAGAAAGTCGGCCACGCCATCCGCTGTGCTCGCCGCCCAGTCAGCGCCGGTCAGTTTCCACGCCTGCGTGTACGCGTCGAGGAGCAGCGCGTTGTCGTACAGCATCCGCTCGTAGTGGGGCTCGGTCCAGTCCCGCATGGTCGCGTAGCGGAAGAATCCGCCCTCGATCGGGTCGCGCAGCCCAGACGATGCGAGGCGTTCGAGGGTACGCAGCGCGAGCGTGTTTCCGCTGTCCCCGGCAGGTTCGGAGAGCAGGAAGAGCAGCACCGGTGCGACCGGGAACTTCGGTGCGCCGCCGAAGCCGCCGTATTCTGCATCCTCGTAGGCCTCCAGTTGCTGTACGGCATCCGCGAACTCGGTCGGCAGTTCGCCGGCGGCAGGCAGCGCCTGCTCAGCGAGGGCCGCGACGACGGCGGACGCCGTGTTCTCCACCTCGTCGCGATGGTCGGTCCAGGCGCCGGTGATGGCTTCCAGCACCTGGCGGAATGACGGATGCCCTGCCATCGCCACCGGCGGAAAGTACGTTCCGGCGTAGAACGCCCGACCCTCCGGCGTCAGGAACACGTTCAGCGGCCAGCCCAGGTTCTCGGTGAACGCGCTGGCGGCGGCCAGGTAGCTGGCGTCGACATCCGGATGCTCTTCGCGATCTACCTTGATGGCGACGTAGTGCTCGTTCAGGTACTCGGCGAGGGCGGCGTCACTGAACGATTCCCGCGCCATGACGTGGCACCAATGGCAGGTGGCGTAGCCGATCGACACCAGCACGGGCACGCCACGGCGCTCGGCTTCGGCGAACGGCTCGGCTCCCCACTGCCACCACTCGACCGGGTTGTCAGCGTGGCTTCTCAGGTAGGGGCTGACGGCATCCGCCAGGCGAGTGGCCATGCCACCACGCTACGCCCTGCTAGTTCAGGATGCGCGGCGGAGGCGCCACGCGTTCCAGGCGAGCTGCAGCGCGGAGTAGACCAGCAACAGTGCGAACAGCATGCTGCCCAGCGCCGGCGGCATCAGCACCGAGACGGCGACGCCGCCGAACGATGCGGGAATGGCCAGCAGGCCGATGACGGCGGATGCCCGCAGGTCGACGTTCTTCCGCCTCGAGTTGGCGAGCGTTCCGGTCACAGCTGTGGGGATCATCATGAGCAGGGACGTGCCCTTCGCCACCAGGTCGCCCACGCCGAAAAGCAGCATCAGCGCAGGAACGATGATGACGCCGCCGCCGATGCCCAGCAACCCGGAGACGATGCCGACGACCAGGCCCAGGGCGAGCAACCCGGCGATAGTGGCCACCCCGAATTCGAGGTCGGCCGAACGATCCGGAACGAGGAAGAACATCCGCGCCGCGACCAGGGCGAGGAAAGCGACGAAAATCCAGCGCAACAGGCGCTGGGGCATCCGGTGCATCAGCCAGGTGCCGAGCAGGGAACCGCCGATGGCGCCAACCGCGAGCACGCCACCGGCCACCCAGTCGACGTTGCCGATTGCTGCGTAGCCCACCAGGCCGGCGATCGCCGTCGGCAGCACGGCGGCGAGGGAGGTGCCGGAGGCAAGCCGTTGCGAGAATCCGAGGGCCAGCACCAGGAGCGGCACCAGGATGATTCCGCCGCCGACGCCGAACAGTCCGGAGAAGAACCCGACAAGCAGGCCGATGGCTCCGAGGCCCAGCAGCCGCCGGCGAGGCAGCCCCACTAGCTGACGTCGTCGGGGTGGCTGCTCACGCGACCGCCCCGCTCCAGCGCGGTGATCGCGGCGACCTGCGCCTCGGTGAGCTCGAAGTCGAACACCTCGAAGTTCTCCACCATCCGCTCGCGACGATTCGACTTGGGGAAGACGATGTTGCCGGTCTGCAGGTGCCAGCGGATGACCACCTGGGCGGGCGACTTGCCGTGAGCCTCGGCAGCATCCGCCACCGCGTGCTCGCCGAACAGGTCGTACTTGCCCTGGCCGAGCGGTCCCCAGGACTCGATCTGGATGCCCTTCGAGCGGGCGAATGACGTGGTCTCGCCCTGCTGGTATGCCGGGTGCAGCTCGAGCTGGTCGACCGCCGGGACGATGCTGCCCTCGGCGAGAATCCGCTCCAGGTGAGGAACCAGGAAGTTCGAGACGCCGATCGAGCGAGTCTTGCCCTCCGCCTGGAAGCGCTCCAGCGCGAGCCAGCTCTCAACGTACCGATCATTGGCCGCAGCCGGCCAGTGGATCAGGTACAGGTCGACGTAGTCGAGGCCCAGCTTGGCGAGGCTCTCGTCGATGGCGGCGTTCGCGGCATCCGTCGCCTGGTTGGTGTGCCACTGCTTGGTGGTGATGAACAGCTCGTCCCGCGGGATGCCGGATGCGGCGATCGCCCTGCCGACACCCTCCTCATTCCCGTAGATGGCAGCGGTGTCGATGTGCCGGTAGCCGACCTCGAGAGCGTCGCTGACGATGCGCTCGGTCTCGACCGGGTCGACCTTGAAAACACCAAAGCCGAGTTGGGGAATGTTGTGGCCGGAATTGAGCGTGATGGTGGGGACAGTCATGCCGTCAATCGTATGCGCGGCTACAGGTGGCGCTCGTCCGGGCCGTTGTAGGCGCTCAGGGGGCGGATGAGCGAGTTGGCCTCGAGCTGCTCCATCACGTGGGCCGTCCAGCCGGTGATGCGGGCGGCCACGAAGAGCGGCGTGAACATCTCGGTGTCGAAGCCCATCAGGTGGTAGGCCGGCCCGCTCGGGTAGTCGAGGTTCGGTTTGATGCCCTTACTAGCATCCATCGCCGCCTCAAGCTTGTCGTACAGTTCGGCGAGGTCCGGCCGGTCGTACTCGGCGATGAGTGTGTCGAGCGCCGCCTTCATGGTGGGCACGCGTGAGTCGCCGTTCTTGTAGACCCGGTGGCCGAAGCCCATGATCTTGCGCTTCTCGGTGAGCGCCGTGTTCAGCCATTCCTCCGCCTTGTCTGCCGTGCCGATCTCCTCGAACACGTGCATGACCGCCTCATTCGCGCCGCCGTGCAGCGCGCCCTTGAGCGCCCCGATCGCGCCGGTGACAGCGCTGTACAGGTCGCTCAGGGTGCTGGTGATGACACGGGCGGTGAACGTTGAGGCGTTGAACGAGTGCTCGGCGTACAGGATCATCGACACGTCGAATGCGCTCACGACGGTGAGGTCGGGAACTTCGCCGAAGGTCATGTGCAGGAAGTTGGCGCTGTACGACAGGTCGTCGCGCGGCTCGACAAGCTCCAGGTCGCGGCGGCGGCGCTGGTCGTAGGCGACGATGGCCGGCAGCTGTGCGAACAGGTACACCGAGCGACCCTCGTTGAGGTTGCGGTCGGTCAGGCCGTCCGTCGCGGTGAGGGTCGGATCGGTGGCGCCGATCACGCTGACGGCCGTGCGAACGACGTCCATCGGATGCGCGGTGAGGGGAAGCTCGTCGATGATCCGCTTGGTGCGCGCGTCGAGCGGGCGCAGGGAGCGCTCCAACTGCTGGAACTCCTCCAGCTGCACACCAGTGGGAAGCTCACCGTGCCAGAGCAGGTAGGCGACCTCCTCGAAGGTGCACTTCTCGGCCAGCTCCTGCACCGGGTAGCCCCGGTACAGCAACGAGTTCGTTTCGGGGTTGACCTTCGAGATCGCGGTCGTGTCTGCCACGACACCGTCGAGCCCCTTGCGGATTTCGTCGCTCATTGTGCTCCCTTGCTGTGTTCGTGCGTCGATAGCTCAAGCAGTACTGATTCAATCACTGCCCGAGGGTGAAGTTGAAGACGGAGGAGTCGAACGAGTTGTACGACTCGTAGTCGAGCAGCTCGTACAGGCGTGCCCGGGTCTGCATCTCCCCCACGGCCGCCTGCTGCGTTCCGTCTGCCAGCAGCGTGTCGAGCGTGCGCTCGGCGGCGCCCATCGCGCTGCGCAGCAGGGTGACCGGGTAGATGACGATGTTGATTCCGATATCCGCGAGTTGGGTGGTGGTGAACAACTCACTCTTGCCGAACTCGGTCATGTTGGCCAGGATCGGCACGTCGACCGCCTTCCGCACCGCCTCGAACTCACCGAGGTCACGCATGGCTTCCGGGAAGATCGCGTCGGCACCGGCATCCACCAGCTCCTTCGCACGGTCGATGGCTACCTGCATTCCGTCCACGGCGCGGATGTCGGTGCGCGCCATGATCAGGAGGTTCTGGTCGCGCCGCGCATCCGCTGCCGCCCGGATGCGCTTGATCGCGGTGCCGGAGTCGACGACCGCCTTGCCGTCGAGGTGACCGCAGCGCTTCGGGTTGACCTGGTCTTCGATGTGCAGGCCGGCGACTCCGGCATCCTCGAGGGTCTGCACCGTGCGGGCGACGTTCATCGGCTCGCCGAAGCCGGTGTCGGCGTCGACGATGGCGGGCAGGTCGCTCATCCGGGCGATCTGGCCGGCGCGCTGGGCGACCTCGGTGAGCGTGGTGAGGCCGATGTCGGGCAGGCCCAGCTCGGCGCTCAGCACCGCCCCGGAGATGTAGACCCCCTCGAAGCCCTTCTCCTGGATCAGCTTGGCGCTCAGCGGGTTGAAGGCACCCGGGAAACGCAACAGCTCGCCGGTCTTCAGGGCCGCGCGCAGGTTGGCACGCTTCTCGGTGGGGGAGGTCTTCGCGTAGAGCATTAGAAGATCCCCTTCGCGGTGTTCGTCTCGATCGCCGCGGTGACGTTGAGTCCGGACAGCTCGGCAGCGGTCAACTCGGGCAGGCGCTGGGCCACCTCCAGGAAACGATCGATCTCGCCCTGCTCCAGCACACCGTCAGCGAGGGTGCGGAACTTGGCAACGTACTGCGCCCTTGCAAACGGCCGGGCGCCGAGCGGATGCGCATCCGCCACCGCGATCTCGTCGACGATGCGGGTTCCGTCGGCCAGTTCGATCTCGACCCGGCCGCCGAACGCCTTCTCGGCGGGGTCGATCGAGTGGTAGCGGCGGGTCCACTCCGCGTCCTCCTGCGTGGTGACCTTGTTCCAGAGGGCAACCGTGTCCGGCCGGCCGGCACGCTCGGGCGCGTAGGAGTCGACGTGGTGCCAGCTGCCGTCCTGCAGGGCGACGGTGAAGATGTACGGGATCGAGTGGTCCAGGGTCTCCCGGCTGGCCGTCGGGTCGTACTTCTGCGGGTCGTTCGCGCCGGAGCCGATCACGTAGTGGGTGTGATGGCTGGTGTGGATGACGATGCTCTTGACCGTGTCCGCGGTGAGGCCCGGGTGCTCCCGGTGCAACTTGCGGGCCAGGTCGATGAGCGCCTGCGCCTGGTACTCAGCCGAATGCTCCTTCGTGTAGGTGTCGAGGATCGCGCGGCGGGCCTCGCCGCGCTCCGGCAGCGGAACCTCGTAGTGCGCGTCCGGCCCGTCGAGCAGCCAGGCGATCACGCCGTCCTCGCCCTCGTAGATCGGGGTCGGGCTGGTCTGGCCGCGCATCGCCCGGTCGACCGCTTCGACAGCCATCTTTCCGGCGAAGGCCGGGGCGTGCGCCTTCCAGGTGGAGATCTCGCCCTTGCGCGACTGACGGGTAGCGGTGGTGGTGTGCAGCGCCTGCCCTACGGCCTGGAAGATCTTTTCAGTATCAAGTCCCAGCAAGGTGCCGATGCCGGCCGCCGCACTCGGACCGAGGTGGGCGACGTGGTCGATCTTGTGCTTGTGCAGGCTGATCGCCTTCACCAGGTCGACCTGGATCTCGTACCCGGTGACGATGCCGCGCAGCAGGTCTGAGCCATTCCGACCGACATGCTGGGCGACGGCGAGGATCGCCGGGATGTTGTCCCCAGGGTGCGAGTAGTCGGCAGCGAGGAAGGTGTCGTGGAAGTCGAGTTCGCGCACGGCGACGCCGTTCGCCCAGGCGGCCCACTCCGGGCTGACCCGGCCTTCGACGCCGAAGACCGTGGAGCCCGCCTGGTACGGATGTGCCAACGCCTGCGCCCGTGCTGCCACCACCGGCTCGCGGCTGAGCGACGCGGTTGCGACCGCAGCGTTGTCGATGACGCGGTTGATGACCATGTCGGCCACATCATCCGTCACCGCTACCGGTTCTGACGCGACCTCGGCGATCTTCCAGGCGAGCTGGTCCTGCTTCGCCAGGTTGTCCGAACTGGGGTGCACGCGCACGGGATGGAGCTTCATGGTGGTCCTTTCGAGGGGGTCAGGATGCGGTGAGCTGGTCGGCGAACCGGCCGGCCTTCGCGGCTTTCAGGGTGTTCTGCAGGCTTTGGTAGAGGTGGATGTGGGTGGCATGGGCGGCAAGCTCGGCGTCCCCAGCGACGATGGCGTCGACGATGAGCAGGTGCTCGGCCGCTGCGGCGATCAGGCGCTCGCGGTCGTCCTGGGCGAGGCGGCGGATGCGCACCAGGTGGGTGCGCAGGCCACGAAGGGCGGCCACCAGGTAGGGGCTGCGGCTCGCGTCATCCGTTGCCGCATCGATGCGGGCGACCAGGTCGTAGTAGGCGTGCGGGTCGTCGATGAGCGTGGCGGCTTCGCGTAACTCCTGCTGCAGCTGGGTGAAGACCGCCGGGTCGCGACGCTCTGCCGCCAGCGCCGCCGCGCGCTGCTCCAGTGCCTGACGCGCCTCGAACAACTCGGTGATGTTCTCGATCGAGATGGCGGTGACCACCAGGCCGCGTCCGGCCTGCGGCTCGACCAGTCCGTCCGCGGCGAGGCGGGAGAGCGCCTCGCGGATGGGCGTGCGGCTCACGCCGAGCCGCGTGGACTGCTCGACCTCGCCGAGCACGCTGCCCGGGAGCAGTTCCCAGCTGACGATCTCGTTTCGCAGGGCTCGATAGGCACGGTCGCTGGCGCGCATCATCCGCCCTCCCTGCCGAGTTGTGTATACACAGCCTAGTTCAACGAGCGAAACTTGCCAACAAATGCGACTGCTGGCGCCGTTCTGTATACATAGGTCAGGCCCATTGACGGCCTACTTGTTTTTTGCAAGTATGTCTTTCACCAACAATCGGGCCCGATCCCGTCACCTGAAACCACCACGAGGAGCCACCATGTCGACCGAGATCTTCGTCAACCTGACGACCACCGACCTGCCCCGCGCCAAGGAGTTCTACCAGGGCCTCGGCTGGAGCATCAACCCGCTGTTCAGCGATGAGAACGCAGCCTGCGTCGTCATCGACGAGCACATCTACCTGATGGTGCTCACCCGCGATTTCTTCGCCACCTTCACCCAGAAGCAGATCCCCGACCCGCACACCAACGCCATGGTGCAGACCGCGCTCAGCGCGGAGAGCCGGGAGGCCGTGGACGCCATGCTGGAGAAGGCGCTGGCCGCCGGCGGCTCCGAACCGAAGGAGGCGCAGGACTACGGCTTCATGTACTCGCGTGACTTCGAGGACCCGGACGGCAACGAGTTCAGCGTGCTGTGGATGGACCCGAAGGCCGCCGAGGAAGGACCCGAGGCGTTCATGGCTGCCCAGGGAGGGACAGCCTGATCTGAATGGCCGCCCGCAACTACGGCCAATATTGTGGCGTCACCACGGCCCTCGAGCTGGTCGGCGAACGATGGGCCCTGCTCATCGTTCGCGACCTGCTCGTCGGCCCGCGCCGCTATACCGACCTCAAGCAGGGCCTCCCCCGCATTCCCACCAACATCCTGAGCACCCGGCTCAAAGAGCTGCAGGATGCCGGCGTCGTGCGGCGGTTGCCGATGGCGCACGGGCTCGCCTACGACCTGACGGACTACGGGCGGGGCCTGGAAGACGTGGTGCTCGCGCTCGGCCGCTGGGGGTTCGCCTCAATGGGCGAACCGGCTGAGGGCGACGTGGTCACCTCCGACTCGCTGACGATGGCGTTACGCACGGCATTCCGGGCGGATGTCGCCGCCAGCCTCCCGACAACGGCCTACGAAATCCACCTGGCCGACATCGCCCTCGGCCTCCGCGTCGCTCCCGACGGGCTGAGCGTCGCCCCGCTGCGCGGGAGCTCCGGCACGCTTGCGCCCGCCGGGGTCGACCCGCTGGCGGGCGGCGTGGACTTCGCGTTCGAGACCGGTCCGGGCATCCGCTTGCTGATCTCCGGCCAGTTGACGCCTGCCGCTGCGATCGACGACGGCACGGTGAAGGTTCTCGCCGGTGAGCCGGCCCTGCTCGAGCGGTTCGCCGAAACGTTCCACCTCCCCGCGCACTGAGGCCGTCGTCTCAGCTGGTCGTCCGTTCCGGCCAGTAGTAGGAATCGGGCTGGGTGCGCGCTCCGAAGATCGCCTGGCCGACGCGTACCACGGTGGCACCTTCCTCGATCGCCACCTCGAAGTCCCCGGACATCCCCATCGACAGCTCATCCAGCGTGACACCATCCGGCGCCGTCTCCCGCAACTGTTCCCGCAGCTCGCGAAGGCGCCGGAAGCAGGAGCGCACCTGCTCGGTGTCGGAACTGAACACGGCCAGCGTCATCAAACCGCGAATACGCAGGGACTGGTAATTCGGCAACTCACGCACAAAGTCCCGGACCGCATCCGGATCCAGTCCGAACTTGCTGTCCTCGCCCGAGGTGTTCACCTGCACGAACACATCGATGGCGCGGCCGGATGCCTGCAGGCGGCGGTCCAGCGCTTCGGCCAGCCTCAGGCTGTCGAGCGCCTGGAACTCGGAAGCGAACTCCGCAACCAGCTTCGCCTTATTGGTCTGCAGGTGTCCGATCACCGACCACGCAACACCCGTGTCACGCAGTTCGTCCCACTTGCGGTACGCCTCCTGCACCTTGTTCTCGCCGAGCTCGACGCCTCCGGCTTCGATGGCTGGGCGGATTCGTTCGGCAGGCACTGTCTTACTGACGGGCAGCAGGCGCACGGCATCCGCTCGGCCTGCACGCTCGCGGGCCGCGTCTATCCGCCGGCGAACCGCCTCGAGGTTGCGCGCGAACTGCTCGACGGTTTCGGCGTGGGCCTCCGGAACCAGCTCGGCCCCTGCAAACTCCGGCACGGCTGCCTCCTTTGACGTGGTGTCTCTCGATTCTGCCACTGCGCTGAGCCGCAACCTTGACCCCACCGCCCTCTCCGCTGTCGCCAACGACGGATGCTCGGAGCAACCCGCAAACGGCGCCGCAACACGCCGGGCAGCAGCCCGAACATCCGTCCGAAGCGACATGGTGGTTGGCCGGCTTAGCGGAAGCGGCGCCCCTCGTTGCGGCGGAACAGCACGAGGGCGTTCGGGCCGAGCAGTCCGACGATACGACCGGAGTCGATGCGGAGGTGACGTCGTCGCGCGCGACAACATCGCCATACCGGCGGCTCACCTCATCAAGGTGGACGAGGTTGGTCATGTTGGTTCTCCCAGGAGTGATCTCAATGCTTCGGTGTAGTCCTCGAACGCGCGGCGGCCGCGCGTGGTCAGGGCCAGGTAGGTGATCGGGGTGCGGCCCTGATGGGCCTTGGTGACTTCGACATAGCCGGCATCCTCGAGCTTGCGCAGGTGGGTCGACAGGTTGCCTGCGGTCATGTCGAGCAGCTCCTGCAGGCGAGGAAATGCCATCCGGTCGCCCGTCGGCAGGGCGCCCAATGTCGCCGTGATGCGCAGCCGGGCGGCCGCATGGATGACCGGGTCGAGTTCATCCATCACCGCGTCTCCTGACGCAATCGCCACCAGAACCAGGCCGCGGCGACCAGGAACCCACCACCTCCACCGATGGCCATGACGAGGTTGTTCGTCGGCGCACCGAAGAACGGCGCGATCGAGCCGATCAACAGCAGCAGCACTCCGAGCACGAGTTGACTGCGCACGTTCCACAGGGCGGCGCCTGCCAGGTACATGACGCCGGCCATCAGCGCGTAGGCCGAGGGGAAATAGAGGGATGCGAGCTCCCCGGACATGCCGTTACTCACCAAGCCGACGCCCAGAGCGGCGAACGCGATTCCGTTCAGGCTCCACGAGATGCCGTAGACCGCACCCTGAAAGTCGGATGCCCCGCGCACCCCCTTCCCGATGCGGGTTCCGATCACGGCGCTGGCCGCGATCGACGCCGCGATGAGAACGCCGAACACGATGCCGGCGACCGGGAGCGGCACCGTGAACCACGGGTTGCCGCCCTCGTATCCAGACCACAGGAAGAAGAAGCCGACCAGCCAGGCGACGCCCCAGATCAGGAACATCCACGCCACCGGGTTCGCATAGCTGAGCCCAACGGCCCGCTGCTGGCGCTCAGCGAGGGCGAGCATCTCCGCCGGGTCGAGCGGTGCGTCGTCGACAACCGGGTCGTGGTCAGCGGGTCCGTTCCGGGGGTCGGTCACAGTGTCTTCTTTCTCGGGCATCAGGCGACGAACGGCACGATGAGTGCCGGCAGGCTGGTGAAGAGGTTGACGATCAGGTGGGCGATGATGAGCGGCATGAGCCTGCCCTGCTTCAGGTAGATGATCCCTGAGCCGAGACCCCAGACGAAGAAGGCGACGGCGAACACCAGCATCCCGGGCGCTGTGGCCGCGAAGAAGACGTGCTGCAGGCCGAAGCCGATGGCGGGGATGACCACGGCGAGCCACTTCGACTTCAGAGCTACCTGCAGGCCGCCCTGCGCGTAACCGCGATAGACCAGTTCCTCGGTGGGGGCGTTCAGCGGGGCGAAGGTCAGGACGACCACCACCGCGAAGACGACGGCCAGTGCCCGCGGCATGACGAGATAGCCACCCGCCGGCACGAACACCGTCTCGAAACTGGTGAACGCGTCACCGCCGTAGAGGAGGAACATGGTGCCGATGATCGCGCCCGCGAACGGCAGGTAGAGCACCATCAGCCAGAGCAGCCCCCAGAGGGTGTCGCGGCCGAGGCGGGCGCGGCCGAAGCCGATCAGGTCGCGAACCCGGCGGCCCTCGCGGTGCAGCGCCCAGCGGAGCAGCAACAGGCTGGCGACGTTGACCGGCGCCAGGTAGAGGGCCGAGAGCGTGCTGACCGGGAACGCCGCGGCGATCCCGGATGCCGCCAGCAGCCCGACGGTGACCAGCGCGGCGGCGGCCACCAGCGGTACGCGCAGAAATGCGAACGCGAGCGGGAGCACAGAGCCGGCCGGTGGCCAACCGGAGGCCGCCTGCTTGCCGCGAGCGGGGACATCCGCCTCGATGGCTGGTGAACGCATATAGACTTTGTAACACAAAGTACTCTGTCAACACAACTATTTTGTGAAGAGTCTGAACGTAGGATGGAGGGCTCATGATTCCCGCCGCCGTCACCGCCATCAACTACCCGCCGGAGCTGCCCGTCAGTCAGCGGCGGGAGGACATCGCGGCGAGCATCCGCGACCACCAGGTGATCATCGTGGCCGGCGAAACCGGCTCCGGCAAGACCACCCAGCTGCCCAAAATCCTGCTCGAACTCGGCTACCAGAGCATCGGGCACACGCAGCCGCGCCGCATCGCCGCCCGGACCATCGCCGAGCGCATTGCCGAAGAGCTGGGCGAGGAGGTCGGCGGGCTCGTCGGCTACCAGGTGCGCTTCACCGACCGCGTCGGCAAGGGGACCCGCATCAAGCTGATGACCGACGGCATCCTGCTGAATGAGATCCACCGCGACCGGATGCTCCGCAAGTACGACGCGATCATCATCGACGAGGCGCACGAACGCAGCCTCACCATCGACTTCCTGCTCGGGTATCTGGGGCAGCTGCTGCCGAAGCGTCCGGAGCTGAAGGTGATCATCACCTCGGCGACCATCGACCCGGAGAGCTTCGCAAAGCATTTCGCGGATGCCGCAGGCACGCCTGCCCCGATCGTCGAGGTCAGCGGACGCACCTACCCGGTCGAGATCCGATACCGGCCGCTGGCGCCGGATGCCGCCTCCGACGACCCCGACGACGATGACGAGTTCTCCGAAGCCTCCACCCCGCCCCGTCAACAGGATGGATTCGGTGGGCACGGCGCGGCGGATGCCCGGGGGCGGCGCGGCGGCAAGAACAACCTGTTGAAGGATGCGGCCGCGGGCGACGGAGCCGAGCCCATCGACCTGTTCGACGGCATCAACGCCGCCCTCGACGAGCTCGCCCGGGAGAGCAACGGCGACGTGCTCGTGTTCCTCAGCGGCGAGGCTGAGATCCGTGACGCGGAGGACGCGATCCGGGCTCGGGTCTCGACAAGCTCGACCAGCGGGGTTAGCACCGAGGTGCTCCCGCTCTACGGTCGCCTCAGCGCGGCCGACCAGCACAAGGTTTTCCGCACCTCCGCCCAGGCCGGAGTCCGACGCCGCATCGTGCTCGCCACCAACGTGGCTGAGACCAGCCTCACCGTGCCCGGCATCAAGTACGTGATCGATGCCGGCACCGCCCGCATCAGCCGCTACAGCGCTCGGGCGAAGATCCAGCGGCTGCCGATCGAGGCAATCTCGCAGGCATCCGCCAACCAGCGCTCAGGGCGGAGCGGGCGCACCAGCGACGGCATCGCCATCCGCCTGTACTCCGAGGACGACTTCCTGCGCCGCCCCGAGTACACCGAACCGGAGATCCTGCGCACCAACCTCGCCGCCGTCATCCTGCAGATGATTTCCCTCGGCCTGGGCGATATCGCCAAGTTCCCTTTCCTGCAGCCGCCGGACTCCCGGGGCATCAAGGACGGCCTCGACCTATTGAGAGAGCTCGGCGCGATCTCCGGCCCTGCCGGGGAGCCCACCATCACCAGGGTCGGCAAGCAGCTGTCACAGCTGCCGCTCGATCCACGCCTCGCCCGCATGGTGGTCGAATCGGCCAAGTACCAAACGACCCGCGAAGTCATGGCAATCGTGGCCGGCCTCAGCATCCAGGACCCGCGCGAACGCCCCCTCGAGAAGCGACCGCAGGCCGACACAGCCCACGCGCGCTTCACCGATCCCACCAGCGACTTCCTCACCCTGCTGAATCTCTGGAACTACCTGAAAGAGAAAGAGAAGGAGCTGTCGGGCAACCAATTCCGGCGGCTGTGCAAAGCGGAGTACCTGAACTTCCTCCGGGTGCGGGAGTGGGCGGATGTCTACCGGCAGCTGGAGCGGACGGCCAAACCACTCGGCCTTACCATCGGGCAGCCGAGCGTGAACCCGGTCGGCATCCACCGCTCCCTGCTTGCCGGCCTGCTGAGCCAGCTAGGCATCAAAGACGCAGCCTCAGACAAGAAACAGAAAACCAAGCAGGGCGACTACATCGGCGCCCGTCAGATCCGGTTCAGCATTTTCCCCGGGTCCGCCCTCGCCAGGAAGCAGCCCGCCGAGGTGATGAGCGCCGAGCTGGTTGAGACCAGTCGTCTGTTCGCCCGCATGAATGCGTCCATCGACCTCTCCTGGGCTGAACCGATCGCCGGCGACCTGGTCAAGCGCAGTTACGGTGAACCGCATTGGGAGAAGAAGCAGGGGGCCGCCGTCGCCTACGAGCGAGTGACGCTCTACGGCGTTCCGATTGTGGATCGCCGTAGGGTGCAGTTCTCCCGCATCGACCCGGAGCACGCGCGCGAGCTGTTCATCCGCCATGCGCTGGTGGAAGGCGATTGGGACCACGCCGCCCTTGATCAGCGAATGACATCCTTCGACCGCGCGAACCGCAAACTCCGCAAAGAGCTCGCACAGGTCGAAGAACGCACCAGGCGGCGGGACATCCTGCTGGACGACGAAGCGGTCTTCGAGTTCTATGACCGACGTATTCCCGCCGAGGTATGCACCCAGCGCGACTTCGAGAAATGGTGGAAGACCACCAGCAAAGAGCAGCCGGGCCTGCTGACGATGACCGCCGATGACCTGCTGGACGACGAGTCGTCCGCCCCGGTCGTCGAGCTGGTCGAGACGTCCTATCCGAAGCACTGGGAGCAGGGCGACCAGCGGCTGAAACTGAGCTACCGCTTCGAGCCGGGCGCCGAAGACGACGGCGTCACGGTTCACGTGCCCATCGCGCTGCTCGCCCGCCTGTCGCCGCAAGGGTTCGACTGGCAGGTGCCCGGCCTGCGCCTCGACCTGGTGACCGCGCTGATCAAGTCGCTGCCGAAGGCGATCCGCCGCAACGTGGTGCCGGCGGCCGACTGGGCGAAACGGCTGCTGCAGGACCTGCCGGTCGACGCCATGGAGGAGTTGTCGCTGACGGAATACCTCGCGGCGCAGATCCAACGGCAGACCTACACCCCCGTTGCCGCCGACGATTTCGACTTCGACCGGGTGCCGCCGCACCTGAAGGTCACGTTCGGGGTGGTCAACGAGCACGGCACGACTGTCGCCCGCGCCAAAGACCTCACCGCCCTGCAGTCCAAGCTGAAGGCTCGCGCGCGCGAGTCCGTCGCGAAGGTCGTCGTCAAGACTCCGAACGCGCTCGAGCGCGATGGCTTGACGACCTGGGATTTCGATATGCTGCCGAAGCTCATCGACACGAGGCAGGGTGGCAACACGGTTCGCGCCTACCCGGCGCTCGTCGATCGCGGCGCATCCGTCTCTCTGCAATTGATGAGCACACCCGCTGATCAGGCCCGTGCCATGAAGTCGGGACTCAGGCGGATGCTGCTGCTCGCCATCCCCTCCCCCACCTCTTATGTGCAGAACCACCTCACCGCCGCCGAGAAGTTGAGCCTCGGGGCGAGCCCCTACCCGAGCACCCAGGCGCTGTTCGAGGACTGCATGATGGCCTGCATCGACGCGGCGCTGGCCGACACGGAGGTGTGGACGCGTGCCGAGTTCGAGCGGGTTCGCGATCGGGTGTCCGCCACCATCATGGACGACTTGTTCTCGACGGTCTCGCTCGTGGCGAAGGCCCTCGCGGCCAGTCGGGACGCCCAGAAAGCGATCAGTTCAGCGAGCAGTCTGACTTTGCTGGCTCCTCTGGCGGATGCCCGCGAACAGCATGACGGCCTGGTCTTCCCGGGCTTCGTCTCGGCCACCGGCCTGGCGCACGTGCGAAGACTGCCGGTGTATCTGGCCGGTATCAGCCACCGGGTGGGCAAGCTCGCCGAGAACCTCGGCCGCGACCGCGTCTGGATGGGCGAGGTCGCCTCCGCCACCGAGAAGTTCGTTTCTGCCGGTGGCACGATCCCGCTGCCAACGGATGCCGCACCGCACCTGGTGCGCGCCCGCTGGCTGATCGAGGAGTTGCGTCTCAGCCTCTTCGCCCAGCACCTCGGCACGGCAGAGCCGGTCAGCCTGCAGCGCATCCAGAAGGTGCTCTCAGCCGGCAGTTGAGCCGTCAACACCGAGGTCCCGGGCCAGGGCGACGAGGTGGGCGCGGGACGCGGCCCCCAGCTTGCCCATCAGCAGGCTCACGTTGTTCTGCACGGTCTTGGTGGAGAGGAACAACGACGACGCGATGGCTGCGTTGTCTGCGCCGGAGGCGATGCCGGCCAGCAGCTCCAGTTCACGAGACGTGAGCCCGTGTATCGGCGACCGTTCCGGATTTCGGATCGCCTCACGGACCACGCGGCCCGCGCGTCCGGCGAATACCGCGTCGCCGTCGGCCACGCCCCGGATCGCCCGGACGATCGCACCATGCCCTGAACCCTTGAGCAGGTACCCGGCGGCGCCGGAACGGAGGGCACGCAGCAGTGTCGCGTCATCGTCGTGCATGGTGAGGATGAGAATGGCCGCGTCCGGCCACCGGGCGAGCAGGCGCCCGGTCGCGGCGATCCCGTCGAGTACCGGCATTTCCAGGTCGACGACGGCGACGTCGAATGGGGTGTTCTCGGCGAGCTCCAGAAGGGCAAGCCCGTTCGTTGCGGTGCCGACGACCTCGATGCCGTCGGTGGTCTCCAGCAGCAGCTTCAGTCCGTCAAGGAACACCGGGTGGTCATCCGCCATGATCACCCTGGTCGTCATGCGTCTACCACCGGAATCCATGCCGTCACCGTGGTGCCACGACCGCCCGGCCCGCCAGTCACCGAAAGCCGGCCCCCCGATTGTTCCACCCGCTCCCGCATCGCCCGCATGCCGACTCCTGGGCGGCCACCGCCCATCCCGCGCCCGTCATCATCCACTTGAACCACGACCGAATCCCCCTCGTAAGCAATCCGTACGGCGATGACTGTGGGCACCGCATGCCTGGTTGCGTTCAGTACAGCTTCCACGGTGACCCGGAAGATCGCCACCTCGGCATCCGGTGCCAGGCCAGTCAGCTGATCGGGCACGTTCAGGTCGAGACGGACCCCGGATGCGATTCGGCCGGCGGCCTCCTTGACGGACGCTCCCAGCCCCGCTGACCCCATGGACGCGGGGCGCAACCCCTCGATGATGTGCCGGACATCCTGAACAAGGGTTTCCGCATTCGAGCCGATACTCTCCAGCACCGCGTCCAACTGGGCGCTGCGTGCGCCCGGGGCGGCCGATGCCAGGTTGCGCGCCGCCTCCGACTGCATGACGATTCCGGCGAGGCTCGGTCCCAACTCGTCGTGCAGGTCCCGCTGGAGCCGAGCCCGCTCCTCTTCTCGCACCGTCGCCAGACGGGCGAAGGCGCTTCGGAGGTCGGTTGCCAGGCTCTCGGTGCGAACGGCCAGGCCGGCCTGCGTCGCCACCATCGCCAGCAGCCGATGGTCTTTCGCATCAAGCCCCTCCCCCGATGCCCGCTCGTGCGCGACCAGCCAGCCGGTCTCGACACCGTTCACCATCAGCGGGAGCCTGGCCGCCTCAGCGCCAGGCGTACCGGCGAACGCCAGCTGAGCACCGGCGGCATCCTCGAGAGCGACGAAGGGAAGGCGGAGCGAATCGGCGAGTTCGGTGACGACTGTCTGGGATAGCGACGGCGACTGGCGATGGAGCGACTCCGACAGCCGGGTGACAGTTCGTGAAGGGTCGCCGCGCTGGCCGAACAGGATTCGTTCGAGCATCCACTGAAAGAAGTTCTTCACCGGGAGTGCCAGGGCTGCGACGATGACTGCGGCGACGATCGGGGTCGTGGCACCGTCGATGACCAGGACGATGATGAGGTAGCAGCCCGCAAGCACTGCCGTGGCGCCTGCGTACACCAGGGATCGACGAACCACGCGACCGAGATCCCACAGGTTGTCCTGCAGAACGGCGACGGCCAGTGCCGCCGGCAGCAGCAGGTATCCGGCGGCCTCCGCCAGCTGCGGCACCTCGCCGAGACTGGCGAAAGGGGTCACAATCGCGAGGAACAGCGCTGCGGCCAGGATCCACTTCAATTGCTGACGCTCCACCGCGCTGCTCCGAAACCACCGCCAGAGCATGGCGCTGGCACACAGCACCGTGAGCACCGGAATGGCCAGGAAGGTGGGCGTCAGTGCCAGGTTCAGGAACTCGGATGCCGCGTCCCAGCCGAACGGGTTGTCCAGGTGCGCGAGACGGTCAGATCCCAGCGGACCGGGGAGCAGCGCAGTGACGATCATCGCCCACCCACACCAGCCGATGAGCAACACCTCGACGGCACGCCACCACCGGTTCGGCAGTCGACCGGTCGGGAAGCGCAACAGTAGTTCCAGCACCGCGAACTGTGCGGGAATCCACACCCAATTGCTCACCCAGATCATCTCGATCGGGGGCTCGGCACCACGCTGCACCAGCGCGACGATGCCCCCGAGAACCAGGTTGGATACCAGGTTGGCGAGCCCGGCTGCGATCAGCCACCAGCCCATCGGGTGGGCGGCGTCCTGCTGCAGGAGTGCGACCCCGCTGGTGGCGAGCGCCGTGGCTCCCACCACGAACGAGACAACGGCGATGCGGCTGAGCACCGTGTCACCACCGAGCGGGATGCCGATCGCCAGCCCGACGGCGAGAACGGAGATGACGAGACCGGCTACCAGGCTCCACAGCGGCAGCCGTGCCGCGAGCCCACCCCGGCGCATGGCCTCGATCGGGTGGGCTGCAGCACCGCTCATTCCGGCATCCTATCTACGCGAGTGCGCTGACGGGCTCACGCGCCACGCTCACCCGGCGTGACCATGCGGTCCAGGCGAGTGCACCGCCGACCAGGATGCTCCCGATCGCCCCGAAGATCGGAATGACCAGTGACCCGACGATCATGAGCAGGGCGGCCGGCACAGACATAACCTTGCGACGCCAGCCGATGATGGCGAATGTGGTGAGCGCCGCGATCCAGATGACCCAGATGGCGGACATAATGATGGCGAAAGCGCCGCCGTCCTCGGTGGTCAGCGCGACGGGCGCGACCTCGAGCAGGAATGGCGTGACAACGGCCTGGGAGAACAGCGTGCAGGCCTGGAGCGCTGCCGCAGCCGCCATCACCGGCACCAACCAGTGAGGAAGGCGACGACCTTCGCGCCCCACCCAGCTGGTCATCGTGGGCGCTGCGGCGATGAAGACGATCAACGCGGCGAGGTAGAGATAGTTGAACGCGACGTATCGCCAGTCAGCGACGCTGTCCAGGAAGGTGACCTCGGTGGGCGAGGTCCATTCGGAGATGAGCCAAGGGGCTCCGATCAACAGTCCGTTTGCGAGCATCACCACTCCGACAGCTGTCATGGCAGCAGTGCGTGATTTCATGAAGTTCCTCTTATCCCGGCCGGAGGTCGGCCGCCTGCCCTAACGCTAGGCAGCGGGCATTCCCGAGCATCAGGGGCCGCGGTCCCGATTCGCCCGGGAAACCCGAACCGTCTGTCGGCAGCGCATCCACAAGATGCTCAGTACTCGCTGATCCGCAGCACGGGCAATGGTTGTCGAGTAGGTCGCTCAGCGACCGCATCGAGACACAATAGAGTGTCGTCATGCATGCCACTGCCGGGCTCACCGATGTCGAACTCCGCGTCCTGGACGCGATCGATGAAGACACCCTCGTCACCTCCCTGGTCGACCTCATTCGTGTTCCCAGCACCACGGGCACCGACGCCGAGTCCGACCTGCAGAACTCCCAGGCCAGGGAACTCGACCAGCTCGGCCTGGCGGTCGACAGCTGGAAGTTCGACCTCGACGCACTGCGCTCCCACCCTCAGTACCCGGGCGAGGAGACCGATCGCACCGAGGGCTACGGGGTCGTCGGGGTGACCGGTGAAGGCACGCCGGCCCTCGTGCTTCAGGGCCACATCGACGTCGTGCCGGAGGGCGAGCTGGAGAAGTGGGACGGCCGCGATCCGTTTGCCGGCGACATCGTCGGACGGGTGCTGCACGGACGCGGCGCCTGCGATATGAAGGCCGGCGTCGCGGCGAACCTCGGGGTCGTCCGCGCGCTCCGAGCGGCCGGCGTCACCCTCGAGCGCCCGCTCGCCGTGCACTCGGTGATGAGCGAAGAGGATGGCGGACTCGGCGCCTTCGCCACTATGCTCCGCGGTCACCGCGGTGATGCCGCCGTGCTGACCGAGCCAACGACCGGGCGCATCGTCACGGCCTGCGCCGGCGCGCTGACATTCCGCATCGAGGTCGCCGGCAAGGCTGCTCACGGCAGCACCCGGATGAGCGGCGTGAGCGCCTTCGATTCCTTCCTCGGCATCGACGCAGCGATCAAGCAGCTGGAGGCGGAGCGAAACGCCAACCCCGATCCGCTGTTCCGCAACTACGAGCTGCCGTTCGGCATCTCGATCGGCAAACTGCAGGCAGGCAACTGGTCGTCCAGCGTGCCGGAGAGTCTCGTCGCCGAAGGGCGGATGGGCGTTCTGCTCGGTGAAGACCCGGCGGATGCCCGCGCGGCCTTCGAAGAACGCGTCGCCGTAGCGTGTGCGAAGAGCGCTTGGTTGACGGACAACCCGGCAATCGTCACCTGGCCGGGCGGCCAGTTCGCCAGCGGCAGCATCGACGCGCAGCACGAATTCATCGACGAGGTGTCAGCGTCGATCTCCGACCTCACCGGCGCAGCCCCGGAGCGCGCCGCAGCCCCCTACGGGAGCGACCTGCGGTTGTACGCCGGCATCGGTGGGATCCCCACACTGCACTTCGGCCCGGGCGATGTGAAGTTCGCGCACGCCGTGCGCGAGCAGGTCAACCTCGACGAACTCATCGCGGTGACCCGCTCGCTCGCGCTGCTCGCCGTGCGGCGCTGCGGCGCACACCTCTAGGAATCCGTTACAGGACTTTGGAGAGGAACGCCTGAGTCCGCTTGTGCTGCGGGTTGCTGAGCACCTCGGTCGGGTCACCGGACTCCACCACCACGCCGCCATCCATGAACACCAGCGAATCGGCGACTTCCCGCGCGAACCCCATCTCGTGCGTGACCACGATCATGGTCATGCCCGACTTGGCCAGGTCCTTCATCACCTCGAGCACTTCACCGACCAGTTCGGGGTCGAGCGCGGAGGTCGGCTCGTCGAACAGCATCAGCTTCGGGTCCATCGCCAGCGCGCGCGCGATCGCAACCCGCTGCTGCTGGCCGCCACTCAGGTGGGCGGGGTAGGCATCCGCTTTCTCACCAAGACCGACTCTCTCGAGCAGTTCGCGCGCCCGAGCCGTTGCTTTCGTCTTGGAGACCTTCTTCACCAGCATGGGTGCTTCCATGATGTTCTCGAGCGCAGTCATGTGCGGGAACAGGTTGAAGCGCTGGAACACCATGCCGATGTCCTGGCGCTGTTTGGCAGCAACGTGCGGCTTCAGCTCGTAGAGCAACCCGTCGCGCTCCTCGTACCCGACGAGCACGCCGTCAACGGTGAGACGGCCCGCGTTGACGCGCTCCAGGTGGTTGATGCAGCGCAGGAAGGTCGACTTGCCTGAGCCGCTGGGGCCCACCAGGCAGAGTACTTCACCGCGCTTCACCTCAAGGGTGATGCTCTTGAGAACCTGGTTGGAACCGAAGCTCTTGGAGACCTTCTCGGCACGCACCATAGGGACATTGGCCATGGGGATGTCGGTCATTTGTTGTGCTCCGAACCCTTGGAGTCGATGGGCCCCGTGTGGGTCTGGACGGCTCCGGTCACGGTCGCTGTTGAACCGGTCTCGGTGCCTTTCTTCTCGACGGCGCGCCCGATCCCCCGTGAGAACCGCTTCTCCAGGAAGTACTGCCCCACCATCAGGATCGAGGTGAACAGCAGGTACCAGGCGGATGCCACCAGCAGCAACGGGATAGGGTCGAAGATGACCGCAGAAATGTCCCGGGAGCGGCCGTAGAGGTCGAAACTGTACGGCACGGCCGTCACCAGCGAGGTGGTCTTCAGCATCGAGATGACCTCGTTGCCGGTCGGCGGGATGATGATGCGCATTGCCTGCGGGATCACGACGCGCCGCATGGTCTGAAGCCACGACATGCCGAGTGCCGTGGCGGCTTCATCCTGGCCCTTGTCGACTGAAAGGATGCCCGCTCTGACGATTTCGGCCATGTAGGCCGACTCGTTCAGTGCCAGCCCGATGACGGCGAGCCAGAACACGTCGATGACGTCATCCGTCTGCCAGCTGACCCACGGCTCCATGAAAGGAATGCCGATGTCGATCGTCGAGTAGATGGTGGCGACGAGGCCCCAGAACACCAGTTGCACGTACACCGGGGTTCCGCGGAAGATCCACAAATAGAGCCAGGCGACGCCTCGGACGACCGGATTGTTCGACAGCCGCATGACAGCGAGCGTGATGCCCAGCGCGATGGCGATGGCCATCGAGTAGATGGTGAGGAGCACCGTGTTGAGTGCTGCCTGGGAAATGCGCTGGTCGAAGATGTACTTCGCGAAGTTCTCCCAGCCGTAGGCCGGACGCTGCGCTGCGTCGATGATGAACAGTGCGAGGGCGACGACAAGGATGCCCGCGAAGATGTTGCGCCATGGGTGCCGCAACCTGATCGCCTGGATGGCCTCGGCCTGGTCGTCGGGGTTGGTGCTTGTCGCCGGAAGGTGGGAACGGTTCCGGGAGCGGGCGACACCGCCCGGCGAAGCATCACGCTTCGCCGGGCGGCCGCCGTCTGCTGAACTCATGTGCTGGCTACCTAGGAACCGGCGTTGATGGTGACCTTGTCGATCCCACCGGATGACACGCCCCACTCGTCGAGGATGTCACCGTAGGTGCCGTCATCGATCAGCGACTGCAGTGCGGCCTGGAGGGCCTTGCCGAGGTCGGTGGCGTCCTTGGCAATCGCGATTCCGTACGGCGCGACGTCGAACGACTCACCGGCGGCCTCGATCTTGTCGCTCACCTGGGAGATCGCATAGAGCGTGATCGGGGAGTCGGCGCTCATAGCGTCCGCACGACCGAGTGCGAGAGCGTTGGTCGCTTCGTCCTGCGAGTCGAACTTGAGGATGTTGATGGGCTCTTCACCGCCCGCGACGCACTCCTCCGACTTGGCGGGAAGCTCGTCGGTCTCTTCGTAGGTGGTCGCCTGCACCGATACTGTGAGGCCACAGGCGTGGTCCGGGTCTACATCCGAGCCGATGGGCTGCGCCCACTGGATGCCCGCGTTGTAGTAGTTGACGAAGTCGACCGACTTCTGGCGTTCTGCGTTGTCGGTGAACGACGAGTAGCCGATGTCGAAGGTGCCGCCGGTGACGCTGGGGATGATCTTGTCGAAGCTCGACGCGCGGTAGTCCACCGTGAGTCCGAGCTTCGCGGCCATCGCATCAGCGAGGTCGATGGACCAGCCGTCGGGGCTTCCGTCGGCCGCCTTGAACTCGTTGGGGGCGTAGGCGAGGTCGATTCCGGCGATCAGCACGCCGGCCTCCTTGATGTCGTCAGGGAGAAGCGCAACTGCGGCTTCGTCGACTCCGACTTCCGTGTTGCTCTCCGGGGCCTCCGGCTCGACAGTGTTGTCAACGCAGCCGGTGAGCGCAAGCGCTGCGACCAGGGCGATCGCAGAAATTCCATACTTCGTACGCATTACTTCTCCTCAAAAATGCGACCTCAGTCGCTTCAGCACTGGGAGCCTACTGCAGCCTCCACGCAACGTTTCACCACCGCACAGCGGAAAAGGTTCACGTGGGCTCTCCGATCGCGGGTTTCCCGCAACACTCAGCCTGCATCCGATTGCCGGTAATCCGCAACACGACGCGACCGGGGTACAGGCCGATATTCGGCCCGCTGGTCAGGTACCGGCGTTGATGGCGATGTCTTCGCGGCTGCCCGCTTCAACACCCCAGCCTTCCAGCACTGTGAGGTAGTTGCCGTCGGCGATCAACGACTTGATGGCCGCCTGGAATGCCTGCTCGAGTCCGGAGTCCTTACCGAACGCGATTCCGTACGGTGCCACGTCGAACGCTTCACCGGCTACCTCGATCTGGTCCTTGATCAGCGAGACCGCGTTGAGGGTGATCGGGGAGTCGGCGCTCATGGCATCCGCCTTCCCCAGCACGAGCGATGTGGTCGCCTCCGTCTGGGTGGCAACCGGCAGTATGGAGATGGCATCCTTGCCTGCGGCGAGGCAAGCTTCAGACTTCGCCGGGAGCTCGTCAGTCTCCTGGTAGGTGCCCGCCTGTACCGCGACGATCAGTCCGCAAGCATCGTCCGGGTTCACGTTGCCACCGACCACCTGTGCCCACTGGATGCCGGCGTCGTAGTAGCTGACAAAGTTGACCAGCTCCTGGCGTTCCGCATTGACGGTGAACGAGGAGAAGCCGACGTCGAACGTGCCGTCGGCAACGCCCGGAATGATCGAATCGAATCCGACCTCTTTGTACTCGAACGTCAGGTCGAGCTTTTGCGCGACGGCGTCGGCCAGGTCGACAGTCCAGCCGACCAGCTCACCCGCCTCGTCCTTGTACTCGTTGGGCTGGTATTCAGGGTTGATCGCGACGACCAGCGTTCCGCTGACACCATCCGGCAGGAGGGCGACGGCAGCGGCGTCCGGCTCGACGACGATCTTCTCCTCAAGGTGAGGCGTTTCCGGATCCGAGCATCCGGTCACAAGCAGGGCCGCAGCCACGACGATGGCAGCTGCTGCGTGTTTGACGTGCATTTGGTTTCCCCCGACCACTTACCCTCTGGTTATCAGGATTCTAGGGCAGCGGATGCCCGGGAATGGCCGTTGTGACGCCTTTTGGGGGGACCATTCGGGGTACAAGTTGGATGAACCCCGACTTTCGCCTAGTCCTTCGCTCGAACCGTCGCCTTCGCGTTCGCCTCATAGGACGTGTTGGTCGATTCGAAGAAGTTCACCAACTCGAGGGTGTCGTTGGCGGTGGCCATCCACTTGGCCGGGTTCGACACCTTGTAGTGCGGTTCGAAGCCCAGCTCCTCGAGGCGCCGGTCAGCCAGGTACTTGACGTACTGGTTGATGTAGTTGGCGTTGAGACCCAGAATGCCGCCAGGAAGGAGATCCCTGTTGTACTCCTCCTCCATCTCCACGGCGTCGAGGATCATCTGGCGGATCTCCTCGGCGAACTCCGGGGTCTGCAGGTCGGGGTTCTCGTCGAGCACCGTCAGGATCAGGTTGATGCCGAACTTGAGGTGCAGGCTCTCGTCGCGCACCACCCAGTCCATGAGGGAGCCGAAGTTGCGCAGTAGGTTCCGCTGGCGGAACGACAGCGCAACCATGAACCCGGAGTAGAACCAGATTCCCTCCAGGACCACGTTGTAGGCGACCAGGTTGCGCACGAAGTCCTGCTTGCCGGCGGTGGTGGTGATGTCGAGGGTCTCCTCGGTCATCCGCTTGATGAACTTGACCTGGAAGTCTTCCTTCTTCGCCATCGACGGGATGTCGACGTGCGCGGCGTAGGCAGCCACTCGATCGATGGGGAAGGTCTCCAGCACGTACTCGAATGACATCGAGTGGTTGGCTTCCTCCCACATCTGCTTCGCCAGGTACATGTGCGCCTCTGCGGCGTTCAGGTACGGGTAGACGCCGAACGCGAGCGCCTTGTTGACCAGCAGCTCGTTCGGGTTGAAGTAGCTCATCAGGAAGGTGACGGCGTGGCGTTCCTCGTCGGTCATCCGCTTGAAGTCCGCGATGTCCTCACCGAGCTGGATCTCGTTAGGGAACCAGGTGTTTGCCACCGCCTGGTCGTAGAGGTCCATGGCCCATTGGTACCTGATCGGCTTGAGGAGCAGGCCCTCCTGGATACCGGTGCCGAGAATTCCCATCAGTTAAGTCATCTTCTTTCTGTATTCGTTGATCGTGAGTGTCTCGACAAGCTCGACTGGTCTCGACGAGCTCGACCGCTGATCGTGTCAGAGCAAAGGTGGTCGAGTAGCGCCCGAGCGCAGCGAGGCCGCGCATCGAGACCTACTGGCAGCTATCGCACTGCAGCTCGTCCATCGGGTCGAGCGGTACGTAGTACTCGTCGTCCATCATTCACCCGCCTTCTGGGTCAGTCCGCCGAAGCCGAAGCCCTTGCGGGCGGACGCCGAGACGGCGGGCTCGGCTGCCGGGACCGCTGAGACGGCGGATGCGTCTGCCGGACTCACCGGGGACGCCGCACCGAAGCCGCGCTTGGCCCCGGCGTTGATCTCCTCCGCCTTGTTCACCTTGACGGTGGACTGTTCGGCCTGGTGGCGCGGTTTCATGTGCAGGTAGTACGTGGTCTTGACCCCGCGCTCCCACGCCGCATAGTAGATGTCCATCATGTCGCCGAGGTCGCGCGTCTCGAGGTACATGTTGCGGCTGATGGCCTGGTCGATCCACTTCTGGGCGCGAGCCGCGACCTCGAGGAACGCGTACGGCGACAGCTGGAAGCTGGTCTTGTAGACGGCCTTCACGTCATCCGGGATCGCGTCGATGCCCTGGATGTCGCCCTGGCTGCGCAGGATCGACTCGCGGGTGGTACCCCAGATGCCGAGCCGCTGCAGGTCGGTGACCAGGTTGCGGTTGACCTCCAGGAACTTGCCGTTCGAGGTGGAGCGGCTGAAGATCTGCGAGAACTGCGGGTCCAGGCCAGGGGTGGTTCCGGCGACCAGACCGATGGATGCTGTCGGCGCGATGGCCATCAGCGTCGCGTTGCGCATTCCGCCCTTGACCTTTTCACGCATGGCGTCCCAGTCGAGGCGGGTCTTGCGGTTGACCTTGATCGGGATGCCGCGGTCGGCCTCCGTGGTCGCGATGCTGTCGAGGGGAACCATGCCCTTCGACCATCCGGAGCCTTCGAAGTTCGCGTAGGCGCCACGCTCCTTCGCCAGGTTGGCGCTCTCGTCGATGGCCGCGTAGGAGACGTGCTCCATGATCTCGTCGATCAGGTCGTACGCTTCCTCGCTCTCGTAGCTGATGCCGAGCTTCTCGACGATGTCGGTGAAGCCCATAACGCCGAGGCCGACCGCACGGTTCTGCTCGTTCGAGAAGTCGGCTTCCTTCACCGAGGAACGGGTGATGTCGATCAGGTTGTCGAGCTGGCGCACCGCGATGCGGGCGCTCTCCTCCACCTTGGCGAAGTCGATGCTGAGCCCCGCCTCGGCCGAGCCGAGGAGGTGCTGGGACAGGTTGATCGAGGCCAGGTTGCAGACCGAGACGTTGTCGACATCCTGCGGCAGCGTGATCTCGGTGCACAGGTTGGACAGGTGGATCGTTCCGGTGTTGTTGTTCAGGGCACGGTTGTTGATCGTGTCCTTCCAGGTCAGCCACGGGTGGCTGCTGGTCTGGAGGGAGATCAGGATCGACTTGAACTGCTCGCGCGCCTTGATCTTCTTGTGCATGCGCATCTGGCCGGCATCAGCCATGGCGGCGTACTCGGTGTAGCGGGCGGAGAATTCCTTGCCGTACAGCTCGTTCAGGTCGGCGACCTCGAGCGGGTCGAATAGGTACCAGTCGTCGTCGTTCTGCACGCGCTTCATGAACTCGTCGCTGATCCACACGGCGGTGTTCGCGGTGCGAGTGCGGCGGTACGGGTCGCCGGAGTTCTGGCGGAGGTCGAGGAACTCGGGGAAGTCGAGGTGCCAGTTCTCCATGTAGAAGCACAGCGCACCGAACTTCTTACCGCCGCGGCTGACCGCGCGAAGAATCGAGTCGATCGTGTGCATGAACGGGATCGGCCCGGTCGAGGTGGTGTTGTTGGAGCGGATGGGGGAACCCTGCGACCGCAGCTTGGTCACCGAGAGGCCGATGCCGCCGGTGCCCTTGGTGAGCCACATCACGTCGCGCGTGGTCTTCGCGATGTGCTCCATGTCGTCCTGCATCTCCATGACGAAGCAGTTCGCCAGCTGCGGGTAGATGGTGCCGGCGTTGACCAGTGTCGAGCCGGCCGCGAGGTACTCGAGCTTCGACATCTTCTCGTAGAACTTCATTGCCTGCTCGGTCGGGTTCGCCTCGTTGAGCGACAGGCCCATCGCGATGCGCATCCAGAAGTACTGCGGAACCTCGAGGGCGTCGCCGTTGCGACCCTTGATGCCGTACCGGTTGTTGAGCGTCACGACGCCGATGTACTTGAGCAGTTCGTCGTGGGCCGGCTTCAGGGCGCCCGCCAGCACGTCGAGGTCGAAGAGTTCGGTCAGCCGCGGGTCGAGCAGGCCCTCTTCGACACCGCGGCGGATGTTCATGCCGAAGTGCTCGACGTGCAGCTGCTTGAGCTCGTCAGCACTCTCATAGTCGCCGAGAACCCGCTTGTAGATCGTCTTGAGCAGGAGTCGCGCGGCGACGACGTCGAATGCGGGGTCGTCCTTGACGTTCTGGAGGGCGACCTGGATGACAGCCTCGTCCAGCTGCTGGGTGGTGATGCCGTCGAAGAGGGTGAGTTCCAGCTCGCTGGCGATCTGCGTAACCCAGGTGATGTTCTCATCGAGCCCCGCACTGGCATCCTCGATCGCCAGGTTGATCTTGTTCGCGTCGTAAGGCTCCCGCTCGCCGTTGCGCTTGACTACCGTGATTGACACTGGTTGACCCACCCATTCCCGGACGTTTCGTCCGTCTGTTCATTTCCCGAAAAGAACGCTCCGACCAGCGCTTCATTACCCCAAAACACCGCTGCTCTCGCCGTTGACAGCACGTCGAGCGTTCCACGAATTCTGTGAACCGAGACCATCTCGCAAAAGATGCCTCCCGGTCGTCACATCACTATATAGCGGGTGTCTGTGGCCTGCCACATCCCATATCTAGTGGGCGTGTCATCCACAGATGTGCATAACTTGTGCGAGTTCTACACACCCTGTGCACTAATTCTGGGTGCCGCCACCGACATCCATTCAACCTGGTGGCGACCCTGGCCCCGACTGACGCCCCCACTAGACTTGAGCCCTTGTGAGCAGCTACCTGGAACTCTTGAAGACGCGCGGCGTCGGCCGGATCATGGGTGCTCAACTGGTCGCCAGGTTCCCGTCGGGGATGCTGTCGCTGGCCTTCCTGCTCCACGTCGAACGGGTGCACGACTCCTACGGCGCCGCCGGCCTGGTGCTGGCCGCCACCAGCGTCGGCCAGGCCATCGCCGGCCCGCTCACCAGCCGGTGGATGGGCGTCTGGGGAATGCGCAAGGTGATCATCATCACGATGGTCGTCAGCGCCACCGCTATCGGGACCATCGCGTTCACGGTGCTGCCGGTTCCGCTCTACATGGTCATCGGTTTCGTTGCCGGCCTCAGCTGGCCGCCGATCCAGCCTGCCGTCCGAACCATTTACCCGAAGATGGTGAACTCGAAGCAGCTCACCCCGCTCTTCTCGCTCGACGCATCCGCTCAGGAGATCATCTGGGTCGTCGGCCCGGTCGTCACCACGCTCGTCGCGACGCAGATCGGGACGATGCAGGCCATCGTGCTGGCGTTGGCATTCTTCGTCGGAGGAGGGGTGTGGTTCGTGCTGTCGCCGGAGCTCGGCCAGGTGCGCATCCCCCGCAGTCGCCGCAAGCTCGGTGTCGTGCTCGGCCGGCCGCCCGTCATGCTCGCGACGGTCGTCGGATTCCTGCTGGTGGGGGCTGCCGCCAGCGTTGAGGCTGGCGTCGTCGCAACCTTCGACCACGGTTCAGCCGATGCCGGAATCGTGCTGGCCATCTTCGCTGTCGGTTCCCTCGCCGGCGGACTCGCGCTCGGCCACCTGCAGATCGGGCCGTGGGCGCTGGCACGACGGATGTTCCTGGTCTTCGTCGGCCTGGCGCTCGCCGCGCTGTTCCTCGACTTCTGGTGGTTGTCCATCACGCTGTTCATCGCGGGGGTCGGCATTGCCCCGGCGCTGGCCGTGATGTTCTCGATCGTCTCATCGAGCGTCAAGTTCAGCGACACGGCCGAAGCCTATGGGTGGGTCGGCACCGGACAGCTCATCGGTGCTGCGCTCGGTTCGGCGGCAGCCGGGTTCCTCATCGACGCCAACGGCGCGGTCGGCGCTTTCTGGGTGGCTGGGGTGTTCGCGTTCGTCGGGTTCCTGGTTCCTGTGATCTTCCGCCGGGCGCACCCCGACCTGCGCGGACGCGACTCGAGCCCCATTCCCGACACGGAGCCGATCAGCACCATCCGCTGAGTGTCCCTCAGCTTGCGAGAGTCATCCGCCGTCGCGTCCCAGCCGAGCCTGACTCGTCGGCACGAAAGAAGGAGTATTCGCGAATCCTGCCGAAAAACTTCCCTCATTCGGTGCTGAAGCCGTAAAAGGTCTCTCAAATGCGACGGGTAGCGGGTGAGGGTGGCGGGTGAGGGTAACAGTGCGGGCGCGGCTCAGTAGGAGGTGGCGGTCCAGAGGTGGAACAGCGCGTAGGCGCGGTAGGGGCGCCACGCCTGCGACGCGGCTTCGGCCGCCGCGACGCTGATGCCGCCCAGGGACCGTCGCAGCACGAGGTCGCCGGCCGTGAACGCATCTCGGTCGCCGAGGGCTCGCACGGCCAGGTAGTCGGCGGTCCACGGCCCGATTCCGGGGAGCGCGAGGAGCGCGGCCCGCACCGCGATCGGGTCAGCGTCCGGGCTGAGGATCAGTCCGTCGTCGCAGGCCGCTGCCAGGCTGTGCACGGCGAGCGCGCGCATCCCGGTCAGGCCGAGAGCGGCCCGCAGGTCCGCCAGCGGCAGACCCGCGATGCTCCCCGCCGAGGGGAAGAGCCGCAGCCCTCCCGGACCCGGCTCGCCGAACGCCTCGACCAGCTTCCCGCCCAGCGCGCGAGCCCGCGCCAGCGACACCTGCTGGCCGAGCACCGTCATGACCGCCGTCTCGAACCCGTTCGGCGACCCGATCACCCTGAGTCCCGGGCGGGCACGCAGCAGCGGCCCGATCACCGGGTCTCCGCCGAGCACGGCCTCGACGCGCGACGGGTCGAGTTCCAGGTCGAACCAGCGGCGGATGATCGCGGTGACCGCCGCAACATCCGCCTGGTCGGTGCTGCCGATAATGGCGCTGATCGCATCCGCCGCCAGCGTGACCGCGACGGCGACCGGGCCGGACGGTGCGGTCACGATGCGGGTGATGGTGTCGCCGTCCAGCGCCTCAGCGCCGGCGATGAGGTGCGCCCGCAGGTTGCCGAGCACGGCACCGGCGGCGAACGGCGGGATGAACCCGAGCTCCACCCGCGATCGCCTGCTCGGAGCACGAGCCGTTCGCGAGGCGACAGCTCCCACTAGTGCCCGTTCCGGAGAGATGTGCCCCGCGGAACGGGTGCATTCATCCGGAACGGGCACTATCGCGGGGTGTTCCACGATTACCAGCGGGGGTGCACGGCAGCGCGGAAGTAGCGGTCGTACAGCTCGAGCACGCCGTCGGTGAAGCCGTCGCTGAGCTGCGGCACCTCCCCGGCGGCCGCGTTCGAGGCGGCCTGGCGCACGTTGCGAGCGCCCGGGATGACCGAGCTGACGCCGTCGAGCTGCGCCACCCAGGCGAGGGCGACCTGCGCGGTCGAGTAGTCGGATGCTCCCGGCTCGGCGGCGATGAGCGCGGCGAACTCCTGCGCTGCGGCGACGCCGGACTCGAAGTCGACCCCGGAGAACGTCTCGCCGACGTCGAACGCCTCGCCGTTCCGGTTGAAGGTGCGGTGGTCGTTCTCCGCAAACGTGGTGGTCGCCGTGTACTTGCCGCTGAGCAGGCCGGATGCCAGTGGCACCCTGGCGATGATCCCCACCCCCGTCTGACGTGCGGCCGGCAGGACGGCGTCGAGCGGCTTCAGGCGGAATGCGTTCAGGATGATCTGCACGGTTGCCACGCCGGGTCGCGCGATCGCGGCGAGTGCCTCATCCGCCGTCTCAACGCTCACCCCGTAGTTCGCGATGGCGCCATCGGCTACCAGGGTGTCGAGCGCGTCGTACACGGCATCGGAGGTGAACACGGGCGCGGGCGGGCAGTGCAGTTGTACCAGGTGGAGTGTGTCCATCCGCAGGTTCCGGCGCGAGCGGTCGGTCCACTCGCGGAACTTCTCCAGGGTGAAGTTGGCCGGATCCTGGGCTTCACGACGGCCCATCTTGGTTGCCACTGTCACGTCGACACCGGGGCTGGCCGCGAGGTAGTCGCCGATCAGGCGTTCGCTGCGGCCGTCACCGTAGACATCCGCCGTGTCGAAGAAGGTGACCCCACCCTGAACGGATCCGTCCAGCACCGCGTGGGCGTCCGCCTCGCTGACGTCCCCCCAGTCTGCGCCGAGCTGCCAGGTCCCGAGGCCGATGGCCGAGACTTCCCTGCCGGTGCGTCCGAGGATTCGAGTGTGCATGCGTCGACGCTACCCGATGACCTGCGCGACGACCCGGGCGAGCCGCTTTCGCACCAGGTGATCGTTCGCCTCCACCTGGTGCATGGTGACGTGGCGCAGTTTCTCGACGATGCGCAGCCCGCCCGGCACGATGAACTGGTCGAGCGTTCCGTAGACCACGTCGACCGGGGACTCGATGCCGGCGATGTCGCTGATGGTGGTCTGCGACTCGATGCAGTTCTGCAGGGACTTCACGAAGGCTTCCCAATTGCTTTCGGTCACCTCAAAGACATTCTTGATCGGCATGAGCCTTGAAATGATGGCGGCGTTGCGCAGCGTGAACTGCTTGTTCACCCGCAGGTACTCATACCCCTTCAGGTATGCGCCGAGAGCGGCTCGCTCGAAACGGTCGCCGACCTGTTCCGGTGAGATGTAGATCGGCGGGCTGACCAGCACTGTCCTGCACACTCGCGCCGGGTTCGTCCTGGCATACCGGCTGACCAGCATGGCTCCCAGCGAGTGGCCGACGATGACGAACGGTTCCCTGAGGCCGAGCCTCCGGATGGTGCGCTCCAGCCAGGCCACGTGCTCCTCGATGGTGTACTCGGCCTTCGGTGGGACGGGAGATCCGCCGTGCCCGAGGATGTCGATCGCGATCACGCGATGCTGCTCGGCCAGCAGCGGCACCAGGTTCTGGAAAGTCACCGATGATGACGCGATGCCGTGCACCAGGATGACGACCGGGCCGCTTCCCTGGTCCTCGGCGATGTGCAGCGTCGGCCGGCGAAGCACGGCCTCCCACCATTCGCCGAACCAGGATCGCACCCGCTCGACGACACCCATACCCGCGATTATCGCAGGAGCCGCCGACTGGGCTGACGCACGATAGGCGCAAAACGTTGGGTAGCGCTCATGATCGGCGCAAGGCTACCGTTCTTGCATGAGACTCAGACTGCTGCGGGGCACGGTACTTGTGACGGCACTAGTGCTGACCGGATGCTCGGCATCCGGTGCGTCACTGGTCGGGGCGTCATCGACGGATGTCGCACCGCAGTCCGGTCCGGAGTTCGCCGACTCCGTCGTCGGGTTCGAGGATCTCGGCGCGGTGGGCGCGGACTCGGCAGCCAGGCTGGTCGACGGCGATCAGAAGATGATCGTCACCGGCTACCTCGTGATGACGGTGGAGCGTCCGGCGGAGGCGGCTGCCGAGGTTGCCACCATCGTCGAGCGGGCCGGCGGCCGCGTCGACGCACGCAGCGAGACGGCTCCGGATGGCGAGGACAAGGGTCGGGCCGAGTTGACGGTGCGAATCCCGTCCGACCAGCTCACCCAGACACTCGCCTCCCTCAAGGAGCTCGGCACTGTCGAGCGGGTGGAGCAGGAGAAACAGAACGTCACCGCCCAGGTGCGCGATCTGGACTCACGGATCAAGGCGCTGCACGCATCCGTCGATCGCCTGATCGCGTTGATGGCGGATGCCGATACCACCGCCGACCTGATCAGCATCGAGTCCGCCCTGTCGGAGCGGCAGGCGAACCTGGAGTCGCTCGAATCGCAGAAGCGGTCGCTGGACGACCTGGTTGAGCTGTCGACCTACACGATCCAGTTGGGCACCGAAGAGGATGCGCCCGTCGACGAGCCGGACACCTTCCTGTCCGGGCTGGCCGCCGGCTGGGAGGCCTTCGTCGGGTTCTTCGGCTTCCTGCTGGTCGCGTTCGGTGTGTTGTTGCCGTGGCTTGCATTGGTCGGGCTGGCGACGATCGTGATCGTCGTGGTGGCCAGGCGGAGGGTGAAGACCACACCGGCTGACGTCGTCGAGGGCCTCTAGGCAACCGTTATTTGCGGCGGGACCGTACGACCAGATACCAGAACAGTCCGACCAGCACGACCGTGCCGATGACCGTGGCTGCCAGTGTGCTGGAGGTGCGGAGCGCGGTGTCCGATGGCGATTCGGCGGCCGGCGCAGCAGCGTCCGCCGTGATGCCCGTTGCAGCCGACGACGGCGTGGCGGTCGCGGTGGCCGGCAGTGCGAGCGGCCCCGCCGTCAACGCCACCAGCGCGAGTAGTAAGCCCAGATTTCGGCGGTGTGAACCAGCCCAGCCGTCGTGCTCCATGTGTCATCCCTGTCGATCTCAACCGTTCATCCGTGAACAGTTCCCAGTATCGACATAATGCGAACGTATTGATATATCGGCGTTCCCCCCAATACGGGGACGACGGATGCGCCGGTGCCATTAGCGCTAGATCCAGACACCCACGATCGACCCGATGCCGAAGGTGACTCCCATGGTCACGACGCCGACGACCACGTTGCGCAGCACCGCCCTGCCCTTCGGCGCGCCCCCCACCTGAGCGCTGATCAGGCCGGTGCCGACGAGGGCGAGGATGACCACCGTGAAGGTGAGGTAGACGCGCACAGCGGGCGGAGAAAGCGTGATTGCCAGGAGCGGTAGTGCAGCGCCGACCGCGAACGAGGCCGCAGAGCTGACGGCGGCGTGCCAGGGGTTGGTGAACTGGTCGGGGTCGATGCCCAGTTCGATCTCCGCGTGGGCGGCGAGGGCATCCTTCTCGTGCAATTGCACCGCCACCTGTCTGGCGAGTTCGGCTGACAGTCCCTTCTCCTCGTAGAGGCCGGCCAATTCGGCGAGTTCCTCGTCCGGCATGGTCGCGAGTTCCCAGCGTTCCTTGTCGAGCAGCGCCTTCTCGGTGTCGCGTTGCGAGCTGACCGAGACATATTCCCCACCGGCCATAGACAGTGCGCCGCTGACCAGGCCGGCGAGCCCGGCGATCAGTAGCGCGGTGTTGTCGAGGCTCGCACCGGCAACACCCACGACGATTCCTGCCGTGGAGATGATGCCGTCCTGACCGCCGAGGACGCCGGCGCGCAGGATGTTCAGCAGGGTGCCGACGCTCCGGCCGTGGAGTTCATCCGGGTGCTGGGCGGTGTCGGTCATGGGGGGAAGCTCCTTGTGGTCCGTGCGCACCACGTTAACCCACCACGGCAATGCACGGTGTGATGCGCGATCGGAACGTAGTCGTGGTATCAACGGAGGATGCCCTTTGGATCACGCCGCCGTCGAGCCAAGGCTGCTGCGCGCGAGGCCAGCAACAGCCGGCCGTTGCGCGTGCTGGCACGCGGCGGCCTGGTGGCCAGCGGGCTCATCCACGTGATGATCGGTGCCATCGCCGTCAGCGTGACTTATGGGCTGAACCAGCGGGCGGACCAGTCCGGCGCACTGAAGGCGGTCGCCGAGACGCCGGGCGGAGTGGTGCTGCTGTGGATCGCCGCAATCGCCCTGATCGGCCTCGCGATCTGGCAGTGGACCGGGCCGATGGCCTGGCGGCCGGAAGGAGTCGCGCCCAATCGCATCCGTGACCGGTTCAAGGCGGTCGGCTTCCTGGTGGTCGGGCTCGCTGCGGTCGTCTTCGCGGTGGGCGGCCGCGCCGACACCGCAAAAGCCACGAGGACCCTCAGTTCGATTCTCCTCGACATCCCCGGTGGCGTTTTCATCCTCATCGCGCTTGGGATCGGCGTCGGGGCCGTCGGCGGTGCGTTCGTCTTCCGCGGTGTGTCCCGCAACTTCCGGGAAGACATCTCGCCCCCGGACGGCGCGGCCGGGCTGGCTGTCATCACCCTCGGTGTCGTCGGCCACACCACCAAGGGGCTGGCGCTCATTCTCGTCGGCGCATTGTTCGTCGGCAGCGCACTGTTCACCGACACCAGTTGGGCATCCGGACTGGACGGCGCTGTGAGATTCCTGGCCAGCCTGCCGACCGGCGTGTGGCCGCTGTTCCTCATCGCCGGCGGCCTGATCGTGCACGGGTTGTACCTGGTGACCCGCGCCCGCTTCATGCGGCGCTGAGCTGGTCAGTCCTCCCGGGCGATGACAGCCTTTCCCTTGGCGTCGCCGCGGGCGAGCACCAGCGCGATGATCCCGGTCAGCAGCATGATGATGCCCAGCGGGTTGGCTACACCGATGGCGATGCTGAGACCCGGCTCATCCGGGCCGGTGAGAATCGTTTGGAGACCCAGCGCCGTGACATCCGGAATCATCAACCCGAGGAGGATTCCGCAGGCCCAGGAGGCGACCAGCATCGCGACAGTCGCCGGCCGTGTGCGGTGCCCGAGCTGGGCGGTGCGCGCCAGCGCTTCGGTGATGAAGGCGTGCAGTACGACGATGATCAGGCCCAGCGTGAAGGTGTAGAGCTGCGTGAGCTCACCGGCGATGCCGAAGAACAGCCGGCCGACGGACACCCAGGCTGCGATCACCAGCCCCACGAAGACGACGAGCAGGGCGGGGATGATCGAGCGAGGTTGCATGCCCTCTACCGTAGCCAAGCGCAGGCCGACGTTCAGGCGCCTGCGGTAGCCTGCACTCATCGGTACATTGCCGATGTCAGGGAAGACCGCTTCATTGCACGTTCGGGCCCACAGCCTGTGCCAACGGTCAGGTCGCCTCCTCTGGGTATTCAGAGGAGCCAGCATGTCGACGCCCATTTTCAGCCACGAAGCCGATACCGACGCGGATGCCGCCGGTCGCGACATCCTGCCGGGCTTCTCCGAGTATTCGGCGATCGTCTACTGCGACGGCCAATTCGGCGAGCAGGACGGCAAGACCGCCAACGGTTTGGTGCGCCATTCGGAGAAATTCGACATCCTCAGCGTGATCGACAGCCGGCAGGCGGGGGCGGATGCCGGAATGCACCTTGACGGGGTCCCCAACGGAATCCCGGTGCTGGCGAGCCTGGGCGAGGCGATCGCGCATGCCGGATTCGTTCCCGCCTACCTGATCTGCGGGCTCGCGCCGGCGGACGGGATGCTTTCTGAAGCTCAACGCATCGTGCTGCTCGACGGCATCGCCCGAGGCATGAACCTGATCAACGGCCTTCACGAGTTCCTGAACGAGGATGCCGAGTTCGTGGCGGCGAGCATCCTCGCCGGCGTGACGATCACCGACATCCGCCGCCCCAAGGACAAGAAGGACCTGCAGGTCTTCACCGGCCGGATCTTCGACGTGACCTGCCCACGGATCGCCGTGCTCGGCACGGATGGTGCGATCGGCAAGCGCACCACCTCGACCCTACTCGTGCAGGCGCTGGTCGCCAGGGGCATCCGCGCGGTGATGGTTGGCACCGGCCAGACATCGTTGATCCAGGGCGGGAAGTATGGCGTTGCCATGGATGCGATCGCCCCGCAGTTCTGCTCCGGAGAGCTGGAGGCGCAGGTCGTCGCCGCGTTCGAGAACGAGGATCCGGATGTCATCATCGTCGAAGGCCAGGGTGCGCTCAGCCATCCTGCCTACCTGACCTCCGCGTATATTCTGCGCGGCAGCCGACCGGCAGGGGTGATCGTGCAGCACGCCCCGGGGCGCGGCACGCTCGGCGACTACCCGATGATCGCCATGCCGACCGTCGCCAGCGAGGTCGCCCTGATCGAGGCGTTCGCGGACACCAAGGTGATCGGCGTCGCCATCAACCACGAGCACCTGGACGATGTCGAGGTCACTGCGGCGATCCTCGAGATTGAGCTGGAGAACGGCCTTCCCGCTACCGACCCTCTCACCCGGCCGCTGGACGACCTGGTCGACATGGTGTTGTTCGCGTTTCCCCAGCTCGCGGCATCCCTCACCGCGGGCGTTCGCTAGCCGAGGCCCGGCCGCCGAGGAGTAGCGTGAGCCTCAAAGCGAGGAGAACGCCATGGTAGAGGGCACGCTGGAATCGGCGTTGGAGCGCGAGCACCGCGCGATCGACGGCGGCATCGAGGAGTACAGCTCCGGCGACGGGGCGAGCGACGAACCGTTGCTGTGGTCGATGTTCGGCCTGCGCAGGCACATCTATCTTGAGGAGCGGTTCCTGTTCCCGCCGCTCCGCGATGCCGGCATGATGATGCCGGTGATGGTGATGCTGCGCGAGCACGGTGAGTTGTGGCGGTCGATGGATGCCCTGGACCGCCTCCTGGCGGATGACGCCGCCCACGCCACCGTGCTCACCGCCTGCCGCGAACTGCTGGCCCAGCTGGACAAGCACAACACGAAGGAGGAACCGATCCTCTATGCCCGAGCGGATGCCGTGCTCTCCCCTGCCGCGACCGCTGAACTCAGCGCATTCATCGACGAGGGGCGCCTGCCCGGAGGCTGGGTGTGCGAGGGCGCCTGAGTCTGACTCACTCGACCTTCGACAGTAGACCGGCGGCGCGCGCCGGCGCAGCGTACGCGACGGCGAGGCTGGCGATGGTGTCGTGGGCGTTGAGGCCGCTCGGGTTCGGGACGACCCAGAGTTCGGCATCCGCTATTCGTTCCGGCTGGCGACCGACTGTGGCGCGCGGCCTCACGAACGCTTGCCGGTATGCGGTGATCCCGACGATCGCAACAACGGCCGGAGACCAGGCAGCGACGTTCTCGGTCAGGTGCATCGCCCCGGCACGCAGTTCCTCTTTGGTCAGCTCGTCGGCCCGCACCGTCGCCCGGTTCACCAGGTTGCTGATGCCGATGCCCGCAGCCATCAGGTCGTGCCTCTCGTCGTCGCTGAGCCCGTCAGCGAACGACGGAATCCGCGGAATGATCCCCGCCGCGGCGAGCGCCGGGTAGAAGCGGTTGCCGGGGTGTGCGAACGGCGTTTGGGTGGCCGCGGTCCAGAGTCCGGGGTTGATGCCGACGAACAGCAGCTTCAGCCCTGGCCCGACCAGGGGCGTGATGCTGGCGTCGCGGTACGACTCCAGCTCCGCCCTGGTGAACTTCACTCCCCTATTATCGGGCGCCTTCGGACGGGCACGCTGCGCCCAGAAGGCCCGGCCCGGATCGATCACGTCGCCCGACAGGGCTCCAGCCATTGGTCGATTTCGCAACCTACCGAGATTTCTCCCTGAGGAACTCGGAGATGAGTGGCAACACATCGGCCCTGAGTTGCCACAGCAGACCATGCCCGCCACCGGGTATAAGTTCGACGCGAGTGTCTCGGATGTTGTCGGCGATGCGGGCACCTGCCGCGACCGGGTTGCCGAGTCGCGTTTCGGCTCCGAACAGTGCGAGCGTAGGAGCAGTGATCGCGCGAAGCTCATGGTCACTGAGTGGTGCGGGCCACGGCGTATGCCGCCGGTACTTCATCGAAGCGGTCGCCAGCGCTATGTCCTCGGGCGCGAGTGTGACGCCCGGCGATAGCCATTCGTTGAAGGAGTCCATGCGCTTCCTTGTCGGAAGGAACGCTGCGGCGAACATCCGTCGCAGCGCCTCCGGGGAGGGCTTGACGAGCGTCGTGATGCCCTCGCCCAGCGTCAGGCTCGCAATCCGATCCGAGCCGCGTGAGCCGAAGTGGGATGCGATGAGCGCCGCGTACCAGGCACCCTCCGAGTAGCCCAGCAGGTGAGCCCGCTTCAGACCCAGCCCTTCGAGGAGTTCGGCTCCCCACGCGCCGTAGTCAGCTGCCGACGAGATCGGCGCAGTCTGAACGCTGCGGCCGGCTACACCGACGTTGTCAGGCGCGTAGACGAGTCGGCCCCGACCGAGCTCCGCGACGACAGAGTGCCAGGACAACCCGCTTCCGGCCAGGCCGTGAATGAGTACCAGCGGAACGCCGTCCCCCTCACCGGACACGTGCACGTGAGTATGACCGAAGGAGGTCTCCACGTCACGGGTCCGTACCGGAGCGGGCCAGAGCTTCTCGGCTTCGTCGTACGCGCGAAGGTACGCTTCGCCCGCAGCTTGACTGGTGAATTTTCCGAGCTTGGCCATGGCGCCCCTCCTTTGATGGTACGAACATACCATTCAATTGTTATGGACGTACCATAACCTTGAAGGAAGGGAAGGGACCGGATGCCGAAACTCGTCGATCATGAGATTCGCCGTCGCGAAATCACCGATTCGGTGCGTCGGTTGATCGCCCGCCGTGGACTCGAGTCAGCGACCTTTCAATCGGTGGCAGCCGAGGCCGGCATCTCCGTGCGGCTCGTTCAGTACTACTTCGGGAACAAGCGGGCGTTACTGCTTGCGACTCAGAGCGCCGTAGTCGAAGATGCCGGCGCCCGCTTCGCGTCGCGCTGGGCAGCTCTCGGAGGCGACGTAGCACCGCGTGACGCCATTCGAGCGGTCATCGACGAGCTGCTCCCGTACGATCAATCGCGCCGTGACGACGCCATTGTACTCGCGCAGTTCCACGCGACCGTGCTCGCAGCACAACCCACCGACCTGGAACCGGCTGCAACCCTGACCGCTCCCCGCGCACTGGTTGCAGTAGTCGCATCGCTTCTCTCGCGCTTCGCAGACGAACACCCGGAGCGCGGAATCAAGCCGTCCACCGATGCCGAGCTCATCCTCATCGCATCCGCAGGCCTCTCCCAGGCCCTGCTGCCGGGACTGTACGAACGGGGCGAGGCCGACGACCTCGTAGAGAGGCTGCTCGACCGCGTATTGGGCCCGGCACTCCCCTAGTCAGACTCCGTCGACGTAGACCCATGCACCGGAGTGCCGCACGAAGCGACTCGTCTCGTGCTGGCTGCCCGCGGCATCCGCTGCCTTGTAGTGTGCGCGGAACTCGACCGTGCCATCCGTGTCGAGCATGCCGCCGCCGGACGTGGACAGGATGTCCAGCCGGTACCAGCGCAGCTCCGAGTCCAGCATCGTGAGTTCGCTGGGACGGGTGGCCGGATGCCAGGTGCGCAGGAGGTACGAAACGTCACCGACCGCATACGCGCTGTAGCGGGAGCGCATCAGGCGTTCAGCGGTCGGGGCAGCCGCGACTCCGGCGTGGAATGGACCACAGCACTCGTCGTAGGGCGAACCGCTCAGGCAGGGGCAGCGGCTGGCGGTCATGGCTCCATTGAATCACCGTGCGCCTTAATGGAAGAAGTCCCGCACCATGTGCGGGACTTCCAGTGGTGGACCTAAGGAGACTCCGTCGATCGGGCTCCGCCCTCACTCCTCCTCGAATCCCGCGCACAGTTAACGAGGTACGGCCCCACACTCCGTGCGGGGCCGTACCTCGTTGGTGGACCTAAGGAGATTCGAACTCCTGACCTCCTCGATGCGAACGAGGCGCGCTACCAACTGCGCCATAGGCCCGTACTGCGGTAGCTAGGTTATCACCTCAGTCGGCCACGATCATCCGTGCCATTCACAGCAATACTTCCGCTGAGGGGCGCCTTGTGGGGGTTCGCGAGGAGGATGAACCCCCACAAGGCACCCCTCACGAGAACGCGCCCGCTGCAGGAGGGCACTGGCTAGACGGCGCGACGGCGGCGCAGGACCTCGTCCAGGTCCGGGGTGCTCGACTCGTCGACCTCGACGATGCCCATGCGAGCGAAACGATTCGCCGGTGCGGCAGCCGGCTCTGGTCGGGAGATCGGCGTGGCCTGCTCCTGGGCCGCACGCAGCGCGCGTTCCGCCCGAGCTGCTGCTTCCTGTAACTGGGCGGCACTGTCTGCCTGCGCAGCGTCCCGTGCTGCGGGCGCGACCTCCGACCGCGACAGGTAGAGCGGCTTCGGCATCGGCATCGGCGTCCAGCTGGTGCGCACCGGTTGCTGCCGCGCCACCGGCCGCTCCGCCTCGAACACTTCCGCGGCGCGTGACGGCTGCAAGGTCTGGGCGAGCTGGGCGCGGGCGTGGCTCACCTGGTTGATCTGCACCAGCAGCGCCACCGCGCCGATCGCGACGACGGCCCCGGCGACGAGCAACACGGCACCGCCACCGACCACGGCCTGGCCGATGCCGAACCCGATCGCGATGAGGGCGGCGAGCAATGCCACTGTCGTCATCGCCCGGGAGCGCCTCAACCGGCGGGAGGCGAGCGAAGTGGGGGCGACGGATGCCGCAATGGCCGGCCCCGTCTCAGCGAGCTGGCGGGCGGCCGCGCGAGCGGCGGCGGCATCCTGCGCCCGGGCGATCGCCTGGGTGCGTTGCATTTCGCGCTGCAAGATCTTCTCCTGTGCTGCCACGTTTCGTGTTGTGGCCTCGATGCGCACCTGGTCCGGAACTTCAGCGGTCTCCGCCATGATGCGCAGCGTCTGCTGCAGGCGTACCGCGTTGCGCTCGGTGGAGAGGTACTCTCGGCGACGCAACCAGGTGGGGACGAGGTAGACGAGCCAGAGCACGGCGGCGAGCACGATCACCACGCTCGAGCTGAGCCCCTCTATTCCCATGCACCAACGGTACGAGTGCGGAGGCCACACGCTCCCCATTCACGGAGGTGTGTCTGACGGATGCCACGCGGTCCGGGGCCCTACTTCTGGGGTATGCGAAGGCATCCTCGCGGCGCGCCGGCCGCCAATAAACTTCAGCAGCCCCCCTCTGCGTCCTCGAAAGGCAGCCGCGTGTCCACTGCAGAATCTCCCGCAATCGTCGTGCCCGAAACATCCGCTGACCGCCCGGCCACTGGCCGCCTGACGTTCCTGTTCAGCAACTTCGAACTCGTCATCGTGGTGCTGCTCGGCCTGGTCTCGGTAGCCACCGCATACGCCTCCTTCCAGGCTGCGCTGTACGACAGCCAGATGGCGGGGGCATACACGAAGGGCCAGAACGCGAGAACGACGGCGGAGTCCCTCTACCTGGAGGCGAACCAGCAGTACATCCGCGACGTGGACGTCTGGAGCAGCCTGACCGACCTGTCGATCGACATGGACAACCCGGATGCCGCGCTCGCCCAGACCGCCAGCGACAAGTTCGACACCCTCTACTTCCAGTCGGTGGACGATGACCTCGCGGCCGCCATCACCTGGTCGGCCGAGCAGAACGACGCGACCCCGGACGAGTACGCGAGCCCGTTCGACTCGGAGGACTACCTCACCGCGCGCTTCGCCCCGTCCGAGGAGATGCTGGCCGAGGCGGATGCAATGGTCGCCGAGGGAGACGCGTACAACAGCTACAGCGACAGGTTGACGCTGAACACCGTGCTGATGGCCCTCAGCCTGTTCCTGCTCGGCATCGCAGCCGTGGTGCGCGGGGTGCGCTCCCAGTTGGTGCTGACCGTGGTCGCCACGACCATCTTCATCCTGTCGGTGGTTCTGACCACCATGATCCCGTTCATGGCGCTCTGAGCTGGCGCGGGGTGGTCATCGGCCTGGCGGCTGCCGCACGATCGGAGTCTGGGATGACGGCGTTCGTGGCGGGCACCTGCCCGTCGAGCCACCGACGCAGGATTCCGGTCGGAACCTCCTCCACGATCAGCGCGAAACAGTAGTGGTCGCGCCAGTCACCGTCGATGTGGATGAACCGCCGGCGCAGACCCTCATAACGGAAGCCGAGCTTCTCGACCACCCGCAGTGACGGCCCATTCTCGGGGCGGATGCAGATCTCCATCCGGTGCAGCCCCATTTCGAAGAAGCAGTAATCGGTGGCGAGCGCCACCGCAGTGGGCGTGAGCCCCTTGCCCGCGAACCGCTCGGACACCCAGTACCCGATGCTCGCCGACGCGAGCGAGCCGTAGGTGATGCCGGAAACGTTCAACTGCCCGGCGAACGTGCCCTGGTACTCGATGGCGAACGGCAGGCCGTGACCACTCCGCGCATTCCCCTGAAGGCTGCGGATGCTGTACCGGGTGTCGAACTCGCTCGGCCCATTCGGGCTGGTCGCCTCCCACTGCCGGAGCCAGGAGCGGTTCTCCATGAGCTCCCGCTCCAACTGCTTGGCGTCGCGCACCCGGATGGGGCGGATGGTGGTCTCGCCCTCGGTGAGCGTGGGCACGCTGGCGACCATGGTTCAGTCCAGGGTCCGGACGAAGTCTTTGATCCAGGGGCGCAGCTCGCTGCCCAGGTCCTCGCGATCCAGCGCGAGTTGGATGATCGCCTTGATGTAGTCGACCCGGTCGCCGGTGTCGTAGCGCCGGCCACGGAAAACGACCCCGTAGACGCCGCCGGTGGCATCCGGGGTCTCTGCCATGGTGAGCAGCGCATCCGTCAGCTGGATCTCGTTGCCCTTGCCCGGTGCTGTGTTCTCGAGGATGTCGAACACCTCCGGGCGCAGCACGTAGCGTCCGATCACGGCGAGGTTGGACGGGGCAGTCCCCTGCGCCGGCTTCTCGACCAGGCCGGTGATGCGCACCACGTCGTCGTCATCCGTCGCCTCAACGGTCGCGACGCCGTAAAGGTGGGCGGATGATGGATCCACCTCGAGCAGCGCGACGATACTGGCGTTGCGCTTGCCCTGCTCCTCGATCATGCGGGTCAGCAACACGTCACGGGAGTCGATGATGTCGTCACCCAGCAGGACGGCGAACGGCACGTTGCCGACATGCTGGCGAGCCCGCAACACCGCGTGGCCGAGACCCAGCGGGTCGCCCTGGCGCACGTAGTGCACGTCGGCGAGATCGGTCGACTCGTTCACCTTCTCCAGGCGTTCGATGTCCCCCTTCCGCCGGAGCACGTCCTCAAGTTCGCCCACCCGGTCGAAGTGGTTCTCGAGGGCGCCCTTGTTGCGGCCGGTGATCATCAGGATGTCCCTCAGCCCGGCCGCCACTGCCTCTTCGACGACGTACTGGATGGCCGGCTTGTCGACGACCGGCAGCATCTCCTTCGGCATCGCCTTCGTCGCAGGCAGGAAGCGCGTACCCAGGCCGGCGGCGGGGATGACGGCTTTCGTGATGGTTGGTGACATAGGGCACAGGTTACCTTTTCCCTAGGATGGCTGCATGACCGCTGACCCGAGCAACGCGAAGCGCGCCCTCCGCGCAGAACTGCGCGAGCGACGTCGAAACCTGACAACGCTCGAGCGCGAAGGGGCCACCGCCGCCTTCACCCAGCACCTGATCGACCTCACCACACGTTTGGGGGCACGCTCGGTTTCGGCCTACCTTCCGAACACAGACGAGCCGAACATCCGGGAGTACATCAACTGGGCGCTCGAGCAGGGCGTGCGAGTGCTCCTGCCGATTTCGCGGGATGACGGCCTGCTCGACTGGGTGGTCGCCGACGGTGAGCACGAGACGGAGGGACCGTTCGGGTGGCCCGAACCAGTCGGCGAACTTCTGGGGCCGATCGCGATCAATGATGTCGACCTCATCATCGTGCCGGCGGCATCCGTCGACCGGTCAGGCATGCGGATGGGGTGGGGTCGCGGCTACATCGACCGGACCATCGGGTCAATGGAGCAGTCCCCGCCGGTTTATGCTGTTGTCTTCGACAACGAATTCTTAGAGGCCGTGCCGACGGAGTTGCACGACAAGCCGGTCAACGGTGTCGTGACCCCCAGCGGGGTCGTCGCCTTCTAGGATTTTCTGAATACGCAGAGGTTCCACTTGCCCACCTACTCTTACGCTTGCACCTCCTGCGGACACGACTTCGAGCAGTACCAGTCGTTCACCGACGAGACCCTGACGGTGTGTCCATCGTGTGGAAAACCCACGTTGCGCAAGGTTTTCAGCAACATCGGCGTTAGCTTTAACGGGTCTGGTTTTTACCGCACGGATTCGCGGTCGGAATCGGGTGCGAAAGCGGAGAAGGCGCCGGCTTCTGCTCCAGCGAAGAAGTCGACCGACTCCTCCCCGAGCACACCGGCGCCCGCCGCGGCACCGAGCACGACCAGCACTTCCAGTTCGTAACAAGACGTAAGGGAGTACAGCTCATGCTCAAGGGATTCAAAGAATTCATCATGCGCGGCAACGTGATCGATCTCGCGGTCGCATTCGTCGTTGGCCTCGCATTCACCGCCGTGGTCAACGCGCTCGTCGAACAATTGATCAACCCGCTCATCGGGGCGCTGTTCAGTGCCGACAACCTCAAGGACACCTTGATCGTGACGATCCCGACCCTGGCCGGTGGCGAGGCAAAGCTGTACTTCGGGGCGGTCATCGCCGCCATCATCCAGTTCCTGCTGGTGGCGGCGGCCGTCTACTTCGCGCTGGTCATGCCGATGAACTACCTGAAGCGCCGCGCCGAGGAGAAGAGGGCAGCCGGGGCCTCGGAGGAGGAAGTTCCGCCGACCGAACTGGACCTGCTGGCGGAGATCCGCGACCTCCTCGCGAAGACCGAGAGCGGTCCAGGCGAGCGCGGCACCCACGCGGCCCAGTAACTTTAGTGAGGCGTGTCAGCCCCAGTGGGGCGGCACGTCACGCTTGAGCTGGTCGTCGTTCTCGCCGGAGGCGTGGCGGCGCGGCTCCGGGGCGGGATGCGGATCCGTTCCGGGGGCCGGTTCCGTTCTCACACGGCGACGGATGCGACGGCGCGGCTTCCGAGCATCCGCTTCGCCGTCGGGGGTCGGCTCGCTGTCGGGCTGGTTTCGCGTATCCACCTCAGGAAGCCTGGGTGATGACCGGGATCGGCTCGGTGACCGGGCCGGGGGTCGCGCCGAGCATCCCGACAATACGGTCCGCGACCGTGTCGGGGTTACTGAACAGCTCGAAGGCGTGCACCCGAAGGTAATGCCAGCCGAGACGGCGCAGCAGCTCGGGCCTCAGCCGCAGCGACTCGCGCAGGCTGGACGACAGCAGCACCGAATCGGTCTCGATGGTGAGGCACATGCCACCGTGGGAGGTGACCAGCCCGAGCTTGCCGCGGTGGCCGAGCGCCACCCGAAGTCCGCGGGCCTCGAGGCGCTTGGCCAGGTCGACCAGCATCGGCTCGCTGTCGTCTGGCAGGTTCTCGTGCGCGTGCCTTGCCGTGGCATCCGCCAGCACCTCGGCGAGCGCGATGGCGCCGTACTGCATCCGGCTCTCATCGATGTCATCCGGCTCGAAACAGGTGACGATGACCATGCCGCGGCGGGCGCGGGTCATCGCGACGGCCAGCAGGCGTTCGCCGCCCGGTTTGCCGAGGGCGCCGAAGTCGGACAGCACGCGACCGTGCGGGGTGCGTCCGTACCCGATGGAGAAGATCACCCGGTCGCGGCTCTGCGCCACGGCGTGCTCGATGGTGGTGATCATGAACGGCTCGGACCGGTCGCTCAGCACGAACTCGCTCAACTCCGCCCGGCCGGCCAGCGCCCCCAGCACTGCACGCTCCAGGCGCACGGCGTGCTTATGGCTCGCAGTGATGACCATGAGGGATTCGGCCGGTCGCTTGGCGGCGTGCTCCATTACCAATTCGACGACGCGATCGACTTCGGCATCGACACTCTCTACCGCGCCGGAGTCGGCGTCCGGCATGCCGCTGCCGCCCTCCACGTAGTCGAGGCGGAGGCTGCCGTGCCCGAGGAAGCTGCCAGCCCACGGGAAGGACTCGATCTTGCCGGCGTAGAAGCGACGGTTCACCAACTCGGCGAGGTCCTCACCGCCGGCGCGATAGCTGCGCGTGAGCGCCAGCGTCGGCAGGAGGGTGCCGAGGCGTGCCAGCGCGGAGTCGGCGTGCAGGGCATCCAGCTCCTCGGAATCGGGGTGCAGCTCTGTCGGTTCCTCTTCGATGCGGGTACTGAACGCGGCGGGGGTCTGGGTGACCGGGTCACCGAACGCGACCGTCTGCCTGGCGCGGCGGATGGCGCCCACCGTCTCGGCGAGGGTGACCGCGCCGGCATCCACGATGATGACGGTGTCGAAGTGCATTGCGTCCGAGATCAGGTCGACCTCGTACGGCGAGGCCAGCCACACCGGCGCGAGCGTCCTGGACAGGTGCGGTGCCGCGGCATGCAGCTGGTGCGACGTGACGTCGGCGCGGCGCAGTGCACGCTTAAGCTGGCTGGCCTCGTCCGGCCAGTCGACCAGCCCGATCTTCCAGTTCTCGGCCAGCTGCCAGGCGAGCAGTTGGGAGCTGCCGGCCGCATGGGCCTCGTCGACCAGCCGGAAGTCGGCCTCCAGCCGGTCGAGCACGGTGGTGTTCGCTCCGAGCAGCGCCCGGTCGGCCTCCAGCAGGGATTCGAGAGCGGACTGCCACCAGGCGAGCTCGAGTTCGGCGGCGACCTGGTCCTGCGCAACGTGGCGCGACGAGAGGTCTTCGATCAGCGGCTCGATCTGCAGGTCGTTCAGTGTCGCACGCAGCTGCGTGCGCTCCTGGAGGTTCGCCAGGGCATCCGACTCGACGGCCAGCCCGGCCAGCCAGCCGGTCAGCTCGGTGATGGACTGGTTCGCCAGCCGGCGATCGCCGGTCAGGCCGAGCGGCGCATCCAGCGACTGCAGGTCTTGCGTGATCTGCTGGTGCAGCACCTGCACCGAAGCGATGCCGACGGGCACCTGCGGCGTGATCCCGGCCGGGGCGAACCGCTGCCAGAGCAGTCGCTGCTGCTGGATGCGCACCAGCGACTCGTTCATGTCGCTCACGTGCACGCCGGGGCGCAGGTACTCCTTGGCCAGCTTCTTCAGGCGACGGCGGTTCGCGCCGGACATCTGCGACGACTCGCGGCGAGACGAGGTCGCCGCAATCAACTCGCCCAGGGAACGGTCGTAGACGACCGGCAGGAACTTGTCGAGGGTGTCGCGGATGTCGGTCAGCAGGCGCAGGTAGGCACCCAGCTCGTCGATGCTCTGGTACGGCCGCATGTGGGTGCCGTCGATGAGTTCGTTCGCTCGGACCAGCAGTCGCGGCACGTCTTCTTCGTGCAGGCGCCGTGCCAGCAGGTGGGCGCTCTCAGCGGCCTGGCTGCTCGGGAAGTCCGCGCCGTACCAGGGAGAATCGCCCGGGCCGTACTTGAATTCGCCGAGGGTTGCGGCCTGCACCATGGCCTCGGCAGCCCGATCGCGGTTCTCAGCCAGCCGTTCCACGCTGGTGCGGGAGAGCCGCGCCGTGGTCGACGGCGGGTTCGGGAGGAGGGCCAGCCGCGACAGCTCGGTGAGGCAGTCCAGCACCGAGATACCGATGACCGGATCCCGGCGGGCGATGGCTGCCCGGTAGTCGAGGAGCACCTTGCGCAGGCGCACCATGGCGTCGTCGACATCGGTGAGCGACGCCGGACGCGCCTTCTCGTTGCGACCGATCGAGCGGATGAGGTCTCGCCTGAGCGTGGACGGCGACACCGCGAAACCGGGCAGGCCGATCTCGCCGAGACGCTGGCCGATGCCGGCGAGCGTCGAACGGCGTGGGCTGACCACCAGGACGCGCTTATTCTGGTTCACCAGGCATCCGAGGGCATTCACGATGGTCTGGGTTCCACCAGTACCCGGCAGCGTCTTGACCACGACGGAGTTGCCTGCCGCGATCTGCGCGATCACGTTCTCCTGCTCGGCGTCCGCATCCAGGAGGAGGGTGTCGGTTTCGGGGGCGCGGTCATCCGGATGCTGCGGCTCCACCGGCGCGTAACTCTCCCCGACCGCCCACTTGGCCGCCGGGTTGCCGGCCAGGGCATCGAGAACCGGATGCTCCAGCTCGGCGGCGTCAACCTGCATCCTTCTCGAGACGTCCACGAAGGAGGAGCCGACCAGGCGCGGCTGCACGTTGAACCACTCGAGGTGCGAGGTGAGCCCGCGCAGCCGGTCGATGACCTTGTTCGGCTTGAACGAGCCGTCTTCCTCCGCCAGCGCGACAAACGCATCCGCATCGAGGGTGATGCCGAACTGCTCGGTCAGGGCGTGCGCGAGTTCCGGGTTCAGGAACGGGAGACCGCGAAGACGGAGTTCGAAGTCCTTGCCGTAGCGCCGGATCGCCAGTGGGCGCAGGAGGACCGGTGCCCGGAAGTCCTCGCCCTCGTACTGCCATTCGGCGATACCGATGCCGAGGTGCACGGCGTCCAGGGCACGGGCGGTGGCAAGCTCGAGGCTCTTGGTGGCGAGCTGGGCTGCGGCCAGCTTCGCGCTGCGCAGGGCCAGGTCGTCGCGGATCAGGTTGGACAGCAGCGTCGACTTGCCGGTGATGAACTGGGCAAGGCCGCCCGGATGCGTGGTGCTGAGCTCGATGCGCGTGCGCGGCGCGTCGATGAAGTGCAGCAGCGGTGACGGGCCGCCAACCTCGCGCAGCTGGTCGCGCCATCCGGCCCAGGTCGGCTCGGCCACGTTCGCGGCGGAGTACCTCGGGTCGCCGAGGCTGAGGGCGTGGGGGGCGGTCACCTGGCGCTCCGCGCGCGCCGGTTCGCTGATCGAGTCAGACCCGTAGTCGTCATCATCCAGTTTTCTGTCGGCATGCCACACACCGCAACCTTAAGGTGCCCCCGCGCGCTTTCCGTGGATGCTGGGGGGAGTTTCGCACAGAATACGCCCCTAAACTGTGGCCCATGGGTGACGCGGATGGTCTGATTCGGGCCGCCTGGACGGTGGCAATCACGCTCACCGTGATCTTCGTCGTCGCGGTGGGCGTCGGCTTCTGGCTGCTGCGCCGGCGGCACGCCCGCACCCCGCAGCAGCCCGGGCCCCGACCGGTGAAGCAGCGCGCGAACATCCAGCTGGTGCGGCTCGACGACGCGGTCACCACCGGCGAGGAGGAGCTCGCCTTCGCCATCGCCCAGTTCGGGGTGGAGGCCACCGGCGATTACGCCAGGGTGCTGGCATCCGCCCGCTCCAGCCTGACCGAGGCATTCACCCTGCAGCAGCGCCTCGACGACGCCCACCCGGACACCGCTGCACAACAGCGCGACTGGACGGCGCGCATCCTGCACCTGTGCGAGACGGCGCTGGCCGCGCTCACCGCCGAGCAGGCGCGCTTCGACGACCTTCGCGGGCTGGAGAAGAATGCTCCGGCCAACCTGGAGTCGGCACGCGCGCTCATCGCATCGTTGATCGAACGGCGCCAGGCCGGCTCCGACCGGCTCGCGCAGCTGCGCAAGACCTATTCGGCGAGCGCCGTCGCCCCGGTGGCGGACAACCTTCAGCGGGCGGATGATGCGCTCGCCGCCGCGCAGGAGTCTGCCGACACCGCATCCGCCGCCCTCGGAACCACCTCGACGACTGCCGCGGTCGACGCCGTTCGCGCAGCAACCGACAGCGCGCACCAAGCCATGCAGCTGCTTGACGCGATCGACTCGCTGGCCGGCGAGTTGAAGAAGGCGACGGATGCCGTGGGCAGCCTGGCCGCGTCAACGCGCGCCAGCCTGGAGGAGGCGAAGGCGGTGCGGGACGATCCGCCGGACCCGGCGACCGGGGCGGCCGTCGGCGCAGCGATCGAGAAGGTGGCCGGCATCCTTTCTGCGTTGCCTGAGGACGACCCCATCCGCGCCCTCGACGAACTTCGGGAGGTCGGGGCGACCCTCGACTTCAGCCTGGCCGGGGCACGCAATCAGCGGCAGCGGCTCGACGGCGCGAAGGCGGCTCTTGCCGGCGCGCTGGTCGCGGCCAGGAGTCAGCTGTCCGTCACCCGCGACTTCGTCGCCGCACGGCGTGGACGGGTGGGAGCGGAGGCCCGCACCCGGCTGGCCGAGGCGGAGCGCCTGCTCACCCTCGCCGAGGCGGAGGCCGACCCGGTGCTGGCGCTGGACACCGCGCGCAGCTCGGTAACCTACTCCCGCGACGCGGACGCCCTCGCCCGCTACGACGTGCGCTGACCTGTCAGCCCAGGCCGCATCCCACCGCCTCGCCCAACCGACCACGAGCCGGTTTGTTGACCAAGAGGACAAATATGCGGACTCGCGGTCAACAAACCGGCTCGTGGTTAAGCGGGTCCAGCTTTAGCGCTACCCGCCGATCAGGGCCTCGACCGGGCCACGGGCGAAGTAGATGGCGAAGCCGACCGCGGTGATCCAGAGCAGCGGCGACACCGTCTTCGCCTTGCCCGACAGCGCCTGCAGTACGACCCAGGCGATGAAGCCCGCGCCGATGCCGTTCGCGATCGAGTAGGTCAGCGGCATCACCAGCACGGTGAGGAACACGGGCAGCGCAACAGCGAAGTCGGTCCAGACGATGTCCTTGATCTGCGACATCATCATCGCGCCGACAATGACCAGCACCGCGGCAGCCACCTCGCTCGGAACGATGGTGGTGAGCGGGGTGAGGAACATGGCGAGCAGGAACAGCACACCGGTGACCAGGTTGGCCAGGCCGGTACGCGCGCCCTCGCCGATGCCGGCTCCGGACTCGATGAAGACCGTGTTGGACGACCCGGAGGTCAGGCCACCGGCGACGGCGCCTACGCCTTCGACGATGAGCGCCGACTTGATGTTCGGGAAGTTTCCCTTGTCATCCGCCAGTCCGGCCTCCTTGGAGAGCCCGGTCATGGTGCCCATGGCGTCGAAGAAGTTGGTGAAGACGAGCGTGAACACCAGCATGATCGCGGCGAGGGCACCGATGCGTTCGAAGCTTCCGAAGCTGACAGCGCCGATCAGGCTGAGGTCCGGCAGGCTCACCCACTGCTCAGGCAGCACCGGAATGGTGAGGCTCCAGCCGCCGGCGTTCTCGACGCCGCTGCCCAGCTTCGCGAAGGTCTCGACGATTACCGCGATGACGGTGCTGACCAGGATGCCGATGAGCAGTGCACCGCGAACCTTGCGGGCGACCAGAACACCGGTGAGCAGTAGCGTGAAGACGAACAGCAGGGTCGGAATGGTGGCAACCGAGCCGTCGACTCCGAGACCGACGGGCGGGGAGCCGAAACCGGTCGAGGTGACGAACCCGGCGTTCACCAGGCCGATGAACGCGATGAACAGGCCGATGCCGACGGTGATCGCGATCTTGAGCTGGATCGGTACGGCGTCGAAGATCAGGCGGCGCATGTTGGTCGCTGACAGCAGCACGATGATGAGGCCGTTGATGACGACGAGCCCCATCGCCTCCGGCCAGCTGACCTGCCCGACGACGCTCACCGCGAGGAACGAGTTGATTCCAAGGCCGGCCGCGAACGCGAACGGCAGCCGCGAGATGAGCCCGAACAGGATGGTCATGACGCCCGAGGTCAGCGCGGTCACGGCTGCGACCTGGGTGAACCCCAGGGAGTTGCCATCGACATCCGGACTTCCGCTGAGGATGATCGGGTTCAGGATGACGATGTACGCCATGGCCACGAAGGTGACAATGCCACCGCGGATTTCCCGGCTGTAGTTCGACCCCCTCTTGGTGATCGAGAAGAACGTGTCGACTCGGGTGCGGAATGTGGGCGCGGGGGTGGCAGTCTTGGTCACGGGTTCACTGTATTGCCAGCACATACTCAGGCACCAGTCGCCACGCGTGCGGAATGTCGCGCTATCGCTAACCGCTCGACCACCAGTAGTGTTCGGGCAACCTCAATGAATGGAGTGCACTATGGCATTGCCCTGGAAACTGCATGGTGACGGCAAAGATGTCTCGTCCGATGCGATCATCCTCCCCGAGGAACGCCTCACCTGGTGGCGCACCATCGGATTCGGTGGACAGCACGTCGTCGCCATGTTCGGCGCCACCTTCCTCGTCCCGATCATCACCGGATTCCCGCCAGCAACGACGCTGCTCTTCTCCGGTATCGGAACACTGCTGTTCCTGATCATCACGCAGAACAAGCTCCCCAGCTACGTCGGGTCGTCGTTCGCGTTCATCGCCCCGATCCTGGCTGCGACAGCATCCGGCGGCCAGGGCGTCGCGCTCGGCGGCATCATCGTCACAGGCGCGGTGCTTGCCATCGTCGGCATCATCGTGCACGTCTCGGGAACCGGCTGGATCAACGTGCTGCTGCCCGCAGTGGTCAGCGGGGCGATCGTCGCCCTGATCGGGTTCGCGCTGGCCCCGGTGGCGAAGACCAACTTCGAGGCCTCCCCCTGGGTCGCCCTGATCACGTTGTTCGCGGTCATCCTCTGCGCCGTCGTGTTCAAGGGATTCATCGGCAGGCTGTCGATCCTGGTCGGCGTCGTGGTCGGCTACATCGCGGCAGTGGTCGCCGGCGAGGTCGACTTCTCCAAGATCGAGGAGGCGGCCTGGATCGGACTGCCGGAGTTCATCACCCCGGTCTTCGACATGGCGTACCTGCCCATCTATCTGATGTTCCTGCCGGTCGTGCTGGCGCTCGTTGCCGAGAACGTGGGTCACATCAAGGGTGTCGGCCAGCTGATCGAACGCGACCTCGACCCGCTTACCGGGCGCGCGCTGTTCGCGGATGGTTTCGCAACGGTGATCGCCGGCTTCGGCGGAGGCTCCCCCACCACCACCTACGGCGAGAACATCGGCGTGATGGCCGCGACCCGCATCTTCTCGACAGCGGCCTACTGGGTTGCCGGCATCACGGCGATCCTGCTGGGCCTCTCCCCCAAGGTCGGCGCCATCATCAACACCATCCCGCCGGGGGTCATCGGCGGAGTGACCACGGCGCTGTACGGCCTGATCGGTGTCATCGGCATCCGCATCTGGGTAGAGAACAAGGTCGACTTCTCTCGTCCGAAGAACCAGATGACCGCTGGTGTCGCCCTCGTCATGGGCATCGCCAACTACACCCTCGCGTTCGGCGAGGTGAAGTTCGAGGGCATCATCCTCGGTACGGTCGCGGCTGTCGTGATCTACCACCTGATGAACGCGCTCGGCAAGTGGCGTGGGACGGATGCTCCGGCGACGATCAAGAAGGAGTCGGAGTTGGTCGGCTGACCTTCGCAACAACAACAAACGGTGGGTGCGTCGCGAAGCTGCGACGCACCCACTGTGTTGTCCATTGTCTGTGCTGTCCGCTCTCTGGGCTGTCCGTACCTTGGGGGACGGATGCAGTACCCCCGTTCTGGGATGATGCGCGAACGATATATTGGGCGCAGGCTTGTCTATGAGAAGCTCCCACCTACCCAGGCGAGCCGCTCACCCGCAACACAATTGATCGATCCACCCGAAGGATTATCGTGAGTTCCGCACCCGAAGGCTGGTACGTCGACCCATCGACGGGAACCAACCTGCGCCTGTGGAACGGCACCACCTGGACCGACGAGGTCGCTCCGATGCCGTACGAGCCGACGCACTCCGGCGAAGTCGACCTGCTGGCGACGACCGCACCCGCCGAAAAATCGGCGGAAATCACGGAGACGCCTGCGGAGCGTGCCACCGAAGACGCGCCCGGCGACGAGGCCGTCAGCCCAGACCTCGACCCGGAGATCGAGCAAACCATGCTCACCCGCCGGGAGCTCCGCGCGCGCCGAGGAGCCGACACCGAGGTTGACGACTTCCCCAAACACCTGCCACCGATCGCCCCTCCGACGGCTGTTTCCGTCGGAGAGTGGCAGGAGCCGGTGGAAGAGTTCGAGATCCCCGCCGTGCCGGTCGCCGTCCAGGCCGAACCTGAACCGGCGGATGGCCCGCTGCAACGCCGTCGTCGAATCATCCGGATGTCAGTTCTCCTCGGAGTCCTTGCCGTGGTATCGAGCGTCGCGGTACTCACGGCTGGGACGCTGTAGGTCAGCGATTCCCCGCTTGCCGCCGATCAGGACAAGGCCGTAGACAATGTCAGTGGCACCGGTTACCGTCACTGAGTGGCATTCGTCGAAGCGACCGGACTGACCAAGATCTACACGCCCAAGGGGGCAGATCCCGTGCACGCCCTCGACGGGCTCGACCTCGCCGTCCCGCAGGGCACTGTGACTGCCCTGCTCGGGCCCAACGGGGCCGGCAAGACCACCACGGTCAAGGTGCTCACCACGCTGGTCAAACCGGATGCCGGCACCGCGGTCATCGACGGAATCGACGTGCTGCAGCACCCGGACCGGATTCGCCCCATCATCGGCGTTTCCGGGCAATACGCCGCCGTCGACGAGAATCTGACCGGCTTCGAGAACCTCGACATGGTCGGCAGGCTCTACCACCTGGGCGCCAAGGCGTCGCGTGCCAGGGCGCGGGAGCTGGGCGACATCTTCGACCTGACCGAGGCCATGAACAGGCCGGTCAAGGGGTTCTCCGGCGGTATGCGGCGACGCATCGACCTCGCCGGTGCACTGGTCACCCGCCCCAAAGTGTTGTTCCTCGACGAGCCGACAACCGGACTTGACCCGCGCAGCAGGCTCGGCATGTGGGACCTCATCACCACGCTGGTCGGTGAAGGCACCACGGTGTTGCTGACCACCCAGTATCTGGAGGAAGCCGACCGGCTGGCCGACAGCATCTCGGTGATCGACGAAGGCAGGGTCATCGCCCGCGGCACGGCGGACGAGCTGAAGGCCTCCATCGGAGGGCAGCGCGTGGAAATCAACCTCGTGTCGGCTGACGACAGCGCGGTGGCGCGACAGGTACTCGCCAGGTTCGGCAGCTCCGAACCCAGCGTGGAAGCAGAAGGGCGAGCGCTCGCGGTCAGCGCCGAGGACGCCCCCGACGCATTGCAGGGGATCCTCGCCGAACTCGGCTCCCGTGGCATCCGTCTGTATGACGCAGGAATGCGCAGGCCGACCCTCGACGACGTGTTCATGAAGCTGACCGGGCACGCGGCGACCGAGGAACCGGAAGAGGCTGCGGCGGAAGGTGCGAAGAAATGAACTCGCGCGCTTCTCATTGGTTCAGTGACGGCTGGATCACCACCAGACGCAACCTGATCAAGATCAAGCGGGTGCCGGACATCCTGGTGTTCACCACGCTTCAGCCGATCATGTTCGTTCTGCTGTTCACCTATATCTACGCCGGTGTGATCGACATCCCCGGCAGCAGCTACAAGGAATTCATCATGGCCGGGATCTTCGCCCAGACGGTGGTTTTCGGCTCGACGTATTCCGGTTCGGCGATGGCCCAGGACCTGAAAGACGGCATCATCGACCGTTTCCGCACCCTGCCGATGAGTCCATCGGCGGTGCTGATCGGGCGTACCAACGGCGACCTGCTCATCAATGCGATCTCCATGATCGTGATGATGACGACCGGGTTCATCGTCGGGTGGCGCATCCGTTCCAGCCTCTTCGAAGCGATCGCCGGCGTTGCGCTGCTTCTGCTGTTCGCCTATGCCCTGTCCTGGATGATGGCCTATCTGGGCATGCTGGTGCGCAGCCCCGAGGTCATCAACAACGTCTCGTTCCTTGTGTTGTTTCCCCTCACCTTCATCTCCAATGCGTTCGTGCCGAGCGAAACGCTCCCTACCCCGCTGCGGGTGTTCGCCGAATACAATCCGGTTTCGGCACTGGTGCAGGCAGCGCGTGAACTGTTCGGCAATGTGCCGCCTCAAGCGGTGCAGTCAGATGTCTGGAGCCAGCAGAACCCCGTGCTCACGGTGTTGATCGGCATCGTCGTGGTGCTGCTGATCTTCGTTCCGTTGGCAACCAGGCGATTCGACCAGATCTCATCCCGCTAGGAGGAGCTGTCAAGGCTTGACTGTTGGCGCCGTCGGCGTACCGTCGAAGCATGGATACCGTCAGCTCCCGCGAGTACGAGCCGAACCTCGATGACGAACGCGAAGAAGACCTCTCTGACGAGCCCGAGAAGATGCCGCCTCCAACGATCGACCCCGACGAACGGATCGAAGCGGAGGACGAGGAGGACGACGATGGAGAGCGCCACGACGAGCAGCTCTGAGAGGCCTCAGTCGGCGCTGGGTCACGAGGCTGTGGGAGAGAACCGGTAATCGTCCTGTGCGATCCAGCGGACACCCCGATTGTGGCTGAGCAGCACACCGCGCACTTCGAGCTGCTCCAGGTCGAACGCCTCATGGATGCCCCGAGCCCAGGCGACATCCGCCGGCGTCAACGCCGATGACGCGTAGCGCTCGATGACGACGATGATCGATCCGGCGCCCGCGGCCTCCATCGCCTGGCCCATTGCCCGAGCGAGGTCGTGAACCGAGCCGTCGGGCACACTCGGCAGGTCGTCGAGCGGGATCATCAACGGCAGCTGAACCTGGTTGTCGTCGAGGAACAGAAACCACAATTGGTGGCGGCAGGCCCGGCCGATGAGCGCGCGCACGCGTTCCTCGATCAGCACCTGCGAGGTGAGCGGCCCGGTCTTGGCGTCGTGGTAGCTGGGAGTTCTCATCGCCCCATGCTCGCGGCGCAGCATCCGTCAGTTCCCGGGATCCCACGATTGGTGGCAACCAGATGCGGGCCGGCGCGGGGAAGGACTACTACGGCACCAGCGCCCGAGACGCCAGCACGGCCGCCTCGGTGCGCGTGGCGGCGCCGAGTTTCCGCAAGATGGCCGACACGTGCACCGACGCCGTCTTGGAGCTGATGAACAGCCGCTCGCCGATCTGCCGGTTGCTGAGGCCCTCTTCGACCAGTTCGAGTACCTGGCGTTCCCTGGCCGTCAGCTGAAGCCCGGCGGATGCCCGCACCGGCTGCTGGTCTGCGAGGACCAGCCCCGCACGTTCCGCGAACGCGGTAGCCCGGTCGACGATGAGGCCGGCTCCCAGCTCCCTGGCCGCAGCGACCGCCGCACGCAGGGAGTCCTGGCCGGCCGTCCTGTTCCCAGCCGTCGTCTGCGCCTGGCCCAGACGGAACAGCGAGTACGGCACCAACCAGGCCGTGCCGTCGGGTGCGCGCTCCGCCGCGAGCGCCCAGGCCTCGACCTGGTGTTCGGTCGCCAGTTCAGCCTCGAACTGGCTGTTCCAGACCGGCCAGGTCGGCCAGGATCGCATCGACTCCATGAGCGCACGTAGCCGCGACTCGCCAGTGGCGAATTCGGGCGGCAGGGCGGCGCCCGAATCTCGGCAGGCAGCCAGCACCCGGGCGGCGACTGCCAGCAACGGCACCCCGTAGGCCGGCAGCGGGCGGTGCCTGGTGTCCAGCAGGAACGCGACTTGTTCCAGTGCGCCATCCAGGTCACCGCACTCGAGCAGGAGTTCCGCGAGGACGCGCGCGTTTCCGAAGCGGTTCTGCGTCTCAGCCTGGCCACCCCTGATCAGCGCCTGCCGCCACTCCCGGTATTGCGCGTAAGCCGCTTCGACGTGCCCCCGCCGCAACAGCATCGACAACTTCGATTGCTGCAGGAACAGCTTGAATCCCGCGGACGGCGCCAAGGCGAGCATCCGGTCGGTGAGCTGTTCTGCGCGGTCCCAGCGACCCAATGCGATAAGTGGTTCGATGGCATTGGCTGCGAGGATCACCCCGGACACCCGTTCCACACCGAGTTCGCGGGCACGCTGCATGCCCTTCTCGGCGATCGCCAGCGCCCATTCGTACTGTCCGAGGTGAAAGCGCAGGTCTGACGCGTTCACTCGGTACCGCAGCATCGCGCCCGGGTCGCCCTGGGCGAGCGGGCGCGCACTGTCCAATTGGGCGAGTCCCTCCTCGACGCGGCCGAGATGGGCCTTGCAGAGGCCGGCCACGTTGGCGGCGACGGATGCCTGGGCCGGCACGTCGAGGGTCGCCGCCAGTTCGGCGGCCTGGGTGGCGGCGTCCAGCGCCCGCCCCAGGTCGCCCTCAAGCATCAAGCGCCCGGCCAGCGCGTTCAGCAGGCTGACGCGAAGCCGCTCGTTGACACCCGGCGGAACAAGTTCCAGCGCGCGCTCGAGCAGGAGCACAGAACCTGCCTGCGCGATCTGCCCGAGATAGTTGGCCTTGTCCCGCAGCAGTCGCGCCAGGGTGACACCGTCAGAGTCATACTCGTCAATGGCGACGTCCACCATGGCCAGTGCGCGTTCGCCGTCGCCTGCATTGCGGAGCGCGGACGCGGTCTTGGCGAGCAGGTCGACCCGGGTGCGGCCGGCCACCTCCTCGGCATCCGGAACCTGGTCCCAGAGGGAGAGTGCACGCTCCCCCAGCTGTGCCGCTGTCGCGTAGGCATAGGCGTGCTTGGCATCAGTCATCGCCGTCAGCGCAGAAGGGAATGCCCTGGCCGGATTGCCCGCGGCAAACCAGTGCTGGGCCACTTCTGACGAGGAGCAATCACCGGCCGCCTCCAGCGCTTCAGCAAACCCGGTGTGGAACCTGGCGCGCTCGCCCGGTAGCAAGTCGGCCTCGATCGCCTCGCGCACCAGGGCGTGCCGGAAGGTGTAGCTGTCCTCCTCCGTCTCCAGGACGTTTGCCGATACCGCTTCCCGCGCGGCGGCATCCAGGTCACTCGGGGTTCGCCCCGGCGTCGGCTGCTCGAAGACTGCTGCGAGCAGCCGGTGCGACACTCTCATCCCGCCGGCCGACAGCATCCGGAGCAGGTATTGCGCGGCGTCGCTCAACCGGTCATAGCGCGCCAGCAGCAGGTCGCGCAGGGTGTCGGGCAGCCCGACGCAGTCCCGGTCGACCAGCTCTTCGACAAAGAACGGCACCCCCTCGCTGCGCTCGAACACCCCAGCGAGGGTGTCCGGGTCTGGCTGCGTGCCGAGAATCCCGCGCGCCTGCGCCTCCACCTCGGCAAAGCCCAAACGACCCAATTGGATGCGCGTCAGAACCCGCGCACGCTCCGCGTTCGAGAGGAACGCCCGCAACGGATGCCCGCGGCTGACGTCGTCGCTGCGATAGCTGAGCAACAGCATGATGCGCCCAGCGGTGACAGCGTTCAGCAGGAATTGCAGTGCCGTGAGGCTGGCACTGTCGACCCAGTGCAGGTCTTCGATCACCACCACGATCGGCTGGTCGCGAGCAAAGGTCTCCAGGATCACAGCAACCATCTCGTGCAACCGCTCCAGCCCGGCGGCGGCCCGATCGGCTGGGCGGACGGTCAGCTCGGGGAGCAGCAGGGTGAGCGCCTCCCGGCCCGGTCCCGCAGCGGCGAGCACGGCATCCGCTCCCGCCTGCTGCACCAGGGAACGCAACACCGAGATGATCGGAGCGTAGGGAACGCCGGCCGCACCGAGGTCAACGCACTGCCCGACGAGAATGCGGGCGGACGCACTCGCCTGTACCTGGAATTCGGCGAGCAGCCGTGTCTTGCCGATTCCGGCCTCGCCGGCTACCACGACGGCACGCGGAACACCCTCGAGTGCTTCAGCGAGCACAGCGAGCAACTGCCGCAGTTCGCGGTCTCGCCCGATCATTGTCGGGCTTGCCACGGGCGATCTCACCCTTCCATCGTGCCACGGTCCTCCGACGGCGATGGAACCGTTTCCAGGCTCCGCTGCTGCGGACGAGTTGATCATTGGTGGTAGGCCGGCTCACGCTCCGGCTCCGCCACCGCTTCTCTTCCGGTTGCTTGCGACGACCGGCTCGTTCCGCGCCGAATTGCGCGGAGCGCGGCCACCAGTTGGCCCGCGCGCCACGCTGTGCGGCGCGTAGTGCGCTCGGCACGGGCGGCTCGGCGGTTCGTGCGCTCCTCGGCCACCCGCTCAGCCCCTCGCTCGGCCATGACCCGGGCCCGCTCCAACTCGCGCGGCATGCTCTCCTCGCGCTGCCGCCACTGGGTGTACTGCATGTAGTCCGACATCTGCTCTCCTTGATCGATGTCTCCATCGTGATTTCTAAGGAGGACCCGGCGGATCGGGCGGTTGCCCTATCTTCTGCGAACAGGGCCTTAGGCGGATGAGCTACTTCTCGTGCGTGGCGATCAACATCTCGGCGACGCTCTTGGTTCGACGGGCGGCGTCGGCGTCCCCCATCATGGCCGCGATGATGGCGCCCTTCATCAGGATCTGGAAGGTGTGGCCGAAGTTGACCGGGTCCCGCAGCGAGGCATCCTCCGCCATCTGCTGCACCGACTTGCGCACATCGCCCAGGTGCTCGATGCTCGCCTTGCCGAGCGGATGCTCCGGGCCCATCTCGATCAGCACGTTGACGAAGGAGTCGCCCTCGAAGTCGTCCCGCCGGAACCACTCGTCGAAAATGTCGAAGATCGCGAGCAGCCTGGTGCGCGGATCTCCTGTCCTCCGCCTCGATTCGGCTACCACCGCATCCGTGCTCCACACCTCCGCCCGAAGCGTCAGGAAGTCTGCCGCCAACTCGTTCTTGGAGGAGTAATGCCGGTAGAAAGTCGCGATCGCCACACCCGATACGCGGATGATCTCATCCACGCTGACATCGCGAACGCCCCGCTGGGAAAAGAGGTCGTAGGCCGTCATCAGGATGCGCTTCTTGGCGCTTGGCCTCGTCGCATCCGCCATGTCAACCCCTTTTCTCCTACTTGACAGAATCCCCGGTCTACCCCCTAATGGGTGGTAGAGAGAACGCTCGCTCTTAGATACTACCAACGGGAGGTCGGACAGTGAGCCTTGCAGAACGTATCGAACCCCGCGTTACCTCCAAGACGGTAACCGCCAAATCGCAGAAGGTAACCGCCAGCGCCCAACCGGATACCGCGCGGAGGCCAATCCCCGGCGCCAGCGACGACGCTGTACGGGACTACCTGCAGAAGATCGGGTCAATCCCGATCCTCACTGCAGAAGAAGAAATCGAGCTGGCCATCTGCATCGAAGTCGGGGTCCTCGCTCAGGAGAAACTCGACTCCGGCGAGGTGAAGCCGGGCACCGAGTTGGCGCGCGAACTGCGAACCCTCGTCCACGACGGAGAGGCCGCCTACCTCCGATTCTTCCGCTCGAACCTCAAGCTGGTTGTCACCGTCGCGAAACGATACGGCGGGAAAGGCACCCAGTTCATGGATCTCATCCAGGACGGCAACCTCGGCCTCGACCGCGCCGTCAAGAAGTTCGACTACCGCCAGGGATTCAAGTTCTCCACCTACGCCATGTGGTGGATCAAGCAGGCGGTGGCGCGGTCTGTGTCGGAAGCCAGACTCATCCGTGTGCCGGTTCATACGGCGGAGAAGGTCGCCAGTGTGCGCCGAACTTCACATCAGCTCGAGTTGGAGTTGGGACGGGTTCCCACTCCGGAAGAACTCGCCATCGAGACGAACTTCAGCGTTGAAGACATCCACAAGTTCCTGGATGCCGACCGGGAGCCGGTGTCCCTCCATACGCTTGTCGGCGACGACGGCGGCACCGAACTGGGCGACCTGATCGAAGACGACGAGGACGCCCCCGTCGTCGACATCATCGGGGCACTCCTGCGCACCGAACTGTTGCGCAAGAAGGTGGCGGACCTTCCGCCGCGGGAAGCCGAGATCATCCAGATGCGCTTCGGGCTGCGTGAGGACGCGCCGATGACCTTCACGCAGGTCGGTTCGGCCCTGGGAGTGTCCAGGGAGCGGGTGCGCCAGATCGAGCATCGCGCCTTGGCACGGCTCCGCTGCAAGGAGCTGAAGTAGGGCTACCGCGCCAGGTGGTCGCGCAGCACAACAGCCTGATTGTGCTCCGTGTCGCGCGCGCCATAGAGCAGCGTCACCTTGCGGTGTGAACGGATGATCTCACGCAGGCTTTCGAGAACAGGGTTGGCTGCGAGTTCTTCTCGATAGCGTTTCGCGAAATCGTCGAAGCGGTCTGGATCATGGCCGAACCAGGAACGCAGCTCATCCGTCGGCGCGACGTCCTTCACCCACTCGTCGAGGTGGGCGGAATCCTTGCTCAGGCCCCGCGGCCAGATGCGATCGACCAGCACCCGGTAACCGTCGCGCTGGCCAGGGTCGTCGTACACCCGCTTGATGACTACGGTCATAACTCCACCTTGCCACTATCGGCAGGATTCGAGCCGCGGTCATGAGTGCCTTCCACCAAAACTGTGCTGCCTTTGTGTAGGTTCGCTCCCAGCATTCACCGGCATGATCGGCGATGATTGTGGTACGAGTGCGCGAGGAGATAGAAGGACATGGGAGTCACCGCAACCACCCGCCTGCCGGCCGGGTGGTATCCGGATCCGGAAGGCGGCAACCGACGCCGTTGGTGGGACGGCCAGGAATGGACCCAGTACACCGCCGACTTCCAGCGGCCAACCTCCGTGGACGAGCTCACGCTCGAACCGCCCATTGACGCGCCGAGCGGCAAGAAGAAACCGGCCAAGGCCGCTCGCAAGCTGCGCCGGGTCGAAGACACCGAGGTGCCGGATGCTTCCCCGGCAACGCCCGTGAGTTCCACCCCTGAGCGCCTGGGGCGCTGGCTCGCCGGGGTCGTACATCGCGCTCCCTCGGTCACCAAGCGTCGGACCCGCAAGGGTCGCCGCGCGCATCGATCGGCCGATTGACCGATCGTCTGCGCCCCCAACACGGGGGCATGAAAGCTCATATCTGCTGCCCTAGACTCACACGAGGGGGAACGCGAGGTCTCGGTTAGGGGACAGAGAAGTATGACCGACGCACTGAGTCCAGCAGTGCCGGCGGGCTGGTATCCAGACCCGTGGGGGTCTACTTCGCAGCGCTGGTGGGACGGCACGTCCTGGAGCGCGAACCTGGACCCGCAACCGGAGGCCCAACTGGAAACTCAGCCGGAGCCCCAGCCGGAGAAAGCGGCGGATGCGCCGGTGCCGGTGGCTGTCGGCGCCCAGGTTTACGACTCCTCCGCCGCAGTGGAGGAAGACTACGTACCGGTCGCCGCGCGATCGACCTTCGAACCGGCATCCTCGTATCGGGACGCCGCAGCGCCAGCACCGGTTTCGCCGTACCCGTCACGTCGCACCCTGCGCGAACTGGCCTCCGCGACGAACACAGCGTCCGACGAAGAGCACCCTGCTGCACTAACGGAGGACGGCCCCATGGAATCGCAACCCCGCGAAGCTCCCCTCAGTGGTGGCCTGCCTGCGTTCACGCAGGCCCCCGAGTTCTCACCCGAACCCGTTTCGGCGCTGCCTCCTCCGGTGTGGCAAGACCCAGAGGTCGAGGCAGACGTTGCCGTGCAGGCGACCACACCGGAACCGGTGGCCGAGACACCCGAGCCAGCACCCGCACTCCCTCCGGTGGCGTTGGAGCCGCCGCTTCCGGTGCCCGAAACCAGCGCCTCGTCCGAGCCGGCCACCTCCACGCCTGCTGACGATCCGACCGGTGCCGACGACGACTGGGCAGCCTCCCTGGCCCGCTGGGAAGACGTGGAGACGACATCCGCACCCCCGGACGCCCTGCCCATCTTCGGCGACTCGCCGCCGGTCTCGTACTCGCAACGCGCCGTGAAGTACCAGCCGATGCACGGTCGCACCTCTCCGGTCTGGCTGATCGTGTTCATGCCGGTGGTGCAGCTGGTCAGCATGGTCGGAAGCCTCTACCTCTTCCCCGGCCTGCTCGGGTTCGACGCCGAACTGTTCGCTCTCGTCCCCACGGAGGCCGCCGCGATGGGGCTCCTGCTCAGCCTGCGGGACTGGCTGCTGTTCGCCGCGCTCCCCCTCACTTTCGCGTTCTTCGTCTTCACCTTCATCATGGGGTTCCAGGACCGTGCCCGGCTGCGCCTGCTCGGTCACGACCAAACCGCCTCGCCCTGGTGGATCGTGCTGAGCCCGCTCGTCTACCTGATCGTGCGCAGCGTGAGGGTGCGGCAGTGCACCGGCCGCCGTGGGTCGGGTCCGCTGACCACCTACGTCTGCCTGTACATCGCGCCGCCGATCGCGCTCATTGTCGCGCGTGCGGTGACCACTGCGCTCTCCGGGGCGATCCCAGGCTGATTCATTCGTCGCCGAGTACGCAGTCGAGTACGCGAGAATTGCCCTATGCAGGCCCTCGCCATACTCAACCAGCCGTCAGCGGATGCGCCACCCCACCAGCCGGGACAGCCACCCTTCGAGCTGGCGGACCCGAACGGCCTTCACCTGAGCGTTCTCGACCTGGGCGCGACCCGCGGCGACGGCGTCTTCGAGACCGTCAGTGTCGCATCCGGTACTCCCCAGGCCCTGGAACCCCACCTGGCCCGCTTCGCCCGCTCGGCGATGGCGCTGGACCTTCCGGCACCGGACCCGGATGCGTGGCGCCAGGCGATTATGGCGGTCGCCGACGCCCTCGCCGACCTGCCCGAGGCTGCGGTCAAGACCGTCTACACCCGCGGGGTGGAGGGCGACGGGCGGCCAACCGGCTGGGTGTACGGTACCGCGGCACCAGACTTTTCGCATGCACGAGCCCGCGGCATCCGTGTGGTCACCCTCGACCGCGGCTACCGGCACGACGTTGCCACCACGTCGCCGTGGCTGCTCGCGGATGCCAAGACGCTCTCCTATGCCGTGAACCGTTCGGTGTTGCGGGAGGCGGCACGACGCGGCGCCGACGACGTGATCTTCATCAGCTCGGACGGTTACGTGCTGGAGGGGCCGTCATCGTCGGTGCTGTTGCGACGCGGCGACACGCTCGTGACCCCGGGCACCGGCCTGGCCATCCTCGATGGCACCACCCAGGGCAGCATCTTCACCTTCGCGGCAACCCGTGGGATGCCGACCGAATTCGCGCTCGCTCCCGCCGAGACGCTGCGGCAGGCGGATGCCCTCTGGCTGGTTTCCAGCACCCGGCTCGCTGCGCCCGTCGTCGCGCTGGACGGCGTGCCGATGCCCGTGGACCGGGAACTGACAGCCGCCATGAACGAGTACCTCGCCGCTCGCACCAGCTGACTAGGCAAGCACGCTGCGGAGGCTGTTCGCCAGCCACTGGCGATAGGCCTCGGCGCTCCAGTCGCCGTCGACCACCAGCGATCGGTAGGACTGCGGATGCCCGAGCGCCCAGATCGCGGCAGCCACCTGCGCGTCGCTCGACCCCGACGTCAGCCCGCCGCGGCTGCGCGCCACCGCGGCAACTTTTCCGTAGTTGCTGAGCCGGCGTTCCCCGCGCTCCCGTTCCAGCGCAGCAACCTCCGGGTAGACGGCGGCTGTCTGGTGGATGAGGGTGAGGATCTCATTGCTGCGTTCATTCACCTCCGCGATCCAGTCGGCGAGCAGGCGGCTGAGGCCGGTGAGGCCGCCCGTGGCATCCGCCCGCGCCTGCATGAACTCGGAAACGCTCCGCGGGGCGTCAGGACCCGCCGTCACCTGGTCGAGCACGGCCGCCAGCAGGGCGGCCTTGTTGCCGATCGAGTTGTAGATGGTCTGCACTGCGACTCCAGCGAGTTCAGCCACAGCGGTCAACGAGGTGCGCACATAGCCCCGGGTGAGGAACAACTCCCTGGCGGCGGCCACGATCTCGGCCCTCGTGGCACCCGCCTGCAGGTCCCGTCGATTCGCCATGGTTAGAGCGTATGCGGTTGCCGGCGGGTTCCGTGGCTGGACGCTCGCTGAGCACCAGTACCGCGAAGGCACACCGGTGCCTATCGTCGCCGGTATGAACACGTCAACAGGAAACGAAGATAGCGACCTGGGAACCGACCTGCGGAACACCTGAAGCTTCGCTGTGTGAGGGTTCCAGGTCGGTGAGCGGATGCCTATGGTGGCCGCATGAACGAGCGCGAACGAGCCCAGGATCCGGCAGAGGGCCCGGACGATCCCAACGTCTACGAGCCGGAGCCTGGCCAACCGGGCACCGGACCGGATGGCGACGATGCCGAAATCGGTATCGATGACATCGGCGAGGCGATGCCGGGCGCCGGACGGATGAACGAGAGCACCGAGGACCCGAACTCCTCGGACCCCGACCTCCGCCCCGACAGCCCTGCTCCACTGCCCTGAGCCGGAGCACCATGGAATACCACCCGAAGCGGGCAATTGTCACCGGGTCGGACTCGGGTATCGGTCGTGCGACCGCGGTCGCATTGGCGGCAGCTGGCATGGATGTCGGCGTGACCTGGCACTCCGACGAGGCCGGCGCGTACGAGACCGCTGATCTGGTGCGCAACCTCGGCCAGAACGCAATCGTCGAGCGTCTCGACCTGACCGAGCTGCCCGGCTGTGCGGACGTCATCGACACCCTCGCTGAGCAGTTGGGCGGCCTGGACGTATTCGTGAACAATTCCGGCACCGGGTCGAACACGCCCATGCTGGACACCGATTTCGAACTGTGGCGCACGATCATGGCCACAGACCTGGATGGCGCGTTCCTCTGCATCCAGCGCGCCTGCCGCCGGATGGTCGCGGCCGGCAACGGCGGGCGGATCATCGCGGTGACCAGCGTGCACGAACACCAGCCGCGAGTCGGGTCGGCGGCATACGACGCCGCCAAGCACGGGCTCGGCGGCCTGATCAAGACGATCGCCCTTGAGCTGGGCGAGCACGGTGTGACGGCCAACTCGGTCGCTCCCGGCGAGATCGCGACCCCGATGACCGGGCAGGAGGACGCGGACCCTCACCGCATTCATCGCCCGGGCGTGCCGCTCGGCCGCCCGGGTGACGCCCGCGAGGTCGCAGCGGTCATCGCGTTCCTGGCGTCAGCCCAGGCGTCGTACGTCACCGGCGCATCCTGGGTCGTCGACGGCGGCATGCTGCAGATGGGCCCTCAGGCCGGATCGCACCTGACCTCGGATGAGTGGCGGAACGGTTGACCGCGACTAGGCGGCGCTGATCCCGAACAGGCCGATGATGAGGGCCATCACGAGGTAGGTGACCAACTCGTGGGAGATGTTCAGGAGGGTGAGCATCCGCGGCCGGTTCTCAAAAGCATCGTGCGTGATGAAGCGTGCAGCCGTGAAGCCGGCCCAGAGGATGATCGCGGTGACTATGGTGTTCGCCAGGAAGGCTCCGCCGTAGAAGTGCTGCGCGATCGCGGCCGCGCCAGCCAGTACCCAGGCGCTGATGAAGCTCACGATGATGGTCACGATGATCGCCACAACCGCGTTCGACTTGGTCTCGACGCGGGCCGTCTTCTCCCACCAGGTTCCGAAAACCCTTGGCGCGTACCAGACGGATCCGACCACCATCGTCGACAGCGTGGCGACGATCACTGCCCACCAGTTGATCTCGGGAACCATGACGTACCTCTTCCTTGAAGTTGTCTCGAAGTCTACCCTCGCCGCCTTGCGTGGCCACGCTCGCGGGCGTACACCGGTACACACGAACAGTTGTACAGCGAAGCACCACCCACACGAAAGGGTCGATGATGAGTACACACGGAAATCGGAACCGCGGCCGGGACGACAAGGACCACGCCAACAGTGGTTACAGCACACGGGACGAGCGACGCGGAGCGGTTCCGGTAGAGCCGACGAGTTCGCTCCGCGAGGACGTCGCCGAGCGGGAGGAAGAGCGTTTCGGCGGGGTCAAGATCGGTTCGGCATTCTTCGGCTGGCTGGCCGCCATGGGCATGGCAGTGTTGCTGACGGCGGTCGTCGCAGCGGCTGGAGCTGTCGTCGGCCTGGGGCTCACCGGCGATGTCGAGGATGCCACCGGAGCCGCCGCTGACAATGCCGAGACGGTCGGCGTGATCGGCGCAATCGCGCTGATCGTCATCATGCTGGTCGCCTACTATTGCGGCGGCTACGTCGCCGGGAGAATGGCCAGGTTCGACGGCGCGAAGCAAGGGATCGCCGTGTGGGTCTGGGCGGTCGTGATCGCGATCGTCGTGGCCATCCTGGCTGCCATCGGCGGCGCCGACTTCAACATCCTGGCGAACGTGAACGGGTTCCCCCGCATCCCGATCAACGAGGGAGACCTGACCACAGCGAGCATCATCACCGCCGTGCTGGTGGCCGTGGCGAGCCTGGTCGGAGCGATCCTCGGCGGGATGGCAGGCATGCGCTTCCACCGCAGGGTCGACCGCGTCGGCCTCGGACGCTAGGAGGGTGCAGCGATGATCAGCAACGAGAACCTGGGCAGCATCATGGGCGCGCCCGTCGTCGGCCCGGACGATGACCGCATTGGAACGGTGGGCCAGGTCTTCGTCGACCCGACCACCGGTGCACCCAATTGGGTCACCGTCCACACCGGCCTGTTCGGCCGGCACGAGACCTTCGTTCCCCTGAACGAGGCGACCTGGGACCGGGAGGTGCTGCACGTGCCCTACGAGAAGGACCTGGTGAAGGAGGCACCGCGCATCGACACCGACGAGGCGCTGACTCCCCGGGCCGAGGACGACCTCTACCGGTACTACCGGATGGGCGCGGAAGCATCAGACGATGATGAAGAGCGCGACGATGATGAGCACGAGGATCGTACTGAGGACGCGGATGCTGCGCCCACCACCGGCGAGAGCCTCCGGTTGCGCAAGTACACGGTCACCGAGGAGCACAACGTGACCGTTCCGGTCACCCACGAGGAGGTTCGCCTGGAGCCGGATACGAACGCCGAGGCGCCGGGCGCAGAGGCGAACGGCGACAAGGAGGGGTCGTCAGACCGCAATCGCCGGGGCCGCCACCGCGCCTGACAGCCGACGCGTGACATCCGCAGGTTGCAGTCGTAGTATCTCCGCATCAATCCGTGCAAAAAGGGGAACCACCATGAGCAACACCAACCTTCCGTCGGGCACCCACGAGACGATGGCCGACGTCTACGACATGGACGGAGCCGACACCCAGGAGGAGTACGTGGGCGCCGACACTGTCGACGACGAGGACGTTGTAGATGACGCCGACGAGCTGGTCGATGATGACGACGACGACCTGCTGATCGAGGACGACGATGACGACCTGCTGGATGACGAAGACCTGGTGATCGACGACGAGGACGACGACGACCTCTAGCGCCATCCGCACGCCTCGCCCGTCAGCTACGGACACGCCCGTACACGCAACGCAGCCCGCTGGGTCCGCAGCTGACGGGCGAGGCGGTCAGGAAGCGCGCACCACGTACCAGCGGCCCTTCACCCGCTCCGTGACCTTCCACACCAGCACCTCGGCAGCCTGGGCCGTCGCCGCCGCAATGTGCGCCCCGAGTTGCCGGGCGAGCTCTGCGTCATCCGCTGTGAACCGAATCGTGATTCGCGGGGCTCCGGCCACGATCCCCAGGTCGGCGGCCTCGACCGTGGTCAGCTCCCGCGCCGCCTCGGCCGCGACCGGAAGCACCCGGTCGGGGGCGACGCCCGGCTTCAGCATCCCGACGGTCATGGTCACGCGGTAGGAGGGCACCCAGTCAGGCTACGGGGAAGCAGCCTAGGCTGGCATCATGGCCAAGGAACTTGCACACGAGACGGATGCCGGACGCTACACCCTGCGCGACGGCAAGGACCTGCTCGCGACCGCCGATTACCGCATCAACGGCAACCAGATCTCATTCCACCACACCTACACGAGCCCCGCGCACCGCGGAAAAGGGCTGGCCGGGGAAGTGGTCACCTATGCGATCGACGACGTGGAGCAGAACACCACCTACCGCGTGGTCCCGATGTGCTGGTACGTCGGAAAGTGGTTCGACGAGCACCCGGAGCGCGCGGGCCTGCTCACCCGCTGACCGGCTATTCGCCTGGCTGCTCCACCGGCAGTTCGATCGGCTCCCCCGCCATCGCCCTGGCTGACGCCTCCGGCACCCACAGCACGTCCCCGTGCTCGACGTTGGCGCCGCGCGCGATCACGAAGAGCAGCAGCGACAACCGGTTGAGGTAGTGCGCGGACAGCTCATTCAACTGGCCGGGATACGCCTCGATGGCCGTCCACACCGAGCGCTCAGCCCGCCGTACCACCGCGCGCGCCTGATAGAGCAGCGCCGCGGCGAGAGTGCCGCCGGGCAGGATCATGCCGCTGAGGTCGGAGGCTTCCAGCACGAAATGGTCGACCGCGCGCTCCAGCCGCTCAATGTGCGCCTGCTGAATGCGCGCATCCGCTTCTGAGCCCACCGGCGACGCCAGGTCGGTCACCAGGTCGAACAGGTCGTTCTGCACGCTGGCAAGCATCGTGATCACGTGATTCGGCAGCGCACCGCCGGCGATGGCGACACTGACGGCCGAGTTCGCTTCATCGCAGTCCGCGTAAGCGGCGACCCGCGCATCCGTCTTCGACAGCACGCCGTGCCCACCCAGCCTGGTGTTCCCGGAGTCGCCGGCATGGGTTTTCCTGGTGAGTTCGTTCAGGTTCGCTTCGTGCTCTTCAACCATGCGGACACTATAGGCGCACCCCCCGTCCGGGGGTAGCGTGGCTGTATTCAGTCCCGGAAACCGACGACGGCTCGAGGAGTGACATGGCGCACGTTCCAGACGATCAATACGCGGCACGGATCGGCGATCCGGTATCCGCACCACTGGCCAGGGGCTGGGCGAGCGTCGACAAGGTGGTGTTCGGAGTTTCGGCCGGCATCATCCTGGTCATCTGCCTGCTCGGCATCCTGGTAACCGACACCTTCGAGGCGGCGGCGAGCGCGGCGCTCGGTTGGGTCACCGAGAACGTCGGCTGGCTGTTCATCCTCGGCGCGACCGGGTTCGTCGTCTTCGCCCTGGTGCTCGCCTTCGGCCGGTACGGCAACATCCCGCTCTCCAGCGAGGGCGAGAAAACCGAGTTCTCCACGATCTCCTGGGTGGCGATGATGTTCAGCGCCGGCATGGGCATCGGGCTGATGTTCTTCGGCGTGTACGAGCCGGTGACCCACCTGGCCGACCCTCCCCCCTATGTGAATGCCCCGGCGGAAAGCGCGGAAGCCGCACGCGCCGCGATGGCCTACACCTTCTTCCACTGGGGGCTGCACCCGTGGGCCATCTACGCGGTCGTCGGCCTGACCCTGGCCTACTCGACGTTCCGGATGGGGCGCGGCAACCTGATGAGCGCGCCATTCCAGTCACTGTTCGGCAAGGAGCGCATCGAGGACAAGGGCTGGGGCAAGCCGATCGACATCCTGGCGATCATCTGCACCAAGTTCGGCTCGGCGACCTCGCTCGGGCTGGGGGCGCTGCAGATCGCGGCCGGCATCGCGCTGCTCCGCACCGGCGAATTCGCGGATGAACCAGACACCGCCGTCGCGATCATCGTCATCTGCGTGCTCACCGTCGGGGTCGTGCTTTCGGCGGCCAGCGGAGTCTCGAGGGGCATCAAATGGCTGAGCAACACCAACATGGTGCTCGCCGGCGTGCTGCTGCTGTTCGTCTTCGTCGTCGGGCCAACCGTGTTCATCCTCGACCTGCTGCCGTCGTCTATCGGCTCGTACCTTTCCAACCTGATCCCGATGAGCTTCCACTCCGCGGTATTCGGAGGCGGCGAGTGGCTGGCCAGCTGGACCATCTTCTACTGGGCCTGGTGGATCTCCTGGACCCCGTTCGTCGGCACCTTCATCGCCCGCATCTCCCGCGGTCGCACCATCAAGGAGTTCGTGCTGGGCGTGCTGTTGGTGCCCACCGCGGTGAGCACGATCTGGTTCGTCGTGTTCGGTGGAGCCGGCCTGCACCTGCAGCTGGGCGGCATCGATATCGCCGGAACCGGAGACGAGGCGGCCGGCTTCTTCGCGGCCCTGCAGCAGTACCCCTTCTTCATCGGGGCGGCCCTGGTGGTGATGACCCTCACCGCGGTCTTCTTCGTCAGCGGGGCGGATGCCGGTGCTCTCGTGCTGGGGACCCTCTCCAGCCGCGGGCGCAAGGAACCGTGGAAGCCGCTCGTGATCCTCTGGGCGGTGCTGACCGGCGCTGTCGCCGCGGTGCTCCTCTATGTCGGCGGACTGCCGGCGTTGCAGACGTTCACGATTCTCGCGGCGACCCCGTTCATCCTGATCATCATCGGGCTGTGCCTCGCCCTGTACGCGGACCTCAGACGCGACCCGCTGCGCCAGCGGCGGGCAGGGCCGGTGCGCGGCGCCTCGGAGACGCTCTCCACGGTGCCCTTCACAGAACCCGTCGACCTGCCCGATGCGGATGATGAGCAGTAGTCGCAGTTAGCATCCTGTGCCATCATGAACCATGCATGGTGAACCCGGGTTCGATGTCTCATTCGACTTCCGGACCGACGTCCCCGTCGGGAAGGACCCTGACGAATTCAGCGCCAGATTACGAGCAACCCACCGGCTTCTCTGGTCAAGGCCACTGAACTCGGGCACAGCGCTGGAGCTGGTCGCCCCTTCGTCCAGACGAAAGGGTTACCTCCTCAACGCGTACCCGAATGGTCCCGAGCTCTGCTTCGGCAGCGACGCGATTACTAACTCCTACACCACCTGGATACGCCCGAGAACGTTGGTGAATGCGATTGCCGAGCTGGATGAGCATCAACGTTTGAGGTACCTGAACCCTGCATACACCGTAGGAAGCACCATGATCTGGCCAGTCCGGACCAAGGACCAGCCAACAATAAATCAAGCGCGAGGAACTCGCTCAGAAATCGCCGACCGTATAGACCTCACTCTCGAGTGCGTTCGACTGCACTACGCGGGCGATTCAGACTCACCGTTGGCTGATGTGTTCCACGCTTACCGCGACTTCTTTTCGCTGTTCGCCGACTTCTCGGAATTCATCACCTTCTTCCACTTTCAAGACCTGGTTACAGACGATCACACCCGAGTTGAGTTCTTTCTACCGTTCGACGGGTTTGACCGCCCCGGCACTCCCCAGTCCACCGATGAATACATCACCTACCGCGAGGCAACGGTGTCGTTTATCGAGGGCCGCGAACGTCTGATCAGCGATAGGATGACTCGCGTTCAGCCCTGATGAAAGTCAACGCCAGCCGACCGTCGGCGCGACCAGTTTCACGATGCTCTCGAGCAGACGGGCGTTGTAGTCGACACCGAGCTGGTTCGGTACCGTCACGAGCAGGGTGTCGGCCTCCTGGATTGCGACGTCCTTCGCCAGTTCTTCGGCGAGCGCATCCGGCTCCCCGATGTAGCTCTTGCCGAACCGGGCCAGCCCGCCGTCGAGGTGGCCGACCTGGTCCTTGCCCTCGACCTGGGCGCGCAGCCCGAAGTAGTGGCGGTCCTCCTCGGTGACGAGAGGCATGATGCTGCGGCTGACCGAGACCCGAGGCTCTTGCCTGTGCCCGGCATCCGCCCAGGCGTCCCGGAACATGCGGATCTGCTCGGCCTGCAATTGGTCGAACGGCACGCCGGTGTCTTCCGTGAGCAGGGTCGAGCTCATCAGGTTCATCCCCTGCTCGGCGGCCCACACCGCCGTGGCGCGGCTGCCGGCTCCCCACCAGATGCGTTCGCGCAGCCCCGGCGAGTGAGGCTCGATGGGCAGGAACCCGTCGCTGCCGACCATCTTCGGGTTCGCCCGCGCCACCCCTGCTCCGTCGATCGCCGCTCGGAAGATGGCTGCCTTGTTGCGGGCGTCATCCGCGTCGCTGCTGCCCTCGCCCGGCACGTAGCCGAACGCCTCATACCCGTTCAGGGCCGGTTCTGGTGAGCCGCGGCTGATGCCCAGCTGCAGGCGCCCGTCGCTGATCAGGTCGACGGCGGCCGCCTCCTCCGCCATGTACAGCGGATTCTCGTACCGCATGTCGATGACGCCGGTTCCCATTTCGATACGGCTGGTGCGCGCGGCGATCGCGGCCAGCAGCGGGAACGGGGACGCCAGCTGCGGCGCGAAGTGGTGCACGCGCACGAACGCGCCATCCACCCCCAGCTCTTCGGCGGCGACCGCCAGCTCGATGGACTGCACGAGCGCGTCGCGGGCGGTCTTGACGACCGAGCCAGGCACATCCTGGTAGTGGCCGAAAGAGAGGAACCCGATTCGCTTCATACCCGGTGCAGCGTTCATGCCTTCGAGCGTATTCCTCGTTCCCACCGTTTTCCGAAGGAGGTGCCATACGGTTCGACTATGGAACTTCGCACCACCACCCTGACCGACCTCCCGCTGACCCGTCTGGATGGCACCCCGGAACGCCTCAGCGACTATGACGGCAAGGTGCTGCTGGTGGTCAACGTCGCATCCCGCTGCGGATATGCGCCGCAGTACGAACAGCTGGAAGAACTGCAGCGCACCTACGCGAGTCACGGGTTCAGCGTGCTCGGGTTCCCGTCGAACCAGTTCGCGCAGGAGCTGAAGTCGGCGGATGCGATCGAGCAGTACTGTTCGGCCACGTGGGGCGTCACCTTCCCGATGTTCGAGACCACGCGGGTGAACGGGCGGTCCAGGCATCCGCTGTTCTCGGCGTTGCACCAGGTGAAGGACCAGGCCGACCGCAAGGGCCGGGTGAGGTGGAATTTCGAGAAGTTCCTTATCCTGCCGAACGGGGACATGCACCGCTTCCGCAGCAAGACGCTGCCGGACGACCCCGCGATCGTCGAGCTGATCGAGCACGCACTCCCGGAGGATTAGGCGCCGATACGATTGAGCCCATGATCATCGCCGCAGCAGACGGGTCCGCCCTCGGAAATCCTGGACCCGCCGGCTGGGCCTGGTACGTGAACGACGGATGCTGGGCGGCCGGAGGCTGGAAGCACGCCACCAACAACCAGGGCGAGCTGAAGGCCGTGCTCGAGCTGTTCCGGGCGACCGCGCACCTCGACGACGACCTGCACGTGCTGTGCGACAGCCAGTATGTGATCAACTCCGTGACCAAGTGGATGCCCGGCTGGAAGGCCAAGGGCTGGCGCAAGGGCGACGGCAAGCCGGTCATGAACCTGGAGTTGCTCAAGGAGCTCGACGACGCGATCGTCGGCCGCCGCTACACCTTCGAGTGGGTGCGCGGGCACGTCGGGCACATCCTCAACGAGGCCGCCGACCTGCGTGCGCGCTCGGTCGCGGAGGCGTTCCAGCGCGGGCTCCCGATCCCGTCCGGCCCCGGCTGGAACGACTGAGGCGTTCTGTCAGCGACGCTCGCTTAGGCTGATCGGGTGCGACTCTTCCTCATCCGCCACGGCCAGACCCCGGCCAATGTGCTGGGCCAACTCGACACCGCCCACCCGGGCCCGGGTCTCACCCAGCGCGGCCACGAGCAGGCTGCGCGGGTTCCGGATGCGCTGAGCAGCGAACCGATTGACGCCCTCTTCGCGTCGACGCTGGTGCGCACGCAGTTGACTGCCGCTCCGCTGGCGGATGCCCGGACACTCGACGTCGAGGTCAAGACGGGCCTGCACGAGATCGAGGCCGGCGACCTGGAGATGCGCAGCGACCACCACTCGGTGCGCCGCTACCTGGAGACGGTGTTCGCCTGGGGCTCGGGCGAACTGGATGTCGCCATGCCGGGCGGCCCGACCGGCCACGACTTCTTCGGGCGCTACAACGCCGACCTGGAGGAGATCGCGGAGTCTGGCGCGTCTTCGGTGGCCGTAATCAGTCACGGTGCCGCCATCCGCGTCTGGGTTGCCGGCAACGCGACCAATGTCGCGCCCAGTTTCGCCGGCGAGAACGACCTCGATAACACCGGTGTGGTCGTCGTTGAGGGCTCCTTCACCGACGGCTGGACCCTCACCCGCTGGGCCGACCAGCCGGTGGGCGGTGCTGAGCTGGCGGATGCGACGGCAGCCGACCCGACGGGAGAATCCCTGAGCGAGGCGCAGGCCGCCGACAGCTAGACCGCGCCAGCCGTCGCGCAAAAGCAGGAGAAACCAGGTCGTTGCCGAAAATAGTTCCCTCATTCGGTGCGGATGGCCGAAAAGGTCCCTCATTTGGGCCTGACCGAACCTGAACGTGAGAGGACCCCGCCCGGTGAGCACGGGCGGGGCCACATTGGATGGGGCTAGTCGGTGAAGGCGTCTTTCACGTTCTCGCCGGCCTGCTTGAGGTTGGCCTTCGTCTGATCCATCTTGCCTTCGGCTTCGAGCGATTCGTTGTCGGTCACCTTTCCGGCGCCCTCCTTGACCTTGCCCTTCATTTCTTCTGCCTTGTTCTCCATGTCGGCCATATTGATCAACCTCCTAGTCGAAAACGTCAATTGGTCGGGTCCACGTTAACCCTCGCTATTGGCGGCGGGGAGGGGCTGACAGCACTCTCGCAGGCTCGCGCTGACCTAGGCTGTTCGCGTGAAACCACCGCGAGTTCCCGGCACCGTGAAGCGGTTCTTCACCGGCCCGCGCTACCTCGCCAAGGGGCTGGGAATGTGGGCCACCTCCCCCAGGCTCATGTTCCTCGGCGCGATCCCCGCCCTCATCGTCGGCGCAGTCTTCATGGCCGGGGCGGTTCTGTTCGTCATGAACATCGACACGATCGCGGCCTGGTTGACCCCGTTTGCCGAGGGCTGGGACGAACCGTTCCGCATCGCCACGCGGGTCGCGGCCGGGCTGGCGGCATCCGTCATCGTCGTCTACGCAGGCCTCTTCACCTTCACCGCCCTCACCCTCGCGGTCGGCGACCCCTTCTACGAGCGCATCTGGCGTGAGGTCGAGAAACGCGGCGGCGGCCCGGTGCCTGAACCGTCGGAGACCGTGTGGGCATCCGTCCGCCGCGGGGTGGGCAACGGCATCCGGATGTTCGCGGCCACCGCTGCGATCGGCGTGACCCTGTTCGCCTGCGGGTTCATCCCGGTGGTCGGCCAGGTCGCGGCGCCCGTGTTGGGCGCCCTGTTCGGCGGCTGGCTGCTCGCGGTCGAACTCTCCGGATTCGCCTTCGACGCCCGAGGGGTGACGCTGCGCCAGCGGCGGCGGATGCTCGGGGCGAACCGCGCGGGCACCGTCGGTTTCGGCGTGGCCACCTACCTGCTCTTCCTCGTGCCGTTCGGGGCGGTATTCGCCATGCCGGCGGCGGTCGCCGGGGCCACCATGCTCAGCCGTGACGCGCTTGATCTCTCCGTGGGTTGAGTAGGCGCGCAGCGCCGTATCGAAACCAAGCCATATTCACCGCGGCCGCTCAAGCCATCGGCTGATGGAGTCGCGTGCGGGAGCGGCTAGGCGGGGGCGAGGAATGCCTCGATCGCGGCGGTGAACGCGGCGGGGTCCTCGGCGCCGCAGAGTTCGCGGGCCGAATGCATCGACAGCAGCGGGATCCCCACATCGACGGTGCGGATGCCGAGGCGGGTCGCCGTGAGCGGGCCGATGGTGGTGCCGCACGGCATGTCGTTGTTCGACACGAACTCCTGGTAGCCAACTTTCGCCTGCGCGCAGGCGCGGGCCCACTCTGCCGCACCCATCGCATCCGTCGCATACCGCTGGTTGGCGTTGATCTTGAGCAGCGGCCCGCCATTCAGCACCGGGCGATTGGCCGGGTCGTGGCGATCCGGGTAGTTCGGATGGACGGCGTGGCCGGCGTCGGCGGAGAGGCACCAGGAGTCGGCGAAGGCTCGCATCCGGTCGGTGTCGGATGCTCCGAGGCCGGCGCTCACTCGGGTGAGGATGTCGGCGAGGAACGGCCCGCTCGCCCCTGAGCGGGTGGCCGAGCCGACCTCCTCGTGGTCGAAGGCGGCGAACATCGGGATGTGCGCGTGCCGGTCGCCGAGGCGCAGCAACGCGGTCAGGCCGGAGTGCACCGATGACAGGTTGTCGAGGCGGCCGGATGCGAAGAAGGCGTCGTCGAGGCCGAACACGGTCGGGGGCGCGGTGTCGGCGACGGAGATGTCGTAGCCCGCGACCTCGGATGCCTTGCGTCGCCCGGCGAGGCCGGTGAGGTGGCCGAGAAGGTCGGCATCCGCCCGGTCGCCGAGCCCGAACACCGGGTTCATGTGTGCCTGGCGCTTGAGGGTGAGCTTGTCGTTGACCTCGCGATCGAGGTGGATGGCCAGCTGCGGGAAGCGCAGGAACGGTCCGGTGCGCACCAGCGAGGTGGTGCCGTCCGTGAAGGCGATGCGGCCGGCGAGTTCCAGTTCGCGGTCGAGCCAGGAGTTGAGCAGTGGGCCACCGTACACCTCGACGCCGGCCTGCAGCCAGCCCTCCGAGCCGATGGTCGGCTTCGGCTTCAGTTTGAACCCTGGCGAGTCGGTGTGCGCACCGAGGATGCGGAACGGCGTGGTCGCGGTGGCGTTGGCCGGCCGGATCCAGGCCACGATCGACCCGTCGCGGATGACGTAGTGCCGTCCTGCAGCCTTGGTCGCCTTGCGCTGGGGGCGGCTCCAATCATCCGCCTCATGCAGCTGGGTGAAACCGGCCTCCTCCAGGCGACCGGCCGCCTCGGCGACAGCGTGGAAGGAGGAGGGTGACGCTTCGACGAATCGGGCGAGGTCCTGGATGTGGTCGGAGGCAGTCATACCCCAATTCAAGCACCCCTGCGGCGGGTCCCGGCTCGGCGCAGGAATCGAGGAGAAAGCAGCATCCGCTCGCCGTTTTCTCCCCGAATCCACGCTGATCGCGCGATTGGTCCTCGAAAACGGCTAGCCGGCGGCGGCGTGCTCCAGCTCAGCCTCCGCCGGCGTGGAGCTCGACGCGGCGGCGAATCCGAGCAGCGCGACTCCGAAGTTGACGGCAGTCTCCGCGAAGCCAGGATGCGCGAACCCGGTGAAGTTGGACAGCACGAACACCAGCGGCAGCAACACGGCCGGCGCAATCAGGAAGGCGGCCGGCATCCGGAGCCCAGGACGGCGGATCAGCGCAAAGCCGAGCAGGATCGGCAGCACCAGCATGAACAGGAATGCGACGGTGAACACGATGCCGACCGCGCCGAGTGCCTCCACGCCGACCCCCGAGAAACCCGACCACAGGGTCACGCCGCCGAAGAGCAGGAAGGAGAACGCCAGCAGCCGCCGCACCCATCGCGAGAATCCGCCCCGATCGATGCGCGGGCCGAGCTGCACCAGCAGCACGGCGAGGATGAGGTACGGGATCGCGTGGGCGAAGTCGACCCCTCGCTCCATCCAGACCAGGCCGCCCACTTCCGCCCAAGGTGGCGGCGTTCCCTCGAACCCCTGCCAGAGGGCATCGGTGAGGGCGACGGTGGAGACGATTGTTGCGCCGACCAGGCCGGCGATGGGGAGCAGTTTCATGACGTGTCCTTCTGTTGCGGCGGTCGTTCCGCCGGGCTGACATCAGCGTGGCCGGGAGCGGCGAGCCGGACATCCGCCAGGGCGCACCAGCATGGTCGTCCCGAAGTCGTGTGCAGTTGTCCCCCGCAGGCGGATGCTCGTCAGACTTTTGGGGGACGCGCTGCAGCATCCGTCGCCGCTAGCCTCTGATCATGCGTCTCAGCCGACCATTGCTCAGTGAATGGGTTGTTGCTGCCTCAGGCGGTCTGTGGGTTGCCGCTTTCCTCGCGCCCGCGACCGAGTGGGCGCTGGCGATCGCACCGGTGGCCGGTGTGGTGATGCTGTGGTTGCGGCAGGCGCCGGCGACCGGAGCACTCCTGCTGGCAACCCTGCACCTGGCAACCGTGGCCCTGGGCGTTCCCGCGGAGAACCCCGCCGGACTGGTACCCGCCTTCGTCGCCCTGTACACGCTGGGCCGTCACGCGAGGGTCATCCGCGGCTCCGTGACGGCCATCCTGTACCTGGCGGCGATCGTCGCCTGGGATTTCGCCGTGCCGACCCTGCTGTTCGCGGTATTCGTGATGGGGGGAACGTTCGCGTTCGGACGCGTGGTACGACACCGCTCATCGAGTGCCGGCCGTGCCCGCGCTGCGGCGCTGAGGCTGGAGAACCTCGATGCCGCGTGCCTGACGGCCGAGGTGGTCGCCGACGAGCGGGCGCGGCTGGGTGGCCAAACCCTCGACGTGATCAGGCACTCGGTGGAGGAAATGAAACGGGACGCCTCGGCGGCCGCAGCCGACCTTGATCCGGTCGTGGTCCGGCGCATTGCCGAACGGGGCAGGGCAGCCGTCGCAGAATTGCGCTGGCTGCTCGGCCTGCTGCGCACCGAGCCGGAGCCGGCAGCGACAACCGCACCGAACCGCCGCCGGCGTTGGCTCACGGATGCCGCCATCACCCTGGTCATGCTCGCACTCTCCGTCGTCGACGGCCAGATCGCTGTCGAACCGCTGTCTCCGATCGGCTGGCTGCTGCTTCTCGCGCTGCCGACGACGCTGCTGATCCGTCGCATCCGCCCGGCGATCGCCTGCCTGGCGGCGGCCGCCATCGTCGCTCTCATGCTGGTGGCCGGGTCGCCGCTCCTCGTCGGCGTGGGCTTCGCCGCCCTGCTGACCCTGGCGCTGTTGGCCTGGTCGGCGGCCATCGACGGGAGCCCCCTGGCGTGGGCAGGCCTGGCGCTGCTCACCGGTGCCGCCCTGGCCCGGCTCGGGGCACTGGACCCGGCTAACGTCCCCATCACCTTCATGCTCCTGGCCCTTCCCGCGTTCGCCGGCCACGAGTGGGGTGCCCGTGACCGCGCGGGCCGCCTGGCCGAAGCTCGCGCGTCCGCGTTGAGGGCTGCCCTCGACTCGCACATCGACCGCGCGGTTCGGGCCGAGCGCCTGCGCCTGGCCCGCGACCTTCACGATGTGACCAGCCACGCGGTCGGCGTCATGGTCTTGCAGGCGTCGGCTGCACAGGCGTTGCTGGCCTCAAACCCTGACGCTGCCCGCAGCGCGCTGCGCACGGTCGAGGTCGCCGGCGCCCAGGCGTTGTCCGAACTGGACGTCCTGTTCGACATTCTCGATGCCGGCGCGATCGGCGGCCCCGGCCTCACCAGACCAGCACCGGAAACGCTTGACGAGTTGGTCGAGCGGATGCGCGCCATCGGGTTGCAGGTCACCCTGCAGTCGGCCCCCGTCGACCCCGCCCTCGGCGAAACGGTTTATCGCATCGTGCAGGAGGCGCTCACCAACGTGGCCAGGCATGCGCACGCCAGCACGGTGCGCGTTCGGGTCGGCGTGGTCGGCGGGGCGGTCGAGGTTGCTGTCACCAATGACGGCCCGACCGAGTTGGTGGATGCCGCGGACACGGGCACCGGCTTCGGTCTGGCCGGTCTTGCCGAGCGGGTTCGTGCGGTCGGCGGCGGGTTCACCGCGGCCCCACTCCCCAGTGGTGGCTACGGCGTGTTCGCGCGGCTGCCAGTCATGCGGCGCGTACCGTCGGGGATGTCATGATCCGGGTGGTGATTGCGGACGACCAGGACCTCATTCGTGCCGGCCTTCGGGCGATTCTCCAAGCCGAGCCGGATCTGAAGGTGGTTGGCGAAGCATCCGACGGTGCCTCGGCAGCCCGGCTGGCAGCATCCGAAACCGCCGATGTGGTGTTGATGGATGTGCAGATGCCCGGTAGTGACGGCATCGAAGGCGTGCGGCTGGTCGCTGCATCCCGACCGCAGGCACGCGTGCTGATGCTCACCATGTTCGACCTGGACGAGTACGTGTTCGGGGCACTGCGCGCGGGGGCGAGCGGGTTCCTGCTGAAGACGACACCGCCGGCCGAGCTGGCATCGGCGATCCGCGAATGCCACAGCGGCGAGCTGCTGTTCGCGTCGACCATCACCCGCCGACTGGTGGAGGCTTTCGTGCAGCGGCCGCCGGTCAGCGACGGCGTTCCTGGCGAGCTGGCCGGGCTGACTGAACGCGAGCTCGATGTCTTCCGTGCGTTGGCGGGTGGCCTGTCGAACGCCGAGATCAGCGCGAAGCTGTTCCTCGGTGAGGCGACGGTGAAGACGCACATCACGCGCATTCTCTCCAAGCTGGGCCTGCGCGACCGGGTGCAGGCGGTGGTGCTGGCGTACGAGTGCGGGCTCGCCGGGCGACGCTAACGCGATAGCAGGAGATATCGCGTTCCGGGCTGCGAATCCTCCTCCTTTTCGTGCGGATGTCCGAAAAGGTCCCTCAATTGGGATGGGGACCGGCGGGGGCGTAGCTATCCCGCAGCTCCAGTGCGACAGTTGGTAGTACGCATCCGCCGGCAACGCGCGAGGAGTGACGATGAAGTTCATGATCATGGTGTTCGGTGACGAGAAGGACCTGCACTCCCGCCCGCCGGAGTGGGCTGAGGACGTCACCGCGTTCGCGGCGAAGCTCGACAACGAGCTGGCCCACACCGGTGAACTGGTCTACTCCGAGATCCTGGAGGACGGCGGCGGCGCCACCGTGGTCGACCGGCGGCGGCGGTTCCACCACGGCTCGATCACCGGCCGCGGCTTCCCGCTGTCCAGGTTCTGGGTGGTGAAGGTGTCGAGCGGGGAGCGGGCCGACGAGATTGCGGGCTCCCTCGCCGAGGTCATCGGCGCTGCGGTCGAGGTGCGCCGGGTGATGGAGGGGTCGCAGCGGCCCTGAAGTCCCCGGGCTTAACAGACGAACCGGCAGTGACTGGTTCGTCACTGCCGGTTCGCGGTTCGCGTTGTTACTCGTCAACGAGCACATACTCGTCTGCGCTGGGCCGCACCTCGAGTTCGGTCGGGACGACGAGCTCCTGGAGCTGCTGCTCCTGCTCGAGCATCCGCTCGTGGGCGACGCGTTGGTGCTCCAGTTCGCGGGGCATTCGCTCTTCGCGCTGCCTCCACAGTGTGTATGTCAGGTACTCCGACATTGTCTTGCTCCTTCATGGGATAAGTCGTGGGTGATGGTTGGGGTGCGGCGACCGGTGGGGGCGGATGCCCGGAAGGCCGGTCGGCGATCCCTCGGTGCTGGCCCGGCGGTGCGGGCGGACGGGTGGAGGGTCGGGCACATTGGCCCGGACGTGGAACTAGTCATCGGTTAACCTCATCGGTTGAGCGCTCTGCGCTCCGATGAACGGTTACGCGGTGAGCGGGGTGGAAGTGAAGAGTGGGCGGAGGGAGGTGCAGAACGCGATATCAATCGCGGCACGGTTTGCGATGGTGTTCATCACGGGTACCCCCTCCTCTCTGACTTCCGGCGCGGCCTTAATGCGGCGCAACTCGAGTAATACTACTCACCTCATGCCGCCTTTGGCTAGAACTTTTTTCGGCGTTTCTCCTGCGAGACTGGACGCATCGACTTCCTCAACTCCCTCCTCGCCCCTGCTGAGCCGATTGATGTCTCCGCGCCGGTCATGCTCGCCATCCTCGCCGGGGCCGCCGCCCTCAGCGTTCCCCGCGCCACCTGGCAGTGGTTCGGACTGTTCACCACGCTGGTGCATGAGCTCGGCCATGCTGTCGCGGCGATCGTGACTGGAAGGGTGGTGCATGGCATCCGCATCCGTCGCAATCATTCGGGTGATGCGCTGAGCAGTGGGCGCGGTGTGCTCGGCACCGTCATCAGCGGGGTGATGGGCTACCCCGCCCCGGCGGTGGTGGGTGCCGCGCAATTGTGGTGCGTGTTCACCGGGTACACCTCGATCGCGCTGTTCGCCGGCGGGGTGGTGCTGTTGCTGACGCTGCTGGTGATCCGAAACGCGTTCGGGGTGCTGGTGGTGCTCTTGTCAGCTGCTGCTAGTGCGGCACTGTGGTTCTACGCGACAGCGGAGGTGCAGAGTTACGCCCTGCTGGTACTCGGCATCGCGCTCCTGGTCGGGTCGGTGCGCGGGTTGTTCGGGGTGATCGCGGTGCACACCAGTCGTCGCGCCCAGTTGCAGACGTCGGATGCCTACCTGCTGTTCCGCAGGACGGGCGTCCCCTCGCCGCTGTGGCTGGCCCTGTTCGCGGCCATCATCGGGGCGTGCGTGCTCTTCGCGGTGACGGCGTACATCCTGCCGCGCGTCTCGTAGCGATGCTGCCGTGCTACTTGTCGACGATCACTTTGCCGAGCGGCAGCAGCGCGACGGGCACCATTTTGAAGTTGGCGATGCCGAACGGGATGCCGATGATGGTGAGGCAGAGCAGAACGCCGCTGATCACGTGTTCGGCGGCAAGCCACCAGCCGGCAAGGACAAGCCAGATCAGGTTGCCGAGGAGCGACCCGAGGCCCGAGGTGGGCTTATCGATGACCGTCTTGCCGAACGGCCACAATGCGTAGACGCCGATGCGGGCGGCGGCGATCCCCCACGGAATGGTGACAATCAGCACGCACATGATGGCGGCGGCGAGCATGTAGCCGAGGAACAGCCAGAACCCGGAGAACACCAGCCAGAGCACGTTCAGGATCGTCTTCATGTGGTTCATCCTCCCCGCCGCGGCTTGGTGGCCGCTGCGAATCTGCCGCTTAGAACGGCGCCCGGGCCTGCTGCTGTTGTCGCCGCACCTCGGCTCGACCCCGCTGGGCGCCAAGCTCGATGTCGAGGATCGGGCAGGCGAAACTCGAGCGGTCGATGAGTCGGCGGCGCACCAGATTGCCGACGAGCTGTTCGGTGATCCGCAGTTGCACGCGGCGCTGAACCAGGTCGGATGGCTGCCGCTCCAGTTGCACGAAGATCGACAGGATGAAGACCAGGTCGTCCGCGTGCATGACGCGGGCGACGGCACCCTCCGGGTCGAACTGGCGCTCGGCGGCGAGCACCGCCAAGTCGGAGGTGACCAGAATGCGTTCCGCTTCCGACTCAATGCAGCGGCGGAGTTGCACCTCGACGTCGTGAATGCGGCGGAGGGTGAGGCCCTTCTTGCCGGAGGTCTGGCTGGCGAAGAAGGACTGGAGGATTTCGTTGATGGTGTGGCGCGCAGTTGTCATACTTCGACGGTCGCGCCGGCCACCGACATCCGCCTTCAGTTATCCACAGCCGCAGTTATGGGCGAGCGGAGAGCACGCAGAACTCGTTGTCTTCGGGGTCGGCCATAACCACCCAGGTCGGTTCGCCCTGCCCGATGTCGATGCGGCGGGCGCCCAACTTTTCCAGGCGGGCAACCTCAGCATCCTGATCGTCCGGTACGAAGTCCAGGTGCAGGCGGTTCTTGAGGGTCTTGCTCTCCGGAACCTCGATGAAAAGCAGGGTCGGACCGGATCCGTTCGGGTCCTTCAGCTCCAGCTCGTCGTCGTCTTCGTCGATGATCTCCCAGCCGAGCGCTTCAGCCCACCAGCGCCCGAGCACTGCGGGGTTCTGGCAGTCGACAACAACTTGTTCCCATTTGAGTGTCATGCCTGCGAGGCTAGTGGCGGCTGCCGACACTTGCCACTTTCCGGCGGCCAACTGTCGCTTCCCACGGATGCGCTACCGATCCTCCGCGTGTCGCAGCACCCGCGGCGGCGTGGCGGACCGAATGGCCGTCGTTAGCGACAGAGGGGGAAGGTCCAGGCGGAGTCGCCTCAGTGTCGAGGCGCCTCAGTGCGGAGTGACCTCCGGAAGGGGCCGGACTGGTGAGCGGGTGCTCAGGGGGCCGGATACTCCACCAGCGTGATGAAGGCGCTCAGCTCGGCGACTCCGTCGGGGGTGGGCGGCAGGTAGTCGACGAGGTCGGGCGAGTAGAGCAGGTAGGCCGCCCACTTGGCACGGGAGATGGCCACGTTGAGGCGGTTGCGCATGATGAGGAACGACATTCCGCGCGGCACTTCGGTGGGGGCGGATGCCGCCAGCGTCACGATCGCGATCACCGCCTCCTGGCCCTGGAACTTGTCGACCGTTCCGACCCGCACCCCGTCGTAGCCGGCCGCGTCGAGCGCCTGCCGCACCAGTGCCACCTGCGCGTTGTACGGCGACACCACGATCACGCCCTCTTGGGTCAGCGGCTCCCGGTCACGGCTCTCGCTGGGGTCGCTCCAGGCGAGTCCGAGCACGCTGCGCACCTGTGCGACGACGCAGTCGGCCTCTTCCGGTGACTCCACCGAGTTGCCCTCGTGCCGCACCGGGACGATGTGCAGCCCGGGTGCGACACCCTCGAGATGGCGCGCGGAGGCATCCGGATGCGCGTGAAGCGCACCCTCATACGAGAGTTCGGAGACCGGCTTGGTGACGGCCGGATGCATTCGGCGGCTGGCCGGGAGGAAGTAGCCGAGGTCGGGCGGCAGCACGTCGTGGCCGTCGCTGATCCAGCCGAGGGCTGACCCGTCGACCGGCTCAGGGTGCAGCCCCTGACTCACCTGCGGCAGTTGTTGTGGGTCGCCGAGCAGCAGCAGGTTACGGGCGGCGACACCGGAGGCGATCGTCGCGGCGAGCGAGAATTGCCCGGCCTCGTCGATGACGAGCAGGTCGAGTGAGCGGCGGGGAACCCGGGCCGGGTTGGAGAAGTCCCAGGCGGTTCCCCCGACCACGAACCCGGTGGTGGTGTTCTCGAGGGCGAACAGGAGTTGCCCGTTCTTCGCCAGCGGCGTGAAGACGACATCCGTGTTCGCGTCCTTGAGCACTTTGCCGACCAGGTGCCGGGGCAGTCCGGATTTCACGATCTCGCACAGCAGGTTCTCGACGACCGCGTGCGACTGCGCGACGACGCCGACCTTCCACTGGTGCTTCCTGATGAGTTCGGCGATGACCCGGGCGCCGAGGTAGGTCTTCCCCGTCCCGGGTGGCCCCTGCACGGCGAGGTAGGAGTGGTCGAGGTCGAGCAGGCTGGCGACCACCGCGGGCTGCAGCTCCTCCCCTGCTGCGGGAGCGAGGGAGCCGCTCCGGGTGCGCGGCGGGGTGCGGCGCAGGATGTCGACCGTCGGGTCGGTCGGCCACACCGGGGCGGAGTCGACGATCCTCTGCGCCCATTCCTCGATGGCGGGGACCTGCTGCCCCGCGGGCGGCGGCAGGGCGGGGGTCAGCGCCATAGGGAACGCCCGATGCGCGGAGACGTCACCGGCAAGGGTCTCCTCGATCAGCACCGAGTCTTCGGTGACTTCCTTCACTTCGACCGGATGCGCCGAGCGGGCACCGGGGTCGGCGCGCGGGTCGCTGAAGGGGGCCGGTTGGTCGTAAAGCGCATACGGCATCGCGTCAGGGCTCGCCTTGACGGTGGAGCCGGGCGCCCAGGTTCCGTAGAGCCGCACGAAGCGCCGGTCTTTCTGCTGCCGCGACGTGTACCGGTGCCAGTCCGTCTCGACAACGCCACGCTCGACGATGAAAACGTCGCGGGTCTCCGCCCACTCCTCCACCGGTTGCACCAGCCGGAAGAAGTGCCCCCACCAGAAGGTCTTGCGTTCGCGGCGGTGGTATTCGAGTGCGGCGGCGGCGAAGGCGGCGGCCGTCTGGTCGGCCGTGCGCTCCGGGTCGAGCGGGTCGCCGGCGAGCGCGGTGAGTGCGTCGTGGAGGGGCGACGCCTCGAGTTCGGCGACGTCTTCCGCCTCGTACACACCGGTCGGGGCGACGCCGTTCTGCTGGGCGAGGCCGAGCATCCAGTCGCGCAGCCGCAGGGTGGAGACGCAGTCGTAGCGGTTGTAGTCGCCGATCTCGTCCAGCTTGTGCTGCTGGGCGGTGAGGTCTCCGGATGCTCCGAGCGCCATGGCATCCGCATATTCGGTGATCGAATCGGCCGCGTTGGTCACACCGAGCGGATCGCGAATTTCGGAGCCCATGTAGAGCGGCTCCAGTTTCTTGATCGAGTAGGACGGCGAGCCGACGCGCACCGCTTTGCGCACGATCGGGTAGAGGTCGACGAGCACGTGTTCGCGCAGCAGTTGGTCGACCTCGTCTTCGCCGATGCCGTGACGCGCGGCGAGGCTGGACAGGTGCGTTCGCTCATAGGAGGCGTAGTGGTAGATGTGCAGGCCCGGGTTCAGCGCGCGTCGGCGTGCGACGTCGTCGAGGAAGTCGCGGAGGGCCTGCTTCTCCTCGGCGAAGGTGTGCGCCCAGTAGGCGGTGAACTGTTCGTCGCGGTCGACCATGCCGAACAGGTAGTCGATCCCCCAGCGGGTGGCGTCGCCCTCGGTGTGGAGCGGGTCGCCCTCGAAGTCGAAGAACAGGTCGCCCGGGTCTGGTTCGGGGATGGCGGCAAGCACGGCGGCATCCGCCACCAGGTAGGGCGGCGGGGACTCGGGGATGGCTTCGAGCTGCAGCTGCGCCTGGGTGCGGAGGCCGGCGAGAGCGGCGTCGCCGATGCCGTCCACTGGGTCGGCGGATGATGCCAGCTGGTCGATGGTGCGGATGCCGGCACAGCTAAGTTTGGCGCGCTGGGTGACGCGCATCCCGGCGACGAGAAGTACGTCGCGGCTGGCCTCGATTTCGGCCTCGCACACGTCGCAGTGCCCGCAAACCGCGTAACGCGGGTCGCCCCATTCGACGAAGTGGTTGCCGTCGAGGCGTTCTCGGATGATGCGGTGCAGCCGGTCGCGGCGGTTGCGGTAGACGGGGGCGATGTCGCGCAGGCGGTGCTCGCTGACGGTGCCGTCGCCGAGCAGCAGTTCGACGGTGTCGGCGGTGGGGATGCCGATGCGTTCCAGCTGTTCGGCGTAGGCGGCCAGTTGCAGCAGGGCGGTGACGCGGGCGCTGCGGGCGAGTTTGGTGTCTTGCACCAGGTAACGGCCGTCGGGGGTGCGTACGATGAAGTCGGCGAACCCGAGGAACGCGATCCGGCCGGCAGTGTCTGGCAAACCCGGGTCATGGAAGGTGGCCTGGAAGACGACCTCGGTACCGCCTTCGAAGGCACGGCGGGTCTGCTCGGCGGCGGCCGCGAGCGCGGCGGAATCACGAACATCCGGTCGCTCGATCTCCACCACCTGCGCCTCGGCACGGTACTGCTCGAGCTTGCGTTCTTCGTGCTCGTCGCCGAGGCGTCCGGCGCGTTCCAGCATCGGGTCGGGCTTGGGCGGGGCCGCATCGATGCGCTTCAGCCGGGCATCCAGTCCGCGCAGGAAGGCGAACTCGCACTTGGAGGCGACGGTGAGGTCGCTGGCGCTGGTGTAGACGACTCTGCTGTCAACGTCACCGCTCAGGAACATCCGCCACCTCCATCCGTTGCTTCGCACACTATCGGAGGCGGGTGACACGGGACCGCCGCTGAACTTTTCCCCTCCCCACCTCGTGTTCTCTTTGCACCCCTGACCACGACATATCTGGAGGTTCACCATGAAGACACGTTTCGCATCCGCTCTGGCCGTCGCCACCCTGGCGGTGCTGCTGACCGGCTGTACCGGCGGAGGCGACACCACTCCCCCGCCCGCCGACACCGGCACCACCGAGGAGACGCCGGAAACCACGCCGGAAACCGGTGACGCCGAGCTGATGACGGCGGACTCCGACCTTGGCGAGATCGTCGTCGACGCCGAGGGCATGACCGTCTACATGTTCGACAACGACACCCAGGGTGGCGACACCAGCACGTGCGAGGGCGAGTGCGCGACCAACTGGCCGGCCGTGACCACGGATGCTGATGCTCCCGCAGTCGATGGCGTCACCGGCGAGGTGGGCACCATCACCGGTGTGGACGGCTCCACCCAGGTCACGTTGAATGGCTGGCCGCTCTACTACTTCGTCGGCGACTCCGCTGCCGGTGACGTGAACGGGCAGGCGATGAACAACGTCTGGTGGGCGCTCGACCCGGCCGGGGAGAAGATCAGCGAGTAGTCGCTACTCCTCCACATCCTCCTGCTTCGGCCGCGGCTTCACGTCGTCCCGCCGGCGCCTGGCGTCGGCCCAGCCGGTTCCGCGTAGGGTGTCCAGGGTGAGCTGACCGGAGGATGCGACGACCTCCAGGTCATCGCGCCCCCGGATCGCGGCCTGCCGCCCCGGCTGCATCTCGCTCGTCTCCGCGGAGCGGTACATGACGATCTCCACCGCGCTCTCCGGCTGGTCGGTGCGGTCCGGAGAGCCCTGCAGGTCGCGAGCGGTGAGGCGCTCGATCGCGTCGAGCGGCAGCAGCACCGTGAGCTCGTAAGTGTCGAGCACCATCTCCCGGTGGCCGCGGAATTCAGTGTCGTTCCGGTCGGGGATGCCGACGGCGATGCCCGGGTCGATCAGCGGCTTCATCGCCAGAATCTCGTCCCCGCTCTGCACCGCGAGGAAGTCGGTCCCGCGAACGCGCTCCGGGGTGAAGGTCGGCACGTCGACCTCCAGCGAGTCGAGCACCGTGATCCGGTCGCCGCTGACCTCCAGGCGCAGCCCGAGGCTGCGGCCGTCCATCTCGTGTGCCTCCCTGTCCGCTTCCGGGGGCAGCGGCAGGTCTCCCCTGCCCACCTCACGGTCGGACTGCACGGCCTGCTTCGTGGCATCCGCCACTGACGGCTTCGCCCGGCCGGTCAGTTCGGGCTCGAGCGGCCGGCCCTTGAGCGAGCCGGCGGCCACCCCGTTCGATGCGGCCGGATGCTCGGTGGCAGCCTTCTCGTCCGGCTCTTCAATGCGCTTCTTGCTGCGCTCGGTCTCGTCCATGGTCTATCCCTCCACCGCAACCGTCACCAGTTGCGGCCGTGCCGGTAGTTGTGCACCCAGCGGTAGTAGATGCTGTCGAGGGTGAGCGGGCTGGCCGTGCGGATGGTGCCGAGCCAGTCCCGGTTGTGTGCGATCACGCGCTCGGGGCCGCGGGGCACCAGGATGTGGTCAGTGGCGAGGCGGCGGGAGATCACTGGGGCGCGGTCGCCGATATCCGTCACCACGATGCGCCGGGCCGCCGGTGGCACCGTGGTGAACCGATCGAGGCTGCCGAGGTGCCATTCGCCCACCCAGTCCTCCCGCCAGTCCGCGACCAGCGCGGTGCCGGTGGACCGCATCCGGCCGGCGTATTTCGGGCCCCAGTCGACCATGTTCCAGGCGAACAGGCCGATCCGCCCGTCGCCGGTGAGGTCGACCGGCAGGAATCGGTCGTGCTCGCGCATGCCGCCCCAGCCGGGAACATCGCCGTCGTAGCGACGCTGATACGCGAAGGCGCTGCCGGTGGAGCGGAACATGCCGAGGTAGGCCTCGGACCAGTCCCGTCCGTTGAACAGGTAGAGGTCGTCTCGGCCGTCCGCGTTGAAGTCGCCGATGTAGATTTGGTCGTGCTTGGCGAAGCCGCCCCACCCCGGCAGGTCGTCGGTGTACATGCGGATGCACCGCAGCCCGCCGCGCTGCATCCGGCACAGGCCGAGGTAGATGGATGACCAGTCCTCCGCGTTCCAGATGAGCACGTCGCTGCGTCCGCTGCCGGAGAAGTCCCCGAGCTGCACCTGGTCGCGGCGGCGCATGCCGCCCCAGCCGGGGATGTCCCCGTCGTAACGCCGGGTGAGAGTGAACCCGGTTCCGGTGGAGATCAGGGTGGCGACGTAGGGCATGGACCAGTCGGTGAAGTTGGTCACGAGCAGGTCGTCGCGGCCGTCCCCGTCGAAGTCGCCGACCAGGAAGCGGTCGTTGCGGGCGAACCCGCCCCAGCCCGGGAGGTCGGCGTCGTAGCGGCGGATCAGCCGCAGGCTGCCGTCGGCCGCCACCTTGATCAGGCCGAGCAGCGGGATGGTCCACCAGGTGGGGTTGTAGACGACCAGTTCGTCGCGGCCGTCGCCGTCGAAGTCGCCGGCGACATAGACATCCCCGGGCCGGATGCCCCAGCCTCCGGGGATGATGCCGGCCGTGCTTCGCACGTGCTCCCACCGAGCGCCGTCGGCCCGATAGAGGCTGAGCCCGCGACGGTCGATGCCGAAGAATTCGCTGCGCCCGGTGCCGGTGAACCGGCCGGTCACCGTGGTGCGGAAGGTGCGACCCGTCTCATCGTGATGCTGCTTCTTCATCTCGGTGTAGCAGACCGGGCAGAACTCGTCGGCGTTGTGGCGCATCCGACAGTTGACGGCTGGCCGGTAGATTCGGGTTTCGAAGGTGTTCGCTCCTTCGAACAGGCCGGCATCCGTTTGGTCGTCCCAACCGGCCGGCTTGGTGCCCGCCGTGTACCCGGAATTTGCGCCCGTGCCGGTCGGCACCGGGGTGCCCGGCGCTATGTACTGACGCCACTTGATCTTGGACCGCCTGGTCTCGATCGTCACGTTCACCCGGCCCGGCTCCGAGCCCGTGTATGCTCCCTTGCCGGTGGCGCTGTACTCGTCGGCCAGGTTGGCGAACCCGTGGCCGAACTCATGGGCGATGACGGCGGCCGACTCCTGGGTGGTGACTTTGAGCACGTCGCCGGAACGGAGCCCACCCGAACGCGTGGAGTTCACGACGATGAGCACGAAGTCCGCATTGGGCGCCCAGATGGCGCGGGCAAGCAGCAGGTTGCACGCCGTGTCGTCGCCATCCTCGAACCAGTTGTGCCACCACTCGCCGCTGGAGATGATGTCGAGGGCGGTGTCGACGATGTTCTCGGTGAAGGTGTCGTCAGCGAGATTGCTCGGGGTGCCCATCAGGTTCCAGTTGCGCGTGCTGACGCCGGAATTGTTCGATTCCAGGTTGACGCGCACGATATTCCACGCGGAGATGTCTTCGTTGAAGGCGTCGCGGAGGAAAACGTCGCGCATGACCTCGTCGCGCACGTAATTGTTGTAGGTGGTTTGGTCGGCACCGGCGGCGAACCCGTCCCCGAAGATTGCGAGCGTCTTGCCGCTCGACCCGACGTCCTGAAGAACGGTGCGGCTGTTGGCCATGACGGAGCTCCTTTGCTCGGTCTGCGTGCGGGAAAGTATGCGCGCCCGTCGCCCGCACCACAAGGGCAACTTTGACCGCCCCGAGGCGACTCTCGACACCTACCCCTGATCCCCGACGCGATCGACAAGCTGCGTGCCGCCGGCGCCGGGCATCCGCTTTCCTACAGGGGCGGATGCCCGGCGTCAGCGATGTCTGGAGACCAGCGGCTTCTAGGCGCAACCCTCCATGAGTTGGATCCCGTGCTCGGTCTGCCGGTTCACCAGCACGGAGCCCTGGGAGTCGCAAATGGCATTCACCAGCAACGCGTAGCCTTCCCCACTCTGGTAGTTCCCGTTCGCGCCCGGCAGATCCGGCACGGTTCCCGGAGGAACGAACACCCATCCTTCCGGAGCTCCCGGGAAGACGCTGGGCAGCCAGGCCCAGTTGCCTTTGAAGACGGGCCCGTCGGTACAGTCCGAGCCGCATGCGGCCGGTGGACGTGAGACGTTGACACAGTCCAGGGCGTAAGCGGCCGTGGGCGCCAAGACGAGCCCGGCCGCGATGCCGACTGTAATGAGGGATTTCTTGAACACGATTACTCCTTCAGGGTTTGCGATGTGGACGCCGCACCCCCCAAACGGGTGACAACGACAATACTCAGGTTTGAGCCGGCGTCAAGAAAATTCTTCTTGCGGCCTGACTACTCCCTGCAAGCTTCGTGGGATTCGCTCGGCCGGCAACCTCGTCGCCGTACCGTGGAATCTCAAGCAAAGGAGTTCCCATGCCGAGCCTGACCGGTAAGACGATCGCGTTCCTCGCCACCAACGGTTTCGAGGATTCCGAGTTGACGAGCCCGTGGCAGGCGGTGACGGATGCCGGTGCCTCCGCCGTTCTGGTTTCGCCGCTGTCCGGTTCCATCGAGGGCAAGAATGGTCATGACCAGTCGGTGGACGTGATTTCTGGCGATGCCGACGCATCCGCCTTCGACGCCTTGGTATTGCCTGGCGGCGTCGTCAATTCGGACCACCTGCGGATGGATGACGCATCCGTCTCGTTCGTGAAGGCTGTCTTCGGCCAGCACAAGCCGGTCGGCGTGATCTGCCACGGTGCGTGGATTCTGACCGATGCCGAGGTGGTGAGTGGTCGCACACTCACCTCGTACCCAAGCCTGAAGACCGACCTGCGCAACGCGGGTGCTGACTGGGTGGACAAGGAGGTCGTGGTCGACCAGGGACTCGTCTCGAGCCGCGGGCCGGACGATCTGCCGGCGTTCAACGCGAAGATTGTGGAGGAGTTCGCCGAGGGAGAGCACGCCGGCCAGACGGCGTAGCGCGATTGCTGGTCGAGACTACCGCTCCCTGAGCTTGTCGAAGGGGGCCTACGAGTAGCTGTAACCGGCCGGGATCGACAGCAGTATCCACCCCATCGTGGTGAGCACCATGATGCCAAGGGTTACCGCGCCGAGCACGAGCCCAGCAAGCGCCTGCCCACGTCCGAGTCCGCCGAGCGCTCGTGAACGGGTGCGTCCAATCACGCCGAAGATCACCGCGAGCACGCCTGGGGCGAACGCGAAGAACGCCGCCACCAGCCCAAGGATTGGGATGACGCTCCACACACCTACGGCGATGGCGACGATGCCGAGCACCAGGGCGGCGACGGCCATGCCGTTCGACGGCGGACGCACCACCTGCTGGTAGATGGTCTGGGAAGGTCCGTATGGCTGTGCGGGTTGTGCCGGGTTGTCGCTCATGCCGCGATTATGGCAGAGCCCTGCGACGGGCGGGATCCCCAGAGCGGGGCGGATGTCTGCGCTCGCCGCTACAGTGGTGCCCAGGTTCAAGAGTGACGGCCGTAGGTACCTGGCTGGCCGTCCGGCAACCCTCTCCATCGTGCGGGGTGCCCCAGGGGAAGAACTGGCCTGCGGCATCCGTCGCCGGCAAGTCGATGGGGGTGTGTGCCTCCGGGAGGGAGGCGCCATGCCTCAAAATTTTGATGCGGATGCCACGGGGTTGGCAACAGCACAAGCCAAGTGGGATCCGATTCCGCACGAGCGTCGGGTGCGCTGGTGTCAGATGCAGTTGGACTATCCGCCGGTGTGGTTCGGAACGTTCCCGATGATCTACACGGCCCGTGCGGTGCAACGGGATGGGTACACGAACATCACTGAGTGGGTGGAGGTCGCGCACGACTTCGAGAACGCCGGCTTCACTCCGGAGCAGTACTACCTGCTGCGAATGTGCATCAGCACCAGCCTGAGTGGAGGGCGGGACCACCGCCTTCTGTACTCGCACAGGGGAAACCCCGGAGGGCCGGAGGGCCGCTACATCAGGGCATCCGACTGGGTGCTCTGGCCGGAGCTCGTTGCATCAGGGATGACACCGCTGCGCGCAGCCGGTCTCATCCTCGACGGCGGCAAGAAGGCGTTCCCCGATGGGATGATCCTCGACCGGAGCGGCCGGGTGATCTTGAGTACCGACGACTGACGCCCTTGCTGGTCGAGTAGCGCCGCACGAAGCATGACGCGAACCGAGCCCGCCGCGCGACGACACCCTCACTGGGTCTGCGCCGGCACCCACTTCTCCCCCTAACGTGTAGGCGTACCTAGGGGGATGTCGTGGGCAGAGCGCCGTGGCGGCCGAAGTTCGGCGCGAGTTTCTGGGTGGTGACGCCGCTGGTGGTGGTCTTCACCATCGCGGGTGTCGCATCCGGCGGGCTTGGCGGGCTACTGCTCGCGTGGGGTCTCATCGCGGTGGCCACCGCCCTGTACTCGGTCGCGACCGGCCGAGTGGGCTGGGCTTCCATCCCTGGGCGCAAGGTGGCGGCCGTCGTGTTGGCGGTTTCCGTTGTCGTGATGGGGGTTGGCGCGACCCTGCTACCGCCGCGCGCTGACGAGTCGCTGGCGAGCGCGGAATCGCCAGCACCGAAACCGACGCAGACACCAAAGGCGACGGTGGCGGATGCTCCGGCGCCCGAGCCAGAACCGGTCGCCTCCCCGACCACCCAGCCGGCGGCATCCGGTGGCGACTCAACAGCCCTCGCGCTGTTGGCGACGTTGCCGGTGAAGGGCAAGTCGCCGATGACCGGCTACGACCGCACCGGCATGTTCGGCAGCGCGTGGCTGGATGTGGACCGCAACGGCTGCGATACCCGCAACGACATCCTGCAGCGTGACTTTGCGTCGACCGTGAGGAGCGGGCCATGCAAGGTGACCAGTGGAGTGCTGGCGTCGCCGTACACGGGCGAGACCATCAACTTTGTGCGCGGCAATAAGACATCGATGGCCGTGCAGATCGACCACGTGGTGGCGCTTGCTAATGCGTGGCAGACGGGTGCGCAGCAGCTGAGCCAGGACCAGAGGATCGCGTTCGCCAATGACCCGATGAACCTGTTCGCAGTGGATGGTGCGTCGAACTCGCAGAAGGGGGCGGGCGACACGGCGACCTGGCTGCCAAAGTCGAAGTCGTTCCGGTGCACGTATGTCTCGCACCAGGTGTCGGTGAAGGCGTCGTACGAGCTGTGGGTGACAAAGGCGGAGCACGAGGCGATGACTCGCGTGCTGAGTTCGTGTGCGGATGCGCCCGCAATGCTGGTAGACCCTGTCCCGGTGGTCGTGCCTGTTCCTGCACCTGTTCCTGTACCTGAACCGGCGCCGGCCGCGCCTGGCTGTGACCCGAACTATGCGGGTGCGTGCGTGCCGATAGCGAGCGACGTGGACTGCGCAGGCGGCAGCGGGAATGGGCCGGAGTACGTCCGCGGCCCGGTCACTGTTGTTGGTGTCGACATCTACGACCTGGACCGCGACGGCGACGGCATCGCTTGCTGAGCGAGCGGTCACCAAATGTGCATCGGCACTACCAACTTTGGACACGGTGTTCCATCGGGTCCGGTTCGACGACGTGGTCAGCTCGAAGTAGCCTTTGTACCTTCCACGGCCATCCACGCGATCAGTCGGACGTCCTCCTTGCTGATGGGCGGGAGTGGTTCAACTTTCCCCGCAGGCTGGATCCCAAATTCGTCAAGAACGTCGATGATGGCCGCGATTCGCTCGGTCGGTTTCCCCTCAGCGCGAAGCGCTTGGCGCATCGCGCGTGAAGCCTTCGTGCTTGGCACAGACTTCAGGCGACGGACCAGCTCGCCCTGCCCCGAGGCGCCCAGCGAGCCACCGTGGTCAATGGCAATCTGCGCAGCTTCACGGAAGGATAGTGGCAGGGGTGCTGCGAGCGCATTCGGGTCCGTGCTATTCATCCATTCTTCGAACGCGTGATCGCGAGCGAGCGCCCAAGCATCGTATGCGGCGCGAAAAGCCTCTTCCGGAAGCCACCGCGGTCGATCAACCCCTCCCGGATCAGCAGTCACTAATGACGTGAGAGTTTCGTCTTCAACCGCGACGAGACCCTTCTCACCTGCAGGCGGCGTCCAGTCCAAGCCGGCTTTGACGTTTCGGAACCAGACTCGGCCGCTGTCGCCCATTCTCATGCAGAAGACGAACGCGTTGCCTTCGACCTCGGGATTCTGGAATCCGCTACCAACCGCATGCGGCAGTCCCTCCAATCGCCGCTGCAGGCCACTATCCGCGTCCAGTGCATTCGCGAGCCGTCTCCGGTACTCCTCACCAGACCCTGCCGCCGAACCACCACCCGTCTCCACGAGAGCCTCGATCTCGTCGACGAGATCATCGGGGTCGTAGTGGTCGCGAGGGCCGTAAGAGTTAATACCCGGGAGCACTGTGCCGGTTCCGATCGCCGCATCCGCCTGTTTGAGCTTGCGTACCAGGGTCAGTTCTAGACGAAGGAACTCATCGAGGTGCTTCGACGGGAAGAACACACCGAGATGGATCTCTGGGTGTTCGCTGCCGATCCGGTCGACGCGGCCGTGGCGCTGCACGATGCGCATCGGGTTCCATGGCAAGTCGTAATTAACGATCTCCCCGGCCTGCTGCAGGTTGACACCTTCAGCCAGCACATCGGTGGTGAGCAGGATGTCGTACTCATCATCATCCAGAGGAACTCCAGCATCATTGAGCCGGCCCGCTGTGCGCGGCGCGAAATTTGCGATGGCGCTTGCGCGGGCGGACTGATGGATTCCCCCGGCCTTGCCTGAAGCGTATTCACCGATGATGGCCGGTGCCAGACGACCCCGGTACGCGGCAAGAGGTGAGTTGTCGCTGGCAGAGTCAAGAGCCGCCGACAACCGTTCGTGTAGATCCCGGATGGTGTCCGCGTATGTGGAGAATACGATGACCTTCCGCCTGTCGGCTGAGGAGATGCCCTTGGGGCTCACCCGATCCGCCGCCGCCGCAATCTGGCTGAGCTCTCCGACTAGGCGCTTGACTTTCGGCGCTGCCGCAGCCGCAACCACGGCTAGCTCGCGGAGCTGTCTCAACAGTCCCAGATCCAGTGCGACGTCACTCCTGAGCAGTTCAGCGCGATAAAGGCTAGCCGGCGTTGCCTGGTGTTCGGCATCCGCATCGAGCCCTTCTATGATCTCCTCAAGATCCTCTGACTCGGAGTTGACGTAATCCCGCAGCGCGCCGCCGATGAGCACATGCCCTTGCGCAAGTGCGGAAAGGAATCCTTCGTGGGCGGTGATCAGCACACCAAGGGTTGCTTTCAATGCCGTTGGTGACGATTCGAGGCGTTTCAGCAAGGCAGATCGCAGCAGCCCCATGTTGGACACCTGGGTGGCATTGAGTTCTTCGCTCAGAAGGTAGGCGCTGGGCGCATAGCGGGATAGAAGGAGACGTTCGGGATCATCGCGTCGCACTTCGAACGAGGCTGCATGGACCTCCTCGTCGGGAATATCAAGAGCGTAGGTGACCGCGTCGACGAGTTTCTCGCCGCTGGCGTCGAGTTCATAGTCGACTCGTCGCACTTTGGCGTCCGGGAACTCTACGGGAATTTTCTTGCCTCCCGGCCCTGGCACGGTTTCACCTTGGTAGTTGTCTTTCACGAATCGGCGAGTGCGACGCACCGCGACCTGATCCATGAGGTCGAACAGGTGACCCGGTGTCAGCGCTTCTGGGTCAAGTTTCTGAGCATTACGAATGTACTGGCGGATCGAGGAGATGCCGATGGACGCGAAGCGGGCATCATCGCGAATGAAGTACTTGACTAGAGTTTCAAGGTCAATAAGGGAGTTGTTCACCGGCGTTGCTGTGAGGAGTACGACTTTCTTCGGGTGCTTGCCGGCCAGGATGATCCGGTCGAGCGCCGCCGACCGGGCAGCGCCTGCATTACGAAGGTTGTGAGCTTCGTCGACGATGATGAGCGCGGCGTCTTCGGCGCGGTCATAGAAGTCGCGGTGCCCCGGGTGCTCGGGGTCCATCCGATTGCGTATCTCCTCATAGGAGTGCACGGTTACGCGGCGGCTCATGTTGTAGTGATCAATGATGGGGTCCCACACGCTTGCTTTGAGTGCGGCTGGAGCTGCGACGAGAACCCTCTGACGCTGCTCTTCTGTGGCGGCGGCTATGACTTCCAGCGCGAGGAAAGTCTTGCCGAGGCCCACTTCGTCGGCAACGAGCACTCCACCGATCTCGTCGAGCAGGCGCCGCATGCGCTTGACCCCGTCGGCTTGGAATCGCGTGAGCTCGAACCGTGTGGGGCCAGCGGTCTCGTCGTCGAGGTTGGCACCGTAGCGTTCCCACAGCATGCGCAGGAAGATTGTCCACGGGGTGTGTTCTGCCCAGAGCGGTTCGTAGAGCTGCGCGAGATCGTACACTTCGCTGTCGGCCCAACACTCCTCGAACCAGTCGATGACCTGGGGTGTCGACCCGTGAGTTCCGGAGGAGCCGACGTTGAGTTCAGCGTTTCGGGTGAGCCCGGCAAGCGTGAGGTTGCTGGAGCCCGCAAGGAACGCGGGATGGGTTGGATGATTGCTGATGTACGCCTTGCCGTGAAGGAAACCTCCCGTGTAGCGGCGGATTTCAACAACTGGGTCGCCAGCTTCGTCCGCAGCCCGAAGCCAGGAAACGAGTCTCTTGGCGTTCTGCGTCGCTTTGATCTCGAAGCCGAGTGCGTCCCGCTCCGCCTTGAGCCAGGTGTTGTGGTCCGCGAGGGCGGTTCGGAGCCGCTCTCGCGCGGGTGCATCGGGTTCTAGCCGGATCTGCGGGTCGGGGATCGGTTCGGCGCCGAGGAGAATCCGAATGCGCGGCAGGCGTTCGAGCTCGTCCGCAATGAGCATGAAGCCGGGTGGGTTCACATATGCGGTCGCGATTGCCGCGCTCGGTGGTGTGGCGAGTGCCTCTCGGTTCACGCGCAGCAGCCGATTGATTTCTTCACCAACCGTCATTGGCGGTGCAATGCGGTTTGTCGCAAATACCGGAAGCTGGTCAGTCATTGATTACCCTCCCACAAACTAGCCAGTCGAATGAGCGCCTTGTCGAATACGCCTTGTGGCATACCCGCGGCGGAGAAATCCGATCGGATTACTGCCAAGTCGCCCTCCGTGAGCCCATGACCGAAAGCGACTAGGCCCTCGATTGCCGCGAGATGGTCGTCACGGGACTCGTGTGCGTAGGACGACGCGGCTGCGCGCTGCTCGACATCGATGCCGCCGGCCAATGTTTGGTATCCGGCGGCAACTAGTAGATGCACCACCCGATCCGCAATTTCACTAATCGCTTCGGCGCTTGATTCTGGGAGAGGCAAATTGTTGATCACAGGTGCCGTGACATGCCGGTCGGCGAATCGTCGAACCCACCAATCCGCCACATTGGAGTTCATAAGACCGAGTAGTCCAAGCTGGGCTTCGGCGGGAGGAGCACCATGGAGGTGAATCGAGTGAACCGATCCATTGTTTGGGAGCCACCCCTTCGCAGGGAGTGCTGCTGCGATGAGCGTCCGAGTGTCGTCACTCCGGCTAGGTCGTCGGATCATGATCAAGGAGTGCTGTGAAGACGCAACCGCATCAGTGCCCTCACGGACAATCCCTCGCCCAAGTGCAATAACCGGCTCAAGATTGTTCACGAATTGTTTCTGAGGTATCCCCGATGCAATTCCGTATTGGAGAACATGTCGAGTCATCATGATGCTCCACGCTCCATCGCGAGCAGACACTTCCGAAAGCGAGTGGTCCCGCCCTGATGCAGTGAAGTCCCAACGGGATTCATAGTTACCGTGAATCCAACCATCGCCGGAGCTCAAGCGTGCGCCACGTCGAATCTTGTCGAACACTTGCCGATCCGACGTGCTCTCAAACCACGGAACGACCATAGTGTCGGAAAGACTCTGGAGTTCTACCACGGAGAAGTCCACCATTTCTGCCGCGTCTAGTGCCATCAAGTGCGATGCCGAACCGACTACGGCAACCCGAACCGGATCGTCATCCTTCGGGCCGACAGATAAGAGAACAACGGCATACCTCGCGTCAACCCCTTCGAACATCCAGCCTCCCGCATTCCGCGCCTGGACGAGGGTGGCCGCGTGATTTGTGAAGGTAACTTCGCGAAGTCTCTTCCAGCCCGCCAGCACTAGCGCTTGCCGAGGGAGGACGAGACCCAGGTGACCATTCGGCCTAAGGCTCTTCAGCGCACGCTCCATCATGAGCTGCGCGAGTTCCAGGTGCGAACCACCGCGCCACTCGAACACTCGCTTGAAGTACTCCTGCAGATGTTGCCGATCGGCCATCTCGGCCTGCTCACGAGCCGCCTCAATCGGGCGCTCAATTCGAAGCGCATCGATTCTCGCCTTGCGCTGTGTGTCAGGTAGCGCCATGAGCCCTGGACTGACCTTTGACCAGAAGGGGGCAGCCTCCCAACGGACCTTGTCCCACGGGGGATTACCGACGATGGCGTCGAAGCCGGGATCATCTCGGAGGAAAACTTCCGGAAAGAGGTAAGGGAAGTGGCCGGGTACAAGCCGCTTCGTTGTGTCCCGAATTGCCGGATCCTCTAGGAGCTCGTCGAGGTCCTCCCTCATGAACCGCGCTCGTGGTTCAATCTCGCCGCTCCGCAGGGCAACTGCAGCATCGAAAACGCCACGAGCCGTGGCAGATGCCGCTTGCGCCGCCGCTAACAGGCGTTCACCGGCCTCAACCTCGGACTTGTCCGCCTCGCTCGCATTTGCGAAGTCCAAGAGTCGTGCTTTGGCCTCCTGAAGCTCGTCAATCAGGATCGAGTCGAAGAACCCAACACTCCCAGACTGCCTACGTGGGTCAAGAGCGCTCAGCGCTTCCTCAACCGTGCCGATGCCGGTCAGTGAGTTCGCCAGCACGAGTCCATGGTCGAGACTCGACATCGGGAGTCCAGGCACAAAGGTGTGGATCCAGAGTGCGAGTCGGGAAAGCTCGACTGCGAGCGGGTTGATGTCCAGACCGTATATGCAACGGCGGGCGACCTGGCGACGTAGGAGCTGCGCCTCGGTGATCGCTTCCGCCGCTTCAACGTCCGCGCCAAGCTCTTCGCGTGCCTTCTCCGCCAACCGTGCAAGTTCTGCGCGAACGGGAGGAACAGGTGTCACCGTGAGAAAGTCACGCATGCCCCGTTCTATCTTGTCGACCGCAGCAACGAGGAAGTGTGCTGAACCCATTGCAAGATCTGCAACCTTGAAGTCCCAGAAAAGCGTGGCTGCTTCGTTATCTTTTCCGGCATTGATGAGCTCCTTGACTCGGCCCAGATGGGCGTTCAGAGCCGGTGTAATCGAGCGCTCTATGAGGTGGTCGACGATTACCTTCGGGGTGAAATACGAGCCAGTCGCCTTCCGTTCACCCGAAGCCGAATGGAAGTAGGGCTCCCCAGCCCATGCCGCGACGTCGTCACCTTCTTTCGCCGGGACATAGGCTCCCGAACGATTGACCGCGAGGTCGGAGCCTGCGAGCGAAAGGGAAGACTCCAAGAGGCCCTCATAGATGGTGCCGAACTCTCGAACCTGCAACGATCGAAAGTCGACGGGGCCTGGAACACCGTCGCCGGTAACTTCCGTGAGCATTGCTTGAAGTGCGGGGCCGAGCACACTGTCGGGAAGTTCGAGCTTCCTGAGCAGTGCCCCCTCGACCGTGGTTGGGTCGAAGATGCTGCCCCCATAGGCCGGAACCTCCCAGCGTGGGTTCCCGCTATAGATCGCATCCCATACCTGCACTAGGTCGTACCAGATCGACGATGCTGACTCGCTGAAGTCTTCCGGCGACGTCGTCATTTCGCGTTCGACAAACTTCTGGAGAGAGTTCGCGTCATAATGGCCATTTCGCCCGGCCGGCAGGAGTGCGCTGTCTTCTCCATACGCCTGGAAAAGCAACCGAAATAGAACGCGGAGAGTTAGCGAGTAGGCGACCTTCACCCCCTCTGAGTCAATCTCGAGTCCGAGTTGAGGCAAGCGCTTCGCAATCGCGATCGCAATTTGCGGCACCACATTGTCATAGACGCGATCACGAAGTCGGCCACCGAGGTCCGCCGCGTACCTAGCCGACCCTTCCAGGATCTGCTCGGCAGGGCCACCCCGCTCAAGTGCAGTCGCAGAATAAATGAGCGTCAACAGGCCTGCATCTGCACTGTCGATAAAAGAGAGGTCGAGCTCGAAAAAGGTCTCTGACTGTCCGCGCTGCCCAACGCCCACGCCGTCCCGACCTGGGTATAGGCGAAGTGTCGACTGCCGCAGCACCATGAGCCAGGGCACTTCTTCACGACTGGCAACTTCAAGTCCATGCGCAACGGGAGAGAGCTGATAGGCGTTACTTTTCTGGTCGAACAGCTCAGATTCGTCCAACAGCACGGCAACGGCGCGCCGGGAGCCGGACGCCGCACGCAGCACCAGTGTGCTCGACGACGAATTGCCGACTGGTTCGGCCTCGAATCCGAGGTTAGTGATCAGGTCCTTGCCACGCTTCTCCAGAAGCGGTTCGGCGCTCGCACACGAAGACATCCAATCAGGGCGGCGCTTCACATCTTTTTCTAAGTAGTACGTAGCGAAAAGAAACTGGTTGACGTAGCCGCCGGTACCAATAGATGAATACGCGGCTTGAATCGCCTTGATCGTCTGCTGAGCAGCGATGCCATCGTGGTCATCAAGAACGGCTTGAAGACGACGCTGTGCCTGACTGATTGGAATCGGACCGAGAGGGGCTTCCCTCCCGTCATACAGCCACACACCGTTCAAATGAATAGCAGCAACCAGCACCGGCATCGCCGTGTTCAGCCCTCGTGTGCGCCATGCGGTATCCAGGTGCCCCTTAGTGGGCTTCACCGAGGCCATGGCAACCGCAACCTGAACCTCGCCCACACCGCTGGTGTCACGCCCGAACACGACCTCTTGGGCAGTCAACCCTGACGGCAAGGCGTCCTTCCACGGAATCGTTCGGGTCCCTGCAAGCTCAAGGTCTTTCTTGTCCATTACTCCACACTTTCGATTCGTAACGCTCAACCCAGATGTCCTGGGAACCAATCTGCGGGGGTAACGGTGGTCAGCCGCTCAATGTCGTTTGCATCATCGATGATGAGGACGTCGCCGTAGGTGGTGACCCGGAGCAGTGTCCCGTCGTCCACATTAGCGGTGACCCCGAACGTAAGGATGTCCCCAGAATCAAGGTCGCGGATGTCCTCGATGTCGACCTTGCCCACGCGGAACTATTGCTCATCTAATACCCTCAGGCCGCGTAAAGGGCCGCGGCATTTTCCCAAACGCGGCGAAGTGCGGCACGGATCTCGAAGGTGGCATCGCTACTGTCTCGCGCAGGATCGCGCTCGAACTGAAGGTCGGCGAGCGCGACAGCGTAGCCCGTGAAAGCGATCTCGTAGCAGAGACGTCGAAAGGTCGCCTCGTCGTCTGGCAAGGCCTTCGCGGCCTTCACAACTGCGTGGTCGAGATTAATTGTGATTCGACGCATTTCGGGATCCCAGCGGTAGCGGTCATAGTCACCGCCGTAATGGTCGAAGTCCACGGAAAGACCGCCCCGGAGCCTGCTGTGGCCCGTTCCGGCCGGAGCGACTCTGGCGTCGCCTTCTGGGTCGACGACACCTGCCGGCGATGCGTTCTCGCCTCCGTCTCTACCTGGACCTGGTGGAGTGGGTGGTTGAGGTGTCGGGTTGGGGTTGGGAACGGGCTCGTCGACGTTCTCGCCTCCGACTCCGTCTTCTCTGCCCGCTTCTCCACCGCGAAGGTCTATCAATTTCTCGGTTGGGTCCTCGTCCGTTCCACCGGCGACACCGTCCAGGGGTGTACGACGACGAGTTGTGTTCCCGAGCCCCTCAACTCGTTCCCGGAAGTCCTTGAGGTCGGCGTTTAAGATCCCCTCAATCTTGCTCGTCGTTTCTTTCAAGCGTTTGGCATCGGCATCGGCCTTCGCCCGACGACCGACGTCAACGAGTTCCATTCGGACCTGCTCGAGACTCGCGCCGATGAAGCCAATTAGCGTCACTGCGACTTGGTGAGAGGCATTCAATTTCATGCTGCGATCGTTCGTGTATGCAGCAACCGGATCATATTTGGGATTGTCGAGTTCCGGGCAATCGACATGACCGAACAAGTACTTACCGTATTCTTTCGTGTCAACGCCAGCCGTCTCAACTGCAATGAGATTGCCCTTACCGACAGTGATCTGCACGCCCCGGTGAATGTCGTCAAGGGGGGCTGTCGCCGCTGAGACTACGAGTTCGACTGAACCAAGAAGTCTCGCCTGCTCCGCAGTGGGGGAGAAAGTTCGCGACAATGTCGCGGTGGGGCGCACAATCTCGCATACCCGACCATTTACCGTAACAACGGGTGAACCGTGGAAGGCAGAAAGGTGCCGTTCGATGAGCGCAACGATCGGCTCCTTGGCCAGGCGAACACTGATTCCGGAGATCACCACGGTCGTTCCATTGGGCTCACCATCGACGCTGACGTCCTCCTCGATGAACGTCACTGGCACATGGGCGCCGTCAGAAGCTTCGATCGCCCGGCGATCCAGAATGACCGTTTGACGCCTCCCGTTCCGAGTGGTCGACACTGTGAGTTCTGTGCCTATCCCGAACGCGGCTGACTTTCCCGTTCCGAACTTGCCACGACCGGGAACCCCTTTGCGTCGCTCTTTATTCTCGCCGTGCATCGTAAAGAAATGCCGAAGACCATCGAGGTTCATCCCCGATCCGTTGTCCGAAACCGTGATCTTCTTGGCTGGAACATCGACGGTCACTTCAACACGCGCAACCGTGCCCTTATCAACGTACTGAAGCGAGTTGACAACGTATTCCCAGACTGCCGCCTCCGGTGTCTTGAATAGCTGCGCGGACTGGATGATATCCCGCCCTACGTGGGTGACAACATTTAGTTCGTTCATCAGTTCTCCTCTTCCTCGAGGCGCCCTACCGGAGCGCGCAGCGCGAGCGCGGCGGGGATCGCCACCTTCATGAACTCGTCGATCTCTGGATCCCCGCCTGCAAGCTCCTGGAGCTGCGCGGCTTTTCGGCTCCGGTCTTTTGGGGGCGTGTACTCGTCTATGCGGAAGACATCAGCTGCCGTGCGGGGCGCCAACTCCTTCCCCGCCGACCACAGTCGGAATGCGTCGGATGTACGAATCCGGTTCACTGCAGCGCCAGACCCTCGTGTCTCAGCGCGCCAGCGCTGTGCAGCTGCAGATGTGGGTGCGACAGAGACCGTGCCGCCGCTGAGGACCGACTGGTTCGCCTCAAACCAAGCAACACCGCGTGGAGTTAGATGCCATCCATTCTGAATAGATCCCTCAATTCGAGGTTCCTTAGCTTCGCCCTCATGACGAAGCGTGGTCCGCACGGCATCAAGGTCAACGCGGTCGCTGTACTTCTTCCACCCGAAAGCGCGGGCATCGATTGCGTGAGCAGCGATGGCCGCATCCTCGGTGTCGATGATTTGCGACGCACCGCCGAGTTGAGCCAAGGCCAACACCGCCACATCCTTCTTCGTCAGCTTCATCTGCCGACTCCTTTCGCACACTTACTACCAAGAGAATGTTCGCACACTTACTACCGTGTGTCAATATTGGCTTGTGGACAAATCCGATAGCGGTGATCGCGAAGAAATGCGCCGTGCAGCTGAGGCGGTGACCAGAGACTGGTCACCCCGGAAGGCGGAGATGGCCTTGCGAGCAGTGGGGCTCGAAGGCGATGACCGCCCAAGCCTTGATGCAATAGCGACCGACGTTGGTGTATCGCGCGAAACGGTGCGGCGTGCGCGAAATGAACTGCTCACGAAACTCGATGCGCAAGCAGAGAAGCTCAATATTCCACCCGATTTTTTCCTTGGCGGATTGAGCAATACCGCTGCAGATGACGCGCCGGCAACCGCGCGCGCGCTCCGGCGCCTTCTCACCATGACGGGCCCACTCGCGTGGGATGAGGTGCTGGCCGCATGGGCGCGAGCGGGCGGAAGGCAGCCGTATTCGCCTCTGCCGAGTGATGTGGCGTCGATGCGTCGTTGGGCACACTTGGCTGGCGGCATTCTCGTTACGCCGGAGAACAGCCCCGTGGACCGAGTGACCGTAGGCGCCGCCAAGCCGGAACAACTTGATCGGGTCGGTCAGTTCCTGTGCGAGGTCTTGAGCGACCGCCCCGGCGGAGTCGATCGCACCGATATATTGTCATACGCGGAGGCCGCTGGCTTGAGACCAACAACGATCGCTACCGCTCTTAGTCAACATCCAGCGGTTCTGCGACTGAGCCGCGCAACATGGGCACTGCGAGGGCACGGTGCCGAAAGTCACCCACAGGGCCGTGCAATCGCCTCCCCTCCGAAACCCAGTCGTATACGCCCGACGTCATTCTCGTGGGCGACCGACGGGTCCCTTGTAATCGAGTTTTCCGTTCCACGAACCCCAAGCCCTGTCTTAGCCGTCCCCAAAGCCGTTGCCCCGCTCGTCGAGGGCAAAGAGTTCATCGTTGAAGGCGCAAGCAAGCCCACTCGAATCTCAGTGGGTAATGCTCGCATTTGGGGCTTCGGATCGCTAGTCTCTGAGCGGGGAATTGCCGGCGGCCAGCGAGCGCGAATCACGTTGAACCTGCTTAATGCCACAGCCGAAATTGACGCCGCATCGCCAGAGAACGGACAGCCATGAGTGAAAACACCGTCGAGGACGAGTTCGAGATCGCACTCGCTTACGCATACAAGGCTGCCTTCGGCAAGGAAGCAAGCCAAGACTGGCTCAGAGCACTCGCGATGCGCTTCGGAGTCCACGGTAGCGTCGCTACGCTGGATCAAGCCGGAGACGCAATCGGGGTGACCCGGGAGCGAGTGCGACAAGTCGCGAAGAGGGTAGAGCCATTCCTCAAGCGAGCGTCCGTAAGCAACCTGCGAGAGGTCGCAGAGGTGCTTGCTGCACGCTCGCCGGTCCCTGAGCCAATCGGTCGCCGACTCGCACGGACAGGCCTGACACGACCCACAATGTCAGGGGCAGGCTTCCTTAACATACTCAAGCTCCTCGGCACGTCCGCGGTCGAACTTGTTGGCACTGATCTGGTTCAAGTCGACGACTGGCTTGTCAATGAGTCGGAAGTGCCCGTCATGAAGTCAATGTCGATGGCAAAGAAACACACGAGCGCTTACGGACTAACCACAGTGGAGGAAATTCGACAAGCGCTGGCAACTCCGGCATATCCGCTCGATAGCTCGGACATCCGCCGCATTCTGAGGGCAGAGCCCTCGGTGAAATGGGCGGGCGACTGGCTCTGGGTGGAACGAGAAAATGACGGGCTCCACGCAAATCGGCTCATAAACACTGCACGCTCAATCTTGTCAGTGAACTCACCACAGACCATTGCTTCGATACATGAGGGGGCGCGCCGGATGTGGAAGTTTCGCGGCCTAGACATCCTTCCCCCGACCGAAGCAATGCGAATATTCTTCGAACAGAGCCCCTACTTCACAGTTGACAAAGACACAGTGGAATCCGTAACGCCACTCAAATATCGTGATCTTCTCGGCGAAGTTACAGCCACTATGATCGACGTCTTGAAGAGTTCGCCCTTTCAAGTCATGGATCGTCAGTCCCTCACAGAGGCCTGCGACGATGCCGGAATCGCCCCTGGTACGTACGGTATTTGGACTACCTACGCCGAGTGGATGGAACGGTTCGCTCCAAACGTGTGGGGCCTTAGGGGCAGCAACCCGAATCCGGCCGCGGTCGAGACCATTCGCCTCGCGGCCAAGGCCCGTTCCAAAGCCGAGCCGCGTAGAAAGGCATGGGCGTGGTCCACGGATGGAAGTGCAGTTCAGACTCTGGACGTGACTACATCAATTCTGGCAAGCGGCGTGCTCTCCTTCGATCAAGGCATCCATGGCCTTCTCGCCGGCTCTCCCCTTGATGTTTTCGAGTCCGGCGAGAAAATCGCGACTGTGAAGCTTGGAGCCGAACACGGCTTCAGTTGGGGTTGGCATCAGGTTTTCAACTTTGTGGGCGCGAAGCAAGGAGATGTGCTTCAGGTTCGTGTGAACGTTGGAGCTCGTACTGCCACCGTGGAATGCGGTGGCCAAGACCTTTGGGACTGAAGCCATTTCACGCGATGGGTTGAGCCTGATTATTTTGAGTTCGGCTGTTCGCCATTCGTAGCATTGCTGCTCGCTCCCCGATAACCCGGTCACCCCTGCCCACTGCGGTCGGCGACTCGGCCGACTCGCCGCTCGGCACACGAGCCCTCATGACTGGCTCGGATGCCGACAGCTACCTCTTCGCGGAACTCCCGCATGGCGACGTCCGCCGGCGGCTCTCCGGCTCCGGCCTGCCTCGGGGCCGACGATTTGCCAACGACTAGCTGGGGTCCGTGAAGGGGCGCCCAATCTTCCAGTAACGCCGAACTTTTCTGGACCACACCGATTCGAGGATTCCTGCCAGAATGAACCCATCCGACAGGGGGTCAGGATGTCAGCCGGTTCTTCAGCCGCGCAGCAAGCTCAGCGACTCAGTGCGCTCGCGCAGAGCTACCGACTTGAGGCGGAGCGGGCGACCGCGGACTCGGGTAGGTTCGCTGCGGCAGCTATCGCCGAACGCCGGCTTGCGAAACGCCTTTCGCCGCTGACCGCCCACGGCTACTACCTACTTCCCGACCGGCAGTGGCCCGGGTCAAAGAACGCACAACTCGATCTCATCGTTGTCGGCCCATCCGGCGTCTGGATTGTCGACTCCAAACACTGGAATGACTTCGAGGTTGCGGCCGGGCATATGTTCCGCGGGCAGGCCGATGTCACCGACGAGGTGCTACGCCTCGCTGACGTTGCCAACACCGCAGAGGAAGCTTTCGTCGCGGTCGGGCTAGCACCGGGCGAAGTCCGTCCCATCCTCGTCATGGCAACACGCAAAGGCCGGCTCGGTGAAGTCGGACCGGTGGAGGTCGTCGGAGAAGACGACGTGCACAAGCATCTCGCAGCACGCGGCCGCCGGCTGACCACTAGCCAAGTAGAACAAGTGCTCGCGGTGGCGATGCAATACTTCCCGTCTTACTCGGGAGCTCAGCTGGAAGCATCCGTGCCGGTAGTCGTCGAGCCAGTTCTGGAGGAGCTACCCGAAGCCGTGCTGGAGGACGACGCTCTCCTCAGCGAAGCTGAGGTCAACGAAGCGCTCACTGCAACCGAAATGGCAGCACCGGTCGAAGACTGGATGACATTCCTACACCCCTCGCAGGCATCGTTGGTGCGGCGCAGCTTCAACGGTCCTGCACGCATCCGGGGTAGCGCCGGCACCGGCAAGACCGTCGTCGGACTGCATCGCGCTGCCTACCTGGCTCGCATGCATCCGCACGGCCGCGTGCTGTTCACCACATTCGTGAAGACGCTGCCCGCCGTGATGGGCAACCTGTTGACGAGACTCGCACCGGAGGCCGCCGAGCACGTCGACTTCATGGGAGTTCACTCGTTCGCATCCCGCGTGCTGTCGGAGCGCGGTGTGCGGATCAAGATCGACTCCCGCCGGGCGGGCGCGCTGCTCAAGAAGTCCTGGTCTGACCTGGATGCGGATGCTCGACAGCGGCTGACGGAGCGGGGCGGGACTGCCGGTTTCGAGTACTGGAAGGAGGAGGTGGGCTCGGTCATCAAGGGTCGCGGCTTCACCTCGTTCGAGCAGTACGCGGACTGCGCGCGGCCCGGGCGGATGATCCGCCTCAACATTGACGACCGGCGCGCAGTGTGGGCGCTGTTCCAGGGGTACGAGCGCTCATTGCGTGCCGAGAGCATCCACGACTTCAACGACCAGGTGCTGCTCGCCGAGAAGGCGCTACAACAGCGGCCGCTTGAGGGTTACGCCGCCGTCATCGTCGACGAAGCGCAAGACCTCTCACTGTCCATGGTGCGAATGCTCCACTCCCTCGTTGGCGACGGCCCGGATGCGTTCACCCTCATCGGCGATGGGCAACAGAGCATCTACCCCGGCGGCTACGTTCTCTCCGAGGCGGGCATCTCGCTGTCGGGCCGCGGAGTTGTGCTCGACCGCAACTACCGCAACACCCTCGAAATCCAGGAGTTCGCCGCCACATTTGTCGTGGATAACAACTACACCGACATCGATGACGCCGCACTGATTGACCTGGTCGGAGCCAGGCGCGTTCAAACGGAGCCGGCCCACGACACTCCAGTGTCTGGACGCCACGGCCCTGCCCCGGCCTCAGCGCGTTTTGCAACGCGGGCCGAGCACGACCGCGCGCTAGTCGCCCACATCAAACTGGCGACGGATGCCGTCGGCATGAATGTAGGAGACATCGCCATCCTCTGCGACACCAACCGGGAGGCGGATACCGCCCGTGCGCTTCTTGCCGCCGCATCCATCCAGTCGATGAGCTTGATGGACTACACCGGCGTGACAGTCGATGCCGTGAAGGTCGGAACCATCAACCGGGCAAAGGGCCTCGAGTTCAAGCTGGTGATGTTGCCCTGGACCCCTTCGACGCCCCGCCACACAGATGAGGAACGCGCCGCCCGGGACTTGCGCGAACGCTACGTGGCGGCGACTCGGGCGCGGGATGAGCTGTGGGTGGGGTTCTGTTGATGAGCTGGCGACAACGATGATCGGACTGTGGGCACCCCGGGGCGGAAGCTGGCCAACGCTACTTGGGCTCCTGGCTGACAGCCTTGCCGAACATTGGGAGGACGACGCCTCGATAGTGCAAGAGCTCGCAGTGCTCATGAACGAAAAGGACATGTTTCGACCCCTGCCAGGATCCGCGCTCTCGCTAGACGACGAGATGGCAAGTCCGTACGGAGTGTCCCACGCAGCACTGCACAACCTTCACGCCGGAGTCTTCCAACTGCATGCCGCCCAGGAGCTAATGCAAAGCGGCCCTCATCGGCTGATTGCGGCCGCCACCCTGCTGAGGTCATCCCTGGAAGCACTGGCGGTTGCACTGTGGGTCATCCACCCGGCGGAACAATCCGAACGTATTGCCCGCACTCTTGCTTGGTCCAAGCGCAATGTGACGGATGAACGGGTCGCGTTCGCGGACATATCCGGAAGGGAACTTTCCGGTGACGAGCGCATCGCGGATATCCGGAGAATCGCAAAGAACAACGGTGTCGACGTCTCAAAGGTGAACGCCGGCGTTCAGAGCACTGAGGCGCTCAGCTATGCCGACAGCACCCTCGACGTTCCCAACCACCTGGTCCTTTATGCCTGGAGGCTATGCTCCGGGGTTGCGCATGGACGACCATGGGCATTGGCCAACCTTGCGAAGGCCGTCCCCGGGACGCCCGGCGTCTCATTCGACAAGGTGAGCTTCGACGAAGCGAACCTGTTGGCTCCGTTCCGCATTGCCGTGATTTTGTTGAATGCGCTCGTAGAGGTCTTTGGCGAGCGCACGGCAGCCGACCCGGCGCTTCCGCTTGACACCCCTGGTAGGACTAACTCATGAGGTCCGAAGCTGAGCAGCGAATGATCAGAGAGGACATCTTTCGCTGGCTCGACACGAAACTGGGTTCAGGCCAATCAGAGCTCACACGCGCCGAGCTGGAGGGCTACCACTTCGGGAACGAGCGAATACCACTGCTCGACACGGCCCGTGGCATCCGAAACCCTCGCGATTTTGACTCCACTCTCACCATCATGTCCAGCGTGAAGAGTCCGTACGGCGACGAGACGATCAGCGCCGACGGAATCGTGCGGTACGCGTACCAGTCGCGAGATGGCGGGGACAACGTCAAGCTGCGGCGGGCATTCCAGCAGAAGGACCCGCTCGTCTATCTGCAGGGCATCCGTCCAGGCGCCTTCGTGGCGTACTACCCGGTGTACATCGTGGCTGACGACCAGGTTTCGCGGCAGTTCCTAGTCGGCCTGGACGAGACCATGCGATTCTTCGGCGACCCGCTGCACATGACGACGGATGAGCGCCGGTACGCGGAGCGCATGGTGCGCCAACGACTGCACCAGCCGGTATTCCGTGCTCGAGTGATGCACGCCTACGTCACGACGTGTGCGGTGTGCAGCCTCAAGCACGCGGACCTCCTCGACGCCGCCCACATCCTCGGCGACACGGATGTGAACGGACTGGCCCGTGTGACGAACGGGATCGCGCTATGCAAGATTCATCACGCCGCGTACGACCGCAACCTGCTCGGGATCACGCCCGACTATGAAGTGCGGATCGACGCCGACCTGCTGAACGAAATCGACGGGCCAATGCTGCGGCACGGTCTGCAGGATATGCACGGAAGGCCGCTGACGCTTCCAGCGCGACGGGCCGACCGCCCTTCGCGGGAGGCGTTAGCGGCGCGGTTTGCTGAGTTCGCCGCGTAACGGCCGCGATCGTCACTTCTTGACCAGGTGTGCCAGCAGCTATCGGTCGGACTCGTTTCAATCGTGACGCCTAGTCACGTGTACACAGCTGTGGGTACCACGAACGACTGTGTATCGACGACCGTTGGCGCAAGCGCGAATGCTCCGCGCGACAGGGCATGCACGGAACCGATATAGGGCGTTGTCGTCGGCGAGCAGTACATTGTGTGGAAGGGTACTCAACTTTACGCCGAAGGGAAGAGGCTGAGCGATGACCACTGTCCCTCAAGAACCTGCTACTACCACCCCAACTGTGGACACTGACTCGGAGTCCGGGGGTTCCGCGATCGATACGGATGCTGAATCCGCGGAGGAGCCAGAGGCTGAAGTCGAGCCCGACTCGTCGGCGAAAGGCAAGAAGCCACGTCGATCCCGTACACCTCGCACATACCCTGCTGCTTCCTTCATCGAGTCACTGCCACTCGCCGAAGCAATTCACAAGCACGCAGCCGGGCAGCGGGTTCGTCGACTGACACTTTTTGATCAGATGGGCCGATCCGCCGATTCGGGTCCTAGCAGGCAACTTGTTACGAACTCGTCACAGTACGGGCTTACAAAGGGCAGCTATCAAGCCGATTTTCTTGAGCTCACAGAAAAAGGCGCATTAGCGTCCGGTGATGACTCCCTCGGCCAAGCCAAGTTGGCGGCGCGGCTTCAACTCGCAATTGCAGACATTGTGCCGTTCAACGCACTTTACGAACAGTTCAAGGGTAACCGCATGCCTGCGGCGACGGTAATGAGCGACTTTGTCACTGAACAATCGCTTGCTGCGAAGGACAACGCAAATGAGTGCGTTGAAACGTTTCTCGCGAATGCGCGCGACCTCGGCCTGCTTACTACATATGCCGGCGCGGAGCGGTTGCTGACCTTTGAAATTCTTCTCGACGAGTTAACGGATGATGGAAAATTACGTGGCGATGTCGATAACAACGCTGATCTTGGGGCCGACCTTGAGTCCGATGCGGCGCGCCCGCCCGCCCGGAAGGCACCAGTCTCGCCAGCCCAGGTGATCGCCAACACAGCCGATCTCAAGAACGTCTGCTTTCTCGTGACCCCCATTGGCGAGGACGGTTCGGAACAGCGAATGCATGCAGATCTCATGCTGGGGTCTTTGATCGAACCTGCTCTCGACGGACTTGGTATGAGACTTGTGCGGGCGGACCGAATCAGCACACCAGGGATGATCACCGCTCAGGTCATCGATCATTTGGTCCGTGCACCGCTCGTTATTGCCGATCTGTCGTTCGGCAATCCGAATGTGTTTTATGAACTTGCCTTGCGACATGCAAGCCGACTTCCGGCAGTACAACTTATCCGTGCTGGGGATCACCTTCCGTTCGACGTCGGACAATTCCGAACCGTCCCAATCGACATGACAAGCATTTATACGCTCGTTCCTCAGATCGACACCTATCGCGCGGAGATTGCACGACAGTGTCGAGCCGCACTTGCTGAGCAAGGCGAAGCTGAGTCGCCATTATCATTGTTCTATCCAAAGTTTTGGGATCAGTACACGAGCTAGTGCCCAGCAGAGACACCCGCGTCTAGTACTGGCGGGCAGCGCCAGGCTGCCGGTTAACGACCGAGCAACCGCTCCAACCCCGCCTCATCCACGATCGGGATGCCGTAGTCACGAGCCTTGCGGGCCTTACCCGAGAGCGAGTCCGGGTCGGCTGCTACGAGAAGCCGCACCTTCTTGGTGACCGCGTTCCAGGGAGTGAAGCCGAGTGACATGAGGTGGGCGTCCCAGTCGGAGCGCGGACGGGTCATCTCACCGGTGAGGACGATGAGGTCGCCTGCCGCTAGAGCGAAGGATGTGCGGGTCTGGACAGGCTCGACCAGCGGGGTTGGCGGAAGCGCGGGTGATTCGAATGCGTGCGCCATGATCCCTGTCGGCACATCAAGCAAGTTGCCCACCTCGACCAGGTCGGCCATCTCAGCCGTCGTCAGCACGCCATCCGCCCACGCGATCTTGGTGAGTTCCTCGAAATACTCGAGGTGAAGTGCCTCCACCGTCGCGCGGTCGATGCCGAGATCTTCTGCGAGCGCCACGAGCGCCTCCGCCTCGTGCGCTGACAGGTGCCGATCCAGCAGGCAGCCATCCAGCAGCGCCAGGTAGTTGAGGCATTCAGCGGGGCCCGCGTACTCCGGCATCTTGATCGTGATGCGGCCGAGGAACGACTGTGCCGTCACCTCCACCGGCTGCGCGAACGACGGCCGCGGCATCCACTCCACCGAAACGACGGAGGCAGGCGGCCAGCCCTGCTCGAGCGCGGCACTGATGTGCGAGAACCAGAACTCACGATCATCCGTCGACTCAATGTAGGCGCCCAACAGCTGGGCGGTCGCCAATGCGTCGACGGATGCGCGGTGCGCGTCGATCAGGTCAATATCCAGGGCGGCGCAGCAATCCGAGAGGGACCGCCCAGCACCGGGTAGGTACTCGCGCGCCAACTGCATGGTGCACAGGGCGGCCGGTGGCTCCACCGCGTAACCGGCACGTTCGAGCTCCGCCACCAGGAACCGGGTGTCGAAGCTGGCGTTGTGGGCAACCAGTACGCGTCCGGTCAACAGGTCGATGAGTTGTGGCGCTATCTGTTCGAAGGTCGGCGCGTGCATGATGTCCGATGCGCGGATGCGATGAATGTCTTGCCGTCCCAGGTCGCGCCCCGGATTGATGAGGGTCTCCCACTGGCCCTCCACGCGCCCATGCTCATCGACGTGCACGACGGCGACCTCGATTACGCGGTCGTGCTTCGCGGGCGAGAGGCCCGTGGTCTCGAAGTCGATGACGGCAAAACCTGGTCCGGACATGGTGGTGCTCCTATCGAGTTGGGGTCACTGTATCGAGCTGCGGTTCCCTAGGTCAGAGCTCCGGCGAAGACTTGCATCAGGGCGGTGATGAGTGACGGGCCTGCGAGAGCGAGCGCCGCAGCAGCAGCGGCAAGCACCAGAAGCATCCACCCGACTCGACGGCGTCGAGCTTGGCTGTCCTCCGCCTGAAGCGCGGCGAAGGTGACCATGTGCGCCGGGTCGACCGTGGCATCCGCCTTCTCATGCCAGAAGCGTGCAGTCGAGGCAATGTGCCTTACCTGCGCCAGTGTGGCTTCATCGACAGCCGGCTTCTGACGGCGGAGCCAGCGCAGCAGCTGAGCATCGGTGAGCACTGTCACGTCCTCCGGACGCTCTCTGATCGTGAGCTCGCGAGTACCGACAACGACAATCAGCGGATGCACGGGAACGTTGACGCCCAACGCGGCGAGGAGTCGCTTCGAGACTCTCTTGGCCTCGGAACGGGAGTTGCGCAGGTGATCCATCTTCTGCCCGGCGACCATCAGCACCTTCGGCGACACCCAAACCTTCGCGCCGCGGTGATGCTTCGTATTGATGGTGAACACACCGGCCGGGCCGATCACCACGTGGTCGATGTCCGTGTCCTTGTCGCCCACGGGAACAGCGTGCAGCACCGACCACTCCGGCCCGAGCTTCGCAAGCAGACGGCCGACTTGCATCTCGCCGAGGGCACCGGCGAACCATGGCCAGGCATCCGGATGCAGCGGGCGGAATCCCAGGATTCGCTTGAGCTTCGAGTGCGGGACCGCCAGCTGCTGCTGGGTGAGACATTCGAGTACGACCGAGTAGCCAGCGGGACGCTGGCTTAGGTCGGGCTCTTCGGACGAGCTGTCAGACACGATCACGCAACAGCCGGGACAGCCCCTGCATTGACCGTGCTGCCGAGTGCGCTGTTGAAGGAGCTCTGCACGATGGCACTACCGATGAGCCCCAGTAGGAGCAGCAGCCAGAACGCGCCGTGGCGGCCCATCCGGTTGCTCGTGAACTGCTCGACGCCGACGGCGTACTTCCAGATCCACACAATGTTGCCAATCGGGACGATAAGCAACCACGCGCTCGGGATCCTGGTTCCCGCCTGGTTCATCTCGTTCTTCGTCTTGACGTACCAGACGATCGAGTAGATGCCGAAGGTGACGAACGGGAGAAGCAAGGGGGCGGCGGGGCTACGACGTTTCACGGAAATCCTCTGATCGGGGTGGGTAGGCATACTCGACTCACCGTATTGAGGATCTCTCGCGCGACACAGCCCCCGTTAGGGGCGATGCTGGCGCTCGACTGGCATCCTCCACAGCCAGCGGATCGGCGAGAACTTCACACAAGTCCCGCGCGCGCCAACGCCCAACGACAACTCCCCTAGCTTTGCAGTCACCGCGAGGCGACAATAGGAAGGTGATCGAACTGACCGAACCACAGGTATGGGTACTCATCGGCGTTTTCGCCGCTGCGTTCTTCAGCCTGATCGGCATCGTCACCACGAACTTCAACCGCACGATGAACGCACGATTTGGCACTATGGACGCGCGGTTCACTGCCCTAAGCGAGATCATGGATGCGCGGTTCGAAGCCATGGAAGCGCGGTTCACTGCCATGGAATCACGAGTCGACGCCAAGTTCGAGATCATCAACGTGAAGCTTGAGAACATGGACCGCGATATTCAGGCGCTATCGCGGCATGTGTTCGGCACAGACCCGCGGTAGACGGTCCGGGTGCGGTTTGGCCTCGCTCCCCACCGGCACGGCCGACCGATGCTGCCGCATCGTTCGGAACCGGCGGCGTGGCCCCAAGCTCGACCCGCTTTAAGGGCGGACGCGCTTAGGCTCGGGGGATGACGGATACGGCGCTCATCGGCCCCGTCGCCGCACCGGGTCTGCATGTGATGACCTACAACATCCGCCGCCGCCTTCCGCACCTCATGCCGCGCAGCCCCGACCGGTGGGTACACCGCCAGCCGCTGCTTCGGCGACTGCTCCAGGCGGAACAGCCCGCGCTGCTCGGCGTGCAGGAAGCCCTGTTCGACCAGGCCGGGTTCGTGCGCCACACGCTCGGCGAGCACTACCGCTCCATCGGACACGGCCGCGAAGCCAACACCGGCGGCGAGGGTTGCCCGATCTTCTACGACTCCCGGCGGCTACGGGTGCTTTCGTGGCGGCAGACGGCGCTGTCCGACACCCCGGACGTGCCCGGCTCCACCTCGTGGGGCAACCGCGTACCGCGCATCGTCGTCGACGCGACCATGCGCGACCTCGACACTGGCATCGAGTTCCAGGCGGTGAACACGCACCTCGACCACAAGTCGCGCAGCTCGCGGTTGCGATCCGCCGACGCGCTTCGACAGATCGTGTCCGCCTCGACGCTTCCCACGATCATGACCGGCGACTTCAACACGGCTGCTGACACCGACCCCTACGACGCCCTCACCGGGGAAGGACTACTCGTCGACACGTGGGATGTCACGCAGAAACGCCTCACCGAGGTGTGGGGGACGTTTCTGGACTACCGCCAGCCGGAGCACGACCGGAAACGCATCGACTGGATTCTCGTGACCCCCGGCATCACCGTGGAGAAAGCCGCGATCAACGTGAGCCGGTACGAGAAAGGGTGGCCGTCGGATCATGCAGCGGTGCAGGCGGTTGTGAGTCTTTCGGTACCCGGCTGAATCTCGACAAGCTCGATTGGTCTCGACAAGCTCGACCCGCTCTAAGGGGCAGGACGTAATGTGAGGGCATGGCTGGGTTCTCGAACCGCTGGCGCTCCAATGTGCTCAGCACTCTCACTGGCGACGACGACGGCCTACCGCCCTGGGTGGACAAAATCGAGCACGGCGACGACGCCGGCTATTTCGGGCCGGGATCCGCGGCGTGGGCCGTTCATGGCGGGCTGCCGACCATGGTCGCCGGTATCCGCTCCCTGCTGCTGCAGGCGCTGCATCCGGGTGCCATGGCAGGCGTGCACGACTGGTCGCGCTACCAGGAGGATGCGCTCGGCCGGCTCTCCGGCACCGTCAAGTGGCTGGTCACCGTCACCTACGCAGACACCGAACTCGCCCGCGCCGAAACGGCACGGGTCGAGCGCTTTCACGACCGTGTGCGCGGGACATACGTCGACAACGCCGGCAACGAGCGCAGCTATGCCGCCAGCGACCCGGCACTGCTCCGCTGGGTGCACCTGGTGTTCGCAGACTCGTTCCTCGCCTGCCACCAGCTCTGGGGTGGACCGATCCCCGGCGGTGCCGACCAGTACGTGCGCGAGTGGGCCACCGCCGGCGATCTGCTCGGCGTCCCCAACCCACCGCGCAGTGAAGCCGAGCTGCGGGACGGGCTCGACGCGTACTCTGGCGAGCTCCGCTATGACGAGCGGGTCGCCGAAGTGGTCGGATTCATCCGCAACCCGCCGCTGACCAGAACCATGAAACCGGCCTACCGCATCATGTTCGCCGGAGCCGTCGCCTCGCTGCCGCGCCGGTACCGCGCCATGCTCGGCCTCCGACGCACCTGGCTGCCCTCCGTCACGGCCACCCGGGTGATGCTGGGCGCGCTCCAACTCGTGCTTGGTGGCATCTCCACCTCGGAGGAGGCCGCCCGTCGGCGGATCGAGCGGCTGGAGACGGCGGATGCACGGTGACGGGTCGCCCGTAGGGGGTCTCGACCCTTCGATACGGTCGCGAAGCGACCTACTCAGGGGACCTACGCCTGCTCGCTGCGCTCGCGGGCTACTCGACCAGCAAGAGGGAGCAAGCTCGACCAGCCTCAGGGACGGTAGTCCGAGGACTCGACCGTCCGAGCATCCGCCCCGAAGATGAAGGTGGCGCGCACGAACTGGCCGGTCAGCGCCCGCGGCAGCCAGTGCTTCGCGTCGTCCCACATGCGGTCCAGGGGGATGTCGGCCAGCAGGTGCCACTCCGGCGCCAGCTCGTCCGACTCGGTCGGCTCGCCCTCCCACTCGCGGCACACGAACGCCCACGACTTCTGGCTGAAATTCGGGTGATGCGTGAACGGATACGTCAGCTCACCCACCAGCATCAGCGACCCGGGGCGGATGCTGACGCCCACCTCTTCGCGGACCTCACGCACCGCGGCATCCGCCGGCGACTCCCCCGGCTCCAGCTTGCCGCCGGGTCCGACCAGGTTGCCCTCGCCGAGGCCGAACTTCTTGCGCCCGAGCAGCACCTCGGTGCCGACCGGCGACTCGCGCAGCAGGTAGGTGACACAGACCTCGGGGAGGGGCATGAGTCAAGTCTGTCGCAGGTGGGGTGGATGAGGTTTCGATACGGCCGCAAGCGGCCTACTCAACCCACACGTAAGGGCGTTGTCATGGACGCATGCGACGATGGCACGATGCGTGTCTGGTTCAGTCCGATCCCCTTCGCCGCGGCGGCCATCATCGTGCTGGTCGTACTCGTTGCCCTCACCGTGATCGATTCGCCTCGCACCCGCGCTTGGGCACGCTGGCTCATCGCCGTGTCGGTGGTTGCGATTCTGGCGCTCACCCTGCTCGGGTCCGCAGCCGGAACCGGCGTCCCGAACCTGATCCCCGGTTGGACGATCAGCCAACAACTGACCGACCCCGAGCATCCGTTTGGTCTGGGCAATGTGGTGGGAAACGTGGCGATGTTCGTCCCGCTCGGGTGGCTGGTGGCGCTGGTCGTCAGGCGGCGTCGCATCCTGGTCGCCGCAATCGCCGGTTTCGGTTTATCGGCGGTGATCGAGGTGGTGCAGGGGTTCACCGGACGGATCTCCGACATCGATGACCTGATCCTGAACGGGATTGGCGCGGTACTCGGGGCGTGCATTGCGTTGCTGATCCTCGCGGCCCGATCGGCGCCGCATCGAGCTCGCGCTATCGGCGAAACACGGTGAACTGAGCGCGCTTCGTCATCAGTCCCGGGCGGAGCCAGTGAGCCGCGCGAGCACCTCGGGATCGTCGATGATCTCGGCACCGATGAACGTCACATCCGCGGGGTAGATCAGCAACGGCACCCCGGACACCAGCTGGATGGTGACCTCCACCATGGCATCCGGGTCGGTGGTGAAACATCGCACCGGGATGAACTCGCCGAGCGGAAGCCCGGACTCCACCCGGCGATTCACATAGCCGACCAGGGCGCCGGCGAACGTGTCGGAGACGGTGAAGGAGCGTCCGTAGTAGTCGAGGCGTTTCATGGGGAAAGCCTACGTGGGCTGGGCTCCGTGGCGGTTTCGATACGGCCCTGGCGGGCCTACTCAACCCGCAGGACGCCGCCTCACCCCTAGGCTCGTGCCATGAATGCCAGCCAGCAGCAGTTCATCGAAACGTTCCGGCTATTCCTGGAGGAGGTCATCCAGCAACAGCGGATGCGCCCGGCCGAGGTCACGCCGCTCGGCACCATCGTGCAAGAGCACCTGGGCGCATCGGTCACCGAGCTGCCGGTCGTCAGCGAACCGATCGCCCCACACCGGCTGGTCGACGCCGACATCGCACTGGAAATGCTGGCGGGCGACGACTCGCGGTTGATCGGAGCGAGCGGTGGGCAGCAGCGGTACCACGAGGACTTTCCGCAGCTGCTCATGCACCCGCACATGCCGTTCGCGCCGGCACCCGTCGACTACATCACGGTGGACACCGGGCCGGACAGCCGGCGCCGGGTCGTCGCCCACGGCATCCGCCTGTTCAGCTTTGACGGTCAGCCGGTCGCGGTGCTGCAACGTTCCGCTGCGCCGCAATACGGCCGAAACGCCGCCGGGCTTGAGGTGGTCAGCGCCGACACCGAACTCAGCGCACGGGTGCTCGCGGAGGTGAGGCGGCTCATGCTGGCGCACAGCGTGCTGCGCGGCAAAGTGCTCACCTTCACCGCGGACGAGTTCTCGCACGGCGCTGCCGGAGCCACCTTCGTGCCTCGACCGCGGGTCGACTCCGGCAGCATCGTGCTCGGATCCGGCGTGCTCGAGCGGATCACCGCGCACGTCGTCGACATCGGCAGCCAGCGCAAGCGGCTCACCGACGCCGGCCAGCACCTCAAGCGCGGCGTACTGCTGTACGGGCCGCCCGGAACCGGCAAGACCCTGACCGTGCGCCACCTGCTCAGCCGCACCGAGAACGTGACCGCCGTGCTGCTGACCGGCACCAGCATCCGGTTCATCACCGAGGCGGCGGAGCTGGCGCGCGCCATGCAGCCGGCCATCGTCGTGCTCGAAGACGTCGACCTGGTCGCCCACGAGCGCGGGATGCACGGCGGGCCGCAACCGCTGCTGTTCGCCGTGCTCGACGCGCTTGACGGGCTGGATGGCGACTCCGATGTGGCGTTCGTGCTCACCACCAACCGGGCCGACCTGCTTGAACCGGCCCTCGCCGCCCGTCCGGGACGCGTCGACCTCGCCGTCGAGATTCCGCTCCCCGACCAGGACGCGAGGCGGCGGATGTTCGCCCTCTACGCCACCGGGCTGGGGCTGACGGATGCCGCCGTCCGCGAGGCGGCCGACCAGGCGGAAGGAGTCACCGGCTCGTTCGCGAAGGAGCTGATGCGACGGACGGTACTGGCCGCCGCCCGCGAAGACAGGGCGGTGACGGATGCTGACCTCGAGGTGGCGCTGGACGAACTGCTGTCAGCCGGGGCCACGCTGACGCGGAGTCTGCTCGGGGTTGGCGGGGCTACGGAACCGGGTGGCCCGGGCGAAGGCGAGTCGTTCGGCTGGGTCGGCGGGGCGCACTGAGGGCACGCCATACTGGTGGCGGTTTCGATACGGTCGCTTCGCGACCTACTCAACCCACAGAGAGGTTCCAGACCCTCAACCCACAGAGGACTTCCAGACCCTCAACTCACAGAGGATTTCCAGACCTCGGCCTGCCGGCGCAGCGACGCGTGCACGCCACCGTAGGCGGCCAGCGCCGTCTCACCGAGCAGAGCCTTCGGAACCTTGCAGACCATCGTGTAAACCGTGTCCACCACGTTCGCGACCGGGCTGAGGTTGATCTGCGAAACCAGCTGGTAGGCATCCATCGTGCTCAGTCCCAACAGCTCCGACACCCAGGTGACCATCTCGACGTTGGCGATGCGGAACGCGTCCTCCAGAGGCTTGGTTGACCCGGTCGTGATCAGGTACTCGTCGGTTTCGATGCGCGGCCACGCGGTCGGGCTGCCGCCCTTGATCAGTTCCACGATGAACGAGGTGTTCATCGAGCACTCCACCGCAACACCACAGGTCTCGCCCTCGCCCTGGCGGGCGTGCCCGTCGCCGAGGCTGAACAGCGCACCAGGAACGTTGACCCCCAGATAGCAGGTGGTGGAGGAGCGCATCTCAGGGGTGTCCATGTTGCCGCCCCAGTTGCCCGGAGCCAGCGCCGAACGCACCTCGCCCAGCGCCGGCGCGACACCGACGGTGCCGTGCATCGGGTCGAGCGGCAGTGCCAGGCTCAAGTCGCTGTCACGTGCGTGATAGTGCACCTGCCGAGTAGCAGCATCCAGTTCGTAGAACCAGGTCTGCTCCGGCAGCGGCGCGTTCAGGAGCGCCGTGTCGTGCGTGCCGGTGAGCGAACCGAAGTACTCGACGGTGGTGCTGACACCCCAGTCGAAGCGCGGCTCGATCGAGACGAAGTGCACCGCGAGGGTGTCGCCCGGCTCCGCGCCCTCAATGTAGAACGGGCCGGTCTGCGGGTTCAGGTACCGCGGATCGAGCACAGCCGACGGTTTCACATCGGGCGAGGTGACCATCCCGGCGAAGCAGTCCAGCGTCGACGTGTTGACCAGGGTTCCCGGCTTCAACTGGGCGACAGGTTCGGCACCACCAAAGGTGTAGACGAGGGTCGACAGGTCAGTGTCATCCGGGACATCGAAGTTGAAGGTTTCCATGGATGTCAGGCCTTTCTGGTCAACTCATTGGATTCGGCGGCGGATGCTGCCCGCTTGCGTTTCGCGCTGGAGAAGAGTTCCTTCGTCTGAACCAGCCCGCCCGGCCGGAACGCCAGCATCAGGATGAGCAGGATTGCCAGCAGGATCTCGGTCATGCCGATCGTGTCGAACGGCAGCGTACCGTCGAGGCTGATCGCGTTCTCCACGTACCGCAGACCCTCGTGGACTGTCGTCACCAGCAGCACACCGAGGGCCACCCCGGTCACGGTGCGCGGTCCGCCGACGATCAGCATCGTCAGCACGACGAAGGTCTGCGTCAGGTAGAACGCGTTCGGTTGGAACGAGGTGATGAAGTGTGCCCACAGCGCACCGGCCATGCCGCAGATGAACGCGGAGAGGATGAACGAGAGCCAGCGCGCGCGAATCACGTTGATGCCGATAGCGGATGCCGCGTGCACGTTATCGCGGGACGCCCGCAGCTTCATGCCGAGCGACGACTCCTTGAACAGGTACGCAATCACCACGACGATGAGCGCCCAGGTGACGGCCGTCCACAGGTCGGTGTATTTCAGCAGGCCGAACAGCGTGCGCGGCCCGTTGGTGACGGCGCTCCACTGCGAGAGCACCACGTGCACGATCACCAGCAGGGCGAACGAGGCGATCGCGGCAGCCGAGTCCGACAACCGCATCAGCGGGTATCCGACCACGGCGGCGAAGATCGCCGCAATGCCCGCACCGCAGAACATCGCCGGAACGAAGCCCATCTCGATTCCGGCCAGCACCGGGTACAGGTCGGGCAGCGACATCGCCTTCGATGCGACCGGGATGGAGAGCAGCGCGGATGCGTAGGCACCGATACCCATGAAACCCACGTGGGCGAACGAGAGCAGCCCGGAGTTGCCCATGAAGATCTGCAGCCCCAACACCATGATGAGGTTGATGAACATCACGGTGGCCAGGCGGTCCACCAGCGGGATGCCGAGCGCGGAGGCGATGATCGCGATCACTCCGAAGACGACGAGGATCACGCCGAGAGGAAGGAATTTGCGACCTCTGACCATGACGGAGGGCATCTTCATCAGCCAATTCTTTCTGTCGCGAAACGACCCTTGATGATTCCCTGCGGCCGGAAGACCAGGACCAGGATGACGATGGCGAAGATCAGCGCGTCGCGGAAGGCGAGCGCCTCCTGCGGCAGCACCAGTTGCAGGCCGACAGTGATCGCGCCCAGGAAGTAACCGCCGACGATGGCGCCGGACAGGCTGTTCATTCCACCGACCACAATCGCGATCAACGCGATCAGCAGCGGCGTCATGCCGACCGTCGGCGAGACCGAACCGATGCGGCTTATCCAGAGGAACCCGACGATGCCGGCCAGCACACCACTGATGGCGAACGCGGACACGATGACCTTGTCGGCCCGCGTACCGAGGAGTTGAAGCATCCGGAAGTCGTCTGCCGCTGCCCGCAGCGTCACGCCCAACCGGGTCTTCTGCATGATCAGCAGCAACGCGAACAGGGTGAGCGCGCTCACGCCGATGACGATGAGATCAGACACGGAGATCCGCAGCCCGCCCAGGTCGAGGGAGGTGTGGAAGAAACCCGGCACCTGGACCGCGCGGGCTCGCGGCGACACGAACAGCAACGCAGAGTTCTGCAGCAGCGTGCTCACCGCGAACGACGTCACCAGCATGGCGTTGAGCGAGTTCGACCTCACCGGCCGGAACGCGATCCGCTCGGTCGCGACACTGGCGAGTGCGGCGGCGACGATCATCACCACCACGATTACGACGAGCGGCAGGATGCCCCCCTGCAGCACGAACCAGGTGTACCCGGCGACCATGATCAGCTCGCCGTAGGCGAAGTTCACGAGCTTCAGGATCCCGAAAATGATGATGAGGCCGAGCGCGATCAGCGCATACATGCTGCCCAGGCTCAGGGAGTTCAGAAGGTATTGAAGAACGTCGTTCATCTCACTCCTCCGTTCCGGTCACGCGAACGCCACCGAGGTAGGCGGACGCGATATCGATCGATTCCTTGATTTCCTGGGGGGTGCCGGATGCCGACAGGTTGCCGGTGGTCAGCAAGTACGCGCGGTCGGCGATATCGAGGGCGCGGGTCACGTTCTGCTCGACCAGGAGGATCGTCACTCCTTCGGCGTGCAACTGCTGGATGATCTCGAACATGCGGTCGACCAGCGTCGGGGACAGGCCGAGAGAAGGCTCGTCCAGCATGAGCAGGCGGGGGCGGGACACCAGCGCGCGGGCGATCGCCAGCTGCTGCTGCTCACCACCCGACAGCGTTCCGGCACCCTGCGACCTGCGCTCCTTCAGGATCGGGAAACGCTCGAAGGCGCGCTCCAGCTCCTCGCCCACAGAGTTTTTGTCTCGCAACAAGTAGGCGCCGAGGCGCAGGTTCTCCTCGATGGTGAGGCTGGGGAAGATCCCGCGGTCCTCCGGCACAAGGGAGACGCCGCGGCGAGCTATGTCGGCGCTGCGCTTGCCGTGAATCGGGGTGCCGTCGAAGACGATGGTTCCGGATGCCGGCCTGTTGACTCCTGCGATGGCGGCCAGCGTGGTCGACTTGCCGGCACCATTGGAGCCGACCAGGGCGACCAGCTCGCCATCCGCCACCCGCAGGTGCAGGTTGTTGACGGCGGCAATCGCGCCGTACCTCACGCTGAGGTCGGTCAGTTCGAGCAGACTCATAGGGTTTCCGTCTTCTCGGTTCCGGCGTTCGCCTGGCTGCCCAGATAGGCCTCAACCACTACGGGGTCGGCACGCACGTGGTCAGCGGTCCCCTCAGAAATGGTCTTGCCCTGGTTGAGCACATGCAGGCGGTGGCACAGGCGCATGATCAGGTTCATGTCGTGGTCGATGATCAGCAGGCCGCATCCGAACTTCTCCGGGATGGTGCTCAACTGGCCGAGCAGGCGCTCGCTCTCCTCCTCGTTGAGCCCGGCGGCGGGCTCATCGAGCAGCAGGTACTTGCATCCGGTGGCCAGCGACCGCAGGATCTCGACGATCCTCTCCTGGCCGTACGACAGCGACTCGGTGAGTACGTCGCTGAGGTGTTCGATCTCGAACAGGCGGATGAGGTCGTTCGCGATGGTGGCCGCACTGCGCGCGCCGTGACCGGATCCGAGAGCGCCCAGCTGGACGTTCTCGAAGACGGTCATGGTCGCAAACAGGCGGACCGATTGGAAGGAGCGAACCAGGCCCGCGCGCGCCACCAGGTGGGGCGCGAGCCCGGTCACCTCCTTGCCGTCGATCTTCACGCTTCCGGCGGCCGGCTTCAACGCCCCCGAGATCACGTTGACGAGGGTCGTCTTGCCGGAACCGTTGGGCCCGATCAATCCGACGATCTCGTTCCTGCCCAGCGAGAGGCTCACCTGGTCGAGCGCCCGAAGCCCGGCAAAGTTCATCACGATGCCTTCGGCGGTGAGCCTCTCGCTGTTCACGGTTTCACTCATGGAGCGGGAGCCCACTCCGGCTTCAGCCAACGGTTGAACTTCGGCTCACCCTTGACGAGGGAGACGATCGCGGCTTCCTTCTGCGGCTCGTGGCCGGTGTCAGCCGACGACCACTTGAGCTGGCCGGTGAGCAGGTCGAAGGTCATCTTCGTCATCTGCTCGGCGACAGCTGCGCCATCCGTGGTTCCGGCTTCCTCCATCGCCTGCGCAAGGATGTTCACGGTGTCGTAGCCGTTGACCACCAGAGCCGTGTCGGGGTCTTCACCGTGCGCATCGTTGTACAGCGCCATGAAGTCGGTCACCAGCGGGCTGGCCTCCTCGCTAAGGAAACTGTGCGTCGCGTAGGTGATGTCGTCACCGAAGTCGGCACCGAGAACCTTGGCCAGCTCCGGGTCGTCATAGGAGTCTCCACCCAGGATCGGGGTGTCGATACCGGCAGCACGGATGTCGCGGATGATCAGCGCCAGGTCGGGCATGTAGGACGACACGAAGATGACGTCGGCCTCCGACCCCGTCGACTTCAACCGCTGCAGTTGAGCCGAGAAATCCTGGTCACCCTGCGTGTAGGTGTCCTGTCCGACGACGGTGCCGCCGAGCTCCTCCATCGACTCGATGAAGTACTCACTGAGCGAGGTGGTGTAGTCGATGAACGTGTCCGTGACGACGTACGCGTTCTTCAGGCCCAGCTCGTTGTACGACCACTCGGCTGCGGCCGCACCCATGGTGGTGTTCCACATCGACAGCGTGAACTGCTTGTCGCCGAGTGTGTCGGAGCCGAACAGGGGCGAGGACGCACCGGGCGAGATTCCGACGATGCCGGCAGACTGCGCTGCGCGGCTGGCCGGACCACCGAAGTCGAAGTCGGCTGGCGTGATGATGGCGGAAGCGCCCTCCCCGACCAGTTGCTCGGCGTTGTTGCCGACCGTGACCGGGTCGCTCTTTCCGTCAAGGTTGACGAGTTTCAGCGGCTTACCGAGCACTCCGCCGGCGGCGTTGATCTCATCAACGGCAAGCTGTGCGCCGCGGAGGATCGGCTCATCCAGTGGGGACTGGATTCCGGTGAGGCACAGGGATGCGCCGATGATGATCTCGTCGCCGCTGACGTTCGCGGCTGGACCCTTCCCGTTGTCGGCAGACAGGTCTGCCCCACAGCCGGCAAGGCTGACCGCGACCAGCGCGGCAGTGGCAATGCCCAGGACTTTCTTGTGCATGACTCTCCTCTTTGAGGCCCGCGGCGCAGGCACGCGCACACCTTTGATGCGCGCAGCGGCAGGACCGTTGCCCGATAGCGTCCCAGACGTCAACGCTTCTGTCAACTATGTTGACAACTGCACTGATAGGGTCATCCACAGCGGACCTGCCAGTATGGAGTGGCGTATCGACGGAGATGAGTGGAGGCGACGTGAACGGAGACCCCGCGCCCTCATCCAGTGGCCGCCGCCACGCCCACCTCGACCGCGAGATGATCCTCGAGAAGTCGCGCGAGATCTTCCACCAGGATGGCCTGGCCTCCCTCACCCTGCGGCGGCTCGGCCAGGAACTGGGCGCCGACGCCACAGCGATGTACCGGCACTTCCGGAACAAGGCCGAGCTACTCACCGCACTGATCGATGAGCTCTTTGTTGCCATCCCGGAGCCTGACCCGCACCGCAGCTGGCGTGAAAACCTTCGCAACCTGATGTACGCCTGGTGGCTGATCTACCGCGACAACGAAGGGCTGTCGCAGGCGATGGCCGGCCAGCCAGACGACGAGCCCAGGCTCTTCCACCTGACCGAGTGGACCATCCGCGAGCTGAAGCGTGCCGGGGTATCGGATGACGAGCTGGGGCTGTTCCACCAGACCATCTACAACCACACTGTGGGCAACGGCCTGGTCGCAGCCTTCTCACCGTGGCTCACCACCGAGGCGCTGCGCGACGAACAGCGTCGCAAGTATTCGGCGCTGAACCCGACCCAGTTCCCGAGCGCGGCCGCGGCGGCTCGCACCATCTACCCGGACACCGAGAGCGCGTTCCTGTTCAGCGTCGAACTACTGCTCGACTCGATCGAGAATCGGGCAACCGGGCTGAAGTAGGCCCGTCCACGCATCACGTCCTCCACAGGCTGCTGAAGCGGGTGGTTTGTCCCCGGTTCCGGTAGGCACCAGCCTGCTGCCCCGGGCAGTTCTTAGCCTCGGAAGATGATCATTGAAGCCGGCTACGACCTGTTCGAACTCTTCGCGCCCAAGATTTTCGTGAGGCGCACCGCCAAGAGACGGCAGGGAACCTGGGTGCTCGCCATGGACGAGAATCTGCGAAACCTCTACGTGGAAGAAGTCGGCGGCGAAGCATCCACCCCCATCGACGACCGCATTCTCGACGTGGTGAAGGCGCTTGACGCGCACAGTCTGGGGCGCGTCACCTACTACGCGCTCGCCCAGCTCGACACCGGTCTCGTCGGCGAATTCGACGCCGAGTTCGAACACCTCGTCGAGACGCTCCGACTTGCACCCGAGCTGATCGACTATGAGATGCTCGGGGTGTTCCTCTCCGACGGGAAGGGTGTGCGCGGCACCGGCCCGCGCTATAGCTTTCGCGACTACGTCGGCTACGAGCACCTGCCGCGCGTCGCCTTTCTACCCGGGCCGCACGAGGTCCCGTGCAACTGTCTCGCCTGCGCTCAACACGAGGTGCGCCTCCAACGCAGCTGGGAACGCAACCACGATTCCAAGCAACTCGATGCCCGCGAGAATTCGAGGGACACCAGCAGTTGACCGCTTCCGGCGGTGTCGCAACCAACCGAGTGCTCTTCGGCATCCTCGGCGCTGCCATCGGCATGCTGGGCACGGTGGCGGTAGTCATCATGTTCCCCGGAATCGCGGTCGGCACTCGTCCCGTCCTCACCCCATTGGCACCCCATGCCGTAGCCTGCAACATCGGCTACCGCGCGTGGGAGACAATCCCGCGTGATGGGAGCCGCATCGTCTTCGCGCAGGACCCGGAAACCGCGAACGACGCCGAGCGCGACATCCGGTGCCTGCTTGAAGCGCTGGATGCCCCCGCTCACCTCGTCAGGCAAGCGGAACAGGCGGATACTTCCGGCGAGAAGCGTGCGATCTGGAAGCACTATGCGATCGTCTGGGAGCGGAGCGCCGGCGGGTTCGGCGCCACCATTGTCAGAACGACCCCCGACCCTGGGCAGCCTTCGGCAGACTGACTACGCGGGCTTGCGTGGCGAGCGGATGCGTGGCGCCACCAGCGTGTGACTGCCGCGGATCAGCTCCTCGACCAGGGCATCCGGTACAGCGCCATCCAGGATGATTGTCACCCAATGCCTCTTGTTCAGGTGGTAGCCGGGCGTGATCTGCGGGTACTCCGCCTGCAACGCCAGGCTCTCCTCCGGGTCGACCTTCAGCGAGACGGTGAGCGGCTCAACCGCCAGCGAGCTCAGCGCGAAGATCTTGCCGTTGCCGGTCGTCTTGAAGACGGAAGTCTCCTCGCCGAACGGGAACGACTCCTCGGCCTGCGGGAGCGACAGGCAGAACTCGAGCAGGTCATCCGGGGTCATGGGTCGACTGTAGTGACACCCGGCGACAGCCGTCGGCTACTCCCTCGGAATTGGCCCAGCACACCGTTACCCACAGAACATCGTGCTTCGGCATACGATCTCCCAGCCGGTGCCAAAGTCGGTCTATGAGTTTGCCAGCCTCGCCACCACACGCCACGCAGATGCCCGGGTTGGCCCTCATCAAGCGCTTGTTCTCCATGCTCGACGAGTTCACGCAAGGCGAGATCGAGAGCGCCCTGGATGAGCTTCTCCTCGAGTTAGAACGCGAGGCTGCCGAAGCTGCACTCCTGCGCGCCCGCATTGCCGCGATCAGAGCCTGGAGGCAGACGATTCGTCGAAATACTCCATGTTGGGCAGCCTTGGGAAATCTGGCCTTTCTCGAAACCCACGAACGCGTCCCGCTCAGGCTGCGTGCGGACGCACTACCGGCCTCACAAAAGTCATCAAAGCATCATTTGCGTCGTATTCTGGAGGCATGAGAACTACCGTGACACTTGATCCGGATGTTGTCGCCGCGATTGAACGCGTTCGAGCCTCGGAGGGGCGTCGCTTCAAACATGTGCTCAACGACGCGTTGAGGATCGGCCTCAGGCAAATGTCGGTCACACCGGGCGAGCATCCGTTCAATTCTCCGACCATGCCTCGCGACCTGGGAAAGCCGCTTATCGACATCAGAGACACGTCGGCCGCCATTGCCGAGGCAGAGGGCGAAATCCACCGATGATCGTCGTTGACGCCAACATGCTCATCTACGCTTACCATTCGTCAGCGCCAGAACACGAGACCAGCCTCCACTGGCTTGACGCACAACTGGCGGGTGACCAGCAGTTGGCTCTGCCCTGGGAATCGCTCAACGCCTTCACGCGCATAGTCAGCAATCCGCGCATCTTCCCGAGCCCATCGACCACCTCCCAGGCCTGGGAGCAGGTTGAGGACTGGCTAAGGATGCCCAACACCTGGGTTCCCGTACCCACCCCACAGCACGCCTCGATTGCCGCCGACCTGTATCGGAGCGGCACATACTCGGCAAGCGATGTGCCAGACATACACCTTGCTGCCCTCGCGATCTCGCACGGACTCAAGCTTGCTACCCACGACGCCGGATTCGCCCGATTCGACGGACTCCGTTGGTTCGACCCGCTCGCTGAGTAACGCCGCGAAACGGCGAAGGTACCCGGCTCGGTTTCGACACGCTCGGTTTCGCGAGCTACTCGACCCACGCGGCCGTCAACGCGTGAGGGACATGAGCATCGCTGGGTAGGCACCACCAGCGAAGTCGGCGTTGCCCTCCGATTCGGGAACCACGTTGTCCATCCGCAGAAGCAGCGCAGCCTCATCGGACAGGTCGACGGTCACGTTCCACCACCAACCGTCCGCATACTCGTACCCGGCAATGACCACGCCGTTCTCGACGGTGCCGAACAGCGTGCGAGGCGACGGATGCTGGTGCCAGGAGTCACCCCAGAACGCCACCACAGTGCCGCCCTCCTCACCAGCGCCAACAACCAGCTGCCCGCTCTGCTCGCCGTCATCGGGGTGCGCCCAGTTGTAGGTGATAGTTGCCAGGTTGCCGCCGGCGGCCCGGAGCACCGTTCCCCCAGCCGGTGCAGAATGGAACGGGTCGGACGGCATCAACCGGAAATCGTTGGACCCGTGCCAGGTGCCGACATGCTTCGCGAAAGTCTCCATGACCAGAGGGTAAGCGCGTTAGCCGTCGGGCGGCAGGGACACCGGCGGAATCGCGACGCGCACCCAGAGCGGACGCTCGCCGTCGAACGGGTCCACCCGCAGAAGCCGCAGCGTCCGAACGCGCCGTACGCGTTCACCAGCTGCCACCGGTTGAACGACGCATTCATCAGCTGGTGCTTCGATAACAGGTTGCGCACCGACTGCACGCTGAGCCCGACCAGCTGAAGAAGAGCTCGACCAGCTTTAGGGCTGAATGCTGGAGGTCTCGACAGGCTCGACCAGCTTTAGGGGCCGACCAGCTTCAGCTCAGGCGGGCTAGGGTCTCGGGGTCGTCGACGATGTCGGAGCCGTGGAACGTGACATCCGCCGGGTAGATCAGCAGCGGAACACCGGACACCAACTGGATCGTGACCTCGACGACGGCATCCGGGTCGGTGGTGAAACAACGCACCGGAATGAACTCGCCGAGCGGCAGGCCAGACTCGACCCTTCGGTTCACGTAGCCGACCAAGGCGTCGGCAAACGCGTCGGAGACAGTGAAGGATCGTCCGTAATAGTCGAGGCGTTTCATGGGGAAAGCCTACGGGGCCGGCCTGTGCGAGGCGTGGTCGATCACGTCAGCCGAGGGCGCGGATGCGTGGGGCCAGGTCACGCTCGAACAACTCCACGTAGCGTTGCTGGTTCGCCCCCGGGCCGTGGAAGACGAGGTGGTTGAGCCCGGCGTCGATGTACGGCTTCACCTGGGCGACGATCTCATCCGGGTCGTTGCCCACGATCCAGCGCTTCGCGACCTGCTCGATGGGGAGGGCATCCGCTGCCGCCTCCATCTCGATCGGGTCCTCGATGGAGTGCTTCTGCTCGGCCGTCAGCGAGAGGGGCGCCCAGAACCGGGTGTTCTCGAGGGCGACCTCGGCATCCGTGTCGTAGGAGAGCTTGATCTCGATCATCCGGTCGAGGTCGCCGACCGACCGCCCGGCCTGCTCGGCCCCTTCGGCCACTGCCGGCATCAGCTTCTCGGTGTACAACTCCATGCCCTTGCCCGAGGTGCAGATGAACCCGTCGCCTGCGCGACCGGCGTAACGCGCCACCACCGGTCCGCCGGCTGCGATGTAGACCGGGATGCCGCCTTCTGGCACGTCATAGATCGACGCGCCCTCAGTGCTGTAATACTCGCCCTCGAAGGAAACCCGATCACCGACCCACAGCTGGCGCATCAGGTCGACGGCCTCGCGCAGGCGGGCGAACCGCTCCTTGAAGGGTGGCCAGTCGCCGGTCCAGCCGGTGGCGATCTCATTGAGGGCCTCACCGGTGCCAACGCCCAGCATGATGCGCCCCGGGTAGAGGCAGCCCATCGTCGCGAACGCCTGCGCGATCACTGCAGGGTTGTACCGGAACGTCGGGGTCATGACCGAGGTGCCGAGCTGGATGCGCTGCGTGCGCTCCCCGACGGCCGTCATCCAGGCGATCGAGAAGGGTGCGTGCCCGCCATTGTGCCGCCACGGCTGGAAGTGGTCACTCACGGTGACGCTGTCGAAGCCGTGCTTCTCGGCAAGCACACCGAGCTCGACCAACTCACGCGGAGCGAATTGCTCGGCGGATGCCTTCAGGCCCAACTGCAACATTTAGTCCCTCTCGTCTATGGGAGTAGACCACAAAAGTCATTTTGGTTCAACCACTTTCACCGCGAGCTCACTTCGAAGTTCGGAGCGAATACACATATCTGGGAAAGCTGGTGCTAGTTTCGTCAGAGAGCTGACTCGCCCTACCCGACCGGGACAGCTCGCGCGTCAGGCACGCGGAACCGTCAGCGAAGACGCTGTCCGTCGGTGTGCAGTTAGGGATGATTGTGCCAAAGGAACTTGCCGTAGAAGTCACGACGACGCCGGAAACCAGCAGGACCGGTCGCGCGTTGGCGGTGCTCGGCGATCAGTGGACGCTCCTGATCCTCCTGGTGGCCTTCCGTGGCAGCCACCGGTACCAGGACATCCGCGACGCAATTGGAGCATCGGACTCCGTGCTGGCCGGCCGGCTCAAGGCCATGACCGAGGCCGGGCTGCTGACGATGGTGCCTTACAAAGAGGGCCGCATCCGCTACGAGTACCACCTCACCCCAGCCGGCAAGGCAACCTGGCGCATCTTCGTGGCCGCGTGGGGGTGGGAACGGGAGTGGCTCAGCGGAATTCCCGGCATGCACTACGACCTGCTCCACCGCACCTGCGGCAACCTCACCGACCCCACGCTCGTCTGTGGCAAGTGCGAGCTGCCGGTCACGACGAGGGACACCACCATCACGCGGGTGTCGAGTCAACTGCACTACATCGGGCAAGCTCCTCGCTACCACCGCCAGCGCCGCGAGTACCGCAGGCAGCGCACCTTCGGTATGTACCCGGAGACGCTGGAACTGCTCGGCGATCGCTGGAGCATGGCGCTCCTCTCGGCGGCCGTCATCGGGCTTCGTCGATTCTCCGAGTTCGAGCACTTCCTGGGGATACCGCCAACCGTGCTCTCCGCCCAGCTGGCACGGTTCGTGGAGCTCGGCGTCTTCCGTGTCGAACAGCTCGCCGGCCGCAACGGGCGATCGGTCTATCGCTTCACCGACAAGGGCCGCGGCCTGGCAGACGTGCTCATGCAGTTCGTGCGCTGGGCTGAGGAGAACGTCACCTCCGGCGAGCTGTCGTCGATTGAGATCCGCCACGACGCCTGCGACCGCACCCTTGTGCCCGACTACATGTGCGACCACTGCGGCAAGATCCTCAAGCGGCGGGAAGTCGAATTCGTGCCCTCCGAGCGGCAGGGCGATCCGGAGTAGCCGGACATCCACGCCTGTCGAAGCGGCAGTCACAACGACTTGACTAAAGTAACTTCGTAATTCATAGTGAATGTGCGGATGACACAGCAGTCGGCCTGAAGACTCTCAGGAGCGACGGTGATCGAGGCATCGCACGGCGAGACGGAGAATCACATGAGTGACAAGACGAAGCTTCTGGCAGGCATCACGGTCGTGGAGATGGGGATGTACATCTCGGCTCCGAGCGCATCCCGCGCCCTCGCCGACCTCGGTGCCACCGTCATCAAGATCGAGAATCCCGGCGGAGGTGGCGACCCCTCCCGATGGATGCGCGGTGGCGAGTTCGAGTACAGCCCCCAGTTCGCATCCTGGAACCGTGGCAAGAAGAGTGCCGCGCTCGACGTCAAGAGCGACGAAGGCCGCCGCGCCCTGCACACGCTGCTCGCCAGTGCCGACGTGCTGCTCGACAACGTGCGCCCCGGCGTGCTCGACCGCCTCGGCCTCGGAACGGATGCTCTCCGCGCGCTCAACCCGCGCCTGGTCCACTGCACCATCACCGGCTTCGGCCCCACCGGCCCGCTCGCCGAGCAGCCGGGCTACGACTCGGTCATCTCGGCCCGGTCCGGGTTCTACAGCGAACTGGTGCCCGCCGGTGGCAACCCGTCCGGCCCTCTGTTCTCTGACCTGCTGACCGGAATGCGCGCGGTTCAGCTGATCAGCGCTGCACTCGTCAAGCAGGCGAAGACCGGCGAAGGCTGCCGCATCGACGTGCCCATGATCGGCACTGTCACCGACTTCCTCGGCGAAGCGGTCGCCCAGCTCGAGGCCGGAACCTACACCGGAAACCCGCTGGCCCGGCAGGCACGCGTCGGCATGCTCGCCTGCGTCGGCAAGGACGGCAAGGCCTTCCTGCTCAACATCGGGGAGCGGCCGGAAGCGTTCGAACTGCTCAAGACCATCCTCGACGCCGACGGCGCGCTCGACTCTCCGGAGCTGGCCACCTTCCAGCACCGCGTCGACAACTACGCCGAGCTCAACCGCGCCGTCAACGCTCTCACCGTCAAGCGTGATCGCGACGAGTGGCTGGCCCTCTGCGAAGAAGCAAAGCTGCCCGCCTCGCCGATGCTCACGCTCGATGAGGCCCTCAAGGAGCCGCAAGCGGTGCACCTCGGCCTGGTGCAGGACTACGTCGCCGCGGACGGACGCACCATGCGCCTGGCCGCACCCGGATTCCTGGTTGACGGCGTCATGGCGCAGGGTGAAGGAGTCGCCCCACGGGTCGGCGAGAACACCCGTGAGGTGCTGGAGGCTGCCGGCATCGACGAGCAGGACATCGCCGCGATCACGACCACTCTCACCGAGGCTGACATTCCCCGGCGCGAAGCCATTCGCCGTGGCTAACCGCCCGCGAGCCGCGGGGGCGTTCGCACAGGGCTCCGCGGAGTGACGCAGCCGAGCAACAAGCTGTGGACGGTTCCATTCGTTCTTTCGATGGCGATCAGCTTCTTCGTCGGGATGGTGTTCTACGTCCTGGTGACCAGCATGGCGATCTACGCCGTCGATGAATTCAGGGCGTCCCAGAGCGCTGCCGGGCTCGCCGCAGGCGGGTTCGTGCTCGGAGCACTCGTCTCACGGATCTTCGCCGGCAAGTTCCTCGACTTCGTCGGCAGACGTCGGATGCTCCTGATCGGCCTCTGCGCGTTCGTCATCAGCGCTGCGCTGTACCTTGTCGCCGACAACCTCGTGTTGCTGATCGGCATCCGCCTGCTGCACGGGGCCGCGTTCGGCGTCGCCCACACGGCGATCACATCGTCGGTGATGACGATCATCCCCGCGCATCGTCGCGGGGAGGGCACCGGCTATTACGGAGTCTCCAACGTGTTGGTCACCGCGCTCGGACCGTTCGTCGCCATCCTCCTGATCGAACGCGCGTCCTACGACGCTCTCTTCGTCTTCAGCACCATCTGCTCGGCGACCGCGTTGACGATCGCGCTCTTCCTGCGGATGCCGGAGCGCACGCCAACACCCGAAGAGGTGGCAACGAAGTGGCGGATGCGATTCACCGACATCCTGGATCCCGCCGCCCTGGCCATCGGAAGCGTGATGCTGGTCACCGGAATCGCGTACTCCGGAGTGCTCACGTTCCTCAACTCCTATGCCCTCGATCAGGGCATGGTCGGCGGGGCGGCAGGCTTCTTCCTGGTGTACGCCGGAACGGTGCTCGTGTCCCGGCTGTTCGTCGGAAGGTTCCAGGACCGCTATGGCGACAACGCCGTCATCTATCCCACCCTCGCGTCATTCACCGTGGGCATGGTCATGCTGTCCCTCGCCCCCAACAGTGCGGTGATGGTTCTCGCGGGAGTGTTCATCGGCTTCGGCCACGGGTCCCTCATGCCCTGCGCACAGGCGATCGCCGTCACGGTCGTTCCCAGGCACCGGGTGGGTGTCGCCATCTCCACCTTCTTCGTGGCGCTCGACGCCGGTACCGGACTGGGTCCGATTCTGCTCGGGGCCGTCATCGCATTCTCCGGATTCCAGGGAATGTACCTGGCCATGGCGGCGCTCGTGCTGGCATCCGCCCTGCTCTATCACTTTGTGCACGGCTTCCGGCGGTACCGTCGTCCCCCACTCCCGGCCTAGCGCTGTCCCGCATATCCATCACAGACCAGCTCATCGACACCGACAGAAAGGCATCTCATGCAACTCGGACTGAACTCGATCATCCGGCACTACGTGCTGACCACCACCAACCTTCCGAAGGTCAGCGGAGAACTTCAGGAGTTCCTCGGCTCCGCGCAGGGCGAGGTCGGCGGTGAGTTCACCCTGAGCGTCGGGTTCATCACCGAGCTTCAGCGAATCGGTGACAGCACTCTGGAGATCACCCAGGCGGTGTGGGCAGAACACCGCTACAACGAAATGCTGGCGCCCAAGGGCGACCTGGCCCAGATGATCGTGCTGCAGACCGGCGATGGACTCGCCCTGCGCGACCGGGCGCTGGCCAAGGGCATGACCCTCACCAAGGACAAGGAATTCCGCGGCGACCCCGTTGTGCAGTTCGACTTCGAGGTCTACGGCACCCGGTTCGAGACCTACGGCAAGAGCGACGGCCTCTGGGGGCGTGACATGTCCGCCGTGCCGGAGAGCGCCGTGAAGCAGGTGCTGGGCGTCGAGGTCGCCGTGGCCGACCCCGAGCAGGTGGTATCCGACCTCGCCGAGGTGTTCCTCACCGAGCGCGACGGCACCACCATCTTCTTCGACGCCAAGTGGGTGAAGTTCGTTCCGGCCAACGGAGGCTGGGAAGGGCTCACCACATTCCACCTCGAGGCAGTCGACCCTGGGCGCACCGGCGAGAGCAAGGTCATCTGCGGCACCGAATTCCGCTTCGTCTAGTCCACTCCCCCACCTCCTGCGAAAGGCACACCATGCAGCTCGGCTTGAACTCGATCATCCGCCACTTCGTGATCACCACCACCAACCTCCCGAAGGTCAGCGGCGACCTCCAGAAGTTCCTCGGCACCGTGCAAGGCGACGTGGTGATGCCGCCGTTCGGCTTCATGGCGGAGTTTCAGCGCATCGGCGACAGCGCCCTGGAGATCACCCAGGCAGTGTGGGCCGAACACCGCTACAACGAGATGCTCGCCCCCAAGGGCGACCTGGCCCAGATGATCGTGCTGCAGACCGGCGACGGCCTCGCGCTGCGTGACCGCGCGCTGGCCAAGGGCATGAACCTCACCAAGGACAAGGAATTCCGCGGAGACCCCGTCGTGCAGTTGGACCCGGAGGACTTCGGCACCCGGTTCGAGACCTACGGCAAGAGCGACGGCGTCTGGGGCAAGGACATGTCCGACCGGCCGCAGAGCGATGTCAAGCGGGTGCTGGGTGTCGACGTTGCGGTCACCGACCCCGAGCAAGTGGCATCCGACCTCGCCGAGGTGTTCCTCACCGAGCGCGACGGCACCACCATCTTCTTCGACACCAAGTGGGTGAATTTCGTTCCGTCGAACGGGGGCTGGGAGGGCATCACCACCTTCCACCTGGAAACCGCTGACCCGTCACGCACCGGCGAGAGCCAGGTGATCTGCGGCACCGAATTCCGCTTCGTGTAGTCGATGATTAGTGGTGTGCGATGATCGCGGAAGCCGGTGCCGGCTGATGACTAGGGTCGATTAGGGACAAATCGAAAGGTCCAGGAAGGAGCTTTCATGAGATTCTTCAGCGAGGAGATCGTCGACGCGTACCTTGCTGACGGCTCCTGGACTCACGACACCTGGTGGGACGTGTTCGAGAGAAGTGTTGCCTCCTTTCCGGACGACGAATGCCTCGTCGACGCCGCCAACAAGAAGAAGTTCTTCAGCCGCGATCCACGACGGCTGACCTGGCGCCAGCTGGCGCAGGCGGTCGACCGCTGTTCAGAGCTGCTGTTCGCGCGTGGCATCCGCTCGGGGCAGGTCGTCGGCGTTCAACTGCCGAACTCGGTAGAGCTCATGATCAGCTACCTCGCGATCACCAGGCTCGGCGCGATCATCTCGCCGTACCACGTCGTCTACCGCCGGCACGAGATCGCCGAGTTCGCCGAGATCGCCGGCTTCCATGCGATCGTCACCGGCAGCGGATTCCGCAACCGCGATCTTCCGCTCGACAACCAGCACGTCGCCGAGAGCCGTGACGACACGATGCTCCTGGTCTGGGGCCTTCCCGGGGAGGGCTCCGATCTCGACCTCGACGACATCCTCGCCGGCCCTCGAGGAGACGCGGAGACTGCCGCCTATGTGCGGGCGCTCAGCCTGCATCCGGCCGACTGCGTCTCGATCCTGTTCACGTCGGGGACCACCGGAACGCCCAAGGGCGTGCCTCGCGCCCACGGCGACTCCCTGGTGAGCGGGAATGGCACCCGAGCGGCCGCCCAACTGACCCACGATGATGTCGTGCTCGCTCCGATGCCCCTGGTCTCCGGGGGAGCCCTGTCCGGGACCTTCCTGCCCTGGTTGCTGACCGGATGCCGGCTGGTGATGCACCATCCGTTCGATCCCGACGTGTTCGGCGCCCAGGTGGGCGAGGAACAGGTCACCTACCTGGTTGCACCGCCGGCAATCCTCAGTGACATGGTGTCGCGCGCCGGTGTGTTCACCACCTACGACATGTCGAGCCTGCGCGCGATCGGGTCGGGGTCTGCCCCATTGAGCGGCTGGATGATCCAGAAGTGGGAAGACCACGGGGTCGACGTGATCAATTTCTTCGGGTCAACCGAGGGACTGCAGCTTTCGGCCGACCGGGAGAGCATCCCCGACCCGCACCTGCGTGCCAGGTACCTGCCCATGCCGGGCTCCCCTCGATTCACCTGGCGCTCCGAGCTGGGTCGCCGCGGCCGGTCCCGGCTCGTCGACCCGGTCACCGAAGAGGAAGTCACCGAGCCGGGGGCGCAGGGTGAATTGCGCGTGGCCGGCCCTAACATCTTCTCCGGCTACCTGGGCGGCGACGGCGGATGCTTCGACGACCAGGGTTACTACCGAACCGGAGACGTCTTCGAGCGGTCGGCGACACTCGAAGACGTGATCGTGCTGGTTGACCGGTCGAAGGACGTGATCATCCGCGGAGGCATGAACATCTCCGCCGCCGAAATCGAATCACTCCTGTGCGCACATCCGAAGGTCGCCGCGATCGCGGCGGTCGGCAGGCGGGATGCACGCCTGGGCGAGCGCACCTGCGTATTCGTCGTGCCGCGAGACCCCGCCGATCCGCCAACCCTGAAGGAACTCGTCGACTTTCTCGACGAGCAGGAGGTCGCGACCTTCAAGCTTCCAGAATTCCTTGAGATCATCGACGTACTGCCGGTGAGCCCGATGGGGAAGGTACTCAAGGGTGAATTGCGCCGAAGGATCAACGGGCGCGACGACGCTGGCATCACCGCCTAGCTCCACGAATTCTGCTGATCGGAATCCGGTCCATTAATTTGACAGGGCTGACTTCGTAACTCATAGTTGTGAGGTCCGCACCCGGATCGATTCACAGAGTGGTGAACCATGATCATCTTCAAGAGAGTGCTCACGTCAGTGGGTCTGCTCATCATGGTCTCTGCCATCACCTACTCGATGATCCTGTTGATTCCCGGGGATCCAGCCGCCACTGCGGCAGGCCCGGAGGCCACCAACGAGCAGATCGAGGAGACCCGCCTGCGGCTCGGCCTCGACGCCCCGTTCCCTGTTCAGTTCATGCGCTGGTTCGTCAATGCCATCCAGGGCGACCTCGGCGGATCGCTCCAGGGCGGAACCCCGGTCTCCCAGCTCATCGCGGAACGCTTCCCGGTCACCATCGGCCTCGCGTTGACCGCTCTGCTCCTTGCCACGCTCGTCGCTGTGCCCATCGCGATCTTCGCCGCCGCCAACCAGGGCAAGCTGATCGACCGCATCATCACCATCGTGGCCTCCGCAGGAATCGCGGTCCCGACGTTCTGGCTCGGCCTGATGATGGTCGTCGGCTTCTCCATCTACAACCGCGTCTTCCCCTCCTCCGGGTACATCCCCTTCACGGAGGATCCGATCGGCTGGATGCGGCATATCACGCTCCCGGCGATCACCCTCGCCGCAGCACCTGCCGCCGAGATTGCCCGCCAGTTGCGTGGCTCAATGATCGACGTGCTCGAGCAGGACTACATCCGCACCGCCCGGGCGAAAGGCCTGATGGGGTGGAATGTGCTGCTCAAGCACGCGCTCAAGAACGCCGGCGTGCCGGCCATGACCGTGATCGGGCTACAGGCAGCATTCCTGCTGGGCGGCTCGGTGATCGTGGAACAGATCTTCGGGATCCCGGGTATCGGTGCCCTGTCGATCTTCGCGGTGCTGCAACGCGACATCCCGGTCATCCAGGGAGTCGTGCTGGTGGCTGCGATCACGGTGCTGGTCGTCAACCTCCTGGTCGACCTCTCCTACCGAATTTTCAACCCGAAGGTGCGGTGAACATGACCGGCATGAATAGCCCCGCCCCCACCGACGACGTCTGGGTTGCTGCGACGCGCCGCGCAGTACTGGAGCGAGACATCCCCGACACCAGGGTCGCCAGCAAGCGGGTCAGCCCGTTCCGGCGCTTCCTCCGCCGCTTCCTCAAGCAGAAGACGGGGATGGTCGCAGCCGTCTTCCTGATTCTCGTGACGCTGATGGCGATCCTCACGCCGCTGCTGCTGCCGATCGATCCGAACGTGCAGAACCTCCGCAACATCCTCCAGTGGCCCGGAGGCGAACACCTGCTCGGCACGGACGACCTCGGTCGTGACGTGCTGGCCAGGCTCATGCACGGCACCCGCATCTCCCTGATGGCCGCGGTTCAGGCCACCTCGATCGCGGTGGCGATCGGGCTGCCTCTCGGCCTCATCGCCGGGTACGTCGGCGGTGCCGTCGACAAGACCATCATGTTCGTCAACGACGCCATCATGGCCATGCCCGGCCTGCTGCTCGCGATCGCCATCGTCGGCATGCTCGGTCCTGGACTGTCCAACGCCATGGTCGCCATCGGAATCGTGTTCGCGCCCCAGATCATCCGCATCGTGCGCGGAAGCGTGCTCTCGGTGAAAGAAGAAACCTACATCGAGGCATCCCGAAGCATCGGCACGCAATCCTGGTCCATCGTTGCCCGCCACGTGCTTCCCAACGTGCGGTCGCCGTTCATCATCGCCGTGTCACTCATGATGGGTCGCGCAATGCTCAGCGAAGCAAGCCTGAGCTTCCTCGGCATGGGCGCACAGTACCCGGACGCCAGCTGGGGCGCGATGCTTGGTCGAGCGTTCACCTACGTCGACCGCGCCCCGTTCCTCATTGTCTTCCCCGGCATCGCGATCGCAGTCGTCGTGCTGGCATTCAACATCGTGGGAGACGCCATGCGTGACTCACTCGGCAGAGAGGCGAGAGGCTAACAATGGCAACGCTCGACCCGATCAACACCGAAAGCCGGCCATCGGCATCCGGATCCCCCATCGTCTCGGTTCGCGACCTCTCGGTCGAATTCGCCACCAGCCACGGCTGGCAGCGGGTGGTCTCCGATGTGTCGCTGGACCTCCACCCCGGCAGGATTCTCGGCATCGTCGGCGAGTCCGGCTCCGGCAAGAGTGTCACCAGCCTCGCCATGATGCGCCTCCTGCCCAAGCAAGGAAGCCGGGTCTCGAGCGGCTCGATCGCCGTCGACGGCCAGGATGTTCTTGCGCTCGAGGGCAAGGAACTCGCCCGGATGCGCGGCAACACCATGGCGATGATCTTCCAGGAGCCAATGACAAGCCTGAACCCGGCCTTCACCATCGGGGAGCAGATCAGCGAGACGGTGCGTCGTCACAAGGGCCTCTCCCGCAAGGATGCGTGGAAGCGAGCAGTGCAATCGCTGGATGAGGTCGGCATCCCGAACGCCGCCGACCGGGCAAAGAGATACCCGCACGAGTTCTCCGGTGGCATGCGGCAGCGGGCGATGATCGCTATGGCGATCTCGTGCCAGCCGAAAGTGCTCATCGCGGATGAACCGACCACAGCACTCGACGTGACCATTCAGGCGCAGATCCTGGAGCTGCTGCGCACCATGTGCCGCGACCATGGGCTGGCGATGATGTTCATCACCCACAACATGGGAGTGGTCGCCGACCTCTGCGATGACGTGACCGTGATGTATGCGGGACAGATCGTCGAGCGCGCTGAGATCCATGAGATCTTCGCCTCGCCCAAACAGCCGTACACCGAAGGCCTGCTTCGTGCGGTGCCGAAGCTCGAGGAACGCGCAGAGCTCGCGTCAATTCCCGGAAGCACCCCTCCCCCGTGGGAGATGCCGACCGGATGCCGCTTTGCCCCGCGCTGCCCGTACGCCGTGACCGCGTGCACTGAAGCCCCGATTCCACTCATGCAATTGGACGACCGTCGCCACCGCTGCATCCGCGTCAACGAACTGAGCCTGAGGGGAACCGCTTGAGCGCGCAGCTGACCGGCCCCCAGGGGGTCGCCCCCATCCTCGAAGTGCGCGGACTTGACGTAGAGTTTCGCGGCAAGCGCGACCGCTGGGGTCGCAGCACCCCGATCCGGGCGGTCAAGAACGTCGACCTGGACGTCATGCCGGGCGAAACGCTTGGCCTGGTCGGGGAGTCAGGCTCTGGCAAGTCGACGGTGGCACGCGCCATCATGCGGATGATCGAACCCGCGGCCGGAAGCGTCAAGCTGCAGGGAAAGGACATCACCGCGCTCCGCGGAAAGGAACTGCGTCAGTCGCGACGTGGCATCCAGATGGTGTTCCAGGACCCGTACTCGTCGCTGGATCCGTCCATGCTCGTCGCCGACTCGATCGGGGAGCCGCTCACGGTACACGAGGGGCTGCGCGGCAAGGCCAGGGACGACCGCGTCGCGGAACTCCTGGAACTCGTCGGACTGAGCCGCCACCACCTGGAGCGCTACCCCTACGAGTTCTCCGGCGGACAACGCCAGCGCATCGCGATCGCGCGCGCCCTCGCGCTCAACCCCGCCGTGACCATCGCCGATGAGGCGGTGAGCGCACTCGACGTGTCGACCCAGAACCAGATCATCGGATTGCTGGAACACCTGCGCGAACAACGCAACGGCTCCTACCTCTTCATCTCGCACGACCTCGCTGTGGTGCGGCACATCGCCGATCGCGTCGCCGTCATGTACTTCGGGCACATCGTGGAAGTCGGGCCGGTCAAGGCGATCTTCGAGCAGCCATCGCATCCGTACACCAACGCATTGCTCTCTGCGATCCCGATCGCCGATCCGGTGGAGCAGCGCACACGCCAGCGCATCGTGCTTTCCGGGGAGATCCCCGACATCGTGAACCCGCCACCTGGCTGCCCGTTCGCCTCGCGCTGCCCGCGGGTGACCCAGATATGCCGCGAGGCGTTCCCGGAGTTCCGCGAACACAACGGCACCAGTGTGGCGTGCTACCACCCGATGGATTCGAAGCGAGATCTGCCGATGCCGACAGTGGCTTCCTAGTGCGCAGTCAACTTTGAAAGCTGCAGTGTCGTATGCGCCACATCCTCAACTCAAATTAGCCGAATCCTGCACTCTGCCCTGACTTTCTGCGGATTTTCGCGATTCCACAATCGTCTACTTGACACTCCTGACTTCGTATCTCATAGTGGAGGCAAGTACACGTTGGTCGTTCACGGGTTGTGAGCAGTCGTGGGTGGAGCACAGTGCATCCCAATTGCGACTCAGTGGGCACCGTCCCGGGATAGGCAGCAACGCTCGGGTCAAGTACTCGCAGTCCATGCACCGCACACAACGAAGTGAAGGAGTCTCCATGTCTGCAACCACCAGGCGACCGCGCGCTATTGCGGCCGCGGTAGCGGGAGCGGTAGCGCTAGCGCTAGCGCTCAGTTCCTGCGCCCCACCGGACGCGGCACCCGCACCGGACGCCGATCCAGCCGCCGTAACCGATCCCACCGCAGTACTGCGGTACATCTACCCGAACGCACCGGGCACGATGGATCCCCACGTCGTCAACACGGCGTTCGCCAACGTACCCCTGTTCCTCGTCTTCGACCGCCTCGTGCACGTCGATGTCGACGGCAACCCGGTTCCCGGACTCGCTACTGCCTGGGAGTACTCCGACGACGGATTGACGCTCTCACTTGAGCTTCGTGAAGGCGTGACGTTCCACGACGGAGCGGAATTCAACGCGGATGCGGTGAAGGCGAACATCGAGCACGGCCAGACGGTCGAAGGTTCCTTCGTGAAGACCGACTTGTCGAGCATCGACGAGGTCGTCGTCGTGGACGACTACAACGTCGACCTGAAGCTGAACACCCCCGACGTGGGCCTGGTGCTCAAGCTCTCCGACCGCGCCGGCGCACAGATCAGCCCGGATGCGATGGGCACCGAAGAACTCAGCGTTCACCCGGTGGGCACCGGAATGTACGAGATGGACGGCGACTACCAGGTCGGCGTCAAGTTCGCCGTCAAGAAGTACGAAGACTACTGGGAGCCGGACGCGCAGAAGCTTGCCGGCCTCGAGATGACCTTCATGGCTGACACCACAGCGATCCTCAACGCGCTGCGGAGCGGCACGGCTGACGCGGGCACCATCCGCGAACCAGAGATCGACAGCGCCAAGTCCGCCGGCCTGCAGGTAATCGAGGGCTACGACCTCGGCTTCGGAAACCTGCTGACGAACCCGGAAGTCGTCCCCGCGCTGGCTGACGAGAAGGTGCGGATGGCCGTGAACCTCGCGATCGACCGCCAGGAAATCGTTGACGGTGTTCTCTTCGGCTACGGCAAGGTCTCGAACCAGCCGTTCCCCGAGGGCTACTTCGCACACAGCGACGAGGCCGAGCAGTACCCGTACGACCCGGACGAGGCAATGAAACTGCTGAAGGAAGCCGGATATGCCGATGGGTTCGACTGGCGCATCACTGGCGTTCCTGGCCCGGGCATCCGGATCATCGAGGCGCTGGCTTCGCAACTGGCGAAGGTCAACATCAACGTCACGGTGGACCAGACCGAGGCTGCAGCACTGACGGCGGCGTATTCGAACAACGAGCGCGAGACCCTCGCCGTGCGGTGGACCGGTCGGCCAGACCCGACGTCCACGCTGGGCCTGATCTTCATGCCCGGTGGCTCGAACAACCCGAGCGACCTCGCATCGAAGACCGCCATCGACCTGTTCGAGAAGCAGAAGGTCGAAACTGATTCAGCCAAGCGCGCCGAATTGCTCGGCCAGCTGTCGAAGGAGCTCGTGGACCACCCGCCGGCGAGCAACGTGGTTCTGTTCCAGGCGGTTTCTGCCATCGGGGCGAACACGAAGGTGGTCGGCCTGCAGGGCTACATGACCGGGAAGGTAGAGTTCCGCGGAGTCGGAATGACCGAGTAGTTCACATAAGGATCAACAGTTCCAACCCACCGCCGGCCGGGTCACCAGACCCGGCCGGCGCCGTGGCGAAAGCAATAAGGGAGTACAGCATGGCATTCGAGGCGATCAACTATTCGGTGGCAGACAACGTCGCCACCATCGAACTGAACCGGCCGGAGAAGATGAATGCGATCACCTCCGACATGCGGGAAGAACTGATCGCGGCGTTCGACCAGGCTGACACCGATCCCGACGTTCGCGTCGTTGTGGTCACCGGCAGCGGAAAGGCATTCTGCGCGGGCGCGGATGTCTCCGGGGGAACCAAGACGTTCGACCCCGAGTCCCGCGGCTGGGCCGACAGCGTCGAGGACTTCCGCGACGGCGGCGGGCTGATCACCCTTCGGATGTTCGCGATGACCAAGCCGATCATCGGCGCCGTCAACGGGGTGGCAGCCGGGCTCGGCGCCACCATCCTTGCCCCGATGGACATGGTCCTCGCGGCTGACACCGTGCGCATCGGCTTCGTGTTCGCCAAGCGCGGACTCGTTCCCGAGGCAGCTTCCACCTGGTTCCTCACCAAGCGGGTCGGCTTCAGCGCCGCAGCCGAGTGGGCATACACCGGTCGGCTCGTCCCGGCGCAGGAAGCGAAAGACGCCGGATTGGTCCGCTCCATCCACTCCGCTGATGACCTGCTGCCGGCCGCCTACGCGCTGGCCAAGGAGATCGTCGACAACACCGCGCCGGTTGCCGTTGGCATGATCCGCCAGATGCTGTGGCGCTTCGTCGCATCCGACCACCCGATGGATGCGCACCGAATCGACTCCAAGATGAACTTCACCCTCGGCCAGTCCGCCGACGTCGCCGAAGGCATCTCCGCCTTCCTCGAGAAGCGGCCTCCCGTGTTCCCCGGCAAGCTTCCGGATGACGCTCCCCCGGCCTACCCCTGGTGGCCGGAGCCCCCGTTCAAGCAGTAACCGCCGCTAGTGACCGTGAGTAACACAAGAGAAGGATCCGACGTGACCCAGGAACAGTTCCCAGAGTTTCGCCAACTGGTGACGCTCACCAGTGACCTCGAGGGCGCGCTGGCGACCGCTCGAGGAGAGCTCGCCGTGCCCGAGGGTTTCCGCAACGCGGAAGCCCTGGAGAAGGTGGGCATGAAGCACGAGCTGTTCGGCTTCGACCGCACCTACGTCGAAATCTGCGAGCCACTGAGCGAGGACTCCTCCGCGGGACGCTCGCTGGCGAAGAAGGGCGACTCAGGTTTCATGGTCGTCGTGCAGGTTGCCGATTTCGACGCGATGCTGGCCCGTGCCGAGGCGCTCGGCCTCACGCCGCTGGTTGCGAAGGATTTCCACGGCAGCAAGCTGAGCCAGTGGCATCCGCGTGACTTCGGAACGATTGCGGAGTTCGACGAAATGCGTCCAGCCGACAGCTGGCACTTCTCCCCCGCCGTCTATGAAGCCCGTGGCACCAGTGTGGTGCAGGACATCGTCGCCGTGGATATCGCGGTGGCCGACCCGCAGGCGATGGCCGAACGGTGGGCGACCGTGAGCGGCGGCAGCGTTGGCGGGGATGGCGTCTCGGTGGAGACCCGCGGATGCGTGCTTCGCTTCGCCGTCGTGGAGAACACTGCCGGCCCGTACGCGGTCGATTGCCGCACCGCCGATCGCTCCCGCGTCGGCGAGGTCGTACACCTCAGCGGAGTCGACTTCCGCTTCGTCTGATCCGCTGGACAATACAGCGCATTCCGCTTGACTGCCTGGCGGGGTGCGCTGTATTCTTTAATCAGAAATTGGTTGAACCAATCTGGACAGGGTGGTCGGATCCCTCGGCCTCGCAGGCTTGCACGATCGCGGCTCCACAGGAGGAATGATGTACGAGGTTGACGACACGCTGTTCATCAGCGTTCCCAGCGAGGATGAAACGGACAACCCATGGCTCAAGGGGCCCTGGCGGCCACAGGGCAAGGAGTGGAGCGTCAGCGGCGACAACCTGACGATCATCGGCAAGGTGCCGCACGACCTCAACGGCATCTACATCCGCAACTCCCACAACAACGCGACCATGCCGACCGGGGTGTACCACCCATTCGACGGTGACGGCATGCTGCAGGCCATGCGGTTCGACGACGGCAAGGTCGAGTACCGCAACAAGTTCGTGCGCACCACAGGCTTCCTCGCCGAGCAAGGCGCCAAGAAGGCGCTCTGGCCGGGACTGCTTCAGCCGAACGACTACCAGCGTCGCGGATGGGGTTCCATCGGCTCCATGAAGGACAACGCCGGCACGGACGTCGTGGTGCACGCAGGCAAGGTCTACGCCTCGATGTCGCAGGGCTCAGAGCCCTGGTGCCTCAGCCCGACCACCCTGGAGACCTACGGCGTCAACAAGAACTGGGCACGGTTCGTTCCGGACGGCCTGGCGTCGCACTACAAGGTCGACAACGAGACCGGCGACATGATCTTCTTCAACTACCCGGAGAACCCCCCGTACATGAACTACGGGGTCATCAACCGGGAAGACAACCTGATCCACTACGTGCCGATCGAACTGCCAGGGGCACGGATGCCGCACGACCTCGGCATGACCAAGAACTACTCGATCCTGCACGACCTGCCCTACTTCTTCGACGCGGAGCTGCTCAAGGAGGGAACGCGCAAGTCGGTGTTCCACACGGACATGCCGGCGCGCTTCGGCATCATCCCCCGGTTCGGCCGCAGCGAAGACGTCAAGTGGTTCGAAGCGAAGCCCTGCTGGGTCATGCACCTCTCCAACTGCTACGAAGACGGCGACTGGGTCGTGCAGGACGGCTGCCTCTGGGACAACCCGGTCAAGCCCCCGCACGGCAAGAACGACAACGTCTACGACCGAATCGCCCGGGGCCTCGACAAGCGCGCGACCAACACCCACATGTACCGGTGGATGTTCAACATGCGCACCGGTGAGGTCAAGGAATTCGAGCTGGACGACGAGGTGACCGAGTTCCCGACCATCAGCAACGACTACATCGGTCGCGGGTACCGCTACAGCTACAACGCCATCTTCAACTCGAGCGACTGGGTGATGGACGGCATCAAGCGCTTCGACCTTCTCGCCGGCACCGCAGAGCGCTACGAGTACGGCGAAGGCCGTTACGGCAGCGAGGTCTGCGTCGCGATGAAGGACGGCTTCACCACCGAGGACCAGGCGTACGTCATCACCTTCCTCAACGACATGGTGCTGGACCGCTCGGAGTGCCTCGTCTTCGACGCGGCCAACATCACCGCCGGACCCATCTGCACGATCATCCTGCCCGAGCGAATCTCGGCCGGCACCCACGCGTGCTGGGTCGAGGGTGACCGCATCGAGGCCGAGGAGCGTGGCCTGAAGGGCCTCGAAGTCGAGCTGGCTACCCGGTAACCGGCTCCCCGAACCACGAAGCTCCCGTCACTGCCTCGGCAGTGACGGGAGCTTCGTCATTAACCGACCGGATGCCGCGGGCGGGCACACAGAACGGCGGCCGGGTCTTGTTGGACCCGGCCGCCGTGTGAGTGCTTCCTGTGGGGCTACTCCACCGTCAGGTAGTGCGGACGGGGGCCCATGTCACGCGGTCCCTGGACGATCTTCTCCAGACCACCGACGTTGGCCGCGATACCCGCCTTGAGCTGCCCGGCGGAGGTCGGGATGAGGATGCCCCGCTCGATCACCTCGCGCTGGATCTCGGCGAAGATCTTGGCCTGCACGTCCTGATCGGTCGTGTTGAGCGCCTCCGCGTACAGCTCCTCCAGGTCAGCCGTGTCCTGAACCTTGAACGGGTTGTAGGCACCGGTCGAGGCGACCTGGCGCGAGAACCACTCCCAGGGGTTACCGGATACCGGCGAGCTGATACCAGCCGCGTAGAGGCCCTTGCGGTATTCCGCTGCGTACTGTCCGCCGATGATCTCGGTGAGCTCCACCTTGATACCACCGGCGGCGAGCATCTGGGCGATGGCCTCGTCCGAGGGGAGGGTGGGCGCGGAAGTGCCCTGCGGGTAGGAGAAGCCGTCGGGGTAACCGGCTTCGGCCAGCAGCTCCTTCGCGCGCTTGACGTTGGCCTGCGGCGGGAAATCTTCGTCGAGCGAATCGTCGTACCACCACGAGCCGGGGGCCGCGAAACCAGCGATCGAGGGGTCGCCATGACCAGCAAGCCGGGACTTGTTCCAGGCTTCACGGTCGAGCAGCAGGCGCATAGCTTCCCGAACGCGGACGTCGGCCAGCGCGGGCGCCAAGGTACCCTCGCGGTCGAGAATCATGAGTGAACCGGTCTCGATGAAACCGCCGTTCAAGGTGATTCCCGCGGCTTCGGCCGGGTCCCAGTGGAGCGCGTTGAGTCGGGCACCCACGTCGAGCTGACCGGATTCCAGTCCGTTGAAGCGGGCATTAGCGTCGGCGATGATGTGCACCTCGACCGTCTCGACTCTCTGGGCTTCCTTGTTCCAGTAGTCCTCGTTCAGGTCGTAGACGTGCTTGGAGCCGTCGACGTAGTCATCCGCGCTCCAGATCCAACCACCGGAGCCCGCTGGGTTACGAGCGAGGTCCTGGCCGTCTTCGATGGCCTTCGGGCTGATCATGCCGCCGGCGACATTGGCCATGTCGTAGGCGAAGTTCGGCCACGGGGTGCTGAAGTGAACCTCGGCGACGTAGTCCTCGACAACCTCAACGGTGTCGATCATGCTGTAGAAGTAGGCATACGGAGAAGCGACCAGGCCCTTGGCGCGCTCCAGATTGAGCTTCAGCGCGTTGGCGTCGAAGTGGGAGCCGTCGTGGAAGTCGACGTCGTCACGCAATTCGAATCGCCAGGTCAGCGGTTCGGTCTGCTCCCACTTGGTCGCCAGCCACGGCACGAGGTTGCCGTCAGCGTCGTAGCTGAGCAGCGTGTCGTATTCGGGGAAAATCGCCACTCCGGCCTGCACCACGGTGAGCTGCGGGTCGAGGTTCGCCGCCTCGACGTAGTTGGACAGTCGCAGGGTGCCCTGCGGCTCCGTCGACTCTGACGGCGGTGCCGCGGATGGGCCGGCGCAGGCGCTGAGCACCATTGCCGCGGCGCCGAGTGTTGCAGCGATTGCCGCAACTTTTTTGTTAAGGAACATGCTTACTACCTCTCTTGTGATTTAGGAACGCACTTGCAGGGGGACTGAAATCAGCGGGGATGATGGCGCCTTCGTAGCCGCGTGGCACGCGACGCGTCCACCGCCTTCGACGGGAGTCCACTCCGGGAAGACCTGGTCGCAGACATCCATCTTCAGCGGGCACCGAGGGGCGAACGGGCAGCCCTCGGCAGACGCCTTGCCCTTCGGAGTGAGTGAGATTGCGCGTCGCAATTCGCGCTGCGCGCGTTGTTCTTCCGGGTTGGGGATCGGCACGGCCGCCAGGAGAGCCCTGGTGTACGGATGCTGCGGGTCATCGCAGACCCTGTCCGCCGGTCCCTCCTCGACGGCGCGGCCGTGGAACATCACCACGATGCGCTCACTGGCATGGCGAACGACAGCAAGGTCGTGCGCGACAAGCAGGTAGGCGACGCCGGTCTGCTCCTGCAGGTCGTCGAGCAGGTTGATCACCTGGCTCTGCACTGAGACGTCGAGGGCGCTCACCGGTTCATCGAGCACGATGAGCACCGGATCCACGGCGATTGCCCGCGCGATCGAGACGCGCTGACGCTGCCCTCCCGACAATTCGTAGGGGTAGCGCTCGGCGGTGTGCTCGGCGAGGCCGACCGAATCCAGCAGGTCCAGCGCCTTCTGCCGCAGCGCGGTGCCGCGGAGGTTGGAGTGCAGAGTCAATGGCTCGGCGAGAATGTCTGCAACCGTCATGGTGGGGTTGAGTGAGCCGTACGGGTCCTGGAAGACGGCTTGCACGGCGCGCCGGTACGCCTTGGGCGCAGCGCCGCGGAAGCTGGTCGGCTCGAATCCGGCAGCGCGGATCGTCCCGCCGTTCGCGCGCGTGAGTCCCAGCACGGCGCGCGCCGTGGTGGTCTTGCCCGAGCCGGACTCCCCGACCAGCCCGACCGTCTCTCCAGCGTGGACCTGAAGGTCGACCTCCTGCACTGCCCGCACGGTGCGCCCGGGCGCGAACAGGGTGCGCCGCTTGGTGAAGGTGACCGTGAGCCCCTTGATGTCAAGAATTGGTGAGTTCACTGCGCCTCGATTCGGTCGGCTTGGGGGTCAGGGTAATTTCAGTCCAGCGCACACAGCGCACCTGTCGGTCCGCGTCACCGTCCAGCGGGATAGCTCCCGTGCGGCAGGCATCGCGCGCCTCGGAACAGCGATCCGCGAAGTGACATCCGACTGGCCAGTCCCAAGGTGCAGGGACAATTCCGGGGATGGAGTCGAGGCGTCCGGTGCGCTTTTCGTTGCGGGGCACGGCGCGCATGAGACCGACCGTGTATGGGTGCCGGGGCGCGGAGAATACCTCTTCCGAGGTGCCACTCTCTACGACCTCACCCGCGTACATGACGGTTACCCGGTCAGCGACATCCGCCACCACCCCCAGGTCGTGCGTGATCAGCAGAATCGACATTCCCAGCTCGTCGCGGAGCTTCAGCAGGAGATCGAGAACCTGTCCTTGAACAGTGACGTCGAGTGCCGTGGTGGGCTCATCGGCGATGAGGAGTTGCGGTTCACAGGCGAGCGCCATCGCGATCATGACGCGTTGCGCCATCCCGCCCGAGAACTGGTGCGGGTAGTCCTTCAACCGCTCTTCCGGGCTAGGGATGCCCACCTGGGCGAACAGTTCGATGACACGGGCCCGGATCTCCTTGCGCGTCATGTGGGGACGGTGCTCGCGCAGCATCTCGGAAACCTGGTCCGACACGGTGAAGACCGGGTTGAGGCTCGACAGCGGATCCTGGAAGATGACCCCGATTCCCGCACCACGAATCGCGCGCAGGTCTTCGAAGCTCAAACCCTCGAGTCGGCGTCCGTCGAAGGAAATGGACTCTGCCCGGGCATGACCCGGGTCAGGCACGAGCCCCACCAGTGATGCGGCGGTGATGCTCTTGCCACTGCCGGATTCGCCGACCAGCCCCATGATCTCACCGCGGCGGATATCGATGCACACGTTGCTGACGACGTCGACGACTCCGTGCTGGGTCGGGAACTTGACGTTGAGGTTGCGCACTGACAGCAGCACGTCGGAGCCGGCACCGGTTTCGGCGGGTGCCTGGGACGCATCCGTCGCCGGCGCCTTGTCGACCTCGTGCACCCCGAGCGAACCGCCATGGGCTTCGCGCGCGAAGGCGTCCCGGATCCCGTCGCCGATACGGTTGAGGGCGAGAACGGTGATGACGATCGCGAGTCCCGGAGGGAAAGCCGCGAAGAAGTCCTGCCGGATGTACTGCTGGGCGGTGGAAAGCATCCCACCCCAGCTGGAATCAGGGGATTGTACGCCCAGCCCCAGGAACGACAGCGTTGCCTCGACCACGATTGCCACTGCAGCCAGGATCGTGATCTGCACGATCAGCGGCGGCATGATGTTCGGCAGGATGTGACGGCCGAGGATCTTCCAGGTCGGTGCGCCGATCACGCGGGCCGCGTCGACGTAGACCTCTTCACGTGCGGACAGGACCACGCCACGTACCAGTCGGAGGATCGGCACCGAGAACAGGATGCCCACCATCGTCATCGAGTTGGTCAAACTCGGACCGACGATGGAGATGAGCGCGATCGCCATGACGAGGAAGGGGAGGGCGTCCACTGCGTCAACGACGCGCATCAGTATGCGGTCGACCCAGCCGCCGTAGTAGCCGACGATAAGGCCGACCGGAACACCGATGACCACCGCGATGACCACTACCTGCAACCCCGACGCGAAAGCGACCTGGGCACCGTAGAGCAATCGCGAGAGCACGTCGCGACCGAGGCCGTCCGTGCCGAGCAGGTGCTCTGGCGACGGCCCCTCGAGTGTGCGGAAGAGGTCGCCCGCGGTGGGGTCGAATGGCGCGAGGATCGGTGCGAGGATCGCGCTGGTGATAATGATCACGAGAAGGATGGCCCACAGGATCGTCTCGACCTGCCGAATCAGACGGCGCGCAAAGCGGGACGGGGCACGACGCGAAGCTGGAGAGTCCATGACCTTGGCACTCATGCGGGCCTCACTTTCGGGTTGAGCACGATATACGCGAGGTCGAGCAGAAGGTTGACGAGTACGACGATGACGGCGCTGAAGACGACGATGGCCTGGATCACATCGGGATCGCGGCGGGTTACCGCGTCAATGGCGAGCGCACCGACTCCCCGAACTCCGAACAGCTGCTCGACGACCAGGGACCCTCCGAGCAGCGCTGCCACCTGGAAGCTGAGCGTCGTGACGATGGGGATCGACGCGTTCTTGAGCCCATGCTTGAAGATGACGCGGCGCTTGCTGAGGCCCTTGGCGAGCGCGGTGCGGATGTACTCCTGCTGCAGCACGCCGATCATCGCCGACCTGGTCTGGCGGGCCACGAAAGCCGCCGACGAGAGCCCCATGGCGATGCAGGGAAGCGTGATCGACCTGAGCCACCCGCCGATGTCATCCTCCGGCGAGATGAAGCCGACGGCGGGCAGCCACCGCAGGTTGATCGCCACGAGGATGATGAGCAGCTGGGCCAGCCAGAAGTTCGGTGCAGCCTGAATGATGGTGGTCGCAACAGACACCGAGCGGTCGGTGTGCTTGCCGGCGTAGATGGCGCTGATGATGCCGACGGGAACTCCGACGATCGTCGACAGAAGTAGGGAGCCGAAGGTCAATGACAGCGTCACCGGCATCGCGGAGAACAGCGAGGCAGTCACCGACGTCCCGGTGTAGAGAGATTGGCCGAAGTCGCCGACGACCGCTCCGCTCAGCCACGCGGCATACTGCTCGATGGCCGGCCGGTCGAGTCCGAGCTCCGCGCGCACGGCCTGGATCTGCGCTGCCGTTGCGTCGGGGCCGAGGATGATCTCGGCCGGATCGATCGGCGACAACTGCGCCAGAAAGAAAGTGCCCGTGGCGACCAGGAAGATGACTGGGACGACTGTCAGCAGGCGGGAGAGGATCAACTGGCCCATTAGCTCAGTTCCTCATTGTCGAACCCTGCAGTGCAGGCACCTTGCGCGAAATTGTCCACAGACACTCCAGGGTTTAACTTGGGGGCGACCATGCCCGCCAGATATTTGGAAAGACTACGTATAACGAAGTCAACTGTCAAACGTGTGAAGAGCTCGCGGATTCCCCAGTCAAGGAGTCAGAAGTTGAGGAACCCCAATCAATCAGGGAGTATTGGCGGATCACACGCGTTCGCAGCCTTGTCCGCGCATAGTACTTGCGCTAGCGTGCGGCAGAGTGAGCATTCACTACACATCCGAAAGGCAAGGCGCACCGGCTGGCGCACCTCGTCCCGACAGCAACAGGAGAACGACAACGAATGTCGACGACCACCAGCACTGAATTCGCCACCGTCATCCGCCACTTCTGCGTGGCGACGAGGGACCTCACCTCGGCAAGCCTCGAACTGCACGAATTCTTCGGTGTTCCCCACGAGCCGACGGCCACGTACATCAAGGGCAGCGGCTTCGTCACCGAGGGCATCATGGTCGGAACGACCATGATCGAGGTCGTGGAGCCGGTCTGGCCGCACCACTACCTGCGCGAAGTCCTCGCGGCCGAGGGACCGAACTCCCACAAGATCGTGTTGCAGACCAACGACATGTCACACCTGCGAGCCACGGCCGTGGAGCGCGGTCTGCGCCTCAACAAGGACGGCGACTTCCGTGGCCAGCGGTGGATCGAGTTCGGTGTCGAGCACTTCGGCACCCGATGGGAGACGTACCAGTACGACCTTCCGAACGGATGGTGGGGTGGCGGCAAGGCACACGTGCCGAGCACCGTTGCTTCCGACATCGTGGGAGCCGACGTGGCGATCGCCGACCCCGCCGCAATGACGCGCGAAGTCTCGGAGATCTTCGAGGCACCCGCCGATCTCGAGAACAACCGAATCACCTTCACCGACCCCGATGGCGTTCTTCCGAAGGCAACCGGTCCGCTCGTCGACAAGGCGATCACGTTCGTCCCCAGCAATGGTGGCAGGCTGGGTGTCGTCGCCATCGACCTGGTCGCAACCGACCGCTCACGTGTCGGTGAGATCGTTCCCCTGCAAGGCGTGAACTGGCGCTTCGTCTAGTCGCATAATAACTATGGCCGGCACCGAAGGGTGCCGGCCATCGTCGTTGGAGTGGGGTGCCTAGATCCTCGGCTGGCCGGGGATGAGGCCCGGGTTCAGGTGGATCTGCACGCTCTTCGACCGGGTAAGCGAGTTGATCGTCTCGGTGCCACCCTCTGCGCCATACCCGGACTGCCCGTAGCCGCCGCCGGGAACCATGTCGTTGATCACCCGGTAGGTGTTCACCCAGATCCGTCCCGCATGGATGCCCTGGGCCATCCGGTGGGCTCGCGACAAGTCGGACGTCCATACGCCTGCGGCGAGCCCGAACTTCGTGTCGTTGGCCAGCTCGAGGGCATGCTGATCGTCGCGGAAGGAGAACACCGACATCACCGGGCCGAAGATCTCCTCCTGCACGATCCGCATGTCCTGGTTGACTCCGGTGAAAATCGTCGGCGGCGCGAAGAAGCCCCCGGACAGCTCCCCGCCGGGAAGGGTCGACTGGGCGGCGATCACGGCACCCTCGTCGATTCCCGCCTGAATCATCTGCAGCGTCTTGTCCCGCTGCCTGCTCGTCACGTGAGGACCGACCTGAGTGTCCTCGTTCTCCGGGTCGCCGACCTTGAGAGCAGATACCCGTGCGGCCAGGCTGGCAACGAACTCGTCGTGGATGGAGTCCTGCACCAGCAGGCGTGATCCGGCGAAGCACATCTGGCCGGTCGAGCTGAACACGCTCACCATTGCGGCATCGAGGGCTTCGTCGAGGTTGGCATCGGCGAAGACGATGTTGGGAGACTTGCCACCCAGCTCCTGGATGGTCGGGGTGAGGCGGTCAGCTGCCGAACGGGCGATGATCTTGCCGGTCTCATGGAAGCCGGTGAACAGCACCAGATCGGTCTCCGGATGACTCACCATCGCAGCGCCGACGTTGCCTGCACCGGTGACCACCTGCACGACACCTTCCGGAATGCCAACCTCACGGACGACCTCGGCCAGCCGGAGCGCGGTCAGCGGAGTCTCCTCTGCCGGCTTGAGCACGACGACGTTGCCCATGGCGATAACCGGCGCGATGCGCCTGGTGGCGAAGGCGTATGGGACGTTCCACGGAACGATGCCCGCCACGATGCCGTAGGGCTCCCGCGTCGTGTAGGTGTGGAAGTCCGGGCCGACCGGGATGGTGGTTCCGTGCAGCTTGTCAGCCCACCCCGCCCAGTAGCGCACCGTGCCGGGCATCCGCACCGCTTCGGCGCGGGTCTCACGGATGGCCTTGCCGGTGTTGCGGGCCTCGATCTGCGCGAACTCCTCGACGAGGGATTCGAGCCGGTCGGCGAGCTTGAACAACAGCTTGCCCTTGTCGGTTCCTGAGATCTTCTGCCATGCGGCGAATCCCTTGCGGGCCCTGGCGAAGACCTCATCAAGCTCTTCCAGAGAAGTGACCGCTACTGCGCCGTCCTGCTCTCCAGTGGCGGGGCGGTAAAGGGTCGACGTTGTCTGCGACATCTGGGTCACATTCCTTCCGGTTGTTGCTGTTCTAGGACTTGGAGCTGAGGCTTCCGATGGTGCCCGCGGTCATGCCGCCGTCCACCGTGATCTCGGCGCCATTCACGTACGATGCCTCGTCGGACAGCAGGAAGAGCACCACGTTGGCGATCTCCTCGGGCTGCGCAATGCGACCGAGCGGTGTGCGGGAGATGGAGTTGTCCAGCGCGTTGTTGTTGCGGAGCCGGTCGATGAACGGCGTGTCCACGAGCCCCGGGAAGACGGAGTTGACGCGCACTCCCTGCTGCCCGAGTGAGAGCGCTGCGCTCTTGGTCATCGTGCGCACGGCACCCTTCGTCGCCTGGTACGCGAAGGTGTTGGGCGATGCCCAGTAGCCCAGGGTGGATGACGTGTTGACGATGGCGCCGCCGCCCGCAGCGATGATCGCCGGGGCGATGGTGCGCATGCCGAGGAAGACGCCCGTCTGGTTGACGGCGATCAAGCGGTGCCAGTCGTCCTCACTGGTCTCGAGGGCGGTCGAGCTCACCGAGATTCCGGCGTTGTTGACCAGACCCGTCACCTCGCCGAAGCTCTCCTTCGCCGCGTCGAGCAGCGCTTCCCAGTCGGCGACCTTGCTTACATCGAGCTTGATGAAGATGGCTCGACCGCCGGCCGCGGTGATCTCATCCGCTACCGCCTGACCCTTGGCGACGTCAACGTCTCCGAGCACGACGGCGGCGCCTTCGCCGCTCAGCATGCGGGCATGCGCAGCGCCTTGTCCCATGGCAGCACCAGTGATGACGACGACCTTGTTTTCCAAACGACCTGACATGAAGCTCCAATTTTCCTAACCGCGACGATCCTTGACGACCATGGGCGGACACTCTAATGTGGTTCGAAAGAGGTTGAACCAATTTGCCAATTACGGGTAGAGTACACGGAATTGGTCCGCGAGGCTAGGCAAGGATGTGAGAGCACATGGAGAGCACGATCTCCGGGAAACGGTTCCTTTCTTCGAGCGTTCCGATGCACGAACAGGTGCGCGACTACCTGCTTGAGCAGATCCAGGGGGGCCACCTGAAGCCGGGCGATGCCCTGCCCCCGGAACGAAAACTCGCCGAAGAACTCGAGGTCTCCAGGCACACGCTGCGTCAAGCCCTCTCCGCGCTCGAGTCGTTCGGCCTCATCGAAATCCGGCACGGTTCCGGGATCTACCTCACCTCATCCGCTTCCGACGCCGCGGTGGTACGCGTCGCCGAGTCGGTGATCGACCGTGAAGGATCGATCCTCAACGTCGTCGAGGTCCGCCGCGGGCTCGAGCCATTCATCGCCCGCCGAGCTGCCGAACGACGCACCGGACTCGACGTCATCGCCCTGAGCGAACTGGTGTCGTTCATCAGCGACGAGGAAAGCGTCGCGAAGGGAATGGAGCGCTCCTCCTTCCACCGCGAGATCGCCAAGATCTCGAAGAACCCGGTCTTCGACGGCGTGATGCGCACCCTCATCACCGGTCGACGCCGCGCAGAAGCATTCATCAAAGTCATCCCGACCGCGCGCGAAGAGTGGGAGGCCCAGCACCAGCAGATCTTCGAGGCCATCAAGTCGGGCGACGGCGACGCAGCCGAGAAGGCCATGGCCGATCACATGGACTCGGTGATGCACGGAGTCATGCAGCTTCAGGAAAAGCAGGTCATCCCGTGACCACCACAGTCGTCTTCCTGCCCGGCGTGAACAACGTTGCGAGCCTGTGGCGCCCTGTCGTCGAGGCGATCGGCGCTGATATCGAGCCGATCCTTCAGGACCTGCCTGCCCTCGAGAGCGTTGAGGCGATCGCCGAACAACTGCACGAGCAGCTGCCGGAACGGTTCGTTCTCGTCGGACATTCCTTCGGCGGGATGGTCGCTCTCGCGATGCTGGAGGCCTATCCCGAGAGTGTTGAGGCCATTGCGCTGGTCGCCAGCCGGGCCGGCGCTGACACCGAAGAGCTGGCGGCAGCCAAGATCGAACGGGCAGCCTCTGCACGGGTCGACGGTCACGAAGAATTCGTGCTGGCGAACGGTGCTCGCGTCTTCCACCCCGACTACCGCGACAACCCCGAGATCATGGCACAGCGCGCTCATGATGTGCGGGCATACGGCACGGACCGCTACGTCGCTCACAACATCGCGATGGCACACCGCCCCGACCGCACCGAGGTGCTGGCGGCCAGCGGGATCCCAAAACTCGTGGTGGTACCCGGCGACGACCTGGTCATCACGAGCGCCAACCAAACCGAACTCGCCAGCAAGGCGGGCGCTGAACTCGTGGTCATTGAAAGCACGGGACACATGCTGCCGGCGGAGAAGCCGACCGGCCTCGGCCAGGCACTGGATCGCTGGTTGCGGTCCATCCGGAACGACTGACACAACACACAACAGACGGCAGCTCCGCAGGGTGCGGGTGCGAACGAAAGAGGTTCAGATGAATGACCAGCTTTACGAATATCACGTCGTAGGAGACGGTGACACAACGATCTTCATGATGCACGGCGCCTACGGCGACGGCCGCTACTTCTCGAATACCGAGAAGGTACTCGCGGGTGCCGGTTACCGGGTGGTCGTGTGGAATGCGCCGGGCTACGGCAACACCGCGACCCGCGACGACTACTCGATCGACCTCGCCGGCGACGCAGCCGTCGAGCTCATCAAGGCCGAGGGCACCGGCACGAACATCCTGCTGGGCCACTCGATGGGTGCCCTGATCGTTCCCAACGCGGCAATGAAGCTCGGCGGCAAGGCAGGTGGCGTCGTGGACGGCATCGTGCTCTCCGGCGCATCCGTCGGATTCCAGAACCGCACGCCGGAAGACCAGAAGCGGTTCCTCGCCGAACGCCTCGACCCGATCGTGGGCCAGGGACAGACCGTTCAGCAGTACGCGCCCGGCCTGCTCAAGTCGATGATGCACGCGGAGGCCAGCGGCCCCCTCGTCGACCACGTCTACACGGTGGTCACCGACATGAAGACCCAGACCTTCGTGAACTCGCTGCGCGCCCTCACCGAGTACAACGCCACCCCGGCGCTGCAGGCCATGGACGTGCCGACCCTTCTGCTGGCCGGAGAGTTCGACACCGCATGCCCGCCGGCCGGAATGCGCAAGATCGCCGACATGACACCAGACGGCGAGTTCCACCTGATCCACGACGCGGGCCACTACGCCTTCGCAGAAAAGCCCGACGTCTTCCACATGCTGCTGCTGAACTTCCTGGCGCGGCGATTCGGTTCCGAGGAGCAGTAACCATGAAGCAGGTAGAAGAGACCGTAATGGATGTTTCGGCAGAAGCGCTGCCCGAGACCCTGTCCGGCATTCCCATGGCACGCCAGTGCCCGTTCAGCCCGCCCGCCGAGTACGCAGAACTCCGCCGCTCGGACGGTTGGCACAAGGTCACAGTCATGGACGGAAAGGTGGTCTGGCTGATCCCCGGCTACCACGACGGCCGCGCCATCCTGGGTGACCCCCGGTTCACCTCGAACCGCGCTCTGGAAGGCTTCCCCTTCATCAACCAGTCCCAGAAGGAACTCATCAAGACCTCCGCTTCGATGGTGACGGTGGATGAGCCGGAGCACAGCGTCATCCGCCGGCGCGCCACCTACGCCTTCACGGCACGGCAGGTGGAGGCCAAGCGCGAGGATGTCGTCGAGCTGGTGCACAAGCTCATCGACGACATGCTTGCCAAGGGGGGCCCTCTCGACCTGGTCACCGAGTTCGCACTGGTGATCCCATCAACGATCATCTCGGGCATCCTGGGCGTCCCGGCGGAGGACCACACCCACTTCCACGCCCTCACCAACAACCTCTTCACGCTCACGAACGGACCGGAAGAAGTGTCGGCCGCTCGGGTGGGGCTTGAGGGGTACATCCGCGACCTGATCCTGCAGAAGGTGGAGAACCCACAGGATGACCTGATCAGCCGGTACGTGACCGAGTACCTCAACACCGGCGAGCTTCGGATCGACGAGGTGGTCACTCAGATCCGCGCCCTGCTGATCGCCGGTCACGAGACCACCGCCAGCATGATCGCCCTCGGGTCCGCCTTCCTGATCGAGCACCCGGAGTACCGCGAGCAGATCGTGAACGGCGACGACAAGCTCGTCGCCGGTGCGGTGGAAGAGATGCTGCGCTACCTCACGATCATGCACCGCGGGCTGATCCGCATGGCGCTCGAAGACGTCGAGATCGACGGCAAGCTCATCAAGAAGGGTGAGGGTGCGCTGGTCGCGCTCAACTCCGCCAACCGTGATGAAGAGGTCTTCGAGTCTCCAGACGCCCTCGACTTCGAGAACCCCAGTCGCAACCACGTCGCGTTCGGGTTCGGCATCCACCAGTGCCTCGGCCAGGGCCTCGCCCGCATGGAGCTGCAGGTCGCATACAAGACCCTGTTCACCCGCATCCCGTCCCTGCGCATCGCGGTGCCGGTGACGGATGTCCCGTTCAAGACCGATGTCACCGTCTACGGCGTTCACTCGCTGCCGGTGACCTGGTAGCCGTCCGCCTGGACGCTGCCACAGCAAACAAGGAGTAGACAAAATGAAGGTCATCCTCGATCAGGTGAAGTGCGTCAGCGGCGGCCAGTGCGTCTTCGCGGCGCCCGAGGTGTTCGATCAGCGCGAAGAAGACGGTGTCGCCTTCCTGCTGATGGAGGACATCCCCGAGCACCTGCAGGCCGGCGTCCGCGAAGCAGCGGATGTCTGCCCCGCCCTGGCGATCACATTCACCGAGGACTAATGAATACCGCAGCGGGCGCCACAGCGCCCGAGTCAGTGGTCATCATCGGCGCCGGCCACGCCGGGTTCCAGGCCGCGAAGTCACTTCGCGACCAGGGATACGGCGGGCCGGTGACAGTGGTGGACGGCAACGCCGGCGCGCCATACCAGCGCCCACCGTTGTCGAAGGCGTACCTCACGGGCAAGTCACCGCGCGAAGAGTTGCTCTTCGCGGCGGCGGACTACTACTCCACGGCTGCGATCGACGTGCGCGACGGCGTTCACGCCATTGCGATCGATCGGACGAACCAGTCGGTGCGACTCAGCGATGGGAGCGACCTCTCCTATGGTCACCTCATCCTCGCCACTGGTGCGGAGCCTCGGGAGTTGGCGATCCCCGGGCACGACGCTGCGGGCATCCACTCGCTGCGCACTCTGGAAGACGCGGACGGGATCAGCGAACAGCTGCAGAACGCCACGAATGTCGTGGTCATCGGTGCCGGGTTCATCGGCCTCGAGTTCGTCTCCGTAGCGCTGGCCCGGGGCCACTCCCCGATCGTCATTGAGGCTGCTCCTCGAGTGCTCGGCCGCGCGGTCTCCCCCGTGATCAGCGAGTTCTTCTTCAACCACTACCGCGAGCAGGGTGCCACAATCCTGCTCAACACCGGGGTCGCGGAATTCGAGACGGTCGACGGTCGCGTGAGCGCGGTGATCGACGCCCATGGTGTGCGGCACCCCGCCGACCTGGTCGTGGTCGGGATCGGCGTGCTGCCCCATGCGCAGTTGGCGGAAGCCGCAGGCCTCGAGGTTGACAACGGCGTGCGGGTAGACGAATACCTCACCACGTCAGATCCGAACATCTCGGCAATCGGAGACTGCTGCAGCTACCCATCGGCGACAGCCCTGCGAAGGGTGCGACTCGAGTCGGTGCAGAACGCCACCGACCATGCCCGGTGCGTCGCGGCGAAGATCGTCGGCGCCCCGCGCGCGTACGCGGAAGTGCCATGGTTCTGGAGCGACCAGGGTGCGAAGAAACTGCAGATCGCGGGGCTCGCATTCGACGGCGACCAGGCCGTGGTGCGGGGGGACGTGTCCTCCGGAAAGTTCTCGGTGTTCGTGTACCGCGAAGGTGAGCTCATCGCCGTCGACTCCGTCGACAAGCCGATGGACCACATGAACGCTCGGCGAATCATGGCAGCCGGACTCGAGCTGCCGGCCGAGGCCGCAGCCGACGCCGAGTTCGACCTCAAGTCGTTCGCGCGCGGTACCTCACCGCAGCCAGCGTGACCGGGCGGGGCGCACGCAGCCACGGTAACCCCACGGCGATGCTCGCCATGCTCACCTGCGCCATGGGCATCGGGCCGTTGATCAACCTGGCTCTCAGTTCGATCAGCGCCGTCGTCATTGACGACCTCGGAATCACCGCCGGGCAGTACGGCTGGATCTCCACCGTCTGTTTCACTGTGGCTGCAATCGGATCCATCTATGCCGGTCGACTGAGCGACCGCATCTCAGACCGCGCCCAGGTGGTGATCATTTTCGGGGGGTCGGCACTGGCGTTCGGCCTGGCGGCGATGACGTCGAGCTTCTTCTGGCTGCTCGGTGCCATCATCGTGTCCGGGCTGAGTCAGGCTATGGCGAACCCGACGACGAATCGGCTGACCGGCCTGCACGCACCCGCGGGCAAGCAGGCCGGCTGGATCGGGCTCAAACAGTCAGGACAGCAGGCTGCCCAATTCACGGCCGGAGCCCTGTTCCCGTCCCTCTCCCTGGCCTTCGGCTGGAGGGGTGCCGCCGGACTCTGCGGACTCCTTGCAGCCCTTCTCCTGATCTGGGCGCTCATCCAGGTGGGGCCTCGCCAGGTTGCCTTCCACACCGCAGCAATCGCTCTGCGCGACAGCGCCGACACGCAACCCCTGTCTCCGCGCGTGTTGTTCTTCGCTGCGCAAGCGTGCATCGCCAGCATCGGGCTGACGGCAACGAACGTCTACCTGCCGCTATTCGGGGTGCGGGAGCTGGACTTTCCCGTCGTTCTGGGAGGAGTGGTCGTCTCAGTCGTCGGCATCGTCGGAGTGGTCTCCCGCATCCTCTGGGCCCGCAGCATGAGCGCCGGCCGCGGCACCAACAATCTGCTGGTGATCCTCGCTGCAGGAGCCATCGTCGGCTCGCTCTCGCTCGTGACGGCCGGCGTCACCGGTCTGCCCGCATTCCTCTGGACCGGAGCTGTCCTTCACGGTGCCATGGCTCTCGGCATCAACGTCGTCGTGATGGCAGGCGTCATGCGAGCGGTGCCAACAGCATCCGTCGGGCGCGCCACCGGAACGGTCTCCTTGGGACTCTTCGCAGGCATCGCGCTCGGACCCCTGGTGATGGGGTCCGTGCTGGATGCCACGCAGAACTTCACCATCGGCTGGATCGTTGTCGCCGGGTTCAACGTGCTTGGACTCCTCTTGGCTGGTGGGCTGCGGATGCGGTTGGGCGCCTGATCGGAGCGCCTCGGTTGGGCGCGTCTCGGTGGCACCTCTGCTGGGAAACCTCCCCTAGGGGCCTCCCCCTGCTGCCCCCACAGAAGTTTTTCGGCGCTCCTCACCCTGACTTCGCAATTCGTAGTAAGGTGGCTTTCGAAGGCGAAGTGATCGCCGCGACGGAGCGGAGAAATTTTGGCAAGCATCAGCGTCACGCTAGGTCTGTGGCAGGATCGACCAGCTGAGGAAGCGTTCGAGACTGCGGCGGCCGCTGACCGACTCGGATTCCCCGAACTGTGGATCGGCGAGATGGCGACCTTCGACGCCTTCGCACTGGGAACCGCGATCGGATTGCAGAACCCCAACATCAACATCGCCCTCGGCCCGTTCGCTGTCGCCGTGCGCACACCAACGACGATCGCGATGGGTGCCGCAACGGCATCCGCCGCCATGGGCCGCCCGGTGAATATCGCCCTCGGCACCTCGAGCAATGTCGTCGTCAACGACTGGCACGGGCAGCCGCGCGAGCGGCCGGCCCAGCGACTCGAGGAGAGCACCCAGGTCGTGTCGCGGCTGCTGAAGGGCGAGAAGGTCGACTTCGAAGGCGAGACCCTGCGGTCGAAGGGCTACCACCTTCGCCTGCCGGCACCCGGTTCGAGTGTTGCCGTCGCCGCGTTCGGCGACCGGGCGATCAGGATCGCGGCGACCTACGGCGACCGCGTGCTCCTCAACATGGTGACGGTCGAGTCGGCCCGTCGCCTCTGCCAGAAGGTGGCGGATGCCGCAGCGGCAGCCGGGCGGCCGAAGCCGCCGATCGCGATGTGGCTGGCCACGAGCGTGGACCCGACTTCGGCGGCGATCGCCCAAATGACGCGGAGCAAGCTCGGCTACCTGGCGGCTCCCGGGTACAGCGACATGTTCATCGAAGCGGGCTTCGGCGAACTGGTCGCGCTCGCCAAGACGCGTCCGCATCCGAAGGCCCTCCGCGAGGCGATGCCGGATGAAGAGATCGCCGCCGCGACCTGCATCATCGGCTCGATCTCCGACATCGAGGCCAAAATGGGCGAATACTTCGACGCCGGTGTGGACGAGATCTGCATCGTGCCGACCACGGCAGATGACCCTGGTGGTGTGCGCACGCTTACCGCGGTATCCGGTCTGCTCTAGAGGACTCGGGGGCCTTGGGTCTTCGGGCGGACGAGGGCGTGACTGCCGCGGATCAGCTCCTCGACCAGGGCATCCGGAATCCCACCGTCCAGCACAACGGTGACCCAGTGCTTCTTGTTCAGGTGGTAGCCGGGAGTGATCTGCGGGTACTCGGCTTGCAGCGCAAGGCTCTCCTCCGGGTCGACCTTCAGCGAGACGGCCAGCGGCTGAGCGCCGAGGGAGCTCAGCGCGAAGATCTTGCCGTTGCCGGTCGTCTTGAAGACGGAGGTCTCCTCGCCGAACGGGAACGACTCCTCCGCCTGCGGAAGCGACAGGCAGAACTCGAGAAGGTCATCCGGGGTCATGCGAGGACTTTACTCGCGATTGCACGAAGTGCGACTCGTCACGTGCGTCTGGCGTAGCGTCGCGTTCCCCAGAGTGCACCTGCGCCGACGATCATCGCCAGCAGGGCGCCAAGCGGCAGCCACGCGTTGATCGACCCGCCAGTGATGGGCAGCGCGGCCGGCACCACCCCGATTCGATGAGTCGTGCACTCAACGGCAGCCGTGCAGGTCGCCGGAACCGCCGCACCCGTGTCGAGTAGGAAGTTGGCGAGCACGTCATCGCCGCGCTCCCCGTCCGGGTTCACCGTCACGGTGTAGGCCACGATCTCGGTCTCTCCAGGGTCGAGCGAACCGCTGATTCCGACTTGTGCCGAGGTGATGGCGAGCGCCAACAGGCCGTTCTGCACCGTTGCATCCGTCGTCACATCGGCGTCATCGATGACACGATCCCGGTGGTCGGTCATGTCAACCGCGACCGGGCCAGTGCCCGTGTTGGTGAAGCTCAGTGTGTAGTCAATCTCGTCACCGGGCTGAACCGCAGTGCCGCTCGCCGGGTTCGAGGTCTTGGAAACGACGAGGTTGGGCACGAAGTTCAGGGTGCACATCGTGGAGGCCGGAAGACAATCCGTGGGGTCGGTCGGTGGGGTCACCCCGGTGGCCGTCAGGAAGTTGCCCAGCAGATGGTCGCCCTGATCAGCGAACGGGCTGACCGTGGCCGTGTAGGTCACCGTGTGCGGCAAGCTGTCAGGTGGCACCGACCCGGTGACGGTGAACGCATCCGAAACGATCGCGCCGACTGTGAGCGCCGTCGAGTTGGACGTCAGCAATGCCACGACCGCGTCGTCGGTCAGGGTTGCCAGGTGGTCGGTGTAGCTGATGCCCGCCCCACCGGTTCCCGTGTTCACGAAGGTGAGGGTGTAGGTCAGCACGTCGCCAGGCTCGACATTGGTACCGGATGCCGGGGAGACAGACTTCGAAACGGTAAGCGCCGGGGTTCCAGGAACGATGACCGAGTGGTCGTCTTCGTTGTTGGTCGGGTCCGGGTCGATCTCGTTGGCAAGCACGGAGGCCGTATTCACGATCGTGCCTGCGACGAAGGTCGGGTCGACCTGAGCCTGAACAGTGAAGGAACGCGACTCGCCATTCAGCAGCACTCCGCCGACACAGGTAACCGTATTGGTCGCGACCGTGCAGTTCGCATCCGGGGAAGAGGCGTTGGTCAGGGATGCCGGCAGCGCGTCCGTCACGACGAATCCGCTGGAATCGCCGGGACCGTTGTTTGTGACCTCGAGTTCGTAGGTGACTGTGCCGCCGGGCATGCTCGTTGTCGTGCCGGTCTTGACGATCTCGAGGTCAGTCGGACCGCCAGGGATCGCGGCACCGTCATTGTTGCTGCTCGCCGGACCCGCGCTCATCGACACGAGGGTGACGTCGGGGACAGCAGCCGCGGGGTTGGAAACCTCGAGCTGAACCACCGTGCCGGAAGCGTTGTGGGAGAAACCGAGGTTGCCGTTGCCGTAAGTCCAGGCTGCTCCGAATGCGACCAAGCCGCCGATCTCCGGTACCGGGAAGCGATCGACAACGCCCGACACCGGGTCGATTCGCACGAGAGCACTTTCTCCGCCGATATCGGAGTTGTAGAGGCCCCACAGGTAGCCGCCCGAAGCAGCGAAGTCTGAGACACCGACACCCGAACTCAAGGTGATGGTGTCTGCCAGCGTCCCATCGGCGAGGTTGATGACCCACATCGGTCCGGAGTTGTTACGTGCCGCGTAGAGCTGCGTTCCAATGACCGCACCAGCTTGCACGACCCCCGGCGTTATGCCGGGGATGTTCCCTACGAGCGTGACCTGGTTGTCCTGGCCGATCCGTATGAGCGATGCAGCCGGAATATAGTCGGCGTCGCCCACGGTTCCTCGGGCGTTGGAGGAAATCGCATAGAGGTAACCGGATACCTCGTCGTAACCGAGGGCGTTGTAGTTAAGGCGGTCGTGAGCGTACGTGACGCTGGACTCCAACACGCCCTCGTCGTTGGTGGTCAGCTGGTGGAGCGACGTGTTTGAGCCACCTTGCGCCAGGTAGACCGCCGGAAAATTCGGCCAAGGGTCTCCTGGTGCGGCACTCGCGGGTGCAGCAGAGAGCGTCAGCGAGGCGGCGACCATGCCTCCGACGGCCAGAGCAGAAACAACAGAACGCGCCAGAGCTCTCACAGAGTGTCCCCCATATTGAAGCGAGGAAACGAGTTGCTCCCGCCAAAATAAGACCATAACAGGTTCGTGGTTTTTTCTCATGTACCCCGGATAGTGGGGCCTTCGGGGGACCTGCTATTCATCGTCGCGAGCAAGTGGAGCCTTCGGAGGACCTCCTATTCATCGTCGCGGAGCATCGGCCGATAGGCCCTCCGTGCGAAGTCGGCGTCGCCCGCGCATCCTGTTCTTCTCCTCCCCAGTTCATTGCCGGACGAGTTGTGCACAGATTCGTGATTTTTATTCAGATATAGTGACGAGGGTGGGACAATTGATGCATGTCCAGTTCCGTTACTGTCTTCGAGGATGAGGTCGATCAGCTGATCGAATCCTTCGTCTCCTCGTTGGAGACGGTACTGCCGGCCGGTGCGTTGCGGCCGGTGTCGGATGACACGTTACTGGTCACCACCGGCCACCTGGAACGGCTCGGTCGGGTGGTGGATGCGCGGCGGGTGGAGGCGGCCGGGGAACTCCAGCACCGGTCCCGCCCCACGCTGGGGTCGGCGTCGTTGGCGGTGCGCAAGGGCTGCCGGGACGCGGTCGAGCTGCTGCGCCGGGTCACTCTGGGATCGACCGCCACCGTGCGCCGCCGGGTGAAGCTCGGTGCCGGGACGCGGGTGCAGGAAGCGTTGTCCGGTGACCTGTTCCCGCCCCGGTTTCCGCACCTCGCCGCCGCCCTCGAGAAGGGTGCTATCGGGGTGGATGCGGCCGGTGCGATCATCACCGAACTGTCGCCCACGCTGGTGCGCGCTGACGTCGCCGACGTGCAGCGGGCGGAGGCGGAATTGGTGGCCGCGGCGACCGGCACCAGCCCGGACTCCCCGATCGCGTGCACGGCGGAGGAGATCCGCGGGCAAGCCACCGTATGGCGGGTGTTCCTGGACCAGGACGGCACCACCCCGACCGAAGAGAAAGCGATGGGCCGGCGGATGTTCTCCCCCGGCTCCTTCAACAGCGGCGACGGGTTGGTGCATGGGCGGTATGTGTTCCTGCCGGAGGTGCACGCCAGGCTCGAGAAAGTGTTCGACGCCTGCCTGACCCCGAAAACCGGACCCGCCTTCCTCCCCGAAAGCGACGAACAAGCCGGACCGACCGATACCCGCACCGCGGACCAGCAACGCCACGACGTCATGGCGGCGATGATCGACGGGTTCGCCCGCTCCGGCCAAGCGCCCACCATCGGCGGCGCCTCACCCACCGTCCTGGTCTCCGTCACCGCCGACACCCTGGGCTCCGGTCACGGCGCCGGGTACGTCTCCCTCGGCGGGCCCGGCGGGGAAACCGTCCCCCTCTCCCTGCGCGCGGTCCACCAAATGATCTGCACCGGCGGCACCCAACAGGTCACCCTCGACCCCAACGGGGCCATCATCAACCTCGGTACCGAACTGCGCTGCTTCACCGCCCACCAACGCCGCGCGATCACCCTCCGCGACGGCGGCTGCATCATCCCCGGCTGCACCATCCCACCGGCTTGGACCGAAATCCACCACGTCACCCCCGACGCCGAAGGCGGACCCACCCATACCGACAATGGTGTGCTGTTGTGCTGGTTCCACCACCGCACCATCACCACCTCCGGCTGGGACATCAAGATGATCAACAACATCCCGCATGTGAAAGCGCCCACCTGGCTCCGAGGCGACGGGCTATGGCACCCCGCCACCAAATCACCCACCCAACACAGCCAACGACTACGGCACAAACCCCGAAGACAGGAAAGACCCCCGAAGCCCGTTGCCCGACCCCCGGAAACTAGCCAGACGAGCGAGTGAAGAGCGCGATCATCGCTGAGTAGGCCGCCAGCGAAGTCTGCATCGCCCGCCGATTCGGGGACCACATTGTCCATCCTGATCTGCAACGCATCCGGACCGGAGACGTCCACGATGATCCGCCACCACCAGCCGGCCTCGTACTCGTAGCCCACATCGATGACCCCGCCATCCGCAGTGCCCTGCAGCAACCGGGGCGACGGATGCTGGTGCCACGAGTCACCCCAGAAAGCGGTCACAGTCCCGGCCTCCTCCCCCGGTCCAACAACCAGCAGTCCGCTCTGCACACCGTCGACCGGGTGAGCCCAGTTGTAGGTGATGGTGGCCAGGTTGCCGCCGGCGGCCCGAAGCACCGTTGCCCCGGCGGGTAAAGTCTCCATGACCAGAGGGCAAGCGCGTCAGCCGTCGGGCGGCAGGGACACCGGCGGAATCGCGACGCGCATCCGCTCCCGCATCCACCACAGTCCCGATTCGCGACGCTCAGCACGGGTCGAGAAGCGGTAGAAGAAGAGACTCGCGCGCACCCAACGGGGAGGTTCCCCGTCGAACGGGTCCACTCGCAGAAGTCGAAGCGTCCGGGCATCCGCCACCAACAGCTTGCCGAGGAATGCGTAGAACCACTCCTCGTGCACCGACCCCAGCGGCAGGAACCACATCAGCCAGTCCAGCCGCAGGTGGTACGGCGCGAATTGCCGCGGTATGCGGGAAGGATCCCCCGGCTTGCCCTTGAACTCGTACTCCTGCCAATCCGCAGAATCGGACGGCGACGCATCCAGCGTCCCCTCCACGATCACCTCGTACCGCTGCTTCGTGACGCTCCCGAACGCGCCGTACGCGTTCACCAGCTGCCACCGGTTGAACGACGCATTCATCAGCTGGTGCCTCGAGAACAGGTTGCGCACCGGCTGCACGCTGAGCCCGACCAGCAGCAGTGACACGGCGATCGCCGGCACCATCCACCACACCGGGTTGTCGCCAGCACCCCAATCGAGCGGGATGAACGGCAGCGCCCAATGCGCGACCGGGTCGCTGATGCGGCTGAACGCCAGCACGATGGTGATCCAGTTCAGCCAGGCGAAGTTGCCCGTCGTCACCAGCCACAACTGGGTCAGGATGATCACAGCGGCGGCAGCGGATGCCACCGGTTGCGGGGCGAACAGCAGGAACGGCACCACCAGTTGCGCGAAATGGTTGCCCAGCACCTCGAACTTGTGCACCGGCTTCGGCAGCAGATGAGCAAACCGGCTCACCGGGTTCGGCATCGGCTGCGTCTCATGGTGGTAGAACAAGGCGGTCAGGTCGCGCCACGACCGGTCGCCCCTGATCTTGATCATCCCGGCCCCGAACTCCAGCCGGAACACCAGCCATGCCGTCAGGATCAGGATCGTGATCGGCGGCGCCACGGCATCCGACCCCAGGAAAGCCACCGTGAACCCGGCCTCCAGCAGCAGCATCTCCCAGCCGAAACCGTAGAAGGTCTGCCCGATGTTCACGATCGACATGTAGAGCAGCCACATCGCCAGGAACACCAGCATCGGCACCCACGGCGGCCCCAGCTGCGGCAGCCCGAGAATGACGGATGCCGCCAGCACCATCCCGACGAAACACACCGTGAGCAGCAGGCCGTCGCTGTACCTCCAGCGGAACAGGGTCGGCCCGCGCAGGAACTTCGCGTGCCGCAAGAGCTCGGGCGCGGGCAGCAGGCCGTGCTCCCCCAGCAGCGCGCGGAACTGGGCGGCCGTCGACGCGAACGCGACCAGGAACATCAGGGCGACGCCGCGTTGCAGCACCACCCTGGCGAACTCGTAGTCGTGCGCGTTGAACCAGTCCACGCTGCGAAGTTACGCCCGTCGGTCGCCGCGCGCTCCCAGCGAGATCGGAGTTGTAATACCGAACTTCTCCCGCAGCGCGAGCGTCGCCGCGTACCACCCGTTCATGCCGTGCACCGCCGGCCCGGGAACCGTCGCCGACGAACACAAGTAGACGCCGTCGAGCGGTGTTCGCCACGGATTCGGCGACACCACCGGACGCTTGATCAGCTGCCGCAGGTTCAACTCGCCACTGTAGATATCGCCGCCGACGTAGTTCGGGTTGTAGTCGGCCAGCTCCGCCGCCGAACTGGAAGCGGTCGCCAGGATGAGGTCTCGGAAACCGGGCGCGAACCGCTCGACCTGCGACGTGACCAACTCAGTCGCATCCGCCTCTGACCCCTTCGGCACATGGATGTACGCCCACAACACGTGCTGGCCGGCCGGTGCCCGCGACGGGTCCAGCACGGTCGGCTGCGTCGCCAGGATGTACGGATGCGACGGCACGCGACCGCGGGACACCGCATTCTCGCCAGCCGCGATCTCGGCCCGGGTGCCGCCCAGATGCACCGTCGGGGCGAGCCGCACGTCCGGGTTCGTCCACGGCACCGGTCCGGACAGCGCGAAATCGACCTTCGCCACACCGGATCCGTAGCGGAACCGCTTCAGCGCCCGGCGGTATCCGGCCGGGACGTCGGCGTCCAGCAGCAGCTTCGTCGACGTGTCCAGCAGTGTCACCCGAGACGGCTCCAGCTCGGCGAGCGACTCCACCATCACGCCGGTCTCCACGCTGCCACCGTGCTCCAGCAGGTCAGCGACCATCACATCCGCGATCGCCTGCGACCCGCCGGCCGGGAACCCCCACCCGCCACCGTGCGCGTGCATGGCCAGCAGCAGCCCGGCGCCGGCGGTCGCCAGCGACGGCTGACGCCCGGCCGCGTGGGCAGCAACACCGGTGAGCATGGCGGGGGCTGCCTCCTCGCGAAAACGGATGTTCCACAGCGACGAACCCTGCTCGAGAGTGCGCAACCCGTAGACGAGGGCGGCCAGCGGATGCGGCGGCACCCGAAGCAGCGTCGACCCCGTGAAATCGACGATCTCGGGCAGCCGCTTCAGCAGGGGCTCGAAGAGGCGCCACCAGGCCCGGCCGTCGCGGCCGAGGGAGTCAGCCGTGCGTTCGAGGTCACGCCAGGCCACGCCGGCCCGGCCATCATCGAGCGGATGCGCGTACGACACCTCGGGGACGATCCACTCGATCCGGTCGGTCAGGCCGAACTCCTGGAAGAATGGGGACGCCATGGCGGCAGGGTGCACAGCGGAGCAGACATCGTGCCGGAAACCCGGCAAGGTGAGTTCACTGGTGCGAACGCCGCCGCCCAGAGTCGGTGCCGCCTCGAGAACCCGCACCGAAAGGCCAGCCCGCGCCGCCGTCACCGCCGCCGCCAGTCCGTTCGGACCGCTCCCAACGACCGTGACGTCGACCATGGGTCCAGTCTGTCACCGACGAGGCCGCTGGACTCGGCGAAGCGCGCAGTCGCTGGGAGTTCCGGGAGAACCCCTGCACTCCCAGACACCCGGTCCTAGCGTGGAGGCACTACGAAAGGAACCACCATGGCCACCATCCAGCACCACGAACCCCCGTACACCGTCGGATATTTCGTCGGAAGCCTGGCAACGGCATCCATCAACCGGAAGCTGTCCCAGGCACTGATCAAACTCGCGCCGGATGAGCTCGAGTTCACCGAGATCCCGATCCGGGATCTCCCGCTCTACAGCTACGACTACGACACCGACTACCCGCTACAAGGCAGAGCCCTCAAGCAGGCGATCGAGTCTGCTGACGCCGTGCTGTTCGTGACCCCGGAGTACAACCGCGGCATCCCGGGTGCACTCAAGAACGCCATCGACTGGGCGAGCCGGCCGTGGGGCGAGAACTCGTTCGCCGGGAAGCCATCCGGTGTGATCGGCGGCTCCATCGGCGGCATCGGCACGGCGGTCGCCCAGCAGAGCCTGCGCAGCGCACTCAGCTTCTGCGACTCCCGCCAGATGACCGCGCCGGAGGCGTACATCCACATCACCGAGGGGCTGATCACGGATGAAGGCGACGTCACCAATGAAGGAACCGCCCAGTTCCTTCGCGGGTTCATGGAGTCATACCTGGAGCACATCACCCGGGTGCTGACGGTGGTGCCGCAGAGGTAGGCATTCCTCGGAGAGCCTCCTCGCGACGCGGTGTTTTCAGTGAAACGCCGCCGCATCCGCGAGCGCGTTTCACTGAAAACACCGCGCGGCTGGTGAGAGGTGAGTTCGGTGGGCTAGTCGCGGGTGAACCAGGGAGGGTAGACCGACACCTTCGTGGTGAACTCCGACGCCGCCAGGATGTCCCTAACCTCATTACGAGCCCGGTCATTGGCGACGCCGATCAGGGTCACCGCATCGAACGGCAGGCGCTCGCGCACCAGCAGTTCGGCGCGCCCCAGCAGGTCCTCGTCGCCACGCATCCGCCCCAGCTCGCGGGTCGCCTGCTCGGGCGTCGTCGCAAACCTGGTGTCGGCATCCGTCGCATCGCCGCTCGCCACCACGCTGTCATCGCGCCCGGCCTTGCCAATCGTGGTCACCAGCACCACATACTCGGCCGGCGTCGTTTCGCGCACGGCCGGAGCCAGCCGGGGGTCAGGCGCAGAGCTGCGGATGTCACGCCACAGCGCCGAATCGGGGCTCACGAAGAAGGGCACGAAACCGGCCACCGGCTCGCCGTCGACGTTCGCCGCACGGCGCTCCTCGCGGTTGTCGGCAGAGGAGATGTCTACAGTCGGCTGGGCTCCGTGCGAATCGGACAGCAGGCATCCGCTGTGCACGATCGCCTCGAGGTTGCGCAGGTGCGTGACGTGGTAGATGCGCTGGTCGACACTCTGGATGGTGGGTCCGGCAGCACCAGCAATTCGCGCCTTCGACTTGGCGCGGGGGCGCACCACCTTGGGGGCCGAAGCTTCGATCTTCGGAACGGGCTTCGGATTGCAGAGGTCGCACAGCGCCTCATCGAGACCGTGAATACATTCGACGACCAAAAACTTCCCCTCGTAACGCGGTGACCCGCCCCTTAAGAATACGTGGTTCGCCTGAACGTGGGGCGGTGCAGACTGGAATGCATGATTCGCAAGCGGGTAATCGTGCGCGGCCGGGTGCAGGGAGTCGGTTTCCGGTGGAGTGCGCAGGCCGAAGCCGAGCAGCTGGGCGTGGCCGGATATGCGCGCAACCTGCCCGACGGCACGGTGCAGGCGGAGCTCGAAGGGCCGGCGGACGCGGTGCAGCGGATGCTCGACTGGCTGCACCACGGACCTCCATACGCCCAGGTGGAGGCGGTCGACGTGACCGACATCGACGGTGCCGATCAGGACGGCGACGGGCGGCCGGGCAGCAACCGGTTCATGATCAGGTAGTCGGCACTGCACCCTCACAAACTCGAGCTGTACACCCGCAACCCGCCCGGGACGTTCCGGATGCGCCAGGCGTAGCCCCCGCCCCGCGCGACCAGCCACACTTCGCCGTCGTGGGCCAGGCCCGGAGTGCCATCCGGTCGTGGACTCACCGCCACCGACAACTCTCCCGCCGTGAAGCTCTCATTTGTCGGAGCGCCCCACAGCAGTCCCAGCCGCCGGAGGAACACTCCCCCACTCCGGCCGAACACCAGCGAGCCGACGGCACGCGCGCGGGTACCGGCGTGGAGAATGCGCACATCAAGCTGCCCATCATCCAGGCGAAGGCGACGCAGCGGGGTCACCGACCCCGCCTTGTTTCGGTTCACCCCGACGAACAACGACCAGACCATGGCCGGTCGCCCGTCGATGGCGAGGTCGACCGGGTCGGAACGCCACAGCACGCGCACCGCAGCCAGCAGACCGGCCACCCACTTGCCGAGCCTCTCCTCGCCGACCGTCCGCTGCTCGACGAAGTCCGGGTAGAGGCCCACGGATGCGGCGTTCAGCACGGTCACCGGAGGGTTGTCGTCAACCGTCAGCTCCGCGACATCCGCCAACACGCCGTGGCCGGCCTGCAGCGCGTCGATGGCGGCCGCCGCCGAGGCGATACCGGCCGTGCCCGCGAAATGGTTGAAGGTGCCGCCCGGAATGAGCAGCAAGGGGAGGTCGGCCGCGCGGGCGAGCTGCGCCACCGCCGCGACTGTTCCGTCTCCCCCGCACACCCCGAGCACGACCGGGCGAGCGGATTCCACGGCCTCCCGCACCACGGCCGCCAGGTCGTCGCCCTCCCGCAGCTGGTGCACCCGCGCAGCCGGCAACCGTTGCTCGACGAGCGGGAGGGGGTCAGCCGAAATCGTGCTGGTGCCCGACGACGGGTTCACCACGATGAACGCCCCGGCGCCGTCGGCCAGGGCCGGCAGCGGAACGGGAACGCCGCCCTCCCTGGCCGGTTGCGCGGGCGCCGGCCGCGGCTTGACGATGAGCGTGCAGAGCCAGGCGACGGATGCTCCGAGCGCGACGCCGCCGACCACATCCGACAACCAATGGGCTCCGGTGTGCAGGCGGGAGTAGGCGACTCCGGCGGCGACCGGCGTGATCGCCGCCCCGACGCGCGGAGACTCGAACGCCACCCCGGCGGCGAACCCGGCGGCGCTCGCCGAATGCCCCGACGGAAACGACCCGGAGGTCGGCGACTTCTTCAGCTGCCGCCCGATCGGAATGTTCTTGAGCAGTGGACGGTCGCCGCCGAAAATCTGCTTTCCGACCAGGTTCGCCAGCATGCTCGCACCGAGCAGCGACGCCGACCCGCGGATGGCTGCCCTCGGGCGACCGAACACCAGCAGCACCGCCGCGATGGTGAACCACAGCGCACCGCGGTTCGCCGACCTGGACAGGCGCGAGTACCCCCGGTCGACCAGCGGATGCGTGGTGCGGGAGTTGATGCGGCGACCCGCGGCCGCATCCATCCTGCGGACCCACCGCGGCAACACCTGCCGGCGGCGCAGCGCGACGAACGGATTGCGGCTCTTCGGCATCAGCCGTCAGCCCTCGTCGTCGATGCGATTCAGCAGGTCCTTCGACGCTTCCGCAATCTCGTCGTGGTCGTACTGGGCGGCCCGGCTCTCCAGCGAGATCACCGCGCAGCGGTGCACCTTCGCGAAGTCGCCGAACGGAAAGCTGTAGTGGCCCTTGGTGTCGTCCGGCATGTCGTCGTCGACGCCGAGGTGCCACTTCGAGTACTCCGCGTATCCGTGCTTCTCGATGAACTTGTTCTCGTCATCCGTGCTCGGAGCGTGCTCACTCCAGTCGTCGCGCTCATCATGCGTCGCCTTGCCGTCGGCGATGAGGCTCTTCGCGTGCGCGTAGGCCTTGTTGTTCAGTTTCACCGTCATCGAAACCTCCTCGGCTTTACGAGCGAGAGTAAAGCGCAGGCGGAAGGCCTGCTTTCAGGGGATGCTCAGCGGTGCGATTGCCGTCCTGCGGCGCGCGGTGTTTTCAGTGGATCGCGGCAACGGATGCGACGGCGTTCCACTGAAAGTACCGCGCGGCGGGTGAGAGGAGCTCAACAGGCGGATGAAGAGGGGCCACGGCTCCGGCCTGACGCGTCAGCCGGCGAGCTTGTCGGCCAGCTCCTCGCGGTACGACGCCGTCACCAGGATCGGGAGGTGGTCCGACGTTCCGCGCGGCAGCGTCTGCACGCTGTCGATGTCCAACCCGACAGACGTGGCCAGGTCGAAGTGCCCGCGGAAGAACTTGTAGCGCGTGTAGGTTCGCTTGTCGCTGAGGGTCAGGTCGTACCCGGACGCGAGCATCCGGGTGTTCAGGCTGTCCTTGAAGATCGGGTAGTTGTAGTCGCCGACCATGAGCGTTGGCAGCCCGGGACCGAGGGCACGCAGTTGCTCGTGCGCGGTCTTGATCTGGTGCCGGCGCAGGGAGTTGAGCGCCGTCAGCGGCGCCGCGTGGAACGACGCCACAACCAGCTCGCGGTCGTCCTTGCCGTCGATCAGGCGCGTGCCGATGAGTCGCTCATGCGCCGGGGTGAGCACCCGATCGTGCAACGACTTCTTCAGCTCGAACGCCTGTGTCTCGACAGCGGTGAACCGCTCGCGCGAGTAGTAGAGCGCCAGGCCCAGGCGGTTGCGACTGGTCGAGTCCGCCAGGTGCAGGGCACCGATCTCGGCAGGCAGGGCGCTGGTGTCGGCCTCCTGCAGGCACAAGACACTCGGCGTGAAATGTTCTGCGAGATCCACGAGTTCGGTAACCGCGCGGTTCTTGCGGAGGTTATAGCTGATGACCTTCACTGCAGTGAGCATCCCCAAAAGTTGTGTGGCGTGAATCTCCAGCCTACGTTCCGAAACTAGCGCACGGAGCCGTCCCACCCCTGTAGTGGGGTGTCGCGAAAAGCTAGCCGCCCAGGAGTTTCGCCTCGATCGCCGGGTCGAGCCCGAGCGTCGGGCGGTCCGGCCGCTGCGGCGCCTCCCCGCCGATCGACTGCAGCCACTCCCAGGTGTCGGCCACCGTTTCGAGGAGGGGGCGGATGCGCAGACCGGCCGCCACCGCCTTCGACACATCGCCCTGGTGCATGGCTTCGTGGTCCTCCCCCGGCGGCAGCCAGACCGGCAGGTCCATCCACGGTTTCACGCCGGCGGCGAGGATCTTCTCGGTGTCGATCCACCGTAGTTCTGCGTCGGAACCGGTCACCTCGAGGCACGCCCGCAGCAGGTCGCCGACCGTCGCCTGACCCACCGGGCTCACCACATTGAACGGCCCGCCGTGGCCGCTCTTGGCGATGGTGAGGCAGAACACGGCCAGGTCGCGGGCGTCCAGATACTGGATGCCGGCATCAGGTGATCCTGGTGCCACAACCGGGCCGCCGGCTGCAATGCGGTTCAGCCACCAGGGCAGGCGGCCGATGTTCTCCCGCGGACCGATGATCAGCCCGGGGCGGGCCAGGATCGCGCGCACCCCGAACTCCTCGACCACGGCCAGTTCGGCTCCGGCCTTCGCCCGGGCGTAGTCGTCGAAGTGCTCGTCGTCGGGGTCGGCGATCACCAGAGCCGCGCCCTCGTCGGCGCCGGCCGGGACCGGGTCGGCGTAGACCGAACGGCTCGACACATAAACGTAGCGTTCGGTGCGATCGCGCAGCAGCGTGGCTGAGCGGCGAACCGCGACCGGAGCCCACGACCAGGTGTCGACCACCACATCCCACTCGCCGTCGCCGAGTGCGGTCAATCCATCGATCTCGTTGCGGTCGCCGTGCAGCGCAGTGACGCCGACTGGTGCCGGACTCGTGCCGCGGCTGAGCGTGGTGACCTCCCAGTTCGCCGCCAACGCCTCATCGACGAACGCGCGACCGACGAACTCGCTGCCGCCCAGCACAAGAAGTCTCATGGTGAAAGCCAACAACACGGCATGGCTCCGCGGAAACAGCTTTCGCTGCAGGCGTACGTCACCGCGCTGCCGCACCGTGGCATCCGCAACCGAAAAGAAGGCGATTCAGATCGATCAGGCACGGTTTCTCCTCCATTCTCCGCTGATCGGCGAAAACCTCCTTCATTTCTGCGGCTCACGAAGGGCACGGCGACCCGCTCATGGATGGCGAACCGACGGCACTCGAAGACAGGTCGACCCCGAAACCAGCCTCCCGGTGCGCCGGGAAGGCTACCGCTGAGCCCGGTGGCCGCCGAACGGCATTATTGAGTCGTCTGCCTAGACGAAGCGGATGGCGTTCTGCAGCCGGGTGCGGATGTCGAACAGCTCGGTACCGCCGATCTGACCCCTGCTGGTCTGCTCTGGGCCCGGAAGCCCGTTGCGCAGCAGGTCGAGCAGTCGCGACCGCTGCACCACCACCGACGGCACGCCGCGCATCTTGCCGAGCACCATGAGAGACTCATCGGTCGCGTCATCCGGAACCACGATCACCAGCGCCGTGAACTTCACCCGAGCAGCCCGCGCCACCCACTTGGCCTCAAGGGACAGCTGGTGCATCGGGCGCTCCCCCGGCATCAGCACCTCGCCGATCAGGTCGCCCTTGCGGGCTCGCACCGGTCCGCCCCAGTCCTCGGACAGCACCGCGAACAAGCCGGTCGGGCCGAGTACGACGTGGTCGACCTTCGAGACACCGCCCGTGAAGCGCGGATTGGCGGCACGAACATCCGTCGCCACGTCGTGCCAGAGCGTGTAGCCGATGCCGAGCGTCGCCAGGGTGCTGGCCGTCGCCTCCTCGGCCAGCGCATCCGCCAGCATGTGTCGAAGCTCGCGGGGGGCGGAACGCACCAGGGCCGCATCGTACGGGTCGGCGATGTCCGTTCCGCGGCCGGCCCACTCGCGAACCAGCGTCAGGTAGCGCTCGCGACGCCAACCCCCCGGATGCCCGTACGACCGGGCCGTCGGGCGGGAGTCCCGGCGAGCGCGCGGCGGCGCCGGAACCCAGGACGCTCCCGGCTGGGCGGCACTGTGCCTGACAGAAACCTGACCCCGGTCGTAGGCGGCGCGGCTCGATGATGTGCCGACCAGTTCCCACGCCCGCTGCACCGCATGGAAGCGCGCCTCGGAACCGCCGGTGTCCGGATGCGCCTCGCGCAGCATCCGCCGGTACGCCTTACGCAACTCGTGAGTGGTCGCCGTCGGCGGGACCCCGAGCACGTCGTACGGCGACGGCGTCAACGGGCTCTCGGGCATGGGTTAAAGGGTAGGGCTACCGTGGGGGTATGGAGAACACCGTCACCGTCGTCGCCGATATCCGCGAGCTCTCGCCGATCCTGCCCGACAAGTTGGGACACACCACAGCGCTGAAGTCGGAGGACGTACGCGTCGTCGTGCTGACCTTCCCGGCCGGACACACCATGAAAGACCACGCCGCACCGAAGACGCTGCTGCTGCAGGCGCTCGACGGTCACCTGCGGGTGACCGCGGGCGGGGAGGTCACCGATCTGGTGCCCGGCGGGATCATGCGGATCGAGAAGCTGGTGCGGCACGAGGTTGAGGCGGTGGGGGAATCGCGGTTGATGCTGACGTTGGTTGGCTAGCCTCGGCAAGCTCGGCTGGTCTCGACGAGCTCGACCCGCTTGACGGTCACTTCGACAGGCTCAGAATAGCGCTCGACGGGCTCAACCAGCAGGGCAGCTAGACGCCTCCGCCGCCACCTCCTCCGCCGCCACCGCCGGAGGAACCACCGCCGCCCGAACCTCCGGACGAGCTGCTGTACGCCGAGGCGGTACTCGCCGCCATCGCGCCGATGCTGCTCGAGAACAGTGCAGCGTTGAAAGGGCCGTGCCCGGCGTACCAGGTCGGCTGCTGGCCGAGCTCCTCGTAGTAGCGCCCGAGCTCGGCCGCCCACTCCTTCTCGTGACCGAACAACACCGCGTACGGCAGCAGCTTCTCGTTCAACTTCACCACCTCGGCCGTGTCGCCAGCGGCAACCGGAGTGGTGATCGCACCCTGCGGTGACTGCAGGTAGCGGATGCGATCGGCCTCCGCCAGCTCGATGTACATTTCCAGCCCACCCAGGTAGTCGCGCAACTCCACGCCAGTCTCCGTCAGTGGGACCTTTGCGACGAACACGAAGCTCGCGATGGCTGCCGCCACTCCAACCCCCATGGGCAGCAGCGGCCAGGCGCCGCCGTACGACTCATCAAGCGAGATCACGCCGAAGATGAACGAGCCGACCGCCGCCGCGACAGCGAGCAGGCACACCAGGGCGATCGCGCCGACCGGAACCTTTCGACGGAAGCCGTTCGCCGTCGCATCCGCCGTCACCCGCTTCATCAGCTTGCCGATGGCGGTGGCCGCCTTCTGGTCGGCCTTCTGCAGGCTGCGAACCTCCTCGAAGTCGAGGGTGTAACCGAACAGGGCGTGCAGGAACTCGCGCTCGTCGGCGTCCGTACCGTCGGCGGTGACGAACTGCAATTGGTAGTGCGGCTTCTTGCCGCCGACCTCGAGCACGCGGATGTTCCCGGCCACCGCCAACCTGAGGATCGCCGCAGTGGTGGCCTTCGCCTGCTTGCCGATGATCACCGAGGAGAGGAACACGTTCGCGTTCTTCGGCACCACGTACTCGGGGATGATCACGCCGCGTCCAGGGGCGTCGCGCAGTCGGCGAGCGCGGGTGAAGCCGGCCAGCGCCGCAGCGAGGAGGCCGATCAGCGCGAAGATGGAGGACACGGCAGGCCACGCGGCGGCGAAGAATCCGCTGTCTCGCGGCTCGAACGTCCCGGGCTCGAAGCCGATCGCGAAGGTCAGGTTCTCTCGCGACCCGAGATCCATCGCGGTGAACGTGAAGCCAGAGTCGGTGGTGGCGACGGACGCCGCCCCACTCTCGCCTTCCCGCCCGGTGAACGCCGCGACGTTTCCATTCAGTGCAGCCAACAACCCGGCATCCAGCGTGACGGTTGCCGTCACCTCGCCGAACGGTTGCCCCCAACCGGTTCCGTTGGTGTCCCAGTAGAACTCGTCCGCATCCGTGTCCGCGAAGAAGCGGGTGACATTGCGCTGGGTGTAGGTGATCACGTAGGTCTGCTCGCCGTGCACATACACGCCGTCGTCGGCGATCGTCAGCTCGAGGAACTCATCCTCCGTTTCGGTCTCGTAGTGCCGCCGGTCACCGTTCTCATCGGTGACGCTCTGCACCTCGATGTCGGTCGGATGCCCGTCGTAGTCGTCCACCAGCAGGCGGCGGATGCCACGGTTCTGGTCGAAGTCGGGGAACACCGCCACCAGGGTCTCGGTGGTGGTCAGCAGGGAGTGTCCGTCGGCATCCCGCGACAGCTCGTACCGGCCGTCGAAGCTCTCGAAGAAGAAGTCGTCGACGTCAGCGGATGCCGGCGCAGCCACCCCGAGGACGAGGGCACCGACCACGGCGATGAGCGAGAGGATGCGTTTCACCCGACCGAGCCTAGCGAGGCCACTGTCGCCGACGCCTCCCCCTCACGGGTGAACCCACCCCACGACATAGCCGGCCGTCACCATAACGGGGGTGCAACTTGCCGGAGGATGTTCATACTTCGTCCATCTAAGAGTGTTGGACTGTAGGCATGACCGGTTATACGGCTCAACACCCGAGACCAGACCACTTCATCCTGCACCTCAGCGACACCCACTTCGTCGCCGGGGACGGCCCCCTATACGGGGCCGTCGACGCCGAGGGCAAGCTGCGCGAACTGTTCGCCGAGCTTGAGGCATCCGGTTCCCGCCCCGAGGCGATCGTCTTCACCGGGGATCTTGCCGACAAGGGCGAGACGGATGCCTACGCCAAGCTTCGCGCCATCGTGGAGCCGGCCGCCCGGCGGCTCGGCGCCGAAGTGATCTGGGTCATGGGGAACCACGACGATCGCGGCAGGTTCCGCGACTCGCTGCTCGACGAGCATCCGTCGACCAGCCCGGTCGACCGCGTGTTCGACGTCAACGGCCTCCGAGTGATCGCACTCGACTCGACGGTGCCCGGTCACCACTACGGCGAGGTGACGGATGCCCAGCTCGCCTGGCTCGCAGACGTGCTCGCCACCCCGGCACCCCACGGCAGCATCCTCGCCATGCACCACCCGCCGGTGCCGAGCGTGCTCGACCTCGCGGTCACCGTCGAGCTGCGCACCCAGAAGCAGCTGGCGGCCGTGGTGCGCGGCAGCGACATCCGCAGCATCATCGCCGGCCATCTGCACTACTCGACCACGGCAACCTTTGCCGGGGTTCCGGTGTCGGTCGCGTCGGCCACCTGCTACACGCAGGACCTCAACGTGCCCGTCGGGGGGACTCGCGGCCGCAACGGCGCGCAGGCGTTCAACCTGATCCACGTGTACGACGACACCGTGCTGCACTCGGTGGTGCCGATCGGCGAATACTCGACGGTCGCCTACGTCACGGCCGAGGAGACCGCGGCCATCCTGGCGAAGAGCGGCATCACCATCCCGCCGGCGGTCAACCCGCACGTCCCCGCGTACGCCGACGACCGGCATCCGCCCACCCGCGAGCTCGCCGTCGTCGGCTAGCTCCGTTGCCATAGTGCCCGTTCCGGAGGATTGCGCCTGTTGCGCGGGGCACTATCCTCCGGAACGGGCACTTCGGGTAGCGCTACTGCGCCTGCTCGACGGGGACGACCACCAGCTTCTCCCAGGGTGCAGGGATCGGGAAGTACTGTTCCAGGAATGACTGCACCGCCACGGCACGCTCGGCGGCTGAGAGCTCCGGGAAGCTGCCGTCGTTCAGGCAGAAGAAGTCGAATGACCGCTTCTTCAGCAGCGAGCTCATCAGGCGGATGCCGGAAAGCGCCGTGGTATCGACGTACTTCACCTTGGCATTCGTCTGCACGATCGCCCGCCCGGTGAGCAGCGCGTAGTAGTGGTACAGCGAGTTGGTCACCGACACGTCGGTGGCCTGGCGGAACGCGCTCGCACTGGTGCGGGCGAAGTCCTCCGGGAACTCGTTCTCCAGTTCCTGCAATACCGACTTGCGCAGCGGTGTCGCCGCATGTTCGAGGTGGCGGGTGATGACGCGGCCGAACTTCTGATGCAGCAGCGCCCGGTTCACCCGCGCCGCGTTCTCGAACCCGCTGCGGGCCACGTTGTTCTCGCCGAGGCCGATGCGGGTGCGTGCCTCGATGAACTTGCTGACGCCTCCTGGAGAGAAGAACATCTCCGGGCGCACCGGGCGACCGAAGAACATGTCGTCGTTGGAATATAAGAAGTGCTCGCTCAGCCCCGGGATGTTGTGGAGCTGGCTTTCGACCGCGTGCGAGTTGTGCGTCGGCAGGTCGTCGAGGTTGCGGAAGAACTGCTCGCTGCGCATCAGCGTGACGCGCGGATGCTCGTCGAGCCAGGCCGGACGCGGCGAGTCGGTCGCGATGTAGATGTTGCGGATCCACGGTGCGAACAGGTTCACCGAGCGCAACGCATACTTGAGCTCGTCCAGCTGGCGGAAGCGCGCCTCAGAACCGTCACCCTCCCCGACGACGTAACTGGCCATGCGGCGGGCCCGCGCACGCTGCCACTCCAACTCGGCGCCATCCACCCAGGAGAAGACCAGGTCGATGTCGAAGTCGACGTCGCCGCCCAGGCGGTCGAACATGCCGACCAGCGTCGGCCAGGTCTCGCCGTACCGTTCGACGGTGTCCTCGATCGCCTCTGCGCGGGGCAGCGACGGGCGCATCAACGCGTTCGCGTTGGGCGCGCTGATCTCGTCGTCGTCATGCCTCCAGAACTCCACCCGCACGCCGTTGGACGCGCCGAAGGCAAGCAGCCCGACCGGCTCGACCCTCGGACGGAACACCGAGAACGCGCGGATCTTCGACCCGGGGGCCCAGGAACCCTCGGCCAGCAGCATGGCCGGGCGCCGGGCATCCGCCTTCACCACCTGGCCTGCCTCGGTGACGCGGGCCGGCTTCGCGTAGAACGGCTCGTTCTGGCACGCCTCGGCGAGGGCCTCCTGCAGCAGTTTGCGGTCGCGGCGGTCGACGGCGAGCACCGGCTGGGCGTGGTCGTCGCGCACCAGCAGGTAGCGGATGCCCGCAACGTCCAGCACGCGGCGGATGAACAGCAGGTCTTCGATCAGTGCGTCATGCGGCGTCGTGTTGTGATTCACCAGGGACAGCAGGCCATTGTGCAGGACAATGTCATCGCGGTTCAATACCCGCGGGGTGGGGACGTTTTCAATCATGGGGGCCCAATCGTTCGAGCCTCGGCAGACCGCCCGGTAGACCGAAGGCTCGGCGGACCGTTAGCTGCCGCCATCTTACCCGCAGAAGCTGGGAGCAGGTCAGGAGCGCGATGCCAGCCAGGCCTCGAACGCCTGGCGGCTGGTGTGCTTCGGCGTGTAGCCGAACTCCTGCTTCAGCTTGGTGTTCAGCAGCACCGGCCGGAACTGCAGGAACTTCGCCTGCTCCGGGCCGTGAGCGGTCGCGCCGATCGCCTGCCCGGCCCAGAGTCCCAGCTTCAACATCCACGGCTGCACCGTCACGGTCTTCTTGCCCATGAGGCGCGCCAGTTCCCGGACGGTCAGCGCACCGTCACCGGTCAGGTTGTAGACACCCGGGGGGCCGTCGGTCGCAGCGCGCGCCATGGCGGCGACGACATCCTGGTCCCAGGCGAAGACGAACGGGCTCTCGGAGCCGGAGACGCGCAGCAGCCGCTTCTTCCGGAACAGGGCGGTGACCTGGTTGTCGACGGTTTCACCGAGGATGGTGCTGATACGGAACACCACCTGCTCAAGTTCCGGATGCCAGACGCGCGCCTCCTCGAGCATCAACTCGACCAGCCGCTTGTGGTGGGAGTAGGAAAAACTCTCGTTGCCGCGGATCGAGTTCGTCTCGACCAGCCAGGCCGGGTTGTCGGCGTGGTAGCCGTACGCGGCGCCGCTCGACGACACCACGATGCGCCGCACCCCGGTGGCGAGGCAGGCATCCAGCACATTGCGGCTGCCCTCGACGTCGACTCGGTACTCGTCCTCCCTGGACAGGTCGCGGCCAGGGTTGACGACCGCGGCCAGGTGCACGACGGTGTTGATCTTGTGGCGCTGGAACTGTTCCAGCAGGTCGTTGGCCTGCGTGACATCCGCTGTCTCGTAGACGACGCCATCGACCCGCGTGGGTGGCTCACGGAGGTCACCGCTGACGACCAGGTCGACGCCCACCCCGAGCTGGGCGGCGAGGCCGGCCACGACCGAGCTCCCGAGGAATCCGTTGCCCCCGGTCACGTAGACCCGACGACCTGCTCTTTCAGATGTCACCGAAGCTCCCCCTTTTTGGCGCGTCGCCTCGCCCAGAAGGTGGCGAGTGCCAGCCCGGCGATGATGTCCCAAATGCCCCACCAGCCGGCGACGATCGCCATGCCGCCGAGGCCGTCGAAGAAGGCGAACACCAGGCCGAGACCCAGACCGGCGTTGCGGATGCCCACCTCGAAGGTGACCGCCTTGGTGCTGGGGACGTCCAGCCCGCTCAGCCTGGCGGTCGACCAGCCGAGGGCCAGCGCGACCGCGTCGTGCAGGAAGACGGCGAGGAGAACGACGCCGATGTAGGCCATGAAGTAGGCCCAATTGCCGATCAGCGCGATCACGATGAAGGCGAGCAGGGCAACCAGGCTGATGCGGCGCACCCACGGCTGCACCTTCGCCATGACCTTCGGCCAGCGGTTGCCGATCAGGATGCCGAGCGCGAACGGCAGTCCGATGATCACCACGATCTTGATGAGCATGTCGACGGCGTCGAGTTCGACCGCCTCCAGGATGGTTGACGCTGTCGGATGCAGGCTGCCCCAGAACGCGAAATTGATCGGCATCAGGAAGATGGCGAGCAGGTTGCCGACCGCCGTCATCGACACCGAGAGGGCGACGTTGCCGCGGGCCTGGTTGGTGAGAACCTGCGAGATGTTGCCGGGCGGGCAGCAGGCGACCAGGATCATCCCGAGCGCGATCGACGGGCCGACGTTCAGCAGGAAGGTGAGCCCGAAGGTGACCGCCGGCAGCAGCAGGAACTGCGCGGCAAGGGCGACGGTGATGGCTTTCGGCATGCGGAGCACGGCCCGGAAGTCGTCGACCTTCACGGCGAGCGCGATGCCGAACATGATCAGCGCGAGCACCACGTCGAGCGCGAGCAGCGACGTCGGATTGAAGTTGAGGGTGACCTCGTCGATGCTCACTTGCGCTCCCCGCTCGTGTGCCCTTCGGCAGGCTCAGGGGGTCTCGACGAGCTCGACCCGCTTTTCTGCAACCGCTTGATGTGGCGCTTCACCACGCCGCGGTAGGCGTCCTTGTTCACGTAGTACGACATCCGCTCCAGCGCCAGGTACTTGTAGCCGCCGGTCAGGTCGGGCCAGGGTCCCGCCGCCTCCGCCTCGAACAGCCGCCGGGCATCCGCTGGCGCCGCCAGGTATTGCGCGACCAGTTCCGCCTGCTCGTACCGCCCCTGCCAGCCGATCCCGCTCGCTTCGATCATGCCGAGCACATAGATGCCGTTGAAGGCATGTGTGTCGGTTTCGAGACCAAAGATGTTCAGGAACAGCTTCGGTGCCATGCCGGTCCAGTTCAGGTGCTTCCGGTCGATGAACGGGTAGTTCAGCTTGTAGCCGGTGGCCAGCACGATCAGGTCGTAGTCGGATGCGCTCCCATCCTTGAAGTGGACGGTCTCACCCTCGAAGCGGTCGACATCCGCCCTCACCCGCAGGTCGCCCTGACCGAGGTGGTGCAGTACCAGGGTATTGACGATCGGGTGCGACTCGTAGATCTTGTAGTCGGGCTTCGGGAAGCCGAACCGCACCGGGTCGCCGGTGAAGACCTTGAGCACGCGCGAGTCGACGAACTGCTTGATGCGGGCAGGGAGCGGGCGGCCCTGGTTGAGGGTGTCGGCCGGCTTCCCGAACAGGTAGCGCGGCACGAAGTAGTAGCCGCGGCGCACGCTCATGTCGATGGAGTCGGCGTGGTGCACGGCGTCGACCGCGATGTCGCAGCCGCTGTTGCCCGCTCCGATGATCAGCACGCGCTTGCCGCGAAACACGTCCGGCGACTTGTACTGGCTGGTGTGGATGATCTCGCCGGAGAACTCCCCCGGGAAGGTGGGGACTGACGGCTCGGCGAGGGTTCCGTTGGCGAGGATGACGCCGTGGTACAGGCGGCTGCCCTTCGACGTGGTCACCCGCCACTTGCCGCCCTCGGGCCCGACCGACTGGACCTCGGTGTTGAACACGTAGTGCTTCACGAGGTCGAAGTGTTCGGCGAACGCCGCGAAGTAGCGTCGCAACTCGGCGTGGTTCGGGTAGTCCGGCGTGCCGTCCAGCATCGGGAACTCGGTGAACTCGGTGGTCGTCTTGCTCGAGATCAGGTGCGCCGACTGGTACACGGTGCTGCGCGGGTTGTCGATGTTCCAGAGCCCGCCGACCTCGCCGGCCGCCTCATACCCGTCGAACGGGATGCCCAGCCTGCTCAGGTTGCGCGCACCGGCCAGACCGGAAGGCCCAGCGCCGATGATGGCGTAGCGAGCGGCGGAGTCACCCACACCTGCCTCGCCGCGCATAACCCACCCTGCAGTTCGATTCCCCCGAAAAACTGTCTCGAACAGTATGGCAGTTGGGGTCGGATTCTTCGTGCCTTATGGCAGCACCGCCACCAGCGTGGCGAAGGCTAGCGCAAGGATGGCGGGCACGCCGAGGATGTGCGCGCCAGCCGCGCGCAAGGCACAATGACACCATGGCTGCCAGAGTGAGCACCACCGACCGCGTACACGGGCTGCTGCGCGAAGAGATCGTCACCGGCACGCTGGCCGGCGGCTCCCTGCACTCCATCTATGGGCTGGCGGAACGACTCGGTGTCTCCCGCACCCCGGTGCGCGACGCAGTGCTGCGGTTGGCGGATGCCGGAATGGTCACCATCGAACGCAACCGCGGTGTGCGCATCCGCGGGGTCAGCGTGCAGGACATCCAGAAGGTGTTCGAGGCCAGACTGCTGTTGGAGGTGCCTGCCGCCGCGCACGCAGCCCGCCACGGTTCTGACGAACTGCTGCAGGAACTGGGCGATCGCGTGCGCGGCCTGACCGGCGCTGTGGAGCAGCATGACGTGGGCGAGTTCACGCGACTCGACCGCGAGCTTCATCGCGCCATCATCCTGTCCACCGGCAATGAGCGACTGGCCGGGATGGTGGAGTCCTTGCGGGATGCCACCCAGGCGCACGGCGTCTCGACGATCGACCGTTCCCGCAGCATCCGTGATGTGCAGGTGGAGCACGTGCCGATTGTGGATGCCATCCGCTCCCGGGATGCGGATGCCGCCGCAGCCCTGATGCAAGACCACCTCACCACCACGGGGCTGCTGTTGATGCGCCAGGTGGCGGCGACCGCCGGCGAGACGCCACCCGATCACTGGGTGTCGACACTAGCCCCAGCAGAGTGAACTACGGTTCAGGTGAGGACGAGGTTGCTGGGAACTGCGCCTGCGGCGTCCAGCAGTGCCGCCCTGTCGCATCCGGCGTCGGCGAGCGCCTCAACCAGACGATTCAGCGCCTCGGGCGGGGGTGGGCTGTCGGGTTGACCTGCATCAGAAGAGAGCACGAGCATAGGTCCGGCTTCGCGAGCGACCTTCGCCAGCAGGTCGATATGAATTCCCGGTTGGTGCCACAGTTGGAAGGCAGTGATCTCGACGTGAACGCCACGCTCTGCCAATTCACCGATTTCCGCGGGGCCCATTCCCGGAACCGTATACGACGGATGCGTTAGAAGAATCCGTGAAATTCCCCGAGACTGTGCCTCATCGACCAACCAGATGCACTCCTTCCGGCTGACATGGCCGGTACACAGCACAGCGTCATGTTCCGCGATCAGGTCCAGGATATGGCGAGCGCGTTGCGCCGTGCCCCCATGACTGCTCACAAGCGGAGGCAGCGACAACGCTCCAACCTCCAGTCTCGCATCCAGGTCGCGGAGCCTCGGCAGCCCCGCCTTCTGCTGGGTATGAGAGTCTGCCGTGGGAAACCACACCATCCGTCCGCCGCTGGCCAGAGCCGCAGCCACCGCCGCCGGGTTTATCCCACCAACCGCGTGGTTGAGTGCAACGCCTCCGACGATGTCCAGGGAGCTGCGTCGACTCAACGCCGCAGCACGACCAACCGTCGGTTCATGATGGGACTTGAGCACGAACCCGGTGAAGCCGGCTGCCTCATACTGTGCGCAAATTTCGTCATCGAAGCCGATCCGGTCGATCACGTCGGGGGCGGCATGCACGTGGGCATCAAACACGGCTGTCCCGGTCAGGGTCGGCAAGCAAGCTCGCTATCAGCTGTGGCCTGGCTTCTTCAAGCAGCGGAACATCGGCCCTCAGGCACCGCAGAGCGTCCAGGTCAAGTGTGGCGTGGATGATTTCAGTTCCGCTGCCGGCTTGAGCAAGCACTCGGCCCCACGGGTCAATGATCCTTGAACCGCCCCAGAAGTTGTGGCCGTCCTCTTCTCCTACCCGGTTGGCGAAAACCACGTAGCACTGAAGTATGCGTGCTGTGTGAGTGAGGATGAGCTCCCAGCTCTGCGCCGACTCGCTGGCCGAGTTGTCGCCGATGCTCGCGGTGGGGACGAGGAGCACTTCAGCGCCCGCGTGGGCGGCCAGCCACGGCATGACCGGATGCCACGCATCGTTGCAGATCAGAGTGGTGACAGCGACACCGTTCACGCTGGCTGGTTCCATGCGGTCGCCGGGCGCATACAGCAGGTGCTCGTTCCACGGTGCGTACGAGACCGGATGCAGTTTGCGCTGAACACGTCGAGCGGCCCCGAATAAGACGGACGAGTTGTAGGGCTGGCCGCCGGCATTTCTCTCGACCAGTCCGACACTCACCACGCTGCCGGACGCCGTGAGGACAGCCAGTCGTGGGTCGTCGACATCGAGCGCTGGGGGCAGTCGATCAGCATTGAACGCGTACCCGGAGACGGAGAGTTCGCAGGTGACGATGAGGTCGGCAGGCCCGGCAGCCGCGGCCAACTCGTGGATTTCGCGAAGGTTCTCGACGACGGCGCCGCGGACTGGCGCGGTCTGCAGGACCGCCACTGAAAGTGAAGTGGCGGTCCCGGGCATTACTCGGGAGGTAGTGGTCAAGCCGAGAGACCGTTTTCTTTCAGCCAGGCCGCAGCAACAGCCTCCGGGGACTGGCCATCGACATCGACGGATCCATTCAACGCCTGAAGCGACTCGTTGGTGAGCAATTCGGTCACGCCTGCCATGACCTCCTCGATCTCCGGGTGGGCGTCCAGCACATCCTGCCTGACCGTCAGGGACAGATTGTAGAACGGGAAGAAGTTCTTGTCGTCTTCGAGAACGACCAGACCGAGCGCCGCAATCCTTCCGTCGGTGGCAAAAGCTTCACCGAAGTTGCACGGATTGCCGGTTGCGATCGAGTTGTAGATCGGCCCTTCGGCCAGCGTCGCGACCTTGTCCTGCGGCACATTGATACCGTACGACTTCTTGAGTCCCTCCCACCCGTCATCACGCCCGAAGAATTCGGCTGCCCCGCAGAAGCTGGCTTCCTCTGGAGAGCTCATCGACAAGGCTGCGTAGTCCGACAGCGTCTTCACCTTCAACCGATCGGCGGTTTCGGCACTCACCGCGATCGCGTAAGTGTTGTTGGCGGCGGCCGGTGGCAGCCACACGATCTGATTCTCCTCCAGGTCCATGTCGCGGACCTTCTCGTACTGCTCTGTCGCGTCGGGCACGACCTCCGTCTGGGTCAGGTGGGCCGTCCAACCGGTCCCCGTGTATTCCCAGTAGAGATCGATGTCACCGCTTTCCTCGGCGGCACGGACTGTGGCCGACCCGCTGAGGCTGCAGACACGCTCGACCGTCGCACCTTGTGACTCGAGTCGCTGCGCGGTGATCTCGCACAGCACCAACTGTTCGGTGAAGTCCTTGGACCCGACCGAGATGGTGACGCCGCTCAGCGGTCCGTCGACCTTCTCACCGGTCGACGTGTCACCCGGCGCATTGCCGCTGAGCGAGCATCCGCTCAGAATGAGCGCGCTAGCGCCCACCATTGCCAGAAGTGCAGTTTTCCGCATATCAATCTCCTTTGATCGTGATGGTGGTGAAACTAGACCTGCTATCAGAGGCCTTTCGGCCGTAGATATCGCTCACCGACGCCAGCCAGCCAATCCACGAGGAGGGCAAGGGCGACAGTGAGCAGGCTCCCGACAACGAGCACCGGAAGACGATTGAGGACGATGCCAGTGGTGATGATGGACCCGAGTCCACCGGCATTCGTGAAGGTGGCAAGCGTTGCCACTCCGACATTGAGGATCAATGCGACCCGGATGCCGGCGAGGATCAGCGGCACTGCCAACGGCAGCTCGATGCCGCGGAGCACCATGCCCCGGGTCATGCCCATACCGCGTCCGGCATCAATCACGGTGGGGTCCACCTGCTGAATTCCCACCATTGTGTTGCGTAGCACCGGCAGGAGGGCGTAGGCAACCAAGGCGACCACCGCCATCCAGAAACCGACCCCGAACAGGATGGCAAGCAGCACCAGCACGCCAATCGACGGGATCGCCTGGCCTCCGCTGGCGAACGCGAGCACTGCCGGGCTGATGCGCCGGGCGACACTCCGAGTAAGAAGGATTCCCAATGGGATGCCGATGAGGATCGTCGCAATCGTCGAGACAACAACGAGGCCGACGTGCTCCCGAGTGGCGGCCAGGATCGTAGACGGAGCCAACGCTCGCGCCTCAATCGAGTCCAAGCTGGCGAGATTGATATAGAGAAAGACTCCGGCGATGATCGAAACCGCGATCGCAGGCAGCACCCAAAGGCTCGCCGAGCGTTGCACGCCGGTGGACCGCGTGGTCAGGACGGTGCTCATACCGGTACCTCTGCCGTATCGGCTGCCGTCAGCAACAGTTCCTGGAGGCTGATCTCAATGGTCCCCTGCTCGACGGACTCAACGCTGATCCCGGCTGCGCGCCGGGTCAACGCCTGCTCAAGTGCACCTTGCACCGTCATGTCCTCCGCGACTGTTATCGGGTTCATCACCGGTTCGGTGGCGCGAACCGAGTCCTTCCGGATGATGTCGCCCACCGTGAGCAGGGAGAGCCGCCGGACTGCCGCGCCGGCACCCACGAATTCCGTAACGAATTCGTCCGCCGGATTGGTCAGGATCTCAAGCGGGGTTGCGAACTGCGCCACCCGCGAATTGTTGTCGAAGATGGCGATGCGATCACCAAGCCGCAGCGCCTCGTCAATGTCGTGGGTGACGAAGACGATCGTCTTCTCCAGTAGTTTCTGCAACCGCCGGAACTCGTCCTGCAGCATCTTTCGGGCGATGGGGTCAACCGCAGCGAAGGGCTCATCCATCAGCATGATCGGCGGATCGGCAGCCAACGCCCTGGCCACACCAACCCGCTGCTGCTGACCACCGGAAAGCTGGCGCGGATATCTGGCCGCGAATTGTGCAGGGTCGAGCCCGACCAGTGAAAGCAACTCGTCGGAGCGCTGCCGACGCTGGTCCTGCGGCACTCCGTTCATCTTGGGCACGATTCCGACGTTGTCGCCGACAGTCAGATGCGGCAACAGCCCAACATGCTGGATGACATAGCCCATCCGCCTGCGCAGGATGTCCGCATCCACGTGCGTGACGTCTTCACCGTCAATCCAGATCTTGCCAGTTGTCGGCTCGACGAGCCTGTTGATCATTCGCAGGGTCGTGGTCTTGCCGCAACCCGAAGGGCCGACGAAGACGACGAATTCGCCAGCGTTGATAGACAGCGACAGCTCGTTCACGGCCGCGCGTTCTTGGTTTGGATAGTGCTTGGTAACACTTTCGAGCTGAATCATGGTGCCGGAACCTGGGGTGGATGCGTTAGACATTGAGACCTCGCGGTGTCGTGAGTTTTGCGGTGAGCAGGAAGATCAGATCGAGGGCGAGCGCCACCAAGACGACGCCGATAACGCCCGTGAGCACCTCGTTGAGAGCATTGGCGCCGCCGATTCGAGCCAGGCCACGGAAGATGAGCTCACCTAGTCCGGGCCCATTGACAGCGGCGGCAATGGCGGCCGTTGCAACCAGCATGATCGTCGCCACCCGAATCCCGTTGAGGATCACCGGCCAGGCCAGAGGTAGCACGATCGTCCTCAATCGTCGCCGATTGCTCATGCCCAGGCCGCGTGCCGCGTCGATGATGGCTGGATCGACCCCGGCGATACCGGTGACCGTGTTCTGGAGGATCGGGAAGATGCCGTAGATGACGAGTGCGGCCAACGTCGGGCCGGCACCCAGGCCGAATAACGGGATCATCAAAGCGAACAGGGCATATGACGGAATGGTCAACAGAGTGCCGGTCACCGAAAGCAACGCCCGACGGAGCATGGGCCGGGAGTCGGCCCAGAATCCCAGGCCGACTCCGATCACCGCAGCTGTTCCAACGCTGATCAGTACGACTTCGACATGCTGCTGCATGAGGAAGAGCACTTGACCGGCATTCGCCGCCAGGTAGTCGACGATGGTCATACCGAGTTGACTTTCCCTGCTGCAGTGATGTTTGCGAAAGCAGTGGAAAAGAACCCGTCGAGACGATCGACAACGCTTTGGAAGATCGGGTTGTCGTCGAACATCCATTCCGTGTGCCCGTGACCTTCGAGGAGCATCAGCTCCTTCGGCTCCTTCGCGGAGTCGTACATCAGTTGCGCCTCCTCGACCTTGTGGAGTTGGTTGTCAGTCCCGTGCACAACCAGCAACGGGCGCGGAGAAAGCTTTGCGACCTGCTCTCGCGGCTGGAACTGAAGCAGTCGGTCTGCCGACTCGAGGGTGACTCCTGAGCCGAAGCCAGGAGCCTGGTACAGGGTCTCCCCGACGTAACCGTCTGTTCGCGGGTCAAGGTTGAGCCGGACGATGTCCCAGGGATCGGTGATTTCGGAGCGTCCATTTGTGGAGCGGTTACCACGGTCCTCCTGGACGCGGGTCAGCAGGCTGTGCCACGACGCCTCATCGTGCATCTTGTGGGTGGACTCGTACCCATCGGCGATTCCGTTGCAACAGGCAACGGCCTTGACTCTCTCATCGTCGCCAGCCTCGTAAACAACCACCCCGCCGCCGAGACCCCAGCCGAGCAGTCCGATCCGGTCCGCGTCGATTTCTGGATGAGCGGACACGCGGTCCACTGCAGCCCGGACGTCTTCGGCCCATTCCTGCGGGATGAGCCTGCCGCGCTCGCCCTCGGAAAGCCCGAAGCCCCGGTAATCGAAGGCAAGCACCGCAAAGCCACGGGGCCCGAGCGTGCGGGCGAAACGCTCCGGGTGAATGACTTTGAGTCCTTGGTACCCACTGCACGGGATGATCACCGGATACGGCGCACCCGCGCCATCGTCATCGGGCAGGTACAGGTCGGCATCCAATCGAAGCCGAGAGCTGAAGAAGGGTAGTGGGATACGGCGCATATGATCCTCCAAGATCGTTGTTGTGCGGTTGGTGGTCGGAAATGGCGGTACGCCTTAGTCGTAGACGAGTGCGGCGGAGAGTTTGGTGGCCGTGGCGACCACATGGGATGCGATCTGTTTGAGCTGCGGCTTCACCCGAAAAGTTGGACCTGACACGTTGACGGCAGCGACGATGCGGTCGTGGCCATCGTGGACCGGAGCAGCGATGCCCATCAGGTCCGGTTCGAAAAGGCCATCTGCCACTGCGTATCCCCTCGAACGGGCCACGGCAATTGCATCGATGATCTTCTGCGTCTCCGGGCGGGTGAAATCGTGAAGTTCGTCGAGAACGCTCGCAATGTGTGCGTCATCGTGCTTCATCACCAGCGCGATGCCCGACGAGGTATTCCAGATTGGAACCAGGCGGCCCACCCAACCAACCGCTTCGAGTGATCGGGTCGAGCTCTCGGTGTGAACGGTGAGCACTTGCTGGCCGCTCAAGACACTCAGGTGTGCGCGATCGCGCACTGTTCCCGCGAGCACCCGCAGCAATGGGATGCCAGCGCGAATGAGGCGTTGATCGCCGGCCTGGGCCATCAGGGTGAACAGCCGCCAACTCAGCCGGAACCGTCCAGTTTCGTCGCGTTCCACCAGTCCGGACTCAGCGAGACCTTTAAGCTGCCGGGATGCCACCGACTTGTCGCGGTCGAGTGCACGCGCAACCTCGGCGACGGTCATTCCGTCAGGTGAGCGGTGATCGGTAGCACTAAGAATCTCCAGTGTTGCCATCACCTTCGAGGCTCCATCGCCTCGGGCAGTTCGTTCGACCATAGGCAGACCATGGCAGTCGCGTTCGAGCAACGCAACGACGAGTTGCAATTACTGCAACTATTCGTCGGCGGACCCTCGTGTCGTAGTAGCATGCTACTCATGTCGATTGCCAGCGCTTCCCCTCGATCCGAAGCCGCGGAACGCAGCGAGCTGTCGAGGATGCTTGAGCGGGAACTGCCGGGCAAGGTCGACTCCGGCAGCAGGCGGCGCGCCGAATACTCCACTGACGCCTCCAACTACCGCGTCGTTCCCGAGGTCGTCGTCTTCCCCAGCGAGACCGACGACATCCTCGCGGCGCTGGAGGTCGCCCGCACCACCGGCACACCCGTCACCATGCGCGGCGGAGGCACCTCGGTCGCCGGCAACGCGGTCGGCCCGGGCATCGTCATGGACCTCTCCCGGTCCTTCAATCGGATCATCGACGTCGACCCTGAGTCGCGCACTGCACGCGTGCAGCCCGGCGTCGTGCAGGGGGCGCTGCAGAAGGCGGCCGCCCCGCACGGCCTCCGCTTCGGGCCGGACCCCTCCACCTGGGCGCGCTGCACGATCGGCGGGATGATCGGCAACAACGCCTGCGGCTCCCACTCGCTGCAATTCGGCCGCACCGCCGACAATGTGCTCGAACTGGACGTCGTCGACGGCAGCGGCAAACGGTTCGTGGCAGGGCAGTCCCTGGAGCAAGTGGTCGGCCTCGACACGTTCGTCAGCGACAACCTCGGCCTGATCCGCACCGAACTCGGCACCTTCGGCCGGCAGGTCTCCGGCTACTCACTCGAGCACCTGCTCCCCGAGAACGGACGCAACCTGGCACGCGCGCTGGTCGGCACCGAGGGCACCTGCGTGTCGGTGCTCGAGGCCACCGTGCGGCTCGTCGACACGCCGCTCGCCCCCTTCCTGGTGGTGCTCGGCTACCCCGATATGCCTTCGGCAGCGGATGCGGTGCCCACCCTGCTGACGCACCGCCCCGGTGCGATCGAAGGGCTGGATGCCCGGCTTGTCGACGCGGTGCGCAACGCGCAGGGAGACACTGCGGTCGCCGACCTGCCCCGCGGCGCCGGCTGGCTGCTCATCGAGCTGTCGGGAAGCGATGAGGCTGAGACGTTCGACCGCGCCGAGAAGCTGGCCGCTGCATCCGGAGCGCTTGACCACCGCATCATCCCGCCGGGGGTCGAGGCTAAATCGATCTGGCGCATCCGCGAGGACGGCGCCGGCCTTGCCGGCCGCACACCGGCGGGGAAGCAGGCGTGGCCCGGATTCGAGGACGCCGCCGTGCCGCCGGAGAACCTGGGCGCCTACCTGCGGGAGTTCGACGAACTGACCGCCAGCCACGGCGTCGAAGGCATGCCGTACGGCCACTTCGGTGACGGCTGCATCCACGTGCGCCTCGACATCCCGCTGGAGCGGGACGGCAGCGCCCTGCGATCGCTGATGGAGGATGCCGGACGACTGGTTGCCAGGCACGGAGGATCCCTCTCCGGGGAGCACGGCGACGGACGAGCCCGTAGCGAGCTGCTGCCGCTGATGTACTCCGCAGAACTCATTACCGCGTTCGCCAGCTTCAAGAACCTGTTCGACCCGCGCGACCTGATGAACCCCGGCGTACTGGTGCGGCCGCAGCCGATCGACCGGAACCTGCGCCGCCCCGCCGCGCTGCCGCTGGTACGGGTGAACGGGTTCGCGTTCACCCACGACGAAGGCGACTTCACCAAGGCCGTTCATCGCTGCGTCGGCATCGGCAAGTGCCGTGCCGATAACACGGCAGCCGGCGGCTTCATGTGCCCGTCGTACCTGGCCACCGGCGACGAGAAGGATTCCACCCGCGGGCGGGCCCGGGTGCTGCAGGAGATGGCGAACGGCACGCTGGTCACCGGTGGCTGGAAGTCGCCGGAAGTACACGACGTGCTCGACCTCTGCCTGTCCTGCAAGGCCTGCGCCAGCGACTGCCCCGCCGGTGTGGACATGGCGGCGTACAAGTCGGAGGTACTGCACCGCACCTACGAGGGGCGGATGCGCCCGATCACCCATTACGTACTGGGCTGGCTGCCACGCTGGGCACGACTGGTGGCACCGGTATCGCGCCTCGCCAACGCGGCCTTGGGCATCCGCCCCCTGCAGAAGCTGGTGCTCTGGGCCGGCGGCATGGACACCCGTCGCTCGATCCCCCGCTTCGCCGACAGGTCGTTCAGCCGGTCGAAGGGACGCCCGGCCACGACGGGCACGTCGAAGAAACAGGTTCTCGTCTGGGTGGACTCGTTCTCGGACAACTTCACGCCCGACATCGCCCGCGCCGCCATCACCGTGCTGGAGTCGGCCGGCTACGAGGTCATCGCGCCAGCCAACCCGGTCTGCTGCGGCCTGACCTGGATCACCACCGGCCAGCTCACCGGCGCCAGGCGCATCCTGTCGAACCTCATCGACCAGTTCCACCCGGTCGTGGCACGAGGCATTCCGATTGTCGGGCTGGAGCCGTCGTGCACGGCCGTGTTGCGTTCAGACCTGCGCGAGCTGTTCGCCGATGACCCGCGCGCCACGGCGATCTCCGATGGCACCTACACGCTGGCCGAACTGCTCACCGCGCCGGCCCCGCTCGGCCCCGAGAGCTGGACCCCGCCCCGCCTCGACGGGCAGGAGCTCGTCGTTCAGCCGCATTGCCACCACCACGCGGTCATGGGCTACGGCACCGACCTGGCCTACCTGGAGACCCTGGGTGCCGAGGTCACCGAATTGAGCGGATGCTGCGGGCTGGCGGGCAACTTCGGCATGGAGAAGGGGCACTACGAGGTCTCGGTGGCAGTGGCCGAGAACGCGCTCCTTCCCGCGCTGCGAGCGGCATCGCCCGGGTCGACGCTCCTGGCCGACGGGTTCTCCTGCCGCACGCAGGCGACCCAGTTGGGTGGGGTGGACGGCGTGCACCTGGCCGAGCTGCTTGCGGAGGCGCTGAAGCGGGGCTAGCCGCAACCCAGAACCGGCTCGCGAACGGTAGCGTGCCACTATCCCGTTGATCGGACAAGATTGGACACCCCAGTGGACCTCATCCCCCAATGGCAGCTTCGTGCCCGTTTCGCCCAGGCGCTCTCCGGCCTGTATGGCACGGAAGTTCCGGCGTACACGACGCTCGTCGAGGTCTCGCAGGAGGTGAACCGCGACTTCGTGGCGGCGAACCCCGACACCGCAGACCGGTTCGGCAGCATCGACCGGGTGACGGCTGAGCGCCACGGGGCCATCCGCGTGGGGAGTCCGCGTGAACTCGCCCAGGTCGCCCGCGTCTTCGGGGCGATCGGCATGGAGCCGGTGGGGTTCTACGACCTGCGGGACGCCAAGCCCAACCCGATCCCGGTGGTGTCGACGGCGTTCCGCCCGATCGACCGCGACGAACTGGCCCGCAACCCGTTCCGGGTCTTCACCTCCCTCCTGGTCCCTGAGGACCGCCGGTTCTTCTCCCCAGAACTGGAACAACAGCTCACCGACTTCATCGGCGCACGCACCCTGTTCTCCGACGAGCTGCTGGAGATCGCCGACCGGTCCAGCAGCAGGCGGGGGTTGAACACCAGCGACGCTGACCGCTTCATCGAGTTGGCGACGGCAGCATTCGCGCTGTCGCCGGGGCCAGTGGACCGGGCCTGGTACGAAGCGCTGGATGCGATCTCCAGCGTCGCCGCGGATATCGGCGGCGTGGCATCCACCCACATCAACCACCTCACTCCGCGCGTTCTCGACATCGACGAGCTGTACCGCCGGATGAGCGAGCGCGGCATCCAGATGATCGATGCCATTCAGGGTCCACCGCGGTGGGATGGTCCTGACCTCCTGCTGCGCCAGACCTCCTTCCGGGCTCTGGCCGAACCACGGGCATTCCGGGAGCCGGACGGATCGACCAGCACCGGCGACCTGCGAGTCCGTTTCGGCGAGGTGGAGGCCCGCGGCATTGCGCTGACCCAGTCGGGCCGAGACCACTACGACTCCATGGTCGCGGAGGTCGACGCCCGCCAGACCGCCAGCGGCAGGCCGCGCCCCGAGGTGGCGCGGGAAGTCTGGGGTGAACTCTGCGCGGCAACCGAGCGGGAGCTGCTCGAACGTGACCACGCCTTCTTCAACTTCACCGTAGTCCAGGCCGGTGCCGAGGGCGCGCCAACCGACCTGCTCGCCCTGCTCGATGGTGGCTGGCTCGTCGCCGAACCGATCGTCTACGAGGACTTCCTGCCACGTTCGGCTGCCGGCATTTTCGCCTCAAACCTGTCGGGCGACGGCAGCGTCGACTCTTCAGCGCGCATCGCCGTACGAGACCTGCCGTGGATGTCAGAGCAGCTCGGCGTGCCGGTGCGTGACCCCTATGCGCTGTACTCCGCGGAACGCCAGTCATCGTTCCAGTCGGCCGTGACCGCGCTCGGTTTCGACCCTGAATCCGTCAGCACTCCCTGGGACACCGTGCGCTGACCACGTCAGCCGTTGGTGAGCACCTCGTCGAGCGCGTCGACGAAGAAGTCCGCACTGGCACGGCTGAGACACATGGGTGGCTTCACCTTCAGCACGTTCTGACGTTCCGAGGTGGGCTGCATGATCACCCCGAGTTGCAGTAGTCGCTCACAGACCGCCTCCGTCTCCAGGGTCGCCGGCTCCAGGGTGTCTGGATCCCGCACCAGTTCGATACCGAGGTACAGCCCCATCCCGTGAACCGCCCCGATGACCGGATGCCGTTCGACCAGTTCACGCAGCCTTGCCACCAGGTGGTCGCCGACCTCGGCAGCGTTGGCTTGTAGCCCTTCGTCCCGGATGACATCCAGCACCGCGAGACCGGCCGCACAGCTCACCGGGCTACCACCGGCCGAGGAGAAGAAGTTTCCCTCCCGCGACAGGGACTCGGCGATCTCCTTGCGGGTGATCACCGCACCGAGCGGGTAGCCGTTGCCCATCGCCTTGGCGATGGTGATGATGTCGGGCACAACTCCCTGCTGCTCGACACCCCAGAAATGGTGGCCGAGGCGGCCGTAGCCAACCTGCACTTCGTCGGCGATGCACAGTCCGCCGCGCTCGCGCACCTCCTCGTACGCACCGGCCAGGTACCCGTCGGGCAGCACCACACCGCCCGCGTTACCGAGGATCGACTCGCAGATGAACGCGGCCGGGTCTCGGCCCGCGTCGACCATCCCGTCCAGCTGGTCGCGCAGGTCATCGAGGTAGCGCTCGGCGCTGTCGGCACCGCGGTACTTGCCGCGGTAGGAGTTTGGGACCTCTGCCACCTCGACCCAGTCCGGACGGTTCGCCAGCGCGAACGGATTGTCGTAGGCCGAGGTGGTGACGGCATCCGCCCCCATCGACCAGCCGTGGTACGCCTCCCGCAACGCGACCACCGGACGTCGGCCGGTGTGCACCTGGGCGAGGCGCAGCGCGAGGTCGACAGCCTCGGTGCCGCTGTTGACCAGCAGCACTGTGTCGAGCGACGGGTCTGGCGCGAGTTCGACCAGTCGCTCACTCAGGTCGGCGAGCGCGCGGTACAGGAATCGCGAGTTGGTGTTCAGCAGCGCGAGTTGGTCGGCGATCGCCTTCACCTGGCGGGGGTGGCTGTGCCCGATCGCGGCGACGTTGTTCACCATGTCCAGGTAGACGCGTCCGTCTGCCCCGATCAGGTGCTCCTTCCAGCCGCGCTCGATCTGCGGCGGTCTCAGGTAGTACCGCTCCTGCGCGCTGGCGAAAATGTGGGACCGCCGCTCAAGCTCGGCGTCGGCGTCGAACGGGTTCGGCACCGGGTCGAGGCCGATGCTGGACGCCGGGTCGGTGACCGCCTTCCACTCCTTTGCTGCGGATGGCGCGACGAAGGTCGGCACCTCCGCCTGGCCTGCCGCTACCCGCTGAACCCGCAGCCTGCCCAGCCCGTCGCGTTGGTCGCGGAGGGTGCCAAGCGACTCCCCCACCGCCACGTGGTCGCCTACCGCCACGGTCGGGTTGAGGCCCGACAACCTCAATTCCGACCCGTCCACGGAGAGGCGCACCGTGTCATCCGTCACCAGCAGCACATCAGTGTCCTGCGGTGCGAGCACGTCGGTGTTAGCCGCCGCGAACAACTCCCACGCCAGGGCGAGCGTCTCCGGTTCGGTGGTCGAGTTCGCAACCGAGCGCGTCAACCGACACTGGCCGTAGGGAGCGGCAGCAACGGATGCCCTGGTCAGGGCGTCCGTGGCGATGGCCCACTCGGCATCCGGTTGCAGCCAGCGGCCCTCGTTCACCCGGGGGGAAGTCACCGAGAAGTCCAGGAGTTCGACCTTCCCGGCCAGCAGTCGGCCCGAGCGGCCTAGTGCCGCGCGGATCGCCTCCTCCGCTTCGCCCCAGTCCAGGCTCGTCGCCATCTGGGACTGCTGCCACTCGTGGTCGGTTCGTTCGACGGCGTAGTCGTTGCCCGCCTCCAGGCCGATCTGGTGTTCACCGCTCACCACCAGCACGGCGGCCCGCAGCACCACGAGCGGCCAGAGGGCGACGACCTCGTCGTCGGTGAGCGGCACCTCACGGTTGAAGGCAGCCACGACCGCGAGCGCTGACCGAGCGTCGTCAACATGGTGGAGTACAGACACGAGCGTCACCGCGAGCTCGGCCACCAGCCAGCTGTTGGCGAGGTCGCCGAAGTCGATGACGCCGGTTGGGATCAACACCCCGTCGCGGTCTTCACCGAGCACGTTGTCGTCGGTCACATCGCCGTGGATGGGCTGCACGCGCAGGCGGTCGCTGACCCTGCCGAGCCGCCGGGCGGCGGCTTCGGCTGCGGAGGCGACCACCTCGCGACGGCCGACATCCGCCACACTGTCGATCAGGCGGTCGATGACGCGGGTGGCACTGCGGAGGTCCCACTGCAGCTTGCGGTCCAGGCCCTCGCTCTCGAAGTCGGCGAGGCCGCGGGCGACAGTTCCGCAGATGGCACCGAGGCCGTCCAACTGCTCGTCGCTGAAGGTCGTGGCGCTGGCGAGTGGCACACCGTCGAGGTAGCTCAACATCCGCACGCTCTGCGAATCATCCTCCCGCTGCCATTGCTGGCGGGTCATTCCGTCGAGGCCGGCAATCGGCTGGGGAACGCGGACCCCACGCTCGGCCAGGTGCACCAGCGCAGCATCCTGGGCGAGCAGTTCCTGCTCGGAGAACGCGCCGTTGTCGACCTTGAACAGGTAGCCCTCGGCCTCCGCCTCGATGAGGAAGTTGCGGTCCTGATTGCTGCCCAGCTCGCGAGCAGTGCCCACGATGCCGAACAGTTCAGCGACAGCCGCCTCAGCGTCGGCTGGCGTAACGTTCGGCCGGGTGAGTTCTCGCCCGTCGAAGAAGTCGAAGGTTGTCACTGCCGGCTCCTTCGACTCTGGTGTGGCGTCAGGACTTGTTCACGCGCCCTCGCACCCAGCCCACGATAGCGGTGGCGATGAACAGAATGATGCCGACAACCGCGAGCCAGAACAAACCCTCAAGCACGAAGCCCAGCACTGACAGGGCCAGCCAGATGACCAGGAGGATGACGATGACGGTCCACATGCCCACACCCTACGTCGCCGGGCCTGAGGTTGCACGAGAATAGAGACATGCCCCTTCCCACCACCGACACCGTCGTCAGCTACCCGGCCGGAGCGGTCATTGCCACGGCAACCGTTCTGCACACCGAACCGCAGGAGGATGGCCGCATCGCCGTGCTGCTCGATGTAACCCCCTGCCACCCGGTCGACGCCGGCTGGCCGGACCAGGGACCCGACCGCGCCACCATCGCCTGGGGACACTCCGTGGCCGATGTGCTCGATTGCGTCGTCGGGGCGACCGATGGCATCCGCCTGCACCTCGGAGTTGATATCCCGGTGCGGAAGGGCACCGAAGGCTGGACCTTCGTGGTCGCGCACCTGGTCGAGGTCGCACCGCCGGAAGGCCAGGAGGTCACCGTGACGGTCGACGCAGAGTACCGGCGGGAGCTCTCCATCGGCCACACCGCATGCCACCTCGCCTCGCTCGCCCTCAACCGCGCCCTCGCCGACCGCTGGACGAAAGAGGTGTCAGCGGATGCCCTCGGCTCACCGAACTTCGACCAGGCCGCGAACGACTCCTCGACGATCGTGCAGAACGGGTCGTTCGACACCTATCGCCTCAACAAGTCGCTGCGCCGTAAGGGATTCGTCACCGACGGTTTCGCGGAAGCGCTGCCCGCGGTGACGGATGCGGTCAACGCCCAGCTCGTGTCCTGGGTGGCATCCGACTCCCCCGTGCGCATCGACGGCGACGGCGAGTTGCTCACCGACCGCCGCCTGTGGGTGTGCACCCTGCCGGACGGAGAAGCCGTCATCCCCTGTGGTGGAACGCACGCGTCCAGCCTCGGCGAACTCCGCAACCTGCAGGTCACCCTCGAGCTCGATGAGGCCGAGGGCACTCCCGTCCTCTCGATGCGAACCGCCACCGCCTGACCCGCCCCTGGTGACGGCGCAGCACCGCTGCCAGAATTGCGGACATGGAGGCCAGCATGCGAGCAGTGATGCGGATGTCTGCGGCAGCGGTGATGCTCGTCGCCCTGGCCGGCTGCACCACCGCGGCACCGGAGCCGTCCCCGCCGACCTCCACGGCACCCTCGGTGACAACGCCAGCCGCCCCACCGGCGTCCACCGGACCGTTCAACCAGGAACTTCACGACGAACTCGTCGCCATGCTGGAGCGCGACCAGGCTCCCGACAGCGGGGGCGAGAGCAGCCAGGCCCGCACTGACCGCCTCGAGGAGATCATCCTGGAGTTCGGCTGGCCCACGATCGGCCTGGTCGGGGATGACGGCGACGAGGCGGCATGGGCGATCGCCCAGCACTCCGACCTCGACCCCGAATTCCAGCGGTTCGCCCTGGAGCAGTTACGAGCGGCCGCCGCAATCGATCAGGCCTCCCCCGGCAATCTGGCGTACCTGGAAGACCGCGTCGCGGCGGGCGCCGGCGAGCCGCAGACCTACGGCACCCAGGTGCGCTGCGGCCCGGATGGGCCGGTTCCGGCGACCCCGATCGCGGACGAAGCCGGATTGGAGCAACGGCGAGCGGATGCCGGGCTCGCTCCGTTTGCGGATTACCTGGCCGAGATGACCGCCATCTGCAACGAAGTTCCCGAATAGTGCCTACGGAGCCTGCTGCCCGTTCTCCACTGAAGCACCGGAGATGTTCACCAGCCACCTGACGCCGAACTTGTCGACGCACATTCCGAAGCTGTCACCCCACGGTGCCTGCACCAGGGGTTCCAGGATCTCGCCGCCCTCGATGAGCTTCTCCCAGTAGCCCCGCAGCTCCGGGTCGTCGTCCCCGCTGAGGGAGACGGAGAAGTTGGTGCCTGGCTTGAACTCCATGCTGCTGGGGGTGTCCGCCCCCATCAGGGTGAAGCCTTTGTCGGTCTCCAGCTGGCCGTGCATGATGAGGTCCTGCTCGGCCGGGTCCTCGCTGGCCTGAAATTCGGCGAACGTGTTCAGGGTGAGGTCACCGCCGAAGACTGTCTGGTAGAACTCCATCGCCGCGCGGGCGTCGTTGCGGAAACCCAGATACGGGTTGAGCCTGCTTGCCATGATCTGCTCCTTCTGCGTCGAGTGTGCGGCCTATTATCTGCCGGTCGACGCAGGAGCGCGATACCCCCATTTCCACCGGCGAGCGGATGCTGAGGCCCGCTTTTCAGAGGCTCAGTTGCCGCCGGTGGAAGTCGAAGTGTTTCGTCGGATAGGCGTACACCTCGGCGAGGCTCATCTCGGTGTCGAAGAACGGGTCCCACCGGTCGGGGAACGGCATGGTCCGCTGCAGCCTGGATGCCGGTGCTGCGCGCAGGCTGCGGGCCAGCGATTCCAGAACCCGGTCGAACTTGGCCGCCATCCGCCGGTGATTGAACCAGCTGGCCGCGAACACGGATCCCCAGTAGTTGACGAAGTCGAACGGCACGGTTCCGGCGTTCAGGAGTGCCGCGAAGCCGCGCCCGATCGGGCGCGGCAGGCGACTCACCACCCTGACCAGGGGAATGAGCGCCTGCACGACCATGTAGCCGAACACCAGGTGGAACAGCAGTTGTTCGTTGGTCCAGCGGGTGCCGATGGAGCGGCGGCGCAACTGGTCTGGCGTGGCATCCGCCAGCAGTTCGCGAAGTTCGCTGCGTGCGCGTGCGTACCCGGCCAGTGTTGCCACCGTGCTCGGCTCCGCCGCATCCATCGTTCACCACCCTGTTATCCGGCATGCTACTCCGCTGCTACGGCGTTGCGAGCTGACGGTCGAACGGTCCCTGGTCGAGGCGGAACGGCGGGTAGTCGTCGCGCAGCAGGGAGGTGTAGGCGTAGACCCGGTAGACCCAGCGGTGGATTCCCATCACCAGGTCGAAGAGCCCCCGGTTGTACGCTCCGGTGAAGAGCAGGACGAGCGCGGCGATGAACACAAGCAGCCCGACCAGTCCGCCGGCGCTGGGGCCGTCGGAGAAGACCCAGGCCAGCCCGGCCAGGATGCCGATGATGAGCAGGTGCGGGAGGGCGAGCAGCCACGACTTGACCAGCACCTTCCAGCGGGACAGCCGCTCCGGGTACTCGACGTCGAAGGTGGCCGGGAAATCGGTGCGGGCGAGTGTGAACGGCGGGTACTTATCGGTGGCCAGCACGCCGGTGGCGTAGAACACGACTCGCCAGTTCCAGCGGAGAACGCCGACGACGTACTCGAAGAGGGTGGCCGGGTAGCGGCCGGTGAACAGGATCATCACGCCGGATGCCAGCACGACGATCGGGAAGGCCGCCCATAGGAAGGCCAGCACGATGAAGTGCGGGATGGCGAGCAGCCACTTCACCAGCCACATGCCGCGGGAGAGCGTCGGGTCGAGTTGACCCTCAAGCTTCGTGGGGTATCCGGCAGATTCGACCGGTGCAGTGCGGATGCTGCGGCCGAGTCCCACGGCTCCGACCAGGATGAGGGTGACACCCACGGCGAGCGCGGACAGCCCCCACCACACGTTGTCGATGTCTTCGAAGAGGCGGTGCGATCCCGCAATCGCCAGCACGCCGGCGATGAGGGTGGCCATATGCAGGCCACTCATTTTCAGGCGCTGCGGCCTGCTTGGTTCGGTGATAGTCATGGTTAGCTTCCTTGGTTTCGGTGGTTCGTTGGGGTGGTGGTGCGCAACACGACGTTGCCCTTCTTGTGCCCGGTGTCGACGTGGCGGTGCGCTTCGACGATCTCGGTGAAGGCGTAGGTACGGTCGATGACCGGCTGGTAGCGGCCGGACTCGGCGAGGCTGACGATGTACGCCAGGTCGTCGGCGGTGTACTTGCCGATATTGGGGGTGATGAGCTTGCCGCTCTTCCGGCTCTGTCCGCGGGATTGCACGAGCGCCTTCAGGTCGGCGATCACCAGCAGCAGCGCGCCGCCGGGCTTGACCGAGGATTCGGCCTCAGCGAACGGGGCATTGCCGACGCAATCGACGATGACGTCATATTGTTTGCCCTCGGCGAGGAAATCATCCGCCGTGTAATCGATGACGCGGTCGGCGCCGAGTGAGGTGACCAGCTCGCGATTGGCCGTGCTGGTGACACCGGTCACGTGCGCGCCAAGGTGCTTGGCCAGCTGGACGACGGCGGTTCCGACGGCTCCGGATGCGCCGTTGACCAGCACGGTATCGCCCGGCTTGATCGCGACCTGGTTCAGGAAGCCGCGGGCGGTGGTGCCGCCGAAGGGGAGGGTGACCGCCTGCTCGAGGGAGAGGTTCGCGGGGGCGCGGGTGATCGCGCCATCGTGCGGGACGCAGACGTACTCCGCGTGGCCACCGAACTTGCCTCCCAGCATCGCGATGACCCGGTCACCAGGGGTGAAGCCGGTGACGCCTGTGCCGACCGCTTCGACGACGCCGGCGACGTCCATTCCGAGCACGCGCCGGCTGGGGCGGAACAGGCCGATACCGAAAGCGGCGAGAACGCTAAGGCCGCCGGGGATGTCGCGGCTGCGTGCCCGGTAGTCGGCGGCACTCACGGTGCTGGCGTGAACCTTGACGAGCACTTCGCCGGCCTTCGGGGTGGGCTTGCGTACCTGTTCGAGGTGTACGACCTCGGGGGCGCCGAACCGGCGGTAGACGGCCGCCGTCATGGTGGTGTGTGTTGTCATGCTTCGATTTTTGCGCGCCATGCGGGCACCGGACATCGGCAGATCGGCCTGACTTTGATCAGCCGAAAGTACGGCTCCTGTCTCGTCCTCCGTCCCGATGTTTTCCGCCCTGGATCAGGCGAGCATCGACACATGACACGAGAACTTGCTGGTCGAGTAGCCCGCGAGCGCAGCGAGCAGGCGTATCGAGACCCCCACGAACAAGGCGTTCCCAGAGGTAGTGGCGCCCCACGCCGCCGCAGCGGATGGCTGGCCGTCACCGGGCTCCTCCTGCTCAGCCTCATTCCCGTGCTGGGCGGTGCCTTCAGGCTCACCGACCTCACGGGTGGCGTTGTCACGGCCGACAACGCCCGGTTCTTCGCCTCGCCGATCCCGGTCGTGGCCCACATCATCGGCGCCACGGTCTACACCCTTCTGGGTGCATTCCAGTTCGTGCCGGCACTTCGCGGCAGGCGCGCCTGGCACCGGATTGCCGGAGGCATCCTGATCCCGGCCGGGCTCGTGGCCGCTGTGTCCGGTTTGTGGATGGCCGCCTTCTACTCGTCACCGGACGGGGACAGCCCTCTACTGATGGGCATCCGCCTGGCTTTCGGCTCGGCGATGGTGGCGAGCATCATCCTCGGGATTCTCGCCATCAAGCGCCGGAACTTCGCTGCGCACGGCGCGTGGATGACCCGTGCCTACGCGCTCGGCATCGCGGCCGGCACGCAAGCCGTCGTGCTGGCGATCTGGATCATCGGGGTCGGACCGGTCAGCAGCTTCACCGAGGCGCTGCTCATGGGCGCCGCCTGGGTGATCAACGCCGGCGTCGCCGAGCTGGTGATCCTCCGCCGCGCATCCGTCGCCCGCCGCTGATGCCCTCGTATCATGAGGGAGTGACCGGTCTCCTGCGCTCCGCGTGGAACGCGCCAGGCGCAGTTCCCCCACCGCCGCGGCGGGTGTGGAGGGACTGGGCGCTGCTGGCGTTCGTAGTCATGTTGGCTCTTCTCGAGACCCTGGTCCGCACACAGTTCCCCGAACCGGGCACCCCGCCACTCACGCAGCCCCTGGTGGCTCTGGCTATCGTTCTTGCGGCGGCACCAACCTTGTTGTGGAGGCGGACCCGGCCGCTGCTCATGCTGGCGATCGCCTTCGGCGCCACTGGCCTAGCCACCCTATTGCTGGGTGAGGCGATGCTCTTCGCCGGCGGGTTCGTCGTCTTCACGCTCTACGCGCTTTTCCGGTGGGGCAACGGCCGGGCCCTGGTGGTCGGGTCCGGGATTGTTCTGGCCAACCTGGTGCTGTCCGCGGTGAGAGGCACCTCGCTCGGCGACCTGATCGGGGAAGCCGCATTCTTCGCCATCGTTCTCACCCTCGCGATTGCCCTCCGGTTCCGGGCCCGCGCCAGAATGCGGGAGTTGGACCGCGCAAAGCTGTTGGAACGCGAGACGCTCGCCCGCGACCTGCACGATACTGTTGCGCACCACGTCTCGGCGATCGCGATCCGCGCGCAGGCCGGGCTGGCGGTGGCTGCACTGAAGCCGGAGGCTGCGACGGATGCCCTCCGCGTGATCGAGGCGGAGGCGTCCAGGACGCTGGCCGAGATGCGCTCGATGGTGCGCGTATTGCGTCAGGGCGAAGCGCCGGAGTTGGCGCCGGGCAGGAGCCTCGCCGACATCGAGCAGCTCGCGAACGAAGAAGTGGCCGGCCCGCGCGTGGATGTTCGGGTGGCCGGTGACACGGCGAGCATCCCGCCGACGGTCGCAGCCGCGGTTTACCGCATGGCGCAGGAGTCGGTGACGAACGCTCGCCGCCACGCCCGTGGCGCCTCCCTCATCGACGTGGTCGTGGAGGCCGACCAGGGCGGTGTGCGGTTGACGGTGACCAACGACGGTGAGGTGGCGCCGGTCTCCACCCCGGGCTACGGCATCACTGGAATGCTGGAACGCGCCTCGCTCCTCGGCGGCACCTGCCAGTCCGTCCGCGCGCCCGGCGGCGGGTGGGTCGTGACCGCGGTGCTCCCTCGTGTTGGATGGACCACATGACGATCCGCGTGCTCATCGCCGACGACCAGGAGCTGGTGCGCACCGGGCTCAGCATGATCCTCGACGCGCAGCCCGACATCGAAGTGGTGGGCCAGGCATCCGATGGCATTGAAGCGGTGGCCCTCGCCCGGAGCCTGCGACCTGATGTCTGCCTTTTCGACATCCGGATGCCCGGCCAGGACGGCATCGAGGCGACCCGCGCGATCGCGGGGCCGGGAGTGCCCGACCCGATGGCGGTCGTCATCATCACCACGTTCGATCTCGATGAATACGTCTACGCCGCTTTGCGTGCCGGTGCCCGCGGGTTTCTACTCAAGGACGCCGGGTCAGAACTGCTCGGTCAAGCGGTGCGGGCCGCCGCCAGCGGTGACGCCCTGATCGCCCCGAATGTGACGGTGAGACTGCTCGAGGCGTTCGCGGATGCGGCACCGGCAGCACCGGTCGCCCAACCGATCGAGCCGCTCACCCATCGCGAGGAGCAGGTGCTCGCTGCCGTCGCGCGCGGCCTGAGCAACGGCGAGATTGCCAGCGAGCTCTACATCACGCTCAGCACGGTGAAGACGCACCTGGCCAGCCTGATGACGAAGCTCGGCGCCCGCAACCGGGTCGAGATCGCCATCTGGGCGCACGAGACGAAACGGGTTCCCGGGCGGTCGTAGGCCGCTACTTCAGCAGTCGGGACAGCACCCGGTCGGCGAGGGGTTTGCCGCCGGTCTGGCAGGTCGGGCAGTACTGCAGGGTGGAGTCGGTGTAGATCACCTGCCGCACAGTGTCGCCACAGATCGGGCATGCCTCGCCGGTTCTGCCGTGCACCCGCATGCCGGATTTCTTCTCTTTCTTGAGTTCGGATGCTGCCAGCCCTTCCGACCGCGCGATGGCTTCGCGCAGGGTGGTCTGCAGGGCGTCGTAGAGGCGGCCCACTTCATCCGCCGTCATCGATGCCGGCTTGAAGGGCGACATCTTGGCGACGTGGAGGATTTCATCCGAGTAGGCGTTGCCGATGCCGGCGATGGTCGACTGGTTGCGCAGCACGCCCTTGATCTGCGCCCGGCCGGCGGTGGCGAGGATGCCCTGGAATCTGTCTTCGGTGAAGTCCTCGCTCAGGGGGTCGGGGCCGAGTCGGGCGATGCCCGGGACATCCGTCGGCTTGCCGACCAGGTAGATGGCGAGGCTCTTCTTGGTGCCCGCCTCGGTCACGTCGAGTCCGGTGCCGTCGTCGAGGATGAGCCGGGCAGCTAGCGGGCTCTTTCCGGTGCGCGCCGGTGGCGGCTTCGTGCCGTCGTTCCACCGCACCCAGCCGGCGCGGGCCAGGTGCATGACCAGGTGAAGGTCATCTACGCGCAAGTCGAGGAACTTGCCGTGCCTGGTCACCGAGCGGATGCTCTGCTCCTCGATCGCGGAGACCGGCGGGTCGAACGTCTTCAGCGCCGCGAACGACAGGAGCTCCAGCCGAGCGGCTACCCGACCGCGGAGGCGGCCGTCAAGGTCGGCGGCGAGCGCGTGCACCTCGGGGAGTTCGGGCATGGTTCCAGTCTGTGGCGGGCAGCCGACATCGTCCACTGCCGTCGTGGCGGATGGCCCACAATTGTTCATCTGCTGTTTGATGGTGGCACGGCTGCGCACACCTAATCTCAATCCGTGAGATCGCCCACCGACACGGAATACCGCATCCTTCCTGCCGAGATCGGGGCGGATCGCTTCGCTGTCGCATTGGGCGCTGGGTGGGACTGGCCGGTGGCCGGATGCTCGTCGCTGGCAGAGTATGTCGAGCTTGCGATCGCCGCGCCCGGCCGGCGGTTCTTCTGGCTGCTCGGCGACGACCAGCCGCTCGGGTTCTTCAGGTTCGCCCACAACGACGCCCTGCGCCGGTTCGAGACCGGGACCTACCTCGCACCCGAGGCGCGGGGAACCGGCGCGAATCGGGTGATCAAGCACTCATCGATTGCGGCGTTCCAGGCCATGGGCTTGCCGTTGTCCGCACTGGTGCGCGACGAGAAACTCCGATCGCTGGCCGCGATGCGTCGTATCTCGGGTGGACCTGGCCAGTTTCAGACGGTTGCGCCAAACACGCTGCGTTGGGTCTTCGACCTGCATTCCTCGACGGTCGACCCCGAGAGCGTCAGCCAGCAGGTGCACTCACAAGTGCTCGAACATGCCGGCGAATTCAACACCACTGCTTGCCACGCAACCAGGTTGGTCCCGCTGGCGTTTGATCCGTACCCGCAGCAAGGTCGATGCAGCGGGCTACTTTCGCGTGGTTATTAAACGAATTCGTTAGGTATCCAATTCCCATGAAACCCCAGCGGAATTCGCTGTGGGATTTGGATCCTGGCGACCGGGCCAGACGCGATATCTTGCGCCGGGATGATGACCATCTCAGCAGACGCGTTTGCCAGGTCACTGACAAACGTCATCAGCCAACCGTCGTCTTCCGCTGCTCCTTCGTGCCGCGGCACAAAGACAGCCTCCACTCCTGCCTTCCCGCTACCGTATGCATACGACTCAGTCACTCCGCTGTCCACATGTTGCTTCAGCACCTCACTGCCCTCGCGGCCTCGTGAACTGAAGTAGCCGAACTTGTGCTGTCGGCCCGTGCGGGTGGTCATCGATGCGAGGCATTTCCTGTGCCCTATCGTCGAGACGCTGAACGGTTGCTCGCGCGGTTTTCGGATCGAGAATGAATCGGTCCAGTTTGGACGGCGACTCCGTGGGACCCGTCCTGTCATTGACGAACATTCGGTCGTAGCTGACGCCGTCCAGTGCTACGGTGCCGTCTGGCAGGTCGTAGGCGTTGAGGATGTGGAAGACCGACGTCTGGTATGGGAGAGTGCACCGGATGATCTCCGACGTCGTGCCGTCCCGCGGGATGAGCACCCATTGCGTCTCATACTCGAAGTCCCAGGCGTACGGAAAATCGAAGCCCGCGTCCTGCAGTTCCCGACTGAAGTTGACCGGTCCATCTAGGAAGATCGCGTACCTCGAGGGATGAGTTGCTCGCTGCGCTGCCCGGCATAATCGCCGAAGCCAGCCTCAACGAGACCATTCAACTCGTCAGCGCCGCGATGTTCGACTTCGCGAACGCGGCGGCGCGAGTCACTGCTGCCGCCTATGAAACCGAACGGCGCTCGTGGACCGGCCGGCAAGCCGCCCGTCAGCACTCGGTGCTGAAAGCTGTGGGAGAGGCCGCGCAACCGCCGGAGGGAGCCGAGCAACTGCTCGGCAGTCGATTCGATGCTGGCCACCTTTTCGCGCTGTCCTGGTCGGATCAGTCCATGGATCTTCTCGACCGCGGCGCCACGATTGCGGCCTTCGCCAGGCAGGCTGGCGAGCGCATGGGTGCGGTGAAGTCACTAGCCGTCGAGCACGAAAGCCGTACGCACATCTGGTGGACGTTCGGCGCAGCCGTCCCAGCCGCGGCACTCGTGGGACTTCGGGATGAATCCCTGCCGGCGTGGATGCGGTTGGCTGTCGGCCCGGGTGGAACCGGCGTGGAGGGGTTCCGTGACAGCTACCAGGGGCCCAGCAGTCTGCGCGGCTCGGTCGGCTCTCCGGGAAGCGACAGCTCTGGACCTATGACGACACCAGCCATCTCTCACTCATGCTCGCAGATCCAGCGGCGGCAGTTCGATTCATCAAACAGGAGATCGGTCCGCTGCTCGGTCGCAGTCAGCGTCTCGGGCAGATCCGGGACACGTTACGGCTGTACCTCGCGGAAGGCAACAGCCTCGTGGCGGTCGCTCAGATGCTGCATCTTGCCCCGAACACTGTTGCCTACCGTGTCAGCCAGTCAAGCGAGCTATTGGGAAGAGCGGTCAGCAAAAGATCGCAGCAGATCTTGCTCGCCCTGCAGCTCTTCAGTGTGGTCGAGGAAACCGAGCTGGACCCAACCGACTAAACCGTCGATCACGCGTCACCGCTCGCCAACGCACCTACCGCAACACGATGGCGTTCGACTCCGGCACTGCGAGTTCCAGGAGATCCCCCACGTACTTGCCGGGGGAGAGTCGGCGAGCGGAATCCGGGATGGTCGCGAACACGGTTGTGGCATCAGTCAGAGGGACGTTGACACGGTACGCATCCCCCAGGTAGCTCGAGTCGATTGCCCGACCACTGAATCTATAGTGAGGCTGGTCCTCAGCAGCCTGCGCGGCGAAGACCACATCGCTACCCTGAAACGCGATGCGGTCTCCCCTCATCGGCGCATCCCGCTGCGGCGACCCAATCAGCGATCCCCCGCCCACTAGGTCGATGTTGCCGGTGACGGGATCCGCCTCCGCCACCTCGAGGATGTTGTCGAAGCCGACGAAGTCCGCGACCCACACCGAAGATGGTCGAGCGAAGATCTCGTGCGGGGTTCCGGCCTGCTCAACCTTGCCCTTGTTAAGGACGACGACGTAATCGGAGACCGCGAGTGCCTCCTCCTGGTCGTGGGTGACATAGACGGAGCTGTAGCCGAACTCGTCGTGAAGACGACGGATTTCCGTGCGCATTGACAGGCGGAGCTTGGCGTCGAGGTTTGACAGCGGCTCGTCGAAGAGCAAGAGGCCGCTCGCTGAGACGAGACTGCGGGCGAGTGCGACGCGTTGCTGTTGCCCGCCCGACAGCTCATGTGGATACCGGCCGGAGAGACCATCGAGGCCGACGGTTTCAAGCGCTTGAGCGGCCCGCGCTCCGGCTGCGCGGCGGTTCACGCCGCGCAGCCGGAGCGGATATGCGACATTCCCCAGCACGGTCTTGTTCGGCCAAAGCGCATAGCTTTGGAACACCATCCCGAGGTTGCGCTTGTTGGGGGCACAAGTCGGCCTGCCACCACGTCGACGAAGACGTCGTCCCCGAACTGAATGCGCCCCCGGTCGGGCACCTCCAATCCGGCGAGGCATCGTAGAGTTGTCGTCTTGCCGCACCCGCTAGGGCCCAGCAAGGTGGTGAAAGACCCCTCGTCCAGATTGAGGGTGATTCCCTCCACCGCGACGCTCCCGCCCGGGTAGTGCTTGGCGATGTCGTCGATGATCAGCGACCGCATGTGTGTTTCCTCCCAGGCCGTGCGGCCGGTTATTTGCCGAAGGCCTCTTTGATGAGGGGAAGCAACCTTGCCCTCGATGCCTCGATCACTTCATGCCCGACAATCTCGGTCACGCCGCTCTCCTTGATCGATGTCCACGGGGCTGCGGGGTCCGCGGCTTCGACGTTGAGCGGGGTCAGACCAGCAGCGGCATCGGACTTCTGTGCGCTGAAGATATTCAGGAACTCCAGGAAGAGCTTCGCGGCGTTCGGGTGCGGGGCCCCTGGAGGAGGATGTGTTTGTGGGAGACCAGCGGGTTGTTCTTCGCGAAGACGCTGAAGCCGACGGAGCGCCGGACGCGGCCGCACCAAGCATCGGTGACGCTGGCGCACCAGGCATGAAAGCGTACTCACCCTGGAGCAGACCGCCGATCGCCTGGCCGTAGTCACCCTTCACGATCGTGTTCGCACCAATCCCGGGGAGGTCTTTCTCGTCGAGCCCGCCATTGTTCAGAAGGTAGATCAGCGCGCCCTGCTGGGGGCCCGGGATGCTCGGGTCTCCCATTCCGAGGAGACCCTTGTATGCGGAATCCGCCAGGTCGGACCAGGAAGTGGGCATGCCGCCCGCCTGCTCGACTCGCGGAAGGAATGCGCCCAACCCGAAGAACCCGACGAACGGCACGCTGAACCGGTGCTCTGGGTCGATGATGTAGTCAGCGGACGATTCGAGCCCGGCCGGCACGGCGAGAGTGCGCACTTCGTACGGCTCGCTGAAGTTGCCCGTGGCCTCATCGCTCACGTAGAGCTGGCCGTCGGGATTCTGGAGAATGTCTGCCACGAAGTTGCCGGAGGCCTTCTCCGCCGAGAGCGCCTGCACCAGTGGCGCACCGATCAGTTGTTCGGCGGTGACTGGGATGCCTGGGAACATTTCCTCGAAGAGTTCGATGGTCCCTTCCATGTCGCTCGGGAGACCCGTATAGATGACGAGTTTGCCTTCTTCCTTCGCGGATTCGTAGAGCTCAGTCAGGTATTTCGCCTGATCATCCGTGATCCGCTCCGCAGACGGGTCGACGATGTACTCGCCAGCGCTGACGGGCTCGGTCGGCTCGGTGGCGGCGGCGCACCCGCTCGCGATCAACGCCAGGCCAGCGACCATCGCAATTGCCGCGATTGGTTTCCTCATGTGTTACTCCTCTGTATTGATGGATGGGTGGATGGAAGTCCGGTGTCATCGACCCGACCGTCAGCGGTCCTGACGCTCCGGCGCGCGCGTGGGTGCCGTGCGGACTGCGCCGGGATCGCACCGGTCCAGTCAGGGTCGCCAGCGTCTGCGGCAGTCAGGGCTCTGGCCCGGCCGGTGGGCTTCGCCACGAGCCGTTTTAGCATCTGGACGATCCCCGTGACTATCAGGATTTCGATGACGAACAGCACGAAGATCGTGGCAGAGCTGACGATGTCGGCAGTTGTATAGAACTCGTAGATCTTCACTGCGAGCAGCGACTGCCCGCGCGGGCTGAGCAGAAGTGGAACGGCGAGCGAGCCCGAGACGACGACGAAGCACAGCAGCCAGCCGTTGAGCGCGCTCGGGAGCAGGAGGCGGAAGAGAACCCCGAAGAGCGCCCGCACGCGAGATCCTCCTGAGACGCGACTCGCCTCCTCCAGCTCGTTCGGAATCTGCGCAATGATCGAGGAATTGGGCACCGAGCTCTCCCCCGAGTTGATCGTAGCCACGCAGCAGCTGTTCGCCCCCAAGTGCGCACCACCAGATCCCAGCACCCTGGTGGAGCGGGATATCCAATACGGCCCAGAGGAGCGGCACCGGCTCGACGTGTTCCACCGAGCTGCGACCGCGAGCCTTCCCGTGCTGGTCTTCGTGCATGGTGGGGGTTTCGTCGCGGGAGACAAGCGGTCGGCAGCGCTTCCGTTCTACGGGAACATCGGCCAGTTCGCGGCACGCGAAGGGTTCGTTGGAGTGACCATCACCTACCGGCTCGCGCCTGCGCGCCCGTGGCCTGCTGGCACGGAAGATATCGCCCGCGTTGTCTCATGGTTGCGAGCGCACATCAGCGAGTACGGCGGAGACCCAGAGTTGATTTTCGTGGCCGGACAATCCGCAGGCGCAGTTCACGTCGCCGGATACGTGGCACACGATCGGTTCCACGTCGAGAGTGGAGCCGGCATCGCCGGAGCGCTCCTGCTCTCAGGCATCTATGACAATGCTGCGGCGGCTGCGAACTCCTTCCACACCGCATACTTCGGTGACGACGAGACCGCATACCCGGCGACATCGACGTTGTCGGGTCTCGCCGCCTCCGACGTGCCCCTGCCCTTCTCGGTGTCCGAGTTCGACGTTCGCGACTTCCAGCGGCAAGCGGCACTGCTCGTGCAGGAATTCGCCATCAGCAGAGGGGACTATCCGGCGATGATCCACCTCCGCGGGCACAATCACCTTTCTCCGGTGATGGCAATCGGGTCCCAGGAGGACTCGCTCGGACCGGAGATCGCGGGGTTCATGAGCGCGACGTCAGGGCACGAATTCGACTGTCCGTCCCGGAAGGCTAGCCGCCGCTGAACCTCGCTCGCAGGTCGGCCTTGCGTACCTTCCCGGTCGCCGTGCGCGGCAGTTCGTCGACAACGACCATGTTCTTCGGGATCTTGTACCGAGCGAGACGGCCGTCCAGGTGGGCTCGAAACTGTTCGTAGGTGACGGATGCCCCGTCCCGCACGGTCAGCACCGCCCACGGTACTTCGCCCCACTGATCGTCGGCGACGGCAATCACTGCGACACCGGTGACACCGTCAATATCGTTGATCAGGTTCTCGATCTCAGCGGGGTAGATGTTCTCGCCGCCGGAGATGATCATGTCCTTCAAGCGGTCGGAGATGAACAGATAGCCATCCGGGTCGAGGTGCCCCAGGTCACCGGAACGGAACCAGCCATCGGCGGTGAAGGCCTCTGCAGTGGCATCCGGTTTGCTGTGGTAACCCGGGAACACGTTGGGACCCGCAATCTCGATCTCGCCGATCGTGCCGCGAGGCACCATCGCACCGTGTTCGTCGGCGATACGCACCTCGGTGAAGAAGTGTGGGAGACCGACGCTGCCCTGCTTCATGCGCGTCATCCTCGGGGACAGTGATGTCGCGCCCGGAGAGGTTTCTGTCATGCCGTAGCCCTGGGAGAACGACAGCCCGCGCTCCTCGAACGAATTGAGAATCCGGGTGGGCACCGCAGATCCACCGCACGTGAGTTTCGCCAATGTCGACAGATCGGTCGCACCCCAGTCCGGATGGTCGGCCATCAGCTGATAGGTCGTCGGCACGCCCGAGAGCATCGTCACCCGATGGCGCTGGACCTGGGCGAGGGCTCGCCCCGCCTCGAAGCCCTTCTCCAGCACGATCGTCCCCCCCTTCAGAATGACTGGGAGTGCACCCATGCCAAGCGATGCAACATGGAACAGCGGCGAGATCATGAGTGCGACATCCGTCGAGACGACGTCGTAGTCGACGAGGCAATTGAGCGCGACCCAGGTGAGATTCTGGTGGGTGAGCACGGCGCCCTTGGGCTTTCCGGTGGTGCCCGAGGTGTAGATGATCGCAGCGGGATCTTCCAGCGCGACGTCGGCGTCGGTGTGCCCGGTCGCGGTCGTGAGGGTGAGCCGGGCCAGCCCAGGCGCCTCAGCGGTACCGTCACCCGTCTGAACAACGTGATCGATACGGGCATCCTGCACGCCTGGCAGGATGCGCTCGGCGAACTCCGGGTCGTGGATGAGCACACGGGCTCCGGAATCGGTGAGCAGGTATGCGATCTCGGGTGCCGCCAGGCGGGTGTTGATGGGCACGAAGACCGCGCCCAGCTGCACCGTTCCGAAGAGCACCTCGAGAAACTCCGGGCTGTTCTCCCCCAGGTAGGCGACGACATCGCCCTTGCCGATGCCGCGCTGTGCGAGCAGCACGGATATCCGATCAGCCTCGTCCGCCAATTTGCGGTACGTGAACGTCTGGTCGTCGAAGATCAACGCGACCTTGTCTGGGCTCTTGAGGCGGCGCTTCGCCAGCCAGGCGCCGATTCCGTGATTGTGCATCCTTGCGAGGTTCCTCTCCATCGAGGCCTTCCCGGGTCGACACGCTGACGCGCCGACCCGGGAAGGTAGGGGTCAGGCGTAGAAGCGGTAGATGCCTCGGGCGACGACGGCGGGCTTGGTGCCGCCCTCAATCTCAATGGTCTGGTCGACGGCGAACTGGAGTCCTCCGGTGATCTCGGCGACCTCGGCGATTACGGCGTTCATCCGCACCTTCGAACCGACCTTCACGGGAGTGATGAACCTCACTTTGTCGAGCCCGTAGTTGACCTTGGTGCTGACGTCCACATCGAACAGCTCGGACCAGAACTTCACCGTGAGTGACAGTGTCAGGAAGCCGTGCGCGATCGGGGCGCCGAACGGGCCGTCCACGGCGCGCTCGGGGTCGACGTGAATCCATTGCTGGTCGTCGGTGGCGTCGGCGAACTTGTGGATTCGGTCCTGGGTGACCTCAAGCCAGTCCGACCAGCCGAGGTCGGTGCCGGCGAGAGCTGCGGCGTCGGCGTAGGCGACGATGGTTGTCATGGGTGCTGCCTTTCGTGGGGGAATGCGGATGGCGGTTCACGCGAACGCGGATCGGCCGGTGAGGGCTCGTCCGACGATGAGTGCGTTGATTTCGTGGGTGCCCTCGTAGGAGTACACCGCTTCGGCGTCGGCGAAGAAACGGCCAACGTGTTCGTCGAGAACGATGCCGTTGCCGCCGACGACCTCGCGGGCCAGGGCGACGGTCTCTCGCGCTTGCAGCGCGGTCCACATCTTCGCCAGCGAGGAGTCCTCGTCGCGGTAGTGACCGGCATCCTGCTGGGTCGAGAGCTGCACGACCATCCCGAGCGACGCGGTCACGTTCCCGAGCATCCGTGCCAGCTTCTCCTGCACGAGTTGGAACCCTCCGAGCGGTCGGCCGAACTGCTCGCGCCGGTTGACGTACTCGAGGGCCGCCTCGAAGGCTCCCGCCTGGATGCCGGTGGCGATCCAGGCGACGTCGGAGCGCATGCGGCGTAGCAGCTGCCCGACGTCGCGGAATGAATTGATGTTCTGGAGGCGGTCGGCTTCGGTGACCTGCACGCCGTCGAGGGTGATGGTGGCGTTCTGCATGATGCGCAGCGAGATCTTGTTCTGGATCTTCTCGAGCGTGAGGCCGGTAGCATCGCGGGGAACGAGGAAGCCCTTGATCTGCCCATCGGCGACATCCCGCGCGAAGACTGCGATGACGTCGGCCTCGAAGGCGCCGCCGATCCAGCGCTTCACGCCGTCGAGGGTCCAGGTGTCGCCGTCGCGTCGGGCTGTGGTGGCCAGCCCGCCGGCGATGTCGCTGCCGTGGTCGGGCTCGGTCAGCGCGAACGTTCCCTTCAGTGCGAAGGTGCGGATGAGCGGATCCAGTCGCGCCGCCTGCTCGGCGGAGCCTCCCACCGAGACGGTGGTGCGGAAGAGCCCGGACTGCGCGTTGTACCAGGTCGCCAGTGATGCGTCGGTGCGCGCCAGGACGAAGTTGCGGAACCCGCCGAACAGCGTGGTCCCCGCCTCGGGGGTGCCGCGCAGTTCTGGCGGGTCCATGAGGTCGAGCGGGATGAGCGCATCGCCGAACGCATCCGGCAGTTCTGCGCGTTCCCAGGCGTCGGCGAGAACCGGGCGGATGTCGCAGGCGAGGGTTTCGTCGAGGCGGGCGAGTACACCCTGCGCTGCCGGGCTCAGATGCCGGGTGAAGCCGTACGGGTCGCTGGGCAGTTGCACGGCGCTATCCCGACAGTCCGAGAAGGCGAGCTGCGTTGTCGCGCAGGATTCCGGGCATCACCTCGGGCTTGAGTGCCGTCGTCTTGACGTCGGCGAGCCAGCGGTCGGGAGTCAGGAGCGGGAAGTCCGACCCGAACAGCACGCGGTGCTTCAGCACCGAGTTCGCGTACCGTACGAGCTCCGCCGGAAAGTACTTGGGGCTCCAGCCGGAAAGGTCGATCCACGTGTTGTGCTTGTGGGTCGCCACCGAGAGGGCTTCGTCCTGCCACGGTACTGAGGGGTGAGCCATGATGATTTGCAGGTCCGGGAAATCGGCGGCGACCGGGTCGAGCAGGATGGGGTTGGATAGCCCCAGCCTGAATCCGTAGCCTCCGCGCATTCCCGCGCCGATGCCGGTCTGGCCGGTGTGGAACAGGGTGACGGCGCCGAGGTCCTGGATCGCCGAGTACAGCGGGTAATAGGTCTCGTCGCTGGGGTCGAACCCCTGCACGGTGGGGTGGAATTTGAACCCGCGCACCCCGTGGTCTTCGACCAGTCGTCGTGCCTGGTCGACCGCCGCACTGCCGAGCGGGTCGACGGAGCCGAAGGGGATCAGCACGTCGTTGTTGCGCGCGGCGCCCTGGGCGATCTCCGCGCTGGAGATTGCTGGGTGCCCGAGCCGCGTGGTCGCGTCCACCGTGAACACGACTGCCGCCATCGAGCGCTCGCGGTAGTAGGCGGCGACGCTGTCCAGGTCCGGGCGCGGGGCGTCAGCGCTGAAGTAATTCGATGCCGCCGCGACGAGTTCGGCTGGCAGGGACGAATGACCGTGCTCGTCCATCTCGATGTGCACGTGCATGTCGATGGTGGTCAACGCGTCGACGTTGATCGCGGGTTCGTAGCGGATCATCGGAGCCTCCGGGGATAGCGGGCGCGTTGCACTGCGGGTCAGGCGGACGGTGCAGGTCGCTGGAGCGCTTCGGGCAGCGGGGGGAATGTCTCTCCGACCGACTGCTGATTCGAGCCGATGCTGTTCGGGAACTCGTCGGCCAGCGCCTCGTAAGTCCAACCGCCGTCACGGTAGGCGGTGACAACAGGCTCGGGGTGTGACCAGAGTTGGATGCGGTCGCCGCCGACGCCGATCGCCTGGCCGGTGACGTCTGCCGCGGCATCCGATGCGAGGTACGCGACGAGCCCCGCGACATCGCCGGAGGTGCCGAATCCGAGGTCGTGACGGAAGAAGGCCGGCATGGGCTCGTTCTGGGCGTCGGCCTCGACCGCCGCGGCGAAGTAGGGCACGGTCGCGGTCATCGCGGTCGCGGCGACGGGGATCACGGTGTTGGCGGTGATTCCGGCCCGCTTGAGTTCGAGGGCCCAGGTGCGCACCATCCCGACGATGCCGGCCTTTGCCGCTGCGTAGTTGGTCTGGCCGAAGTTGCCGCGCTGCCCGGTGGGTGAGCCGATGCAGATGATCCGACCGGCGACGCTGTTTTCGCGCATGTGCGTTGCGGCTTCGCGCACGCAGGTGAACGTGCCGCGCAGGTGCACGTTGATGACGGTGTCGAAGTCGTCGTCGCTCATCTTCCACAGCACCGTGTCGCGCAGCACGCCGGCGTTGGTGACGAGGATGTCGAGGCGGCCGTAGGTGTCCACGGCGGTAGCGACCAGCTGCTTGGCGGTCTCGGTCGAGCCGACCGGAGCGACCACGGCGACGGCTTTACCCCCGGCGGACTCAATGGTCGCGACAGCTTCAGCGGCGGTCCCGGCATCCACATCGTTGATGACGACGGATGCCCCCTGCCGGGCGAGCTCCTGGGCGTAGGCCAGACCGAGCCCGCGACCCGATCCAGTGACGATGGCGACTTTGCCGTCCAGGGGCGTGGCAGTGGTGGTCATGGGACTCCTTTGTTGCGGGCTCACGGGTCGTTCTGGTCCATTGAAGCCGTTATCGTTGAAAACGTCAATTATTGACATTACTATCATTTGCTAGGCTCAGCGGCATGCCCAAGCAGACAAGCGGATCGCCAATCGATGGCGCACCCGAAGTGACGGAGTCCGCCCTCGCCGACGACGTCAGTTTTCTGCTCGCCCGCGCGAACGCCCTCTCCCTGGCGGCGGGCAACGCCGCGCTCGCTGAACATGGCCTGCGCGCGCGGTCCTATGCGGTGCTGGCGCTGGTCAGCGAAGACTCACGCCCATCCCAACGGGAGCTGGCAGAGTACCTCCGGCTTGACCCGAGTCAGGTCGTTTCCCTGGTGGACGCACTGCAAGCGCGCGGCCTGGTACGTCGCGAACCCGACCCGGGAGACCGCCGGGCCAACGTCGTCGTCGCCACCGAGGACGGGCTGGCCCTCTACCGGCGCGCGAAGGTTTCCGCCCGCGAAGCAGAACGAGGCCTGCACCGCGAACTGACCGCGGCTGACCGCGAGCAGCTGGCGGCGCTGTTGCGCACTCTCGCGTTTCCGTCCTGAGCGCGCGAGGGACGGTCGCGCCACGGCTGGGACGATCTTCCCGCTAGTGGCGCTCCGGTCCGGCCGCCAGGAATCGTCCAACCGCATCCGTGACCGCGACGGCGAACCGCTAGAGTTGAGCAACCTCCACCCACTCGTCCACCACATGCAGCCCGCCACCGGCTGGGCCGCAGACCACGGTCGGCACGCCTGCCGCCTGCCAGAGCGCCGACTCCATTCAGTACGGCGCACCAGTCGCGGCTGGCGAGGATGCGCCGGCGGATTGCAGCGCGTCGGTGAGCAAGTTGGTGAACTCCGCAGCCGAGCCCGAGGCATCCGCCTGCCACGCATCTCGTGAATGTGCGAGCCGAACCTCCGACTCGAGCCCCGTGTCGCCGCCGTGATCGGATCGACGAGCGCCTGCACCTCATCGAGCGCGTGCGCCGGGGACTCGCCTGGCAGAATCCGGCGCTCGACCACGCTGTTCGCTGTCGCCGCGACGGTGAACGGGGCGCTGCCCGCACGCACGACTGTCGCCATCAGCGAGCCGTATGGGAGAAGCGGATGCCCTGGCCGGTGTCGTATCGCGTCGTCAGCGTCGGCGACCGCAGCGAGCAGTTGACCAAGTGCGCGGATCGTGTCGACACCCTCATCCGGCTGCCACGAGTGGGCCGCTGTGCCCCGGAAGGCGACATCGACCAGCGTGGCCCCGGTGGGCCGCCGCGATGTGGAGCCACGTGGGCTCGGCGATGAGGCAGAGATCCATCTCGCGTTCGGCGAGCTCCCGGAGGACCGCCTCAGCCCCGACACTGGCGTCCTCCTCGTCTGCTACGAGCGCAACGATGACGGTGCCGGGCGCGTCGGCTGCGGCGAGCTGCTCCGCGGGCCACCACCAAACCGGCCACACCCCCCTTCCTGTCGCTCGTCCCCCGACCGTAGAGTCGGCCCGGCTCGATGTGCGGCGTGAACGGGGTCAGCATCCACTCCACACCGACGGTGTCGAGGTGGCCGTTCAGCACGACGGTGCGCCCGGGCGGGAACCGGTGCGCTCGGCGATCAGGCTGACTCTGCGCGGGTCCGACGGGGCCGGAACCAGCAGGACCGCGAAGCCCGCAGATTCCAGTCGGAATGCGAGGTGTGAGGCGATCCGCCCCTCGCCGGCGGCTTCCGGGACCAGACTCGGGCTGACCGAGTCGATCGAGACAAGCATTGCAGTGAGGTCTACGGCAGCGTTGCCGGGAGTCATGTCTGGCACGCCCTGACGATAGCAGCGAGTGCTCAGACTCATGGCCGACGCGGAATGCGCCGACGTCATCAGCACTGGCGGACCGAGTCGGACCGCCCGCGGAATTCGTTTGGTGCCCCTAAGGGATTCGAAGCCGACCTCGAGCATCTTGCTCTCCGGCATGCATCGGCAAAATCCGCCGAATTACGCGGATTGTGAAAGCTGAGCGCCATCAATCCGTGACCTGGGTGCTCGACACCGCGACGACCTACCTCGAACATTGAACTGGCGCAGCTGATCGTCGCGGGCAGGCGCCGCGTCGTCAGACGACGAGGAAGTCGAGCAGTCGCTGGGGATCTTCGCGTACGTCGGCGGCCGGCGAGTCGAGCACGATCGCGCCCTTCTCCATGGCCAGGACGCGTGTGGCGAATTCCACGAGCGGCTGCGGCGATTGGTCCACCAGGACGATGACAGCTCCGGCGCCGGCGATTTCGCGGAACGCCGCCAGCACGTCGCGAACGAGCGAGGGCTGCAGGCCTTGTGAGAATTCGTCGACGAGGATCGCCTTCTCGCCCGCCAGGATCGCGCGCGCGAGTCCGACCTGCTGCTTCTGCCCTCCGGAAAGGTCACCGGCGTTGACGTTCATGCGTTCCCGGATCACGGGAAACAGTGCGGTGACATCCACCGGCGGCTCGTGGCCGCGACGGCGCGCCAGGGCGAGGTTCTCCGCGACCGTCAGGCGCGGGAAAACGCCCCTATCGTCGGGCAGGAGTGACAGGCCAGCGCGCGCCGCGAGATCGGCGCGGCCCGAGCGAAGCGGCATTCCGTCCAGGATCACTTCCCCGTCGATCGCGGGCAGGTGGCCGGCCAACGTGCGC